>JAKQDD010000208.1 GCA_029556615.1 Verrucomicrobiota bacterium | reverse complement strand
GGACGTGGTATGGACCGGACTTCAGTTGGCGGTGAGTGTGGACGATGTGGACGATAAAGGCCATTTTTTAGGTTTTTCCCTATATAAGGGCCAACAAAATAAAAAAGGTAACTATTCGTCCACATCGTCCACACCGACATCCGAAAACACACTCAAGTCTAATATAAACATAGACTTGAAAGAAAAACGGCCGGACACGCTATCGTCCACATCGTCCACCGCCGACGGGCTATCGTCCACCTTGTGCTCGTCTGGAGCCGGTGAACAAAAAAACCTGAAACTATCGTCCACCGCAACGGGTGACACGGAGGTGACGCCGGAGGCGATGGCCGCACTGCTGGCGGAGGCCGAG
Organism: Verrucomicrobiota bacterium; assembly: GCA_029556615.1. Lineage (GTDB taxonomy): Bacteria > Verrucomicrobiota > Verrucomicrobiia > Limisphaerales > J093 > JAKQDD01. The sequence continues at coordinate 4,814 of JAKQDD010000208.1, read as the reverse complement.
CGGGGGGGTGTCCAGTGAGCACCGAAGTGGCCGAGCGGGAGCGGGCGGTCGCTGGATATTCAGCAGTAGAACGCGACGAAGAAACCGGCAAGTTCAACCGCTTGTCGGACAACGTGACCGACAAGCGGTCACAACCGTCCGAAAACCGCTTGGAGGCCAACGTGACCTCCAAGCGGTCACAACCGTCCGAAAATAGCTTGGAGGACAATGCGGCCTCCAAGCTATCTGAACCGTCCGAGCGCACCCGCGCCGCCGTCGCCAAGCGGGAGCGGGCTATCAACGCCAACCCGCTTGGCTCAAACCAATATCGCAAAGTGGACTTGGAGGCCGATGTGTCCGGCAAGACCACTTCAAAGCAAGACACCCGCGCCGCTGTGGCCAAGCGGGAGCGGGCCGCTAAGGCCAGACTATGCGGCGGCAAGGCGACAGAAGAACAGATCGCGGATCGCTTGTCGGTCACGTTGTCCGACAAGCGATCAGACCAGAAGCAAGACACCCGCGCCGCTGTGGCCAAGCGGGAGCGGGCGGTTAAAGGTGGACTTATGGGTGGTGTCGGTAGGCCGAAAAATAGCTTGTCGGACAACGTGACCGACAAGCTAGAAAAGCAAGACACTCGCGCCGCTGACGCCTGCCTCGATGTGCTGGATCTCTACACCGTCACCGAGCTGATGACCGAGGTCCGCGAGGGGGTGCGCCTGGGTGGGGGCGGGGTGTGGCACCAGGTGGCCGCCAAGGTGCTCCGCGAGCGCCTGGCGCGACGAAGCGGGCCGACCCTGGCCGAACAGATGGCCGGCAAGAGCACCGAGCACCTGCGGGCGCTGGTGAACCTGGGGCGCCAGTTGGAGCACGAAGAACGGGACTTGTACCGCGCCGCCCGGGCCGAGCTGGCCCGCCGGCAGGGGGTGAGGCCATGAGCACGACGGCGCCGGACTGGTGGGGTGATCCGCTGGGTGACGCGGTGGCCGCCTACGACGCCGAGCAGGAGCGCCGGCGGGAGCTGCGGGCACGCCGGGGGCCGCGGGAGGCGACGGTGCTCGCATCGGTGCTCCGACTGCTGAAGCGCCGCGGGGTGCTCCACTGGCGGCAACAGGTGGGTGTGTTCCTGACGCCCGGGGGTGTCAAGATCCATGTGGGGACCATAGGGATGCCGGACATCATCGCTGTGGTGGCCGGCCGGGTGATCGGGATTGAGTGCAAGGCCCGGCATGGCCGGCAGAGCCCGGCACAACGCAAGTTTAAAGAGCGGTTCGAGGCCGCCGGCGGGCGGTACATCATCGCCCGCGCTGCGGCCGACGTTGAAAAACTACTCGAAGGGGAGGATCGACATGAAATTTGAATTGACACCGACGAACCCGGGCGTCCCGCTCGTGTATCCCGAGGCGGTCTGGTGGGAGCACACGCTGCACTACGCGCTCGGTGGTCGCTGGGAACCGGCGCTGCCTGTGCCGACGCACCTTGCCGGGGGCATGCCGTGGGAGACCTACCGTCCCGGCTGCTGCCTGACCGCCGCCGACGCCGAAGCGATGGCCGCCGGGCTGGAGCACTGGCGCGCGACGTTGAAACCGCAGTACACCAGCGTCCGCGTCGCCACCGATCCCGAGATCACGAGCCGGGTCGAGTTTGCCGGCTGGCTGCGGCAGGCCGGCGACGTGATGATTCACCACAACCAGACCTGGCGGCCGGATCGGCTCACGGGCGCCTCGGGGGTGCGCCTGACGGCCGCCGCCGGCGAGGCCGTGGAGCTGACGCCCGAGGTATTTTATCGACTACTCGCCGACGCGGTGGCCGGTGGATGGGTGCCCGCCCGCGCGGAGAACGATGAACACCCGTCGGACTCGATTTACCGCGGCGACGCCTACGACATCCCGGGCGCCGTGATCGCCGCTCCCGACGCCGAGCAGATGGTGGCCGCCCTGCGGCAGTTGCACACGATGATCGCACTGGGCTCCGCGCTGATCCCGGCCGAACCGCTGCGGACGTTCGCGCGGACCGCCGAGCTGCACCAGACCGGCAAGCGCCGCGGTGGCGCCGGCTGGATTCGGGTGCAGGTGATGAGGTGACGGGATGCCATACGCTGACCCTGCCAAACGAGCCGCCGCCCAACGGGACGCCCAGCGCCGCCGGCGGGCGGGGCTCCCGAATCAACCCAAGCGTCAACCCTTGCCGGAGCTGCGGGAGCTGCAATACAAGACCGCCACCGACATCATGACGCTATTGGGAGACCAGGTGGCCGCGATCCTGGCCGACGGCGAGCTGAGCACGCTGGAGAAGGCCCGCACCGTGGGCTACCTGGCCGGCGTGATGCTGCGGGCGGTGGACGCCGCCGACCTGGAGCGGCGCCTGACGGAGATCGAGGCCATGCTGGAAAAGATCAACGGAGGGGACGATGCGAAAAACAAAGTCGGCTGTGCCGCGGGTGTGCGTTGAGCGGATCAACGCCGTCCTGGATGAACTGAGAGACTACTGGCCACTGACGCTGCGCCAGGTCTTTTACCGGCTCGTGTCCGCCGGTGACATTAAAAACGACCCAAAGGGGAACGAGTACAAGCGACTGTCGCGGATGCTGACCAAGGCGAGGTATGACGAGTTGGTGCCATGGGAGGCCATGGAGGATCGTTCCCGCCTGGCGCTGCGCCGGCCGAGCTGGTGGGATAAAACAGACTTCATCCAGGAGTCAATGGATGAGTTTCTGAGCGAGTACCACCGCGATCCACTGCAAAGTCAGGATCGTGTGCTTGAGGTGTGGCTGGAAAAGGATGCACTGAGCCGCATCGTCCAACGCGCCGCGGCGCCGTTCGGGGTACTCGTGGTGATCGCGCGTGGATTCATTTCCACATCGTTCATGGATGCAGTCCGACGCCGGATTGAGGCGCGCGCGGAGTTCGGCTGGCCGACCCGCATCCTCTACTTCGGCGACCTGGACCCGAGCGGATGGGAGATGCCGCTGGACATCGAGCGGCGTCTGATTGACCGGATGAACCTGGCCGGCAAGGTGGACATCGAGCGGTGCGCGCTGACGTTGGGACAGGTTCGGGAGTACCAGTTGCCGCACAAGCCGGACGCACTGAAAGTCAGAGACCCGCGCGCGAGGGAGTACGTCCGGCGATTCGGACCCTTGGCCGTAGAGTTGGACGCACTGTCGCCGCCGACGCTGGAGCGACTGGTGCGGGAGTCCATCGAACGCAACATTGACATGGAGGCGTACCAGGCCGAGGTCGAGGCCGGTAAGGCCGAGGAGCCATTCATCCACAACCTGCGGAGCCGTGTTGCTGCCGTGGTGGGTGATGTGATGGGGGGTGCATTGTGAGCCGGAACAAGACCACCGAGGACCGCCTGGCCGCCGCTGAGGCCGCCGCCCGCCGGCAGGCCGCCTGGGCGGTTGCGCGGGAATATCCCGGCCTGTTGTTTCATGTGGACCTGCTCCCGCTGGTGTGGGACCGGATGCGCGCCGTGTGTCGGCGCTACATCACCGACGCGGACACCTTCGCCCACTTCACCGCGGACATTCTAGCGGAAGTGCCGGAGGCGGCGTTCGGTGAATACGAAAAACTGGAGGGATTGGACGATGCCGAAAACAGACGTTGACGCCGTGATTGAGATATTCGCGCCTGGAGAAATGAACGCAACCGACCGTTACTGGCTGCGTGTCCTGGGAGCGCTGTACGGGTGCGTGGTGCAGAACGTGCCCGTCGGACCGATCCTGGACAAGATCGAAACCGACTTCATCGAGGTACTCAAGAGGATCAATGACGATGGCCAAAAAGTCCGACACAACCGAACGCCTGGAGCGGGCCGCAGAACGAGCCCGGGAGGCCGCCGCCGCGGCCGCGGCTGCTGAGTTTCCGCGGGACCTGATGACGTTCACCAACGCCGCGCTGCTGTTCCGCGAGGTGGCCGACGCGATCCAGCGCCATGTGCGCGATGATGACGTGCTGCGCGCGGTCCGGTGCGACCTGCTGCGGACGTTCCTGCGATACCAGGGCGCCGATGTGGCCGTGGTGGACGGCGCCACCGACGCCGACCTTGACGAGCTGCTGCGCCTGGCCGCTGGTGGCCGGCCATGAACGCCGCCGAGCTGCGGGATGCAGTAGAGCACGATTACTGCACCGCCCTGTTCATGATCGCGCTGGTGTTCTGGCTGCGCCGATGAAATATCCCCCGGGGCGGGCAATTCCCATCCTGCCCGGCCACGCGACGGGCTCCCCTACCGCCGCAACACCGGGCGCCCGCCCTGGGTGATTCCCCCGCCGCGGCGATGGTGTCCGCCTGCGGCTCCCCGTCACGTCCTGTTGGGCGTGGCGGGGATTTTTTTCTGTGGGGCATACCACCACCAGGGGGGTGACGTGATCGGCCGTCCTGGGGCATCGTAGAGCGTCATTTTTCGGCCGAGACGCCCGCCGGCAGTGGAAAAGCGCCGAATTGGGCTATTTTTGCCGAATTGGCCGCAGGTAACACTTTTTCCAACGTGGAGCCGACCTGTCGAAACGATTATCAATAACTTAGGCTCGATTTTCAGGTAACAATTTAGGTAACAGTCAGGTCTGAAAACAGGCAAAAACCGATGGTCGTTTCTGATAAGTTGCTTAATGTTTAAGCAGTGAATTGGACCACCGAGGGCAATATCTAAGTGATGGAAACAAAAAGGCCTCAGATTTCTCTGAGGCCTCATTTTTTGGCGCGCCCGGCAGGGCTCGAACCTGCGACCTTCGGATTCGTAGTCCGACGCTCTATCCAACTGAGCTACGGGCGCCCCGAAGGGCGGCACTATACACGAACGCCGCCGCGCGCGTCAAGGGAAAAGGCGGCGGATGCCT
>JAKQDD010000207.1 GCA_029556615.1 Verrucomicrobiota bacterium | reverse complement strand
CGCTCCGGGGTCGCAGGGGGAGGGAAGGACCGGCGCGCGGACTCGATGCGGGAGTCGGCGTTCGCGAACTGCTGTTCGCCGCAGGCGGACCCCATGTTCCCAGCGCAGTCTGGGAAAAGGCGTGGAGTCCTCGACTTGTGGTATATGGGGTCAACAGGTTAAGTTTGGCCCCTGCCGTTCCAGGCCTCCCCACCTTCCGTCGAGGACTCTCCATTAGCGAGGCGCGGAAGAGAGGGTCCGGAAGGGCAGGGAGGCTTCTTGGGATCGCGGACTTCGTTAGGTCTGAGGCGGCGCCTCGCTAGGGTTGGCGCACCCGGAAGAACTCGAGGCCTGTGTCGGCGGCGGGCATGAGCGATTCGCATTCCGGATAGCGTCCCGGCACGAGTTGGGCCGGCTGCGGCGGTTGGGCGAGGTCGGGTTGACGGGTGACGGTGTAGTCGACTCCGGTGACGGCGGGCCAGGTGAGCCGGACGATCCGGTTGTTCCAGGGGGTGACGTCGATTCGGAAGGGTGTTTCGTTGAGGAGCGGGTTGGTGCCGAGGATCATCTCCCGGGAGTTGTGGGCGCCGTCCTGGTCGGGGTCCTCGCAGGGGCCGCCCGCGAGCGTCCCGAGGTTTTCCCGTTCCCAGTCATCGTCCAGCGCGTCCCGGTCGGTGTCGGTGATGCGAACACCGTCGACGCTCAGCACCATGGAGAGGACGCGGCCGGCGATCTGGGGCCGTTCGTCACTGACCTCGGCATACCAGACCCCGGCGCTGCATTCGTGGACGTGGTGGATTGACGTGAAGGTCCATTCGCCGAGCGCGGAGCCGACATCGTTGTTGTAGTGGTGGAGGACGCTCCGGGTGCCCATGGGGGAGACGAGGGTCAGGCGGACATCGGCGCGCCGGGGGTGGGAGAACCGGACCTGCAACCGGACGTGTTCACAGAGCAGCGTCTCGTCGATGGGGAGCGGGAACCGGGCGGTGTCGAGTGCCAGTTGCGCCCGCGTATCGCCGCCGGCGGCGAGGTGAACGCGCAGCGCCTCGCCCGAGTTCTGACTGATGAACACGGCGGGGATGGGGGTGAAGTGGATGTCCGCTCCGTTCATGAACAGCCGTTCCGTGCCGCCGGTGTTGTTATAGACCACGGCGAACCGGGCGCCTGCGGCGGCGGCATAGGCCAGCTTCTGGGCGAAGTAGTTCGAGCCTCGCCGGATGAGGGCGGCGCACCCGCGAAGGTCGATGGTGATGGGGGTGAGCGCCAGGCCGACATCCACAAGGGGCAGCGCCTCGGTGGGATCATCGGGGTGCGGCCCATCGAAGGGGGTGGCGGGGATCGAGGCGAGCCCCGGGGGCACGTTGGTGCCGGTCAGGCGTAAGCGGAGGCCGTCGTCGGGGATGTCCGCCGCTTCCGCGTTGGTGGACGTTACGGTGACGGCGGGAGGGCGCAGGCGCCAGCGGTGCGCGAGGGCGATCCCGTGGGCCGGGTCGGGGACACCGAACCCGACGTTGTGGCTGACGGCGTATCCCGCGCCGTTGGTGCGGATATCGGGGTCCGCCGGGTCGAGCTGGCGTGCGGCCAGGACGAGCACCTGCTGGACGTCGCGCCACGTCAGAGCGGGATTGGCTTCGAGCAGGAGGGCGCACAGGCCGGAGACCTGGGGTGCGGAGGCCGAGGTGCCATCAAATCCGGACGAGCCATAGCCGTAGTCGCCGCCGCTGGCCGTCGAGCGGGTGTTGAAGCCGAGCGAGCCCTGGCGGTCGGTGGTGGCGACGCCGGGGTAACTGACGGTGGTGCCTTCGGCGGTGGCGACGTTTTTGTCGCCGCTGAACGCGGCGACGAGGACTGGCGCGCCGGGGGTGCTATAGCTGGCGACCCGGCCGGTGTTGCGCACCGCACCCACGGCGATCGCCCGCGGGTCGTTTCCGTAGGCATCGTCATTGACGTCGTTGAGGTTCTGCCGGTCATTGCCCGCCGAACGCACGAGGACGACCCCACGTCCTCCGCGGCCGTCTTCGACGGCGTTGCGGACGCCCTGGTCTTCGAGGGCACTGAGGGGCAGCTGTTCGATCGACGCGTTGCCCCAGCTGTGGTTCTGGACGCTCACGACGTTCGACCGGTATTGGAACATGTCCATCACCGCCTCCTCGTCCGCGAGACCATCGGCGGTATCGAACACGATCCAACTGGCGAGCTGGATGGCGGGGGCGATCCCCACCACGCCGCGCCGGTTGTTCCCGGTTGCGGCGATCAGGCCGGCCACAGCCGTCCCGTGCGCCTGGCTGTTCAGGGTTGGGTTCCCCGTGGGGCTGCCGGTGACGAAGTTGAAGTGGTGGGAGTGCTGCACGCGGGCAGCGAGGTCCGGGTGAGAGAGTTCGACGCCATTGTCGCTCATGGCCACCAGAATCCCCTCGCCCGAGCCTGCGGGCCATGCCGCGCGCAGGTTGAGATCGAAGCCGCGCGATGCGCCGGTGTTGGGATCCCGGTTCTCGAGGTGCCATTGTTCCAGGTACAGCGGGTCGTCGGGTCTGGGCGCGTAATCGCCGTGGATGGCGACGGGCCGGCGGCGGACCGGATGGCAGACCTCGACGCCCGGTTGCTGGGCCAGCCGGTCGGCTTCGCTGGCTGCTGTCCAGGCATCGACCGCTTCGAGCACGCAGAGGGCGGGCGCCACTTCCCGGACGACCCGCAGCGGGCTCGCTTCCAGCAAGAGATCTCGATCGGTGCCTGCGGTCAGGCGCAGCACCACGCGACTGCCCAAGTGGACGGGGCGCCCGGTGCCGGGGATGGGGCGCGCGGCGAGCCATCGCGTCTTCTCCGTTTCCCCGGCCTGCAGCGACGATTCCTGCGGGTCGATCTGGTAGGCTCGCACCTCGGGCTCACGAAACTGAACTGTGCCGGTCTCGGGTCCGGCGAGGGCGATCGAGGCGGCCAGGATAACGGCGGACAGGGACGGGAGCCGGGGTTTCATGAGGGGCGGGCTGGAGAATCGGCCTTGGGGGTGGGGGGCGTGGCGGCAGGCGCAGCGGGCCCAACCGGGTCGATCAGGCGATACCAGTTGTCGCGCTGGCGCGGTTCGCAGCCGAGGTCGCGGATGAGGCGGTGCATATCGGCGATGGTCATGCGGAAGGTGGCGCCGGCCTGGGCGACGACGTTCTCCTCGATCATGATGCTGCCCAGGTCGTTGGCGCCGAAGGTGAGGGCGATCTGGCCGATAGCGGGCCCCTGGGTGACCCAGGAGCTTTGGATGTTGTCGAAATTGTCGAGGTAGATCCTCGCCAGCGCCTGGGTTCGGAGATAGGCTTCGGCGCCCGCGGCGGGGATATCGAGACGGGTATTCTCGGGCTGGAATGTCCAGCCGATGAACGCGGTAAAGCCGCGCGTCTGGTCCTGCAGTTGACGCAACCGGTCCAGGTGTTCGATGCGGTCCTCGACGGTCTCGACGTGTCCGAACATCATGGTGGCGCTTGACCGGAGGCCGAGCCGGTGGGCAATCGCCATGACTTCGAGCCAATCCTCGGTCATGGCTTTGAGCGGGGAGATCTGCTTCCGGACGCGGTCGACGAGGATCTCGGCTCCGCCGCCGGGGAGGGACCCGAGGCCGGCCTGTTGAAACTCGAGCAGGATCTGTTCGAGAGGTTGTTGGAACAGGTTGCGGAAGTGAATGAACTCGCTCGGGCTGAAGCCGTGGATATTCACGGACGGGAACCGGGATTTCACGTGGGTGAGGAGATCCAGGTACCACGACTTGGGGAGCGTCGGGTGGTGTCCGCCCTGGAGCAGGATCTGGGTGCCGCCCAGAGCGATCGTTTCCTCGATCTTCCGATCGAGTTCCTCCCGGGTGATCACATAAGCGTCCGTGTCGCCCTCGGCCCGGTGGAAGGCGCAGAAGCGGCAGCGCACGGCGCAGACATTGGTGTAATTGATGTTGCGGTCGACCTGGTAGGTCACGATCTCGTTCCCGCGGCCGCCATAAGCGGCCTGTTTGGCGAGACCCCGGCGCCGGTGGGCCAGCGCCCCGAGGGTCCCCAGGGGCAGGTCATAGAGGCCGCGCGCCTCCGCGGGGCTGACGCGCGCGCCGCTCCAGACCCGGTCCAGGAGCGCGTCCGATGGGCCCTCACCCGTCATGCGTCCAGGGTACCCGTCCGCCGGCCAAAGGCAAAACCAGACTCCTTTTCCCTTCGACAAGGGGCGGCGGGTGCAGTACGGGGATTGGGGGCCGGCGGCCGGAGGAGCTCGAGGCGGTGCCGGATGCCGGGGCGGATTGCCGATGGCGAAGCGATCGGACAACGATCAGGCTCCCTCGACGTTGGCAAAGCCGTGTTGCCGCGGTACAAGACGTTGTTTTCGTGAGGACGCATGAATGATGAGCCATCTGCAGTAGCCGGGGCAGGCGAACGCGATCCCGTCTCGGTGCTCGACGCGTTGCGACGCGAGATCGACGCCATCGACGAGCAGATCGTCGACTTGTTGGGACGCCGTCAGGCCATGACCCAAAGTGCTGTGGCCATCAAGACCGCGGCCGGCCTCCCCGTCTACCATCCCGCCCGGGAGGAGAACCTGATTTCCCAACGCCGCGATCAGGCTCGCCGCGCCGGGCTCGATCCGCAGCATGTCGAGGAGCTCTACCGCTGCATCATCCGACAATCGCGCATGCAGCAGACGGTGCATGCCGCCCAGGCCGGGGTGCGTCCCGGCGCCCGGGTGCTCCTGGTGGGCGGGCGGGGCCAGATGGGACAGTACTTCGCCCGCTGGCTGGGCGAGGCGGGGTACGAAGTCCGGGTGCTCGATGTGGACGACTGGCCCGAGGCGCCGTCGCTTTGCGCCGGGATTGATCTGGCGATCGTGGGCGTGCCGATCCGCCGCACGCCGGAAGTGATTGCGGAGCTTGGCCCTCACCTCCCGCCGCAGTGCGTGCTGGCGGACATCACCAGCGTCAAGTCCGGACCGCTTGCCGCGATGATGGCGGCGCACAGCGGACCGGTCCTCGGGCTGCATCCCTTGTTCGGGCCCTCGACCTCGAGCATGGACCAGCAGATCGTGGTGGCCACCCCGGGGCGGAACCCGGAAGCCTGCCGGTGGGTTGTCGATCAACTGACCGGCTGGGGCAATATTGTCATGACGATCAGCGCTTCGGAACACGACGAGATCATGGACCTCGTCCAGGGGCTGCGGCATTTCGCGACGTTCACCCTCGGTCGATTCCTGGCGTTGCGGCAGGTGAATCTGGGGCGGACCCTCGAGTTCTCGAGCCCGATCTACCGGCTTGAGATGGGGATGGTCGGCCGGCTTTTTGCCCAGGACCCCGCCTTGTACGCGGGCATCATCCTTGCCTCCCCTGAGCGGCGGGCTCTGCTGCGGGAGTATGTTCAGTCGCTGACCGGGGCGCAGGCCGTGCTCGATACGGGCGACGGCGAGGCGTTCTGCCGCGAGTTCCGGCGGATCGCGCAGTGGTTCGGGCCGTTCTGCGAGCAGGCGATGCGGGAGAGCACGTTCCTGATCGACAAACTCGTCGAGCGATTCTGAGACGGGAGCGATCTCCCCGCTCGCCAAGGCCCGCGTCCGGGTCTATGCTCAGAGCCGACAACGAATCGAAGGGCGAACCATGAAGAACATTTCCCGACGTGGTTTCCTGCGGATGGGGGCGGTGGGCGTGGCCGCCCCGGCGATCGTGCCGGCGCGGGTGCTGGGGGCGGACGCGCCGAGCCGGCGGATTGTCGCGGGGTTCATCGGCACCGGCGACCATGGGACCGGCTGGAACCTGAAGCGCTATCTGAACCAGCCGGATGTCCAGGTGGTGATCGTCTGCGACGTCGACGGCCAGCGGATGCGCCGGGCCAAGCAGATCGTGGACGAACAGTATCAGAACCAGGACTGCGCCATGACCAAGGACTTCCGGGAGGTGCTGGCCCGGAAAGACGTTGACGCGGTGATGATCTCGACGCCCGACCACTGGCACACGCTGATGAGCCTGATGGCGCTGCGGGCGGGCAAGGACGTCCAGTGCGAGAAACCGACGCTGACGATCGCTGAAGGCCGGCTTCTGACGGAGACAGTGCGCCGGCATGGCCGCGTGTTTCAGACCAGCACCGAGGACCGGTCCCTCCCCGTGTACCACCGGATGGCGGAGCTGGTTCGCAACGGGCGGATCGGCAAGCTGCAGCGGATCGAGGTGATCCTGCCGAAGCAGCCGACCGGGCCGGGCGATCCCACGCCGCAACCGGTTCCTCCCGACCTGGACTATGACCTCTGGCTGGGGCCCGCGCCCGAAGCCCCCTACACGAAGGACCGCGTGCACTTCAATTTCCGGTGGATCTGGGATTACTCGGGCGGGATCATCTGCGACTGGGGAACTCATCTTTTTGACACCGCCCAGTGGGCGAACGACACCGAGCGCACCGGGCCGGTGGAAATCGAGGGCACCGGCACGTTCTGGGAAGGCGGCCTCTACAACACCGTCAAGGAGTACGACGTGACGTTCCGCTACGCCAACGGCGTCGTGATGACCTGCAAGCCCGGAAACCCCAGCCTCAAGTTCATCGGCTCCTCCGGGTGGGTCGGCAACCAGGGGTGGATCGGACCGCTCGAAGCCAGCTCGAAGGAGATCCTCAATGCACCGATCGGCCCCAACGAGCTGCGTCTCCACACCAACCCCGCAGGCGAACACCGCGATTTCCTCGATTGCGTGAAGAGCCGCAAGGAACCCTACTTCCCGGCCGAGATCGGCCATCGGGTGTCGACGGTCTGCCACTTGGCGAACCTTGCCATCCGGCTCGGCCGCAAGCTGCGCTGGAACCCCGAGACCGAAGCGTTCGTCAGCGACCCCGAGGCCGACGCGATGCGCACCCGGACGCTGCGGAGCCCCTGGAAACTCACTCTAGGACTCTAGGGCAGAACCCGGACCCGCAGGTTTCGGAACTCGACGGGCGAGCCTTCGGACTCGAGGCAGAGGCGGCCCATGCGCGGTTCGCAATCCGTTCCTCCGGAGACTTCCTCGCCGTTGACCCAGAGACGCACCTCGCCATTGATGGCGCGAACGTAGTAGTGGTTCCACTCGCCGCCGCCTTTGCTGAGGTGCTTGGACGGGAAACTGCGCCCGCCGCTGGGCGCCACGGGCGGGAACGGCTTCATTTTCGAGGTGCCGACGGGGAACACATCGCCGTGGGTGGTGAACCAGTCGGCTTTCTTGCCCGTCTGTTTCTCGTATTGCTCGGTGTAGGCGTTGTCGAGCACCTGGACTTCGATGCCGCCGGGCGGCAGGCTCCCGGACTTGAGGTTGGCCAGGGCGGCATCCGGCGCCCAAAGAAACACCCCGGAATTGCCCGCCGCCTTCAGATGCCGCCACTCGACGACGAGCTCGAGATTGGTGTACACGAGGACCGAGCGAATCACGCCGATCGGCTGCCCCTTGCATTGGATTGTGCCGTCCTTCCACGTCCAGGTGCCCGGCGGGCAGTTGACCGGAGCGAAATCCGGTTCACCCAGCGCACGCCAGCCCGGGCCCGTGCCGTCCACAAACGCCCGGGGGAGCGGGGCCGGTTCCCCGGCGACCACCGGCAGGAGGCGGGGTGCCAGGGCACACCCCATGAAGGCCAAGGCGACGATGCGCCATCGCAGCACCCGGCGACTCCCCGGTGAGATCCGGACGGGCGTCGGAGTTCCTGCTGCGGTCTCGAGGATGGAACAGGCATTGCTCATGGCCCGCAGCGTAGCGCGGTCTCGCCGGGTCCGGAAAGCCTGGACTTGGCCCCAAATTCGCACGCAAGCGTCCCTTGCGGCTCAACCTCCTGGGCTTGACCAGGCGCCTTGAGCCGCCTAGTCCGGGGGTTTCGCGGATTGGGAAGGCCGCCCCCGGGGCGGGCTCCTTCCCTCCCCACCCTATAGAGCCCGCCCGCCAGCGGGCGGGCCACCCGGAGCCGACACCCCACGCGCCTTCAAGGCGAAAAGCCACCAGGAGCCGATGGCGAACGTTCGCGCCGCACGCGTTAGGCGAGGATCCGGGTTGGCTGTTAACATCTTCCGCGAGGCGTTCGCTGCTGAAACCCCCAGTGGTTTTGGGATTGGCATTCGCTCAAGGCCCTGTAGTGGAGAGTACCCCCTTGGAAAGCGGTGCCGCTTGGGGCGCGGCACCGCACTCCACGACGCCGAGGCGCGGGACGAAAGGTGGTCGGCGCGGGCGCCAGTTCTTGGAGTGCGGCTGCCCCCTGCCGCTTTGTCTCAACGGGTGGGTGGATTCAGAGCCCGCGACGAGCGGGCGATAGGTTCAGCATCGGACCTCCTCCACCGGCCCACTCGCGCCATTCTGCTGCAAACGAGCGACCCGACGGTTCTCGCCGGTGAATCCGCCGCCGATTCACGGCGGTACTATCGGCTGAGCGCCCCGTGAAGGTGCTGTCTCGATGAGACACTGTCCCGCCCCATTCGACGGAGGGACTGCTCTTGAGTCGTCACGGTCATGGCTTCCCGAAAGCAGCGGCATCGGTCTCTAACGGTGGCGATTCTCCAGGCTGGGGCATTCGGGGCTGTGGGGACGATTCCTGAAGGGCGAGGACGATCCGGAAGCCGACATCGGAGCAGCGGTTGCGAACGCCGTAGCTGTCGCGGTTGGCGGAGCGACAGAATCGGGCATCGTAGAGCCAGGACCCGCCGCGGGCCACCCGGAGATTGCCTTGAGGCGGCACGACGCGGTTGGTGACCACGCCGCCGGGATGAGCGCTGCGCCATTCGTCCAGGCACCATTCCCAGACGTTGCCGTGGACGTCGTGGAGCCGCCACGGATTCGGGATCTTTTGGCGGACGATGCTGGGCGCGGAATCGCTGTTGCGGTTGTACCAACCATGGTCCTGGAGACGCGCATAGGCGGGGTCGTCGCCGAAGGAAAACCGCGAGCTGGTATTGGCGCGGCAGGCGTATTCCCATTCCGCTTCCGTGGGCAGGCGGTAGACATGGGTTGCCGGGAGATGCCCGGCGGCCTGCTCCTTCTCGGTGAGCTTCCGGCAGAAGGCCTCGGCGTCGAGCCAACTGACACGCTCGACCGGCCGCCGCGCTTCGCCGAGGTAGAGGCTGGGATTGGTGCCCGTCACGGACTCGTACTCGGCCTGGGTCACCTCGTGGTCCCCCATCCAGAAACCGCCGGGGATGACGCATCGCGTCGGCGGGCCTTCGTCAGGATCCCGGTCTTTCTCCTCGGGCAGGCTTCCCAGGCTGAACTCGCCGGGCTCGATCCAGACCATTCCGGGGACCGGGACCACTGCGGGATCGGGGATCGCGGCGGCGGCGCGGGGTCGGGCCACCTCGGGCAGGACACGGTCGAGGCCGAGCCGGCGGCTGAGGGCGAGCGGCAGCACGCCGGGGCGGCGGAGGCTCTCGAGGCTGCGAACGTTCACGGACCACTCGAGACCCAGGTCGAGGTCGAACGTCAGATCCTCGCCGACCATAACCGCGCGCACCGTCTCGCCGGTCTCGACGTCGAGGCGCCACGATCGGTGATCGTCCGGGTCCGCGACCGCTGCAAGAACGGGGAGGGCCGTGCCCAGCAGATTCGTTTGGCCGGGGCCGGCTTCGACCTGGAAACACGCCTGCGGGAGGCGCCCGGTGAACCAGGTGCCGTCCCGGAGCTGGACTTGCCAGCCGCGGCGGAAGGTGTCGAGCTCTCCGGGCCGCCGCTGCAGGACAATCTTGAGCAGACTCTCGCGTCGGAGGGTTGCGGGCGCCGCTGACTCGGGGTCGGCCAGGACGAAGACCGGGGCATCCAGCAGCCCGCGAAAGCAGTTGGCGTTGACGGTGACCAGGGTGTCGAGCCCGCCGCGGCGGTCCGCGAGGGCGATGCCGGCGAGCTTGCGGGCCGGCAGCCGCAGCGGTCCGTGCGGGGTGTGAAGCAGCAGCGTCTCGAGCATCAGTCGACCGCGCCGCCGCTCGCCGTCGGCCATCAGAAACAGATCGGTGTCAGCCGGCCGCTCGATTTCGAGGACGGTGGCGAGCGGTGCTGCGGAGGGTGGATCCGCAGGGGGGACGGCCGGGGCCTGGCCCCAGGCCCGCGCCAAGGCGACCCAGGTCAGGACACTGAACCGGATCCAGTCCCAGGCGGGCGTGTGCCGCCTGCGGCCGCGGTGTGCTGCGGGGCAGCGGTGGATGAGCGCGCTCATTTCGGGGGGTCGCGGACAACGAACAGGCCGAGTGCGGCGACAGCCAGGAGGACGGCGATGCCGTAGAGCCAGGCCAGGGCGGCGAGTTCGTCGGCAGCCGCGGTCACGCCGCCCAGGGTCTTGTCGAGGGTCCGCACCATCTCCAGGTAGGAGAGCTCGGGCAGTCCGGCGAAGTCAAAGAGCAGGTTCGAAACATGCCAGAGGCCGGCGGAAGCGAGGATGGCGACCAGAGGACTGCGGGAGACGACGAGCAGCAGGAGGGTGAGCGCGACGAGCAGACCGGCGCAGCCGAGGACCTTGGCGAGGCCCAGGCCCATGCGGGCGACGGTGACCGACGTGGTGCGGGAGGCGAGATCATCCTCGCCCCGGCCGGTGAGCGTGTCGAGGATCGCCGCGACGCGGCCGGCAGGCTTCTCCGGGGGCGGCAGGGCGATGCGGACATCCGCATTGAGCCCGAGGAGGCCCGGCGTGCCGTCTCCGCGGAAGCGGACGAGGGCCACATTGCTGGGGCGTCCCCAGCGGTCGTCCTGGGTGGTGGCGCCCAGGCGATCGAGGGTGCCTTCGAACTCGCTCTTCCCGATCGTGATGTGGGCTTTGAGACCCGGCTTGAGCCGCTTGAACTCGTCGAAGTCGTACACGGGCACCCGCACCAGGTAGTCCTCGGCACGGGCGAGAGTGAGGAGGTGTGCGCCCAGGGGGACATGCTGGCCGGGTTGAACGACGAGTTCGGTGACGATTCCGGACAGGGGGGCGGTGACCGTCACGCGGGCAAGCCGTTTGCGGGCCTCGCGGACGCGCGCCTGGGCGTTTTCGACGGCGCGCTCGGCGGTGGCAATGGCGTCGAGGGCGATTCGAGCCTGGTTCTCCGCGGTCTGGAGGTCGCGTTGGCGGGCGCGCAGCTCGGTTTCGCGATCGGTTTGCTCCTGGCGACTGAGGAGGTCCTTGGCCACGAGGGCCTGCTCGGCGCGGGCGAGGGCGTCCTCGGTCTGGCTCACGGCGCGGAGGGCGTCCTCCCGGCGCCGCTGGGCTGTTGCGACGTCGTTGCGGGCGTTTTCTTCCGCGCGCCGCTCGGTCTCGAGCAGATCAAAGAGCGGCCGGTCGTCCAGGGTCACCAGCATGTCGCCCGCGCGGACGGAGTCGCCGAGTTCGATGGCAACCGTGACCACGGCGCCGTCCGTGGCGGCGAAGAGTTTGAGGGGGTCCCAGGGTTCGATCTTCGTGTTGCGGGCCCGGGAGACGACCTGGCCGGTGTCCGACCGGAGCAGTTGATCCTGCCGGATCGCCCAAAATGAAGCCGGCGCCAGAACGCCACCGATGAGGATCAGCACGGCGAAGGCGCGGGCGACGAGTTTGGCCCCGAGGTACTCGCCGCGGGTCAGTCCCCGGCTGAGGATGGCATCGTTCAGGCAGTCCTGCTCCCGGGCGAAGGCGCCGCCCGCAATGAAGACCACGCCGTGCATCCAGACGAGGAGGTACATGGCGTAGACGGCCTCGAGCATCTGGTTGGCGGCTTTCTGCTCGGCCTGCATGCCTTTGAGAGCCAGGACGGTGACGATGCCGCTGGCGATCAGGAACCCGCGGCACAGCCAGGAGTGCCAGAGACTGTCAAGGTCCGCGCGGGCAAGCAGGCCGATCGACCGGAGGTGGCCCGGGGGGCGCCGGGGAGCGGACAGCGGCTCCGTCGCCGCCGGGGAGACCGGAGGGGACGGCGCCCCGCTGGCGGGCGCCCGGTCCTCAGATTCGGGTGGCACGCAGGAATCCACGGAAAGCGTCGTCAGTGATCAGTTTCAGATAGGCATCCTCGAGTTGGCGGCCGGTCGAGTTGATGCCAACAATGCGGGTGCCGGTCTGCCGCGCAAGGTCGAGCAATTGTTCGAGAACCCGGTCCGCGGGTTCGTCGGCGAGGAGTTCGATCCGGATCTTGTCGGGCTCACGCGAGAGATCAACGCGCTGCAAGCGCCCGGGCAGGCCGGCGCGCATCGCATCCGCCGGACCGGTCACCCGGATCTCCAGCAGCCGGCCAGGCAGACGCGATTCGAGATCCGCACGCGTCCCTTCGAACAGGAGCTGGCCCTGATTGAGGATGATCAAACGATCGCAGACGCGGTCGATGTCCCCCAGGATATGCGAACTCAGGACGATGGTCTTGCGGCCTCGGAGCTGTTCGAGAAGGTCGAGGGTCTGGCTGCGGCTGATGGGGTCGAGCCCGGCGGTGGGTTCGTCCCACAGAAGAAGCTCGGGATCGTTCATCAGCGAGGCTGCAACCCCCAGGCGAGTCCGCATCCCGGTCGAATAGGTGCCAATCCGGCGGCCGGCGTCGTCGGTGAGTCCCACCGCGCGGAGCAGCGTGCCCATGCGCGCGTTGGCATCCTCCCGTCCCAGGCCGAAACAGGTCGCGACAAACCCGAGGTAGGCAATCGCCGTCAGGTCCCTGGGGAATGCGGGGTCATCGGGCAGGAAGCCCATGCGTTGTCGCAGGGACTTGGCCCGAGGGTGCATGGGTTCACCCAGGACCTGGATCTCGCCGGCGCTGGGGCTCAACAGCCCAAGAGCCACCCGCAGCAGGGTGGACTTGCCGGAGCCGTTGGCTCCCAACAGCCCCACCGTGCACCCCGCAGGCAGCGAAAACGTCACGTCCGCCAGGGCAATCTGCCGTCCCTGGTAGACCTTCGTCACCCGCCTGAACCGGATCGCGTCCGTCATCCCTTGCCGCCTGCCCATCGAGGCCGGCCGGTGCCTCCACCCTACGCGCGGTCGAGGAGGTCAGGCAAGGGCGGACACGGCGCCCGGCCGGGTGGCGCTCAAATCGCGGCCGCGGCCATGGATCGGGATGGCAACGCCCCCGCAGCACGCCGGTAGGCCGAAGGCGTCAGGCCGACGGCCTGACGGAAATGGCGGGTGAACGCACTCTGATCGTAGAACCCGCAGTCGGCGGTGATGGTGGCGAGGGATTCGCGGGTCGACCGCAGGAGCCGGGCGGCCTCCTCGATCCGGACGCGGAGCAGGAACTCGCGCGCGCTGATCCCGACCGCCTTGCGAAACCGGCGCTCGAATGCGTCGAGCGACAGACCCGTCTCTTTCGCGAGCGCTTCAATGCGCAACGGATTGCGGAACTCGCGTCGGATTCGGGCCACCGCGGTGGCAATGGCGGTGATCTGCGACGCCTGGCTCTCGCCCAATCGGAGGTCGCGCGAGAGCCCCACCAGTCCCACCACCCGGCCTGATGAATCCATCACTGGCTCCTTCTGCGCCAGATACCAGCCCAGCGAACCGTCGAGGTTGAAGACCAGCTCCGGCTTGTCCGCCACACTCCGGCCGGTGGCCAGCACCTCCGCGTCCTGAGCCTCGTAGACCGCCGCCAGCTGCGGAGGAAAGAAGTCACGGGCGGTCTTCCCCAGCAGATCGCGGGTGTGCCGGAGTCCAAGACGCTGGGCGAACGCCGTGTTCGCGGCGACATAACGGCCCTGCCGGTCCTTGACGCAGAACACCACATCGCGCAACCGCTCGAACAGGCGCCCCGCCAGCTCGAGGCCGGGCGCCACCGCAAACACCTCCGCACCAAGGGGGCCGGCCAGCGGCCGCCCCGCCCCGCCCGGTGCACTGCACTTTGGTACTTTTTCCGCAAAGGCCATCGGGAATCCCTCCAATACGCCCCAGTCGCTCCCTGTCAACGTCGAATCATGACGACCTCAGCCCAGCCGTCGCCCTCCCTCGAACCCGCGGTTCGTCAGTGGGGCCAGAAGCTCTTCGCCCTGCTCGAAGCCCAGCCCCCGCCCTCGCTGTTCAGCGCGAAAGGCGCCTACGGTGCGATGATGGATTGGGCCATGAAGGACGAGTCCTTCAAGGTCCAGCTCTTCCGGTTCGTCGATGTCCTGCCCACCCTCACCCGGTCGAGCGAGGTGGCGCGGCACTTGACCGAGTACCTGGACAACGACGCGGTGGCGCTGGCGCCTCCGCTGCGGGCGGCCATCAAGGCGAGCCGCTTCGCCGGGGGACTTCTGGGCGGTGGCATCAAGTCGCAGATCTCGAGCATGGCGCGGATGTTCATGCTCGGGAACGACGAGGGCGAGATTGCGGGTATCCTGCGCGGGATCCGGGACGCCGGGGCGTCGTTCACCGTGGACGTCTTGGGCGAAGCGGTGGTGAGTGAAGCCGAGGCGGATGTCTATGCCCAGCGGTACCTCGCACTGCTCGAACAACTGGCGCGCGACACCGCGGCTTGGCCCGGAGCGGCGGCCGCCGAAGCCACGCCGCGCGGACCCGAGCCCCGGCTCAACCTCTCGGTCAAGCTCTCCGCGTTCTACTCCCAGATCCATGCCGCCGATCCCGACACAGCGGTCCAGGTGCTCGGGACGCGTCTGCGTCCACTGTTTCGCCGGGCACGGGATCTCGGGGCGTTCCTGTGTGTCGACATGGAGAGTTTTGCGTTGAAGGACCTGACGCTGCGGTTGTTCACCACCCTGCTGAGCGAGCCCGAGTTCGCGCAGGGCCCGGCCTGCGGGATCGCCGTGCAGGCCTACTTGAAGAGCGCCGACGCCGACCTGCGGGACCTCATCGCCTGGGCCCGGGCTCGCCGGCGGCGGGTGACGGTCCGCCTCGTCAAGGGCGCCTATTGGGATTACGAGACGGTGATGGCGCGCCAGCGGGGCTGGCCGGTGCCGGTCTGGGAGACCAAGCCCGAGACCGATGCCTGCTACGAGCGGTTGACGCGGGTCCTGCTCGAGAACGAGGACGCGGTGGGAGCGGCGTTCGCGTCCCACAACATCCGCAGTCTCGCCCACGCCATCGCCCAGGCCGAAAGCCTCGGTCTGGACCGGCGCGCCTGTGAGTTCCAGGTCCTGTACGGGATGGCCGATGCGATCCGGTCCGCCCTGATCGAGGCCGGCGTGCGCGTCCGGGTCTATTGTCCGATTGGCGATCTGCTGCCCGGCATGGCCTACCTGGTCCGGCGGCTCCTCGAGAACACCAGCAACGAGGGTTTCCTCGCCAACACGTTCGCCAAGGGCGCCGACCGCGAGGCGCTGCTGCGGAGTCCGACGGAGGCGACGCAACGCCCCGCAGTTTCGCTCGTGCCGCCGCGGCCCCAGACCTTCGGCGTCGAGCGCTTCGAGAACGAACCGCCCACCGACTTCACCGTGCCTGCGGAACGCGACAAGGTCCGGTCGGCGCTCGCGGACTGGCGCCGCCGCCTGGGCCGGAAGTACCCGCTCGTGATCCACAATCGCCCGGTGGAGACGCGCGAGTGGGTGGCGTCCCTGAACCCCGCCAACCAGCGGGAGACGATCGGCCTCGCCGCCCTGGCCACAGTTTCGGATGCCGACGCCGCGATCGAGGCGGCTCGGAAGGCCCAAACAGCCTGGGGACGGAGGCCGGCCGAGGAACGCGCCGCCCTCCTCGATCGGTGGGCCGCCCTCCTCCGCCGCGACAAGGCGGCCCTGACCGCCCTCTGCATCCTCGAAGCAGGCAAGAACTGGTCCGAAGCCGACGCGGATGTGGCCGAGGCGATCGATTTCTGCGAGTTCTACGCGGCAGGGATGCGGGTGCTGGGGAAGCCGCAGCGGACGCAGCGCGTGCCCGGCGAGACGAACCATCAGCACTGGTGGCCCCGGGGCGTCGGCGTCGTGGTCTCCCCCTGGAACTTCCCCCTGGCCATCCTGACGGGCATGGCCTCGGCGGCCGTGGTGGCCGGCAACGCGGTCATCTTGAAACCGTCGAACCAGACGCCGGTCATCGCCGCCCGTCTGGTCGATCTGGCGGTGGAAGCCGGGTTCCCGCCCGGCGTGATCAACCTGGTGACCGGGCGTGGTGTCGAGATCGGCGCCCGCCTCGTCGCGCATCCCCAGGTTGACTTCATCGCGTTCACCGGATCGATGGAAGTGGGACTGGATCTCTGGCGGACCGCCGGCCAGACGGTGCCGGGCCAAGTCAATCTCAAGAAGGTCATCTGCGAAATGGGAGGCAAGAACTGCCTGATCGTCGACAGCGACGCCGATCTGGACGAGGCCGTAATCGGCGCGGTCCACAGCGCGTTCGGGTACCTGGGGCAGAAGTGCAGCGCGCTCTCACGCCTGGTCGTGCTCGAGGACAACTACACGCGCTTCGTGAACCGGTTGCTGGCGGCCACCGCCTCGCTCCGCGTCGGCCCGGCCGAGGAGCCGGGAACGATGATCGGCCCCGTGATCGACCGCGGCGCCCAGCAGCGCATCCTCGGCCTGATCGAAGCGGGCCGGCGCGACGCCACCCTCGCCTGGCAGGGGCGCGTGCCCGACGATCCCGAGGCCTGCTACGTTCCTCCCACGATCTTCACCGACGTCCCCGCCACCAGCCGCCTGTTCCGCGAGGAGATCTTCGGTCCGGTCCTCAGCGTCATCCGCGCCCGCGACTTCGAGCAGGCGCTCGAATTGGCCAACGACTCCGCCTTCGCCCTCACCGGCGGCATCTACTCGAGAAGCCCGGTGAACATCGAGCGGGCCCGGGCCGAGATGATCTGCGGCAACCTCTACATCAACCGGCCGATCACCGGGGCCCTGGTCGGACGGCAGCCCTTCGGGGGATTCCGCCTGAGCGGCGCCGGCACCAAAGCTGGCGGGCTCGGGTATCTCGAACACTTCCTCATCCCGCGGGTGGTCACCGAGAACTGTCTCCGGCGGGGGTTTGCCCCGGCAGAGGCCTGAAGAGCTGTTCCCGTCTGTAGCCGCCCGCGGTGAGGGACAGACGACAGAGGAAGGCCTTCTTGCGCCCGCCGCGGTCAGCGCCCGGGGCTACAGAACCTCAGCTCACTCGACAACGCGCACCCGTTAGTACTTGGGGCCGGGTTCTGTTGGATCAGACACCCAGACCTCTTGGCCCGTGCCGGGCAGGGTCTCGCCAACCTGCCTCCAGGCGTGGGCACTCAATCAGCAGAGGCCAACAGCAGCGGGAGGTGTCTTGAGCCGGCGATTCCCTTGTTTTTGGCGTCTTCGAGTGTCGCGTTTCCTTCCGAGCGCTCGGCCGGTCACAGCGCGGCGTCGAGGATCGCCTCCAACTCGGGTGCGGTGAGAACGATCGGGTTGGCCTTCATGCTGCTGGCCAGGGCCGCTTGCGACGCCACCGTGGGGATTTCCGCGCGACGAAGGCCGAATCGGGCCAGCGGCCGGATGCGCAACGTGCGGCAAAGATCCCGGACCCAGTCGACGGCATCGTCGGCTGCCGCCTGGGCGCGTCCGGTCAGCAGCCGTCCGATCTCGGCATAGCGCCTCAGAGCATCGCTGTTCGTATCCCGTTCGCGCAGGGCGCGCAGGTTGACCGCCATGACGTGCGGGAGCAACGCGGCGCAGACAGCCCCGTGCGGCGCGGGAAAGCGCCCGCCGATCGGCGCGGCGAAGCCGTGCACGGCTCCCAGACCCGCGTTGGCCAGGGCGAGCCCGCCCAACAGACTCGCCAGGGCCATGTCTTCGCGGGCCGCCGCGTCCGAACCGTCGTCCCAGACCCGGGGGAGCGCCCGGGCGACGCGCCGGAGGCCCTCGACGCAGAGGGCGTCCGTGAAGGGGTTGGCCCGGGTTGACACGTAGGGTTCCACGAGCTGGGTCAGGGCATCCAAGCCCGTGGCGGCCGTGATCTCGGCCGGCAGCCCATGAGTCAACTCGGGGTCGACCACCGCAAAGCGCGGGAGCATCCACGGGCTGCGCAGGCTGGCCTTGACCCCGTGGGCGGGCGAGGCGAGCACGCTGTTGCGGGTGACTTCGGCTCCCGTGCCGGAGGTGGTGGGAATGGCGATGCAAGGCGCGGAGGGCCGCTCGAGGGGGCGTCCGCGACCGATCACCTCGAGGTATTCGAGGACCTCGCCGTCGTTGGTGCTCAGGGCGGCGATGGCCTTGGCGGCGTCGATCGCGCTGCCGCCGCCCATGCCGACGATGACCTCGGCCTCCTCGCTCCGGGCAATGGCCCGCCCCTCCATCACCGCGTCGATCGTCGGCTCCCCGGCCACGGGGAACGTGCACACGGCGACTCCGGCGGCGTGCAGGCCATCGAGCAGGGGCGCTGCACGACCGGGATGGGCGCCGGTAACGACCAGCGCGCGGCGGCCGACCGACTTCGCCAGGGCCCCGGCCTCGCGAAGCGTGCCGGCGCCGAAGAGAATCCGACCCGCGGTGGCAAATTCGAAGCGCATTTACCAGCCGGCGTCCTCGGGGAAGAGATTGCGGAACGCGACGCTGCGGCGCGGTTCGCGCATCAGCGGAGCCACGGTGTCTCTCCAGGCCGCGTAATGGGCGGTCGCCTTGTGCTGCGCGGGCGCGTCGGCATGGCGATACACCTCGACCAGCACGAACCGCGACGGGTCATCAGTTTGCTGGACGACGTCGAATCGGGCAATGCCCGGCTCGCGCACACTCTGGCGGGCGTTTTCGAGCGTGGCCTGTTGAAAGGCCTCGATCTCTTCCGGTTTCACACAGACATGCACATGGACAACGAGCATGGCCCGAGTATTTTGCCGGAGCCATCTCCTGGCAAATGAAAGTTCGGCCTCCGAGTCCCGTTGCCCCTCGGGATCGAAGGCTCTCCCGGGAGCCCGGAAGTTGGTCTTGTTCCTCCAGAGGCCTTTACTCGGTCACCCTGGACCGACCCTCCCGATGCGCGCGGAGCAGGGCGATGTCCGCATCCACCATCAGCGTGACGAGATCCGCAAACCGGGTCCGGGGAACCCACCCGAGGCGCTCCCGCGCCTTGCGGGCGTCGCCAACCAGCAGGTCCACCTCGGCCGGCCGATAATACCGGGGATCGATGACCACATAGGGCTGCCAATCGAGGTTCACATGGCCGAAGGCGACTTCGAGAAACTCCCGGATCGAGTGCGTCTCCCCTGTGGCGATCACGTAGTCGTCCGGTTGATCCTGCTGAAGCATCAGCCACATCGCCTCGACGTATTCCCGGGCGTAACCCCAGTCCCGCCGCGCGTCGAGATTCCCGAGGTAGAGCTTGTCCTGCAGGCCCGCCAGGATGTGGGCCACGGCGCGCGTGATCTTCCGGGTCACGAACGTCTCGCCCCGCCGCGGCGATTCGTGGTTGAAGAGAATCCCATTGCTCGCGTGGAGGCCGTAGGACTCGCGGTAATTGATCGTGATCCAGTGGGCATAGAGCTTCGCGCACCCGTACGGGCTCCGGGGATAGAACGGGGTCGTCTCGGTCTGAGGAATCGCCTGGACCTTGCCGAACATCTCGCTCGACGAGGCCTGATAGAAGCGCGGCCGGACCCCGGCCAACCGGAGGGCCTCAAGCAATCGGATGGCCCCGGTGGCGGTCACATCCGTCGTGTATTCCGGGCTGTCGAAGCTGACGCGCACGTGGCTTTGGGCGGCCAGGTTATAGACCTCGTCGGGCATGATCCCGGCCACCAACCGCGCCAGCGCGCTGGCCTCGGACAGATCGCCGTAGTGCAGATGCAACCGGGCGCCCGCAGCGTGCGGGTCGGCGTAGATGGAATCCAGGCGGCCGGTGTTGAACGTGCTGGCCCGCCGGATCAGGCCGTGCACCTCGTACCCTTTCTCCAACAGAAACTCTGCCAGATACGATCCGTCCTGGCCCGTGATCCCCGTAATCAACGCCTTCTTGCTCATGGTACGCTCGAGCCGAGTCTCCGTTCCCCGCGAAAGCCGCGCAAGCAGAAGAAAATGCCGGGACAAGCGTTGCGGCAAGGTGGGCTGTCTGTTAGTTTGCGGGGGGTCGGCCCAGGCGGGTTTGAGCGCATCCTGACAGCCGGGGCTGACGTGCATCCATGAACCGACGCCAATTCCTTGCCGGCGCGACGGGATGGGGAGGCTACACCGTCGTCGTCCGTGCCGCCGATCCGGCATCCCCAGCCACCACCTCGCCCCCTGTCGAACAACCTGCTCCGGAGTCCGCGGTCCCCGGCCATGAAACGGCGGGCGCCACGGGCGGCGACCCGCATCTTGTGCCTGTGGATCTCGAAACCGATGTGCTCGTGGCTGGCGGAGGCATGGCCGGCGTGTGCGCCGCGCTTGCCGCCGCCCGCCACGGCGCCCGCGTCCTGCTGGTGCAGGACCGCGCCCAGCTCGGGGGCAACGCCAGCAGCGAGATCCGAATGCACATCGTGGGCGCGGACTGCCACGGGGCCCGGCCCGGCTGGCGCGAGGGCGGACTGATCGAGGAACTTCGACTGGACGATGCTGTCCGCAATCCGCAGCGCAGTTTCTCCCTCTGGGATCTGCTGCTCTACGACAAGGTCCTGCGGGAATCCAACATCACCCTCCTGTTGGATACCACCCTCTGCGGCGCCGAGGTCCGCCAGGGCCGGATCGAGCGCGCCATCGCCCGCTGCGACCGGACCGAGCACCGCTACCGCATCACCGCCTCCCAGTATCTCGATTGCACCGGCGACTCCCGCCTCGCACTCGAGGCTGGCGCCGAGTTCCGGATGGGACGTGAAGGCCGGGACGAGTTCGGAGAGTCCCTCGCCGGAGCCTCAGCAGATGCCCAGACCCAGGGCAGCAGCCTGCTTTTCACCGCGCGCGATCACGGACGGCCCATGCCGTTCCAGGCGCCCCCTTGGGCCCGAACGATCCGCCCGGAACTGCTCGAGTTCCGCAGGATCTCCTCGTGGGAGTACGGCTACTGGTGGATCGAGTGGGGCGGGCAGTTGAACTCGATCCGCGATGACGGTCGGATCCGACATGAATTGCTCGCGATCGTTTTGGGCGTCTGGAACCACATCAAGAACTCGGGCGCCTACCCTTCGAGCGCCACGTGGGCCCTGGAGTGGATCGGCTTTCTCCCTGGCAAACGCGAGAGCCGCCGGATCCTCGGCGATTACGTTCTCACCCAGCAGGACCTCGAGGGCCGCCGCGGTGAACCGCCGGATGCCATCGCGATCGGCGGCTGGCCCATGGATGACCATCCGCCCTCCGGGTTTGATGCTTCGAGTCAACCGCCGTTCCGTTCGATAAAACTCGAGGCCCCCTACGGCATCCCGCTGCGCTCTCTCTACAGCCGCAGCCTATCCAATCTCTTCATGGCGGGACGCAACATCAGTGCCAGCCACGTCGCCTTCAGTTCGAGTCGGGTGATGGCCACGTGCGCCTGCCTTGGCCAGGCAGCGGGCACGGCCGCCGCGTGCTGCGTCCGACATCGCCTGACCCCGCGCCAGTTGGCGACTGACCCGGCCCGGGTCCGGGAGCTCCAGCAGCTTCTCCTCCGCGACGATCAAACCTTGAAAGGTCTCCGAAACGAGGACCCCCTCGACCTCGCCCGCCAGGCCCGGGCGACCGCCTCCGGCAGCCACGAAGCCTCGAGCCCGCAGAACGTGATCGACGGTTGGGTCCGGGATCCCGACAATGGCTGGAAGCACCGATGGGGTGTCCGCCTCGAGTCCGCCCCTGTCTGGATCCAGCTCGAGTGGGAGGCCGCACTCGTGCTCCGCCGTGTTCAGATCACCTTCGACACCGGGTTTCACCGCGAGCTGACATTGTCCGCCGCGGACGCCGTCGGCCGCCGTGTGATCCGCGCCCCTCAACCCGAGACGGTCCGGGACTATGATCTTCAGGCCGATCCCGGCACCGGCACGTGGCAGACGCTCGCCGCCGTCCGCGGCAACCACCAGCGGCTCAATCGCCACTCCTTCAACCCCACCCCGGTCCAGAAACTCCGGCTCCTGATCCACGCCACCCACGGCGATCCCATCGCCCGAGTTTACGAGATCCGGGCCTACGCCTGACGCCGGCGGCTACGCCGATCCCCGTCCGTAGCCGCGGACGTCAGTGCCGCGAATTCAACCGCCTGCGCAAAAACCGACAGCGCCATTGGGGTCATCGAAGATGTCCGCCCGCTGGCCATGCGATCGGTGATCGTGGAATCGGCTCTGCGCCAGTGAGTTACGTGGCACAATCCGATGCATCGTCGACTTTGGCATGTCCGTTGCTTGGGGGGCGTCGTCCGTTGATGGGACCGAGCAGGTGCATGGGTCACCCCGGTCGGACCTGAGACGGCGCTGCACCTGCAGCCTGCGACCATGAAAAAAGTCGAAGCAATCATCAAGCCCTTCAAGCTCGAAGAAGTGAAAGACGCCCTAAGCGAGGTCGGCATCGAGGGCATGACGGTCACCGAAGTCAAAGGGTTCGGCCGCCAGAAGGGACATACCGAGATCTACCGGGGCAGCGAGTACACGGTCGATTTTCTGCCGAAGATGAAGATCGAGCTGGTCCTTTCGGACAAGCAGGCTGAACTGGCCGTGCAGACCATCGTGCGCGTGGCGCGCACTGGCAAGATCGGCGATGGCAAGGTATTCGTCTCCGCCATCGAAGAGGCGGTCCGGATCCGCACCGGGGAGCAGGGCGAGAACGCCGTTTGATCGCAGCCTGCGGCGGCTTGCGGCGGCCTGCGGCGACCCTGGTTTCTTCGGAAACACATCTGCCCATGAAACTGTCGATTACTCTGTTCACTTCGTTGGTGTGTCTGGCTGCGGCGTTCACTTCCGTGCGGAGGGCCGCGGCGGCGGAGGCTCCCGCGCCGGCGCCGACGCTCGAGCAGCGGGTGGCGAGCCTCGAAGCCTACGTGAACAACGGGGATCCCACTGCGGCGCTCAAGGACACCGCGGGCCGAATCCCGGAAGGACTCGCCACGCCCACGTCGTCGGTGCCGGGCCCCGGGCATAACGGCTGGATGATGACCTCGGCGGCGCTGGTCCTCTTCATGACGCTGCCCGGGCTCGCCCTGTTCTACGGGGGCCTGGTGCGACGGAAGAACGTGCTTTCGATTCTGGCCCAGTGCCTCGGGATCGCCGGGCTGGTGACGGTGCTCTGGTGGCTCTTCGGGTACAGCCTGGTCTTCGCCGACGTGGGGGACGCCGGCGGGGACCGGGCCACGTTCCTGGGCAACCTGAGCCTCGCCCTGCTCGACGGCGTCGGGTTCGCGCCCAACACGAACTACTCCTACTGGGTATCCCAAAACGTGTTTGCCATGTACCAACTGATGTTCGCCATCATCACGCCGGCCCTCATCATCGGCGCCGTCGCCGAGCGGATGAAATTCTCCGCCGTGCTGCTGTTCGTCACGCTATGGATGGTGATCGTCTACTTCCCGCTCGCGCACATGGTGTGGGGCGTCGACGGGCTGATGAACGGCGCCTGGAATCCAGCGGCCCGGATTCGGGCGGTCGACTTCGCCGGCGGCACGGTGGTCCACATGTCCTCAGGATGGTCGGCCCTGGTGCTCTGCCTGATCCTCGGCAGGCGGCTGGGTTTTCCGCGGGAACCCATGCCGCCGCACAGCATGGTGCTCTGCATGGTCGGGACCGGGATGCTCTGGGTCGGATGGTACGGCTTCAACGCTGGCAGCGCCGTGGCCTCCGACGGGATCGCCGCCAACGCCTTCACCAACACCACGCTCGCCACCGCCGTGGCTTCGTTCGTCTGGGCCATGGCCGAATGGCTGCTCAAGGGGAAGCCGAGTGTGCTCGGTTTCTGCTCGGGGGCGGTGGCGGGCTTGGTGGTGGTCACGCCCGCCTGCGGCTTCATCCTGCCCAGCGGCGCGGTCGTCATCGGAATCCTCGCCGGCCTGGTCCCCTTCCTGGCCGTCGCCTACCTCAAGGGCAAGCTCGGCTATGACGATGCCCTCGACACCTTCGGCGTCCACGCAGTCGGCGGCACCCTCGGCGCCCTGATGACCGGTTTCCTGGCCCGCCATCCGGCCAATCCCAATCTCGCCGTGAACCTGAAGGAGCTCGTCACCGACTCCTGGTTCCAACCCCTGGTTTGGGAACAGCTCAAGGCCATCGGGCTGACCCTCGCGCTGGCCATCACCGCCACCGCCCTCATCGCCTTCGCCGTGAAGGCGGCCCTCGGCCAACTGCGGCCCGACGCGGACGAGGAGACCCTGGGGCTTGATCTTGTGGATCACGGAGAGGAAGGCTACCACACCGTCTAGCTGGCATATTTCAAGGCCTTGGCAGAATACCGCGAAGCGAACAATAATCGGCAAGAAACCACAGACGAAACACGAAACTACAGACGACGAAGCACTACCATGAGCACACCGAAACACGTGATGGAACTGGTCGAGAAGACCGAGGCCCGGATGGTCGATTTCAAGTTCGTCGACACCTTCGGCACCTGGCAGCATTTCTCCTGTCCGATCCGCGAGCTGAGCGAGGAGCTCTTTGCCGAAGGCCTGGGCTTCGACGGCTCCTCGATCCGCGGCTGGAAGTCCATCGAGGCCTCCGACATGCTCGCCATGCCTGACCCCGCCACCGCCTTCATCGACCCCTTCTGCGCCGTCCCCACCCTCTCCCTGACCTGCACCATCGCCGAAACCGGCACCAAGGAACCCTATTCCCGCGATCCCCGCGGCATCGCCCAGAAGGCCGAGAAGTACCTCCTCTCGACCGCCTTGGCCGACACCGCCATGTTCGGGCCCGAGGCCGAGTTCTTCATCTTCGACAGCGTCCAGTTCGACCACAAGAGCAACGGCACGTTCTATACCGTCGACAGCGAGGAAGCCGTCTGGAACACCGGCCGCGATGAAATGCCCAACCTGGGCTACAAGATCCGACACAAGGAAGGCTACTTCCCCGTGCCCCCCACCGACGCCCAGCAGGACCTGCGCACCGAGATGGCCCTGACCCTCGAAGCCCTGGGCGTGCCCGTCGAGCGCCAGCATCATGAAGTCGCCACCGCCGGCCAGGCCGAAATCGACTTCCGCTTCGACACCCTCGTCACCACCGCCGACCGGATGATGCTCTTCAAGTACGTCATCAAGAACATCGCCCGCAAGCACGGCAAGACCGTCACCTTCATGCCCAAGCCCCTCTTTGGCGACAACGGCTCGGGCATGCACACCCATGTTTCCCTCTGGAAGAAGGGCCGCCCCCTCTTCGCGGGCGCCGAGTACGCCGGCCTCTCCCCCATGGCCCTGGGCTTCATCGGCGGCATCCTCAAGCACGCCAAGGCCCTTTGCGCCCTCTGCAGCCCCACCACCAACAGCTACAAGCGCCTGGTCCCCGGCTACGAGGCTCCCGTCAACCTCGCCTACTCCGCCCGCAACCGCTCCGCCGCCATCCGCATCCCCACCTTCAGCGAGAGCCCCAAGGCCAAGCGCATCGAGTACCGCCCCCCCGATCCCAGCGCCAACCCCTATCTGGCCTGCGCCGCCATCCTCATGGCCGGCCTGGACGGCGTCCTCAACAAGATCGATCCCGGCGAGCCCATGGACAAGAACCTCTACGAGCTGCCTCCCGAGGAACTGGCCCGCGTGCCCCAGGTCCCGGGCAGCCTGGGCGAGGCGCTCGATCATCTCGAGGCCGACTGCGCCTTCCTCCTAAAGGGCGATGTCTTCACCCGCGACTTCCTCGACACCTGGATCAGCCACAAGCGCAAGGAGCACGACGCCCTCCGCCTCCGGCCCCACCCCTACGAGTTCTTCCTCTACTACGACGTGTAAGAGGCGAAGGCGGAGTTCGCCCTGCCGCCTACTCTTTTTCCTTCACGAGGTCGGTCAGCCAGCGACGCGGTGTGCGGGGCGGTGTCTCGGCCGGATAGCCGATGGGCAACATGGCCACGGGCCGCTCCGCCGCGGGCAGGCCCAGCACCTCCTTGACCTGGGATTCGTCGAACGCGCCCACCCAGCAACTCGCCAGACCCAGGGCCGTGGCCGCCAGTTGCCCGTAGGCCACGGCCACGGTCGCATCCTGAAGGCAGTACAACTCCGCGCCCCGCTGGCCGTACTTCGCCGACCGCGAAGGACAGGCGCAAACCACGAGCACCATGGGGGCCTGGGCGAGGAACTTCTGTCCCAGGGCGGCGGCGGCCAGTCGTTGCCGGGTGGTCTCGCGCCGGACCAGGTAGACTTGGTAGGCCTGCAGGTTTCCCGCGGAAGGGGCCTGGTTGATGGCGTTGAGGAGCGCATCGAGCTTCTCGGCTTCGACGGGTCGCGGTTGGAAGGCGCGGACGGATCGGCGCGCCTGGATGGCATCGAGTGTGTTCATCAAGAGCGGTCGGCTGTTGCAGGGCCTCAGAGCTGAGGGGCCCTCCTTTCCCCTGGTGCGGTTGGCGTACGTCGGTTGGTCACGGCGTGGCGTCGAGGGCGAACACCGTGACGCTGCACGGGCTGAGGGCCAGAGAATCGAGGAGGCCGGTGACCGACTGTTCCTCGATGCGCACGCGCGCGGGTTCATCGGGGTCGTTATAGGCTTTGGGATCGGTCCCGGCGATTTGCCAGCGCTTGCCGGTGCCGGTGAGCCGGGCTCCCTGGACGTCGAGGCTCACGGCCACAGTCTCGAGCGTCGGGTTGACGATGCCGAGGGTGAGCTGTTTCCGGTCCTGGGACCATGCTGCCTGGGCGTCGACGGGCCCGGCGGTTTCCGTGGTCACCGGCAGGCTGCCGAACTGCTGCCGATAGAGCTTCAGCACCAGGCCGGTGGTTTCCAGCGCGGCGTTTCGCCGGCTCACCTTGACGGCGCCGATCACGTTGACCGTTTGGGCGTAGAAGGCGGAAGCCACGACATCGCTCTGGCGGGCGTACTCGTGGACGCCGGCGGCGATGCCGAGGGCATCCTTGAGGAAGTAGCGCGTGCCCAGTTCGCCGAAGACGTGGGGACCGTACCAGTAGTTCCATTCGGTCATGGCAATGCGGATGTCCTTGCCCTTGAGCTCGGGGAGGTCCTGGCGGGCTTTGCGATGCCACTCGGCCTTGCGTCGGATGGCATCGGGGATTTGCCGGACGTGGGCGGCGAGATCGGGTCGCTCCTGGCAGTAGAAATGTTCGGCGATGAAATCCATGTGGTTCCGGCAGGACTTGAGCAGGCCGGTGCTCCACGGTCCGATGTCGCCCGAGGCGATGCAGAGGATATCGGGGTCGACGGCGCGCATCTTGTCGACGACCCAGTTCTGCTTGATCGTGTAATGCTCGAGTCGCATGTGGCCGAGCTGCCAGTTGCCCCACATCTCGTTGCCGATGCCCCAATACTTGACCCGGAAGGGCTCCTTGGCCCCATCGGCGGCGCGGCGCCGGCCCCAGGTCGAGGATGCCGGGCCGTTGCAGTACTCGAGTTGCGCGGCGGCGGAATAGGCATCGCCAAACCCGGTGTTCACCGTGATCCACGGTTCCGCCCCGATCTCCCGGCAGAACCGGATGAACTCGATCATGCCAAAGTCGTTGTGCTCGACCCCGGTCCACGCCGGATTCGTCCGGGGCGGCCGGCGGTCGCGGTCGCCGATCCCGTCGCGCCAGTCGTAGCCGCTGACGAAATTCCCGCCGGGCCAGCGGTAGATCGGCGCCTGCAGCTCGCGCAGAACCGCCAGGGTGTCCGCGCGCATTCCGTTGACGTGGTCGGCGGGCATGAGGGAGACGGTGCCGACGGCCACCGGGGCGCCGGTCACCTCGAGCAGCAGGGAGGCGCGATCGGTCGTGGCGTCCGCCTTGAATCGGAACTCGTGCCGGCGGTACTTGGGTCCGATGCCCTGGAGCCGGGCGGTCTTGCGCAGGGAATCGCCCTCGCCCAGGCTGACGGTGACCGACGCGTTACCGGGGCCGGCGGCCTTGAGCCAGGCGTAGCCGACGTACTCCTTGCCGGCGACGGTTCCCAGGTCATGCTGGCGGATGCCCGCGGCGGGCTGGATCACGGGCGTATGGCTGCCGACGAACGGCTCCTGGGGATCCATGGCCACCGAGGTGGCGGTGCCCACCACCTGCCACGGCGAGGCTCGCACCACCGGGTAAGGCGAGCCCGCGTCCCTCCCGTAGGGCCGGTACTCGCCGGTGATCGGATAGTAGAACTTCCGGTCCTCGAGCATTTCCGCCCAGATGCCTCCGTAGATGCAGCGGCCGAGGTGCTCGATGAACTGGCTGTAGATGTGGGGCGAGAGCGGGGCCCCGACCTTCGCCGCATCGACCTTGATCGCGGGTGCCGCCGCCGGGGCGGCGGCAGCGGCTGCATCCGCGGCGCGGCCGGCAAACGGCAACCAGGCCTGCACCACCACCGTTGCGAGGAGACAAGAGCATGTTTTCATGGGCACCGGGAGAGCATGACCAAGAGCCTAGCGGGACGTCAACGCCGACGTGTATTCGGCTTCGACGTTCTCGAGGAACAACCCCTGGAACCGGCCGGGCTCGAGGGACTCGGGCAGGGTGACCTCGACCTCGCAAGCGGTGTCCGGCTTCAGGAACGAGACATCCGCGTAAAAACCCGTGAACGTCCGCTCCCGACCCAGGGGGAAGACGTCGCTGTAGGCCTTCCTGACCTCGATCGGCTGGCCGTCGAGCTTCAGGCCCGGCGACCCACGATCATCGGGATCGGCGATGTGGATGTACAGGAGCAGACGGTCGGATCCGCGCCACGTCGCGAGGAGTTCCTCGGCGGTGTAGGGAACCGGCCAGGCCTGGCGGCGTGCCGCAAGTTGCGCAAACACCCGCGCCGGCACGCGCAACTCGGCGCGGAAAACCCGGTCCGCGAAGTGGGGGTCGGTGGTGCCCACCTGCGGGCAGTGGCCGAACGCCGCACCAGCGAACGTGACGGGAACCGTGACCCGATCCCCCTGTTGGATGAACCCGATGAAGGAATGACCGTTCACGCGGACCTGCTGGATCGGGCGCTTCGAGGGGAGCAACACCGTGAGCTGGACCGACGCGCCGCAGGGTCCCTCCACGGATTCCAGATCCAAGGTGCCGCCGCGGAGGCGTGCACTGCCGGCAGCGTTGAGCAGCGTCGGACGCCGGATGCGGCCGGCAGGCACGACTTCGAGCACGAGCGCTTCCGGACCCTTGATCGGGAGGCGCACGGTGCTTCCACGGGGCCAGACACCCGCTTGCGGGTCGCCCCAGAGCCGGTTCGCGCGCGGATACAACTCCCGCAGGAGAAAGGCCTCGCCCCGGGTCAGTCCGAGGGTGGCATCCAGCGGGATTTCCGCCGTCAGTTCGCGATAGTTGGGGTTGAAGAGAAAGAGGAAACCGTGGTCGCCGTCGATGGCGGCGGTGCCATCGAGGCGCCCCAGGGCGGGGGGACCGAGGATGGGGCGGAGGCGGGCGAGCGTCGCGCGGTGCTGATCGGTCCAGTCCATCCATTGGCGCAGCCATTGCTGGTCGGCGGCGCGGAAGTGCCGGAACTCGGTCTCGTCGCGTGCGGGCAGGAGGTTGACGACGTGGTTGAAGGGGGCGGTGCCGATGGACGAGATCACGGAATACCGCCAGCCGAGGTAATCCCAGTCACGGACATGGAAAGGCCGGTCGCGGACGCAGGTTCCGGCGGCGTCGTTGCGCGGGGTTTGATGGGTCATGTAGCCGGGAACGAGCGTCCACGGAGTGAACTGCTCGGTGTGGTAGTAGGCGGTCGCCCAGCGCTGGCGGTTGCCGGAGACGCGGCTGAAATGCAGGTCGGGGAAGTTCTCGAAGCTGCCGGGCTGCTCGTCGGTGGTGGTCGGATGCGGGTAGGTGCCGCCGAGCCACGTCCAAGTGCCGAACCACTGGTACTGCTGGCGGCCGTCGATCACCAGGTCCGGAGCGCGTCGCCTGAGCTCCTCGAGAATCCGGCGGCAGCCGTGCCACTGGGCGTACTTGCTGGTGGGCGCGTTGCCGTCCTTGGCTTCGTAGGCGATCCACCAGTGGTCAAAGGCGTAGCCGCCAATGCCCGTCCGCTTCTGGAACGCTATCAATTGGTCGACAAACCAATCCTGGAAACTGCGGACGCCGGTGTCGACTCCGATGTACCCGCCGGTCTTGCCGCCGCACCAGGCGGTCCACTCGGCCTGCTGCTTCCAGCCGAGGGTCGGGTACACATACGCCACCAGTTTCACCCCCTTCGCCTTCGCGTCGTCGAGCATCTCCTGGATCGACGGCGGGATCGGGTCCTTGGCGATGTCCCATTCCCCCTTGCGGATCTTCTGCCCGAGGCCGAGCCAGAGACAATTCTCCCAGCCCCAGGCGTCGGCGTTGTCGGCAAGGGGCGCCACGGCGCTATTGGCCGGCGTGAACAGGGTGTGGGTGCAGCCGACGGCGGCCGCTTGGTCGAGAATGCGCTTCCACTCGGTGCGTCCCTCGGGAGTGCCGACATCGATCTGATAGTCGTTCTCGCACCAGGGAACGTGCACGCGCTGGCTGCGGGTGGGACGGAACAGAGCCAGAGCCTCAACGCAGCGGGTGAGGGCGTCCGACTCCGCCCGGTCGAGGTGCGGCAGCGCCGCGACCGCGCGGCCCGGATCGGGTGTGTACTTCCACTCGGGCAACGTCCGGGACGGGAATTCGATGCCGCTCAGGGCGTAAAGCCCCAGGCAGACCCGATCCATGAAGAAGGGCCCATACTCGCCCCGCCATTCCATGTCCACCGGGTAGCTCATCGCGATCTGCTGCCCGGTCCGGGTCCACTTCAGGAACGGATTCTGCAGCGCCAGAAACAGGCCGGCCCGGGGGGTCGCGCCAGGCTCACCGAGCCGGAGAAAGACCGCGCCGCTCGCGCTGCTCGCCTTGTGGTCGCGCGCGATCGGCGTGCGGAGGTCGGCGCGGAAGACCTCGGCGGTCCCAATCCGGGTCGTGTACCGGGGGGCCAAGTGGAGCACGAACCGTTTGCTCAGGAAATGCCAGTCGGGCTCGAGCTCATAGAGCACTTCGAGAATCACGTGACCGGCGGCGTAACGGTAGAGGATCGAATGCCGACTGCGCTCGACGCTCTGCACGGGGTGGCCGGCCCTGAAGAGCGTCTGGCCGGCCACATCGAGCGCCGCGGTGTCGGCCGCCAGCTCGACGCTCAGCCCGCTCTTCCGGTGCGCAAGCCGCACCAGCCCTTGATCGTCGAAGTCCGCTGTGAGCAGATCGTTTTTGAGCGTGTAACGCGGACCCGCAAGCCGATCCGCGCACGCGGTCCCGATCGTGGCGCCCAGGATCCAGCTCAGGATTGCGAGCCGGAGAATTGGTGTCAGGCCGTGGAGCATCATGGCGGTAATTCCACCCGAACCCCGGCAGCGCTGTCAACGGGGACTGTGAAAACCTGGATCCTCGCCTAACACGTGCGGCGCGAACGTTCGCCATTGGCTCCCGGTGGGTTTTCGCCTTGAAGGCGCGTGGGGTGTCGGCTCCGGGGTGGCCCGCCCGCGATGAGGGCGGCGCGAGGACTGCTCGCGGGGTCCGAAGAGTGAATTGCCAAACACCCACGGACAGTGTCTCCTCATCTCCATGGGCACGGTGCTTCAGCCGCCGGGCCGTCGGTCCGTGAATCACGGGTTGAAGGAACGAACATGACGCATCCTGCACAGCGCTCTAGAGTCCTCGACCTGTGGCCTATGCGGTCAAGAGGTCAAGTTTGGTCCCTGCCGTTCCCAACCCACCCTCCCGCCTTCGAGGACTCTACATTAGCGATGCGCGGAAGAGAGGATGGGCAGGCACAGCAGGGTCTTCATGAAGCTGAGGACTCGACTGGGTCTGAGGCACGCCTCGCTAGAGTCCTCGCCTTGGGGCTCCTGGGGGTTCTCTGGGGACTGGCAGCGCTGCCGGTCGCCGCTCGCGAGGTGCCGGCCTTTCCGGGAGCCGAAGGCTTCGGTGCCAGGGCCAGCGGGGGACGAGGCGGCCGCGTGATCGCGGTCACCAACCTCGAGGACTCCGGCCCGGGCAGCCTCCGCGCCGCGCTCGATGCCAAGGGGCCACGCACCGTCGTCTTTCGCGTCTCCGGGAACATCGCGTTGAAATCCTCGCTGCGGATTCGGAACGGCGACCTCACCGTCGCGGGCCAGACCGCGCCCGGCGAGGGCATTTGCCTGAAGGACTATTCCCTCGACCTCTCGGGTGCGAACAACGTCATTCTCCGGCACCTCCGGGTCCGGCCGGGCGACTCCTCCGGCAAGGGACTCGACGCGCTCAGCGGCGGACAAGGGGAGAACATCATCATCGATCATTGCTCGATGAGTTGGAGCGTGGACGAGTGCGTGTCGATCTACGGCGGCGTCCGCAACCTGACCGTGCAATGGTGCCTGATCAGCGAGAGCCTCTACCAATCGGTGCATACCAAGGGGCGTCACGGCTACGGCGGCATCTGGGGCGGCCAGAACGCCTCGTGGCATCACAACCTGCTCGCCCATCACTCGAGCCGCAACCCGCGCATCGTCGGCGAGTCGGTCGGCGGCCAGCTGGTCGACCTCCGAAACAACGTCATCTTCAATTGGGGCTACAACAGTTGCTACGGCGGGAACGGCGACGTCCGGGTGAACCTCGTCAACTGCGTCTACAAACCGGGCCCGGCCACGCGCAGGGGGGTCCGCGCGCGCGTGGCCAACCCCTCCCCGGGCGAAGCGAAGAATAACTGGTGGATCGCCGGCAACGTCGTGCTCGGCGCCCCCGAAGTCACCGCCGACAACTGGCTCGGGGTTCATCCCTCGGGCACGCTCGCGGCAGCGGACTGCCGTGCCCGCCAGCCCTTCGAGGTCGCCCCCGTGACGACGCTACCGGCGGCGGAAGCCTTCGATCGGGTCTTGAAGGAAGCGGGCGCCGTCTTGCCGCGGCGCGATCCGCTCGATGCGCGGATCGTCGAGGAAACCCGGACCGGCACGGCTCGCTTCGGAGAAACTTATGACGGAGGCGGGAAAGGCATCATCGACTCGCCGGCAGCGGTCGGCAGCTGGCCGGAACTCAAAGGCGGCCCGGCTCCGGCCGACAGCGATGGCGACGGGATGCCCGACGCCTGGGAAGGGCAATTCCAGCTGAACCCTCGAGACCCCGCGGACGGCCCCCAGGACAAGGACGACGACGGCTACACGAACCTCGAAGAACACCTCAACGGCACCGACCCGACCGTGTTGGTGGACTGCGCCGTGCGCTGAGGGCGGCGTGAGAACGGTTCGCGGGGACCGGTTTCACCGGCCGCGGTCATCACCCGCGGTTACAGCGCCAGCGCCCGCGGCGCGGCGGTTCCGGTTGGTCCGCGCATTGGCGGATGGCTGCGGATCGGTGAACGGCGGGCGGTCAAAGGTGTCGCCTGCGCCGGTGACGCGCGGGTCGCCGGCCTCGCTGAGGATCTGCTGAAGGCGGGCGGCGAGTCCCTGTTTGCGGGCGGCGTGGGCGGGATCGTCGGCGAGATTCCGGACCTGATCGGGGTCGCGGCGGAGATCATAGAGCTCCTCGGCGGGCCGTTTGCCGAACGCGGCGTGGTAGTGACCCTGCCAGGCGGCCTCATGGCGATGGGTGATGAGCCAGGCCTTGGTGGGACTGGCGTCCATGTCCGCGTACGCCGCACGCGTGTTCTGCTCGAGAACCGCATGGGCCGGCGTTTCCGTGTCGGTGACGCCGCCCGGGGCGCCCAGGGGCCACCGGTCGGGCGCAAAGTTGCGGATGTAGAGGAAATCGGACGTGCGAAGGGCGCGCATCGGGTAGGGGAGATTCCCGTCGCGGGCGCCGGCGACGTGTCGTTCCCGGCCGGTGACGACCCAGGTGCGGTTGGGATCGATCTGGCCGGCGCGATCCGATCGAAGGTGGGGCACCAGCGAGCGGCCGTAGAGGTTCGGGGGAGGCTTGACCCCGCCGATCTCGAGGAACGTCGGGGCAAGGTCGGGCAGACAAACCAGGTCGTCCACCACCCGGCCCGGGGTGCCGTGGGGCATTCGGGCGACGAGCACGACCGCGACTCCGTGGTCGTAGAGGTTGCACTTGCCGGCGGGGACACCCGGCATGCCGTGGTCGCCGCTGAGGACAATCAGCGTGCGCTCGAGTTCGCCGAGGGCTTCGAGGCGCTCGAGGAGCACACCCACATACGCATCGACCGCCTGACATTCGCCCAGGTAATCCGCGACATCCTCCCGCACCTCGGGCACGTCGGGCAGGAACGCCGGCATCCGGCCGCGGAGCGACTCCGGGTCGATGTCCCACAACCGCTTGCCGGAGCCTTTGATCCAGGTGCGATGCGTGGTGGTCGGACCGAAGAAGTAGAACCAGGGCCGATCCGGCGGGCGCGCGGCGAGGAAGTCCTCGAAGTTCTGTCGGACCTGAGCGAGGATCTGGGCACGGGCTTCCTCGAGGGGGATTCCCCGCTCGAGGCGGGCGGTGGTTTCCTCGGAGAAGTTGTTGGGGGCGCGGCCGGCCCTTTCGAAGGCGTACTGCTGCTGGCCAAACGGGGCGTCCACGGGGGTGCCGGGGCTCCAGACTTTGTAGCTCTTGCCGATATGATAACCCGCGTCCCGAAGAAGCAGGGGGAAGGTCGGGATGGCCGGATCCCATCGAGCTCCCTGTAGGATGGCGCCTTGGCCGGTGTTGAAGAAGAACCGGCCGGAGAGCAGGGAACTCCGGCACGGGGTGCAGGAGGGGGCATTGACGAACGCGTTCCGGAAGAGCACACCCTCGCGGGCGACACGGTCGACGTGCGGCGTTCGGACGACGTCGTTGAGCGTGGAGCGGGCGTCCAATCCGCGGAAACAGCTCGCGTAACGGCCCCAGTCGTCGGCGAACACGAAGAGAACGTTCAGCCGGTCGGGCACCATGGTCACCGTGGGCGGCGGCTGCGGGGTGCCACGGGTGGCGCGCCCGTGCAGCCGGCCCTCGGCGTCGAACTCGAGCGGGTCAAGACAGATGAAGCGATTCCATTCCACGCGGTCGTTGGCCTTCTGGTGATAGACATGCCACCAGCGCCCGGCGTCATCCTGGACGGCGCATCCGTGTCCCGGGCCATAGAGACCTTCCGCACGTTGCACGATGGGGTTGTGGGCCGCCCGGGTGAAGGGTCCGAGAGGACTCTCCGCCGTGGCGTAGCCGACGGCGTAGTTCGGCGTGTCGGCTCCGGAGCCGCTGTACAAGAGATAGTAGCGGCCAGCCCGTTTGATGAGCCAGGGGCCCTCCGTGACGTGGCCGCTGCGCTTTTCCCAGTCGGATTGCGGTTCGAGGATGACCTTGGGGCTTCCCGCCGGCTCGGTGGGTGTTGCCATGCGCTGCACACTGATCCTGAAACCGGGCAGTTGGACGTAGTATAGGTAGAGCTGGCCGTCGTCGTCGCGGAACAGATGGGCATCGATGGCCTGGTCGAAGAACTTGCGCCGGAGGGTGAACGGGCCGAGCGGGCCGTCGGCGTCGGCTACCCCGACCGTTTGGTTGACCGTGTAATAGAGGTAGAACCGGCCCGAGGCGGGATCGCGCCAGACATCCGGCGCCCACACGTGAGGCGGGCCCGGGCGGAAGACCACCGGCCCCCGCACCCAATCCACCAAGTTCGTCGACGTGTAGACCCGCGTGCCCTGGTCGCCGTCCACCCCGCCCGTTGCGTACAAGTAGTAAACCCCCTGATGCCGGATCACGGCGGGATCGGCGAGATTACCCTGGATGATCGGGTTTTCATAGGCCAGCAGGACAACGCTCGCGAAGGCGATCCCAACCAGGGCGGTCAGGCAGGCCCGCCAGCGACGCGTGATTCCAGTTCTGGGGAGGTCAAAAGTGCGCATAAAGGGTCTTCTGATTGTTTCCCACCACGGGCCAGAGTCCTCGAATTGTGGAATATGTGCTCAACAGGTCAAGTTTGGTCTCTGCCGTTCCAAACTTGCCCCCCCACCTTGCCCCCCCACGCCTTCGAGGATTCTAAATTAGCGAGGCGCGGAAGAGAGGGTGGGCAAGTACAGCAGTCTCTTCATGTGCCTGGGGACTCGACTGGGTCTGAGGCGCGCCTCGCTACTCGAGGCCCCGCTCCTCGAGATCCAGCTCGTCCAGCCCCAGATAGTGCCCGAGTTCGTGCAGGAAGGTCGTTCGCACCTCCTCTCGAAACACGGCCTCGTCGCCTTCCGCATAGTCCCAGAGATTAGCCAGAAAGAGCAGAATCTGCGCCGGCACATCCACCCACGCCGTGCCCTCCTCGCCAAACGCCGGGCCCACGAACAGCCCGAGGAGATCGGACTCGAACCCGTCGGCCAGAATCTCCGCGTTGGGCCGCTCCTCATACGACACCGGCAGCGCTTCCGCCTCGCGCCGCAAGTGCGCTGGCAAACGCCGGAGGGTCTCCTCGACCTCCTCACGGGCCACAATCCGCAGCCGCCGCATCACGAAGGTCACGCTCATTGCATGCCCATGAGCGCCCGAGGGGTAATCAGCCAATCGAGGGTGGCGCAGCGCCCGGCGGTCAGTGCCGTGACGGTCAGCTTGGCGATGCCCGCCTTCTTGAAGGCAAAGAGAGCTCCGGGACGGCCCGTGAGGAGGAGTCCGGCCAGTTCGCCCAGCCCAGGTTCATGGCCGATCAACAGCAGCGCCTTCGGCGGCGGCCGCAGCATCGAAAGGCTGCGAATCAAGGTCCCGGCAGCCGCCTCGGGAGCCAGCGCCTCGTTCAATACCAAACGCTTCTGCAGTTGCAGGGATTCCGCAACGATCTCCGCCGTCTGCCGGGCCCGGACACAGGGGCTCGAGTGGATCGCAGCCAACCCGGGCGCCAGTGCCGCCAGCCAACGGGCCGCGCGAACCACTTTCTCACGCCCCTCCGGGGTCAGCGGACGCTCCGCATCCGCCGCGCTCCCGGCGGCTCGACTCTCGACGGCGATGCCATGCCTCATCAGGTACAGATCCAGCATGCCAGTCATAGTGGCCCCGAGAGGCCCGTTCTGCAAGCGGCGTGGACTGTAAGCCTGTCCCCCTATCGTCGCTCGCCTGCCCAACGGTGCTGGCATGCTCTCAAACCCCACCTGAATCCGGGTTTGCGCTCGACAAAGAAACGAGCCTGCCTGATAGAGGGGGCGCCCTGATCCGCGGGCGTCAGGCAGTGCTTCGCCCGCAGGGGGGGACTATTTTGCCATGCGCACGCTCATCAAGCATCTCCTCGCCGCCGCGGAACCCCGCGAGCGCGTCGAGGCCGCCGGTTGGGTACGTACCCGGCGCGACGCCAAGGGTTTCTCGTTCCTCGAGTTGAATGACGGCTCCTGCCTGGGCAACCTCCAGGTGGTCGTCGACACCGGCACGCCCGGCGCCGAGCACCTGCCGCATTTGACCACTGGCGCGTCCGTCATCGTCGAAGGCGCGCTGGTCGCCTCGCCAGCTGCCGGCCAGAAATGGGAGCTGCGAGCCACAGGAATTCGTCTTCTGGGCGGGGCCGATGCTTCTTATCCCCTTCAGAAGAAGGGGCACACGCCCGAGTTTCTCCGGACCATTGCGCACCTGCGGCCACGCTCGAACCTCTTTGGAGCGGTCTTCCGGACCCGGAGTCGCCTGGCCTATGCGGTCCACGAGTTCTTCCGGGACCGCGACTTTGTCTACGTCCATACGCCGATCATCACCGCCAGCGATTGTGAAGGGGCAGGGGAAATGTTCCGGGTGACCAGCACCGGCGCGAAGTCGGGCGAGGGCCCGGCCGCGGAGTTCTTCGGACGGCCCACCTATCTGACCGTCAGCGGCCAACTCGAAGCCGAGACCCTGGCGTGCGCCTTGTCTAACGTCTACACGTTCGGCCCCACCTTCCGCGCCGAGAACTCGAACACGGCCCGGCACGCCGCCGAGTTTTGGATGATCGAACCGGAGATGGCCTTTTGTGATTTGCAGGGGGACATGGATCTGGGGGAGGCCTTCATCAAGGCCATGGCCCGGTACACGCTCGAGCATTGCGCCGAAGACATGACCTTCTTCGCCCGGTTTGTGGACAAGACGGTCGTCGAGCGCCTGCAATTCGTCGTCGACCGCCCGTTCCAGCGGATCCCCTACGCCGAGGCCGTCCGCATCCTCGAGGCTTCCGGACAGACGTTCGAGTACCCGGTGTCCTACGGTCTGAATCTGCAGTCCGAACACGAGCGTTATCTCACGGAATGCCACTTCAAGGCGCCGGTGACCGTCTACGACTATCCGCGAGACATCAAACCGTTCTACATGCGGCTCAATGAGGACGGACGGACGGTCACCGCCATGGACGTGCTCGTTCCCGGCATCGGTGAGGTCATCGGTGGCGCCCAGCGCGAGGAACGCCTCGACGTGCTCGAGCAGAGCCTCCGCTTCCACAAGCTGCGACCCGAGGATTACTGGTGGTACCTCGACCTCCGCCGGTACGGCAGCGTGCCGCATGCCGGCTTTGGCCTCGGCTTCGAGCGCTTGCTGATGTTCCTCACCGGGGTCGGCAACATCCGCGACGTCATCCCCTTCGCCCGCACGCCGGGCAACGCGGACTTCTAGCGAGGCGCCGCCTCAGACCTGACGAAGTCCGCGATCCCATGAAGCCTGACTGCCTTTCCGGACCCTCTCTTCCGCGCCTCGCTCATGGTGAGTCCTCGAAGGCGGGGGGCTGGGGCTGGAACGGCAGGGACCAAACTTGACCTTTTGACCCCATATTCCACAAGTCGAGGACTCTAGCGTGATGGCTCCGGCTGACCAGCGGTTCCTCGGCGTGGCACGTCTCCTGGGGGAACACGCGGCCCGGCGCCTCGCCTCCGCCCACGTGGCCGTGGTCGGCCTTGGCGGCGTCGGTTCCTGGGCGGTCGAAGCCCTCGCACGCACGGGCGTGGGGGCTCTCACCCTGGTGGATGATGACCAGGTGATGCTCTCGAACTTCAATCGCCAGGTCCACGCCCTCGATCGCACGCTCGGCCAATCCAAGGTGCAGGCCATGGCCGATCGCATCCATGCCATCCACCCCGACTGCCAGATTCGCACTCTCCGCTGCCGCGTGGGCGAGTCGGACGATTCCGTGAATGTCGACTGGCTGACGGGCGTTCACCACGTCGTGGACGCGATTGATGCGCCCGCCTGCAAAGCCCGCCTGATCAGCCTTTGTCACCGCCGCGGAATCCCGATCGTAACCAGCGGCGCCGCCGGCGCCCGCACCGATCCCACACGCCTCCGGATCGCCGATCTCGCGCAGGCAACCCACGATCGTCTCCTGGCCCAGGTGCGAACCCTCCTCCGCCGGCATCACGGGTTCCCCCGCGGATCCGCTCCCTTCGGCATCCTCTGCATCCATTCTCTCGAAACACCGCTGGCTTCCGCCCCACCGGGGGCTGCGGCTGCACCGGGGGCAGAACTCGAAGCCGAACACGGCCCACGGGGAGAGCAC
Organism: Verrucomicrobiota bacterium; assembly: GCA_029556615.1. Lineage (GTDB taxonomy): Bacteria > Verrucomicrobiota > Verrucomicrobiia > Limisphaerales > J093 > JAKQDD01. The sequence continues at coordinate 11,955 of JAKQDD010000207.1, read as the reverse complement.
ACCCGCGGCTACGGCACCGCCGGCTTCGTCACGGGTGCTTTCGGCTTTGCGCTGGCCGCCGTCGTGGTGCGCCGCAGCTTCAGCGAAGGCGGGCGCTGACCCTGCAGCCGCGGGCGCTGACCGCGGCAGGTGAAGGGGGAACGCGAACCGTGCCCGCGCCGCCCTCGCCGAGGACTCTATGGCGGCAACGAACTGCTGGACCGGCAGATCAATTCCTGGACCCACTGACCCGGCTTGGCGTCGCGATACACCATCAGGAATCCTCTCTGGGACGGCGATGCGGTGGCTCCGCCGGGCACGCGGGTGACACCCACGTTCACGGTGGAATCGGGGGAGACCAGGACTTCGAGAGCGGAGGGTGAGTAACGGGGGAAACCCGGCGTGTACTTGCACCAGACGTACTCAAGAGCATTCCAGTCCGTCCCGTTGGCATCCATCCAGTCCAGGAGCTGGCCGCTCAGATAGGTGTCGTAGGCCGCCACCATCACCCGCAGTTGGGTCCCGAAGGGGACCTTCAGCGCCGAGAACGGCAGCGTCAGAATGACCGCCGACGAGTTGAGATCCGCGTCCGTATAGAAGTAGCCCGTGGTGACCTTAGTGGCTAGATCGGACACCCAGGTGACATTCTGGCCCGTGCCTCCCGTGACGAAGCCGTTCTCGTAGTTGTACACGTAGAAGTCCGCCCTGTTGTCACCGTTCGTGTCGACCCAGACCTCGAACGAGGCCGGGACGTTCGGGTGCGCCCGCTCCCCGTAGGTGGTGACGGCGAATTGCAGTGCGTAGTCGCCGCCGAAGGCGAAGCACCGTGCTCCAAGCGATTTGAGGTCGGGATTGTACCGATCCAGCATGGTCGGGGGCAGCGGCGGCATGGTCGGGCCGATTGCCAACAGGTCAAACACCTCGGCAACACCCGTCTTCGCCCCGAGCGGATTCCCCACCGGGAACACCCCCGAGACCGATCCCACGTAGACATTCGTGTTGGCCACGTTCAGCTCGGCGGCCTTGTGCGGCAGCAAGTGCCACGGCAGACGGATGCTCTCGAGCGAGCTCGAAATCACCACATGCCCGCTCTGCTCGAGCAACCGCAGCCGCTCGCCATCCCCGCCGTACTCCCCGCCATCCAAGTTCCAGTCCGGCAGTTTCGTCGGGTCCACCTGGATCACGAAGTCAAATGTCCCGATCCCCCCGGCGCCCACGGTGAGCGTCGCCGGCTGACAGCTCATCGTCACGGGCAGCACGCTGCTGGCGTACCGGTGGATCCCGGTCAGACGGTAGGTCTTGGATTGGGCGGAGAGATTCCGGACCTCGACCGTCCGGCGGAACTCGTGAGGTGCCCCTGCGCGAGAGAGCGCCTGGTATCCGAACGACAGACTCGGAATCCGGGTCGCCTGGTCCACCGCCACAATCGTCGCCGACCTAGCCCGGTCCACCCGCACTTCGCCCGCCCCCACCCGTGTGATCGGCGCAAGCGTCAGCGATCCCATCGGCCCCGGGTTCCGGACGCTGGTGTAAGCCGTGTTCATGAGCCGCGCCCGGACTTCCTCCGAGGTCATCAGCGGATTCCCTTCGAGCAGGAGCGCCGCGCTTCCGGCCACCATCGGCGCTGCGCCCGAGGTCCCGCCAAATCCGCTCTCCCCGGTCCCCGTCCCGACGACCGCCGACCGCGAGGCGCCTGGGGCGGCGATATCCGGTTTGATCGCGTGAGTGCTGTAACTCGGGCCGCGCGAGGAGGTCGAGACCATGCTGCCCGCCAGCGAGACCGGGATGAGCCAAGCGGTCGTGGTTCCCTTGGCGATGCTCGCCTTGAGGAACGTCGCTTCCTCCTGGGTGATGCAAACTGTCGGGACCCGCTCCGTGCCGCCGTTCTCGCCGAAGGAAACCGCATCCCCCGGCGTCGTCAGCCCGATCAATACGGCAATCGCACCGGCACTGGCGGCGTTGTGCACCTTGATGCTGACGGCGCACGTGCCCCGGTCGATCAGGGCGATTTTGCCGGCAACACCCGAGAGAGGGGGATCGCAGCCCGGATCGTAGAACTCGTCGCCATCGAGGTCCTCGACCAGGACGACCTGCCCGCTGAGCGTCGAGGTCAGCGGCGCCCAGGCCATGGTCGCGGTGTTCAGCTGCATGAACAATTTGCCGTCGGCATCGATGCCCTGAACCCGGGCCGCCTTCTCGCTGGGCATGGCTGTCTGGGCGACGCTGATGGCCCCCGGAGCGGCGGACGGCGCTCCGACCACGTAGGGCTTGTCCCCCTCGTTCCCGGCCGAACAGACCACCACCAGGCCGAACTCCGTCACGGTCTGGACCGCTTCCTGCAGGCTCATTTCCTGCATGCCGTACGGCCGGCCAAGCGAAAGATTGACGACGTCCACCGGGTTGTCCCCGATCACCCACAAATCCGGGTGCGCCCACGGATGGACCGCGGTGGGCATGTCCGGGTTCAGGCAAGCCTCGAGCGCGGCGAGCAGGGCATAGCCGCTGCAGGAGGAACTGACGGCGCTGCAGGCCTTGAACGCGTAAAGCAGGACCCCGGGCGCCACGCCCTTGTGCGTACCATCCGTGCTTGTCCCCCCCAGGATGTCCGCCACGTGGGTCCCGTGCCCGTAGGCGTCGATCGGATCCGGATCAGGCTCGAGATCCCAGTCCGGCCAAAACTCACCCACGTAATCGTAGCCGCCGATGACCTTGGTCGTCGGGAACAGCCCGTCCAGCGTCGCGTGCTTCAGATCATTCTCCGGGTCGCCATACGCCGCCTGGTAGGCGGCGACCGTTCCCGGACCGCCGAGGTTGGCGTGCGTATAATCAATGCCGGAGTCAATGACCGCCACGCGTACGCCCTCGCCGGTCAATCCTGCCGCCTGCAGCGCCGCGGCGCCGATGTAGGGCACAGTGCCCGACAGGTCCAAGTCGTAGTCGACCACCGGCCGGATGGCCGTGACCGCGCCCACTTGCGCCAGCCGGCGCAGGTCGGACGCGTCCACCCGGGCCACCACCGCGTTGATGACCAGGTAAAGCCGCCCCAGCACCTGTCCCTGCGCCGCGTCCACGAGGGCCACCACCGGTTCCTGTTCATCCAGGATCTGCTGGACGTAGGCCTGCTGTTGCGCCTTGTTCAACGCGCTCCCCCGTTGTTTCGCGTTCTTGCCCACGGCACGACCGAGCGGCGACGATTCCAGCCGGACCACCACATCCACCGGTCCGCTGACAAACCAGAGCCGGGGGTCGATCTTCGATGTCGGGGTCGCCACCGGTGTCGGCGGCGTCGGCTCCCCGGCGGTCGCGGCATCGCCCGCCGCACGCGAGTCGGCGAGCAGGAAACCGCTCAGGCTCAGAACCAGGGCAAGGATTCGATTTCTCATAATGGCCTCCCGGCAACTGCTATGGACGTTGGCTGCGCACGATGAACCTCGAGGCTGTCTCCAGCGATACGGGACACGGCGTCCTCTTTTCGCCGCCTCGATCTGGCCGCTCGGATTGAGTCCTAAAGTGTAGGCGCAACCCCCTGAAGTCAAGCGCTTCAACGCAGGCTTCCCTTGGGACTCGTGTACCTCTGGAACGGCTTGGCCGCACCCCGGGGAGCCGCCGGCGCGTTGGTCTTGAAAGCGCCCCGGAACAGCCAGTGGCGCTTGAGACCCTGGATGAGATCATCGGTGTTCGCGAGCAGCTCATGCAGGGTGCTGACGAAGTTGGTGTTCATCTCGACCTGCGTGTTGAGGTTGCTGATGATCAGGCTCAGGTTCTGGAGAGGCGGATCGAGGCGGCTGGCAAGAAAGACGAGGTTGGTGTTGGCCGCAGCCAGCAGGCTGCCGGCATTCGTGAACGTGCTCGTCGCGTGGGTCAGCGCGCCGTTGGCATTGGTCAGGATGGTCAGCGTCTGGGCATACAAGTCCTCGGGCATCAGCCAGCGCCCAAGAGCGCCGTCACCCGCTGCCAGCGCTCCCGAAATCTCCGTCAGGTTGGTGACGAGCGATCGCGCCTGCAGCAGCAGGCCGTCGACGTTGGTCGACACCTGCGCGGCCTGGCCGAGCACCGCCGCCAACTGGTTGGTGTAGGCCAGGATCCCCGGGAGCGCTTCCTCCGCCTGGCGGACCAGGTTGTCCAGCCGTTCGGTCAGCGCCGGCGATTCCTCGGGCGGCAACCAGTAGGGTTTCGTGCGCGGCGTGTAGGGATCGTAGTGGTCCGTGGCCTGGTTCCAAACGGCGGTGATGTGCTTGGTTGACACCTGGCGATCCGCCACTCGAACCATCGGGACGCCGGCCGCCGCCAGCTGGTCAAGCACATTCGTCTCGAGCGGCTGCATCGGCACCGTCAGCCGGCCGCCGCCTCCCGGAGCCTCGACAGCGTCCAAAAAGACGACCTGAGACAGGTTCGGCAATGCCGCCGCCTCCCGGGGCGGCATCTCCCGGACGGGCCAGACCAGGTGGATCGGCATGTAGTTGGTCCCCTTGGTCACTTCCACGAATCGATTGCCCAGAAAATCCGCCGGGCTCACCCGGACGCGCGTCCCCCGCGTCCAGAGATAGCCGAAATAGGGGGAGCGGATCTTGAACTCGACGTAGACGCTGAACAGATCGTCCGGCGGCAGCGTGTCGATGCGGGTGATCTCGCCGACGTCAAACCCCATGAGCTTTACCGGATCCCCGAGCTTCAACCCTGCCGCGCTGTCCAGCGAGGTGCAGTAATGGACCTGGGTCTTGAACCAGCCTTTCCGCAAGGCCGTATGGTAGAGATAGAACGCGAACCCCGCCACCAGCACCAAGGCTGCCAGCAGAACAAACACCCCCACCGCCCGTTCCACCCGGTCGAGTCGCGTCCGGAGTTGAGGTGTCAGGTCCTGCACCGTGTCCGAGTCTATTCACAGCCCGCCGCCAAAAGCCAGATCAACCGCCCCCTCCCTCGGCGAGCAGATCCCGCACCAGCGGATCCCGGCTGCCCCGGATCGCGTCGACGCCCCCCAGCGCCGCCCAGCGCCGGCCGCGGATCACTCCGAACTGGCGGGCCACGGTCAGCCAGGGCCGAAGATCATCCGTCGCAACCACCAGCGTCATGGATGAACCGTCCACCGCCGATCTCCCCGAGAGCCAGCCCGGCAGGAATTCGAGCCACCACCGGCTCTGACCCGCGTCGAGACCGCTGAGGGGATTGTCCAGAAACAGCACGTCTGGTCCCAGGGCCAGCGCCCGCGCCAGGGCCACGCGCTGCCGCATGGACCGGCTTAGCCGCTGCGGATAGCGGTCCGCCCACGCGGTCACCCCGGTCCGGTCGAGGACGGACTCGACGCGTTCCCGCACCCGCTCGAAGGCACACGCTTCGTGGTAGCACAAGGCCAGCGCCACGTTCTGCAACACGGTCAGATGCCCGAAGAGCCTGCCCCCGTCGGTGAAGATGAACCCGACGCGGCGCCGCACCTGGCGTCGGGCCGCCGCCGACATCCCGAGCCACGGCGCCCCGAACAGCCAGCACTCGCCCCTCATCAGCGGCAGAAGACCGGCGGCCGCTTCGAGCAAGTGGCTCTTGCCCGACCCGGGTTGGCCCGCCACCACCCAGAAATCACCCGGCGCCACGGACCAGTCAACCTCCTCCAGCATGGCGAGCTCCGGGTCCTCCCTCGAGGGGATCCAGGCGCCTCGCAGGGCCGACACACAACCTCCACCAGGCCCCGGCAACGGCTGGGCATCGACCGGCGGATCGCGCGACGTCGGTTTCACAGGAACAAGTAGATCACGATGAAACCCGCATCCAGCAGCACAATCGCAACCGAACTGGCCACCAGCGCCCGGGTGGTCACCTGCGACACCTGCGACAGGTGAAGAGGCCGGCTCAGACCCTGGAAGCTGGTGACGACGGCAATGATCAGCCCGAACCCGGCCGACTTGAGCACCACGAGAACAAAGTCGGCACCCGACATGGCCAGCACCAGCTGACGCAAATACTCCGCCGGCGTCAGCGGCACGTCCTGGAGAAACGCAAACAGGTAGCCGCTGAACACCGCCCCCACGATCAGATACGACGTCAGGGCCAGGACCGCCAGGCTCAGCCCGATCACGCGGGGCACCACCAAATAGTGGATCGGGTCGATGCCCAGCGCCTCGAGCGCCTCGACCTCGCCCAGCGCACGGGTGGTCCCCAGCTCGATCAGCGTCGCCGTCCCCACCCGCATCAGCACCACCACCGCCACAGTCAGCGGCCCCAGTTCCCGGATCACGGCGGTCACCATGACCGTCCCCACCCACTGCGTGGCCCCCACCTGGCTCAACAGCGCCACCGTCTGCCCGATCACCACAAAACCCAGGGCGAACGCAACGAAACTCACCATCGGCAGAAGCCGAACGCCGCATCGGGCAATCTGGGCGAGGATGAGCGGCCGGACCACCGGCAGCGCGTCCCGGGACTTGTTGACCATGACCCCCAGCGTGATCAACGCAAAGGCGATCAGCCGATGCGTCGTCTCGATCCAGCCCAGAAGCCAACGCCCCGCCGTCCCGGTCGATGAAACCGGCACGGCCGAGACCAGGACGCGCCGCCATCCGGCGGGCCCCTGCATCACGTCGGGAGCCATGCCCCCCATGTCGCACGAATCCACGCCGCCGGCAAGCCCGGAGCCGCGGCCCCGGATCCTCGCCTAACGCGTGCGGCGCGAACATTCGCCATCGGCTCCTGGTGGCTTTCCGCCTTGAAGGCGCGTGGGGTGTCGGTTCCGGGGTGGCCCGCCCGCTCGCGGATTTGGGCGCGGCCCGACAGGATGAACAGGCTGAACGGGCTGGACAGTGAGAATAGGGGGACAGATTCACAGTTGCCCCTCGACGGGGCTCAGAGCAGGCCCCCTCTCCTTTTCGCCTCGGCCTCTGGGATCCCGTTCAAGCAAACGTCCGCACGGCAAGCCCTGTCCGGACGCGGATCCTGGCGGCCAGGGCCTCGAGTTCGTCCGCGGTCAGCGCGGTGGCCCAGGGCTCGGGCGTCGGCCGGGCGACGGTGTAGGCGTGGACCTCCCGGATCTGCCCGCCGCCAGCCATCAGGCCTTCGAGCCGGTCGCAGTAGGCTTCGACCTCGGCAGGCGGCATGCCTGAGCCCGCCATCCGGAAGAAAAGACTCTGAATGATGATCGGCCGCACCCGGGCCGTCAGCAGCAGGTTCTCGAGGATCCGATCCAACGGGACGCGCGACCGGTTGACCCGGCGGTAGTAATCCTCGGTGCCGGCGTCGAGCTTGCCCCAGACCTCGCCCCGGTGCTGGGCCATCCACTCGATGCCCCGCTGCACGTCCGGTCGGTCCAGGCCTGTGGCGTTGGTGATTAGCACGAGTTTCGCCTCGGTCAGGCCTTCCTGTTGCTTCACCGCCACCACGACCTCGACGCATGCGGCGAAGTTGGGGACCATGGTCGGCTCGCCGTCGCCGCTGAACGCGATGTCCCGGATCACGCGCGCGGTCTCGCCCGCCTCGCGGAACTTCGTGGTGTTGGCGAGAGCGCCCTCCCGCACCGAGCGCACCAGGAGCGTGAGTTCCTCGCCCAGCCGGGCCGGATCGACCGCACCACGTTTCCCCGGAGTCCGGCGGTCGACCTCGCAATAGACACAGTCGAAGTTGCAGCGCTTGTTGGGATTGAGGTTGACCCCGAGCGAGAGTCCTCCCGACCGGCGGGAGATGACCGGGTAGACGTAGGTGAACGCCTCGTGCGCGCGGGAATGATCCCGCACGGCGTGCCAGGCGCGATTGATGGCCGGATTCATGTCCATGGCGAGAGTCCTCGAGTTGTGACAATCGGTGCGATGAGGTCAAGTTGGGGTCTCTGCGGTTCCAGGCCTCCCCTTCCTCCGTCGAGGACTCTCGATGAGCGAGGCGCGGAGGCAGGGTGCCCCGCTGCCCCCCACGGTTCCTTTGGACTGCAGGTTGCATCGGTCTGAGGCGCGCCTCGCTAGGGGTCGGCGGCTCACACGGGTCGCTCGCCAAACAGGGCGGTCCCGATCCGCACCAGGGTGGCGCCCTCCTCGATGGCGACCTCGAAATCGCCGCTCATGCCCATGCTCAGGTGGGCCAGGGGCGCCCCCAGCCGCTCTTCGCAGCGGGCCTTCAAGTCCGCCAGCCGGCGGAACACCGGCCGCACGCGCTCCGGCGTGGGGGTCCAGGGCGCGAGGGTCATCAGCCCATGGATTTCGAGCCGGCGGCACTGGTTGAGGGCTTCGAGCTCGGCCAGGAGCCGGTCCGGCGCGTAGCCGAACTTGTTGGCCTCGCCGGCGACGTTGACCTCGAGCAGGACGGGGAGATGGCGGGCCTGGCGGTTGGCTTGGCGGTCGATCTCCTCCGCCAGCCGAAGGCTGTCCACGCTGTGGATCCACGCGAAGCAATGGACGGCATCCCGCACCTTGTTGGTCTGCAGGTGGCCGATCAGATGCCATCGGAGCCGCCCTGGGCAGAGGGGGATCTTGGCCCGGGCCTCCTGGACCTTGTTCTCGCCAAACAGGGTCAGGCCGAGGTCGGCGGCGGCGCGGACGACTTCCGGGGGCTGCCCCTTGGTGACGGCCAGGAGCTCGACCGACGCCGGATCGCGGCCGGCGCGCTCGCAGGCGCGAGCGATGCGCTCGCGCACCGTGGCGAGGTTGTCAGCCAGCGGCATAGGATGAAACTCGAGTTGTTCGCTTCGCGGCTTTCCGCCAAAGCCATGAAACATGCCCGCTAGCGGCCGCAGCACTGCTTGTATTTCTTCCCGCTCTTGCAGGGGCACGGATCGTTGCGTCCGACCTTGGGGACGCTGCGGACAGGTTGGGCCTTGGCCAGCTCGGTGGTGGCCTCGGTGACCACGTCGCTGGCCCGTTTGCCGTCGGGCCCGGGGGCGTCGGCAGGGCCGCCGCCGCTGAAGGCGCTCGCCTGGGCGTGCATGGCGCGCCCGCGCAGGCTTTGGAAGAACTGCTCGAAGGCGGCCATGCTCGAGGCGCTCAGGAAGATGTTCCGGCAGATCTCGCTCTTGATGTTGACCATCAGCTCGTCGAACAGCTTGAAGGCCTCGACCTTGTACTCGATGAGCGGGTCGCGCTGGCCGTAGGCCCGGAGGCCGATGCTGTTGCGGAGGCTGTCGATGTGGTAGAGGTGCTCCTGCCAGAGCTTGTCGATGGCGCCCAGGATCGTGTAGCGCTCGACGGATTTGAGGCTCTGGGGATTCTCGAGGCTGACCTTGAGGTCGTAAAGTTCGCGCACCGCCTGGCAGATGTGCTGGGCGACCGCGTACTGGGCCGCGTTGAGGCCGTCGAAGAGCGAACCGGCCACGGGGAGATCCTGGCCTTTCTCGGCAATCCGGATGATCTCCTCCTCCGGCATCGCGAGGGGGAAGTTCAAATGCACCCAGTCGGACAACGCCCGCCGGTCCCACTCGCGGGGATCGGCATCGGCGGAGGTCGACTGCTTGACCTTGTCGATGACGACCTCCTCCATGATGTCCATGAGGCGGTCGCGGACATCGTCGGCGTGAATGATCTCGTTGCGGAAGCCATAGACGACCTCGCGCTGCTTGTTCATCACGTCGTCGTACTCGAGCGTGCGCTTCCGGATCTGGAAGTTGTGCTGCTCGACCCGCTTCTGGGCCTGCTCGATCGAACGGTTCAGGAACGGGTGCTCGAGCGGCTGTCCTTCCTCGAGCCCCACCCGCTCCATCACCTTCACGATCCGGTCGGATCCGAACAGCCGCATCAGGTCGTCCTCGAGCGAGATGAAGAAGTGCGACGACCCGGGATCCCCCTGGCGGGCGCAGCGGCCGCGGAGCTGGCGGTCAATCCGCCGCGCCTCGTGGCGCTCGGTGCCCATGACGTGCAGCCCGCCCAACTCGGCCACGCCCGGCCCGAGTTTGATGTCGGTGCCGCGGCCCGCCATGTTGGTGGCGATCGTCACCGACCCGCGCTGGCCCGCTCTCGAGACGATTTCCGCCTCCTGTTGGTGGTACTTGGCGTTGAGCACCGAATGCACAATCCCGACCTTCTTGAGCATCCGGGAGATGTGCTCGCTGACCTCGACCGAGATGGTGCCGACCAGGATGGGCCGTCCCCGGGCGTGGATCTCCTGGATTTCCTGGACCGCCGCGTTGTACTTCTCCCGCTTCGTCTTGTAGACCGTGTCGTGCGCGTCCGTCCGGACACAGGGCGCGTTCGTCGGAATCACCAGCACCCCCAGCTTGTAGATGTCCCAGAATTCCGCCGCTTCCGTCTCCGCGGTTCCGGTCATGCCCGCCAGCTTGCGGTACATGCGGAAGTAGTTCTGGATCGTGATGGTGGCGAGGGTCTGGGTTTCCTCCTCGATGCGGACGCCTTCCTTCGCCTCGACGGCCTGGTGCAGGCCGTCGCTCCACCGCCGGCCGGTCATGAGCCGCCCGGTGTTCTCATCCACGATGACCACCCGGTTGTCCTGGATGACGTACTGCACGTCCCGCTGGTACAGGCAGAAGGCCTTCAGGAGCTGGGAAATCGCGTGGATCCGCTGTGCCCGCTTCTCGAAGTCCGCCTGCACCTTCGCCTTGGCCTCCATCCGCTTGCGGACATCGGTCTCCGGCCCCGAGTCGATCTCGTGGAACGCCGTGATCAGGTCGGGCAGCATGAACGCTTCCGGGTCCTGCGGGCTGAGGAAAGCCCGGCCCTTCTCCGTCAGATCCGCTTCATGGCCCTTCTCGTCGGTGGCGAAAAAGAGCTGCTCTTTCTCGGCGTAAAGGGTCTTCTTGGATTGGTCCGCGTGCAACTCGAGCTCCGCCGCGTTCATCATCTGGGCGTTCTCGGGGTTCTCGAGCAGCTTGTGGAGGTCGGGCGAACGGGGATTGCCCATCTTGACGCGATACAGCAGAAGCCCGATCTCCCGCTGGAGGTTGGCGGCATCGACCGGGTTCGAGCCGTCCTCGGGATGGAGCTTCGTGATGAGCGCACCCGCCTCGGTGAGAAACCGATGACAGAGCTTCTCCTGGGCGTGGACGAGCGATTCGACCTGCGGACGGTACTGCAGGTACATTTCATTGCCGGCGTTGACAACCGCCGGACCGCTGATGATCAGCGGGGTCCGGGCCTCGTCGATCAGGATCGAGTCCACCTCGTCGACGATGGCGTAGTGGTGGCCCCGCTGCACCTGCTCCTCGAGGGTGATGTAGATGCCGTTGTCCCGCAGATAGTCGAACCCGAACTCGGCATTGGTACCGTACGTGATGTCGCACTGGTACTGCTGGCGGCGGACGGCGGGCGGTTGGTCATGCAGGATGCAGCCGACCGTCAGTCCCAGGAACTGGTAGACGGCGCCCATCCACTCGCTGTCGCGCGCGGCGAGGTAGTCGTTCACGGTGACCACATGCACCCCGCGTCCGGCCAGCGCGTTCAAATAGACCGGCATGGTCGCCACCAGGGTCTTGCCTTCGCCGGTCGCCATCTCGGCGATTCGCCCCTTGTGCAACCCCCAGGCGCCGAGCAATTGCACATCAAAGGGCACCATGTCCCACTTCACCGGCAGGCCGCGCACGGTGATCTCCTTGCCCAGGAGCCGGCGACAGGCGGCCTTCACCACGGCAAACGCCTCGGGCAGAATCTCATCCAGTGCGGCCTCGACCTCAGCCGGGTCGGTGATCGCGCTCACACGGGCCTTCCAATCGGCGGTCTTCTGCCGCAACGCGTCGTCCGACAGTCCCTCGAGGGATTTCTCGAACGCATGCACTTGCGGCACCAGCGCCCGGCGCAACCGTCGAACCTCGCGGTCGTTCTTCGAGCCGATGACCTTCTTAATGATGATCCCTAACATGGCAATGAAACGGTCTCGCAACCTACGGGAAGGGCTCCCCACCGTCAAAACGTTTCGCAGCGCCCCAAATCATCGCCTAAGCGAGGCGCGGCAAGGAATTCCGGGCATTGCCTGCCCGGACGGGTGCGCGCCATGGAAATCAACCTCGAAATACCGCGCCTAAGGCCTCCAGAATCCACCCAACCCCCTCCACGGAAGACA
>JAKQDD010000206.1 GCA_029556615.1 Verrucomicrobiota bacterium | reverse complement strand
GCTCCAGGGAGTCCTGAGCCCTCCCTCGCTCCGACCCGCGAGGCTCAGCTCTAGCCATCGGTCTGCGTCAGGGGACCGAGTGGGGAATCCTTCGCTGCTGGATGCCCTTCCCGCTCTCTCGCGACAACGCGTCCCCCTTTGCCCCGGTCCGCCACCGCGTCCTCGCGCTCCTACCCCCAAGGCACCCCCCACCGTCCCACCGCCCGCCCCGCGCTCACGCTCGCCCTCCCCCCAGTGTCTGAGTTGCAGAGGCTCGCTCAGAGTCCTTGCAACGCTGGCCGTTCTCCAGTACCGTGCCGCCTGGCAATCCACGCCACACGCCACACGATGAAAACTCCATCCCCCCAGCAGCCCACATCGGACCGCATGCGTTCACGCCCGAACCGCCAGGGCTCCGCCCCGATTCCCCATGGCCGGCTCCCCATGCCAATGGTCATGGCTTGGGTCCTCGGGCTGCTCCTGGTCCTCGGCATGAGCCTGAACCACGCCTCCGCCGCCAACGTGCTCGTCGACCCCGGATTCGAGGAGGGCGGCGCCGCCTGGTCCATGAATACCTGGGCCGGAACCAGCCAACTCGACACCACCACCGCGCACACCGGGGTCAATAGCTGGAAGTTCAACGCCGACCAGACGGGCGACGCGTGGAATGGCGGCCGGCAACTTGATATTCCGGGTGACAGCTCGAAGTTCTATCAGTACTCCGCTTGGGTGAACGTGCCCGGAGCCAGCAGCGCCAATAAGCTCGGCTGGGCCTTCCGCCACAACATCGGCGCCGGCGGCGTGGACCTCGGCTACACCCAAATCAGCGCACCCGGCTGGATTCAACTCAAGGGCCCCATCATCCAACTTCCCCCGGACCAATTCCAGTTCGGTTACGTCGGATTCCACTCGATGGGCATCCAGCTCCCGTACTACGTGGACGATCTCGCGGTCGAGGAAATGGAGGCTTGGACGCTGACCGGGCGGGTGGTCGACGCCGGCGGCAACGGCGTGGATGACGCGTCCGTGATCGCCGCCTCCCCCGCCTGGACCTCGGGCGCGGCCACCACCGCCAGCGGCGGGTATTACTCGATCACGGTGCCCGGTACCGCGGCGACCTACACCCTCAGCGCCAGCGCCGTCGCCGTGAAGGGCAGCGTCACGCAACCGGTCTCCGCCAACCCCACCGCGGCAGCCAACATCGTGCTCGCCCCGGACCCGGATTATGATCCCGACCTGATCTTCTCCGTCCGCAGCTCAGCGATCAGCCCCGGCTCAGCCTGGCCGACGGCATTCCCGGCGGGCGACTCCCTGGTGCGGATGGGCAATCCCGGCGTGCACAGCTACGGCGGAGTCCAGTGGGAGCAAAACGCCTACGCCACCGGCGACGGCTGGCGCTTCACGACAGCTCACGGCGTCTCGATCCCTTGTAATGGCGTCTCCGTCGTCGCCGCGGTGAAACCCAAGCGCTTCGACAACTCGTGGTGGAGTTCGATCGTCAACTGCTTCTACAACTCGTTCATGCTCAATGTGCGGAACACCGACGGCCGCGTGCAGGTGGTCATCAATGACAATTGGTACGACGGCCCCACTCTCAACGATGGACAAACGGCGATCGTCAGCGCCGTCGTCCAGCCGGATGCCACCATCGCGGTCTACGTCAACGGCGTGGAAAGCCGCCTGACCGCCCCGGTCGGCGACTACACCGAGATCATCGCCGGCGGCACCGGAGGCTTCACGTATGCGCAGGACATCAACATCGGCCGCAACGACCCGGACGGCTGGTCCACGTTCAATGGCAGCATCGGTGATGTCTACCTCTACAAGGTGGCCCTCGATCCCGCCAAGCGCACCGCGCTCGAGAACAGCCTGATCGCCAAGTTCATCACCAACGCCACCCTGAGCTACAGCCTCACGGCCTCGGCGGACTCCAACGGTTCGATCAGCCCTTCCGGCACGACGGCAGTGGTCCAGGGCTACGACCAAACCTATGCCATCACCGCCAACTCCGGCTACGTGGTGAACAGCGTCCTCGTGGACGGCGTGTCGGTCGGAGCCGTCACCAGCTACACGTTCGCGAACGTCTCCGCCAACCATACCATCGCCGCGACCTTCGTGGCCATGCCGCCACAAACCATCACCGCCTCGTCCGGCCCCAACGGCACCCTCAACCCCATCGGCGAGGTCAGCGTCCCCGCCGGCGCCAGTCAGACCTTCGCCATCATCCCCGAGACCGGCTACGCCGTCGCCGATGTCCTGGTCGACGGCGTCTCACAGGGCGAAATCTACAGCTACACGTTCTCGTTCGTCATCGCGCCCCATACGATCTCGGCGACGTTCCGCGCCCTGGACATGCCCGTGCCCAGGACGGACCAGATCATCTTCTCGGTCGTCGCGAACGCGCTCCCGGGCGATGGCTCGACCACGGGCCCGTGGCCCACTTACGTGCCCGGCGGCAAGGCCCTCACCATGTTCGGCACACCCACCAGCGTGGTGGGCGTCGGAGGATCCATCGGCACCAGTATCTGGGAGAGCAACGTCCGCGAAACGGCTGACGGCTACCGCTACCCCGGCGGCACCGGGGCGGGCGGCGAATACCTCGCGCCCATCCCCTGTAACGGCGCCAGCATCGTCGTCGTCGCCGCACCCTACGCCACCGGCCCCGCCGATGCCTGGAACTCCATCGTGGATGTCTTCTACGATCGCCTCACGCTCGGCATCCGCAACGATACCGGCGCCGTCTTCGCCCGCGTCAACGGCACCGGCGCCACCAGCACCACCCTCATCCCGAGTCTCGAGCCCACCATTCTCAGCATGGTGGTCCAACCGGACGGCACCTACAACGTCTGGGCCAACGCCGGATTGATCATGACCGGCGCTGGCTCGGCGCTCACCAGCCTCGCGCCGGGTGCCGATGGCTACCGACACTACATCAATCTCGGACGCAACGATCCCGATGGCTGGACCGCCTTCAGCGGCAACATCGGTGATGTCTTCCTCTACAAGACCGCCCTCACCGACGCCGAACGCGAAGGCCTGCAGCAGACCCTGGCTGCCAAGTACGGCATCGTGTTGCCCGTCTACACCACCATCAGCGGCAAGGTCACCCTGACCGACGGCACCACCCCCGTGGCCGGCGCTACCGTCACCGCCACCGGCGTGCCGGGCATCCTGACCGCCACCACCGCGCCCGATGGTACGTACGTCATGACCGTCGAAGGCAATCTCACCTACGTCATGGATGCCTCGAAGGCCAGTCATGCTGCCGCCACCCCGATCAACGTCGCGGTCGGCGACACGCCCGTGACCGACAAGAACTTCACGCTGCGCTTGATCACCGCCGTCGCAGGTACCGTCAGAACCGCGACCGGCGCCCCCATCCCGAATGCCGTCGTCCAAGTCGGCGATGCCGGCCCGGCCGCGGTCAGCGATGCATCCGGCAAGTACACCGTCCTCAGCGTCGTTCCCGGCCCCGGCGCAACCTTCTACGCCGATGCACTCGGCTACGCCGATCATACGGAAACCATCGACACCAGCGCCGCCGCCGACGGCGTCGTCACCAAGGACGTGGTCCTCGCCCCCAAGACCGAGGCCGATTACACCTACAGCCGCAACGGCGGCTTCGAGACGGGAACGCTGTCGTTCTGGACCCCTGACAACAACGCCACGGTCGAAACCGGTGTCACCGCCCAGGAAACCGCGTCCGGTAACTACGCCGGCTACTGGGAGGCCAAGACCGGCATCGATTACTACCAGGGCTACCTGCGGCAGTTCATCACCGTCGTCCCGGGCAGCACTTACAACATCTACTGGAAACTCAAGACGCCGAACACTGGCAACGAAGGCCAGTCAGGCTTCGACTTCCTGGGCGTCAATGCCGATGGCAATCTCGAGAGCGTCGAATGGTGGGGGTACGATGGCTTGGGCAACAATTGGATGTACACCCCGCTGCCCGGAGTCTGGGAGCAGACCCTCAACTACCGCACCTGGGACAACGGCACGAAACTCACCGCCGTTCGCGTGACCGCCCCGGCCGGCGCCGTCGCGATTCAAATCATCGCCGGCCTGGGCACGAGAGTCCCCGGCCACGTCCTCTACGTCGATGATGTGGTGGTCGACCGGGTCGGACCCGCCGCGCCGCCGCTCTCACCCGTCATCACCTTGCCGAACGGCGTGCCCACGTTCACCTTCGAGACCATGGCCGACCACAGCTACCGGATGGCCTACATGAACTCCCTGAGCGACAATGCCTGGATCCCCCTCGGCGCCTGGATGCCCGCCGACGGCACCCCGATGACGCTCATCGACGACAGCACACCATCCCTGCCGGCCACCCGGTTCTACCGGCTCGAAATCCAGTAGCTGTCCGCAACGTCATCCTGTAGCCGCCCTCGCCGAGGGCGGCTACAGACGCTGTCCGCGGGGCGCACCCTTGCACCCGCTGCGGTCGCCGCTCGCGGCTGCAGAAGAAGTAAGCGGTTCGTAAGGAGCGAGCAACGAAGTGAAAGCCGAAAAGGACTGCGGCCCGGAGGCTTGCGCCGAAAACGGCCTGGGGCTTTGTCGCTCGTCAGTCACAGCCCGCTGCGGGAATGCTCCTTCCTCGCTTCGCGCCCCAGGCCGTTTTCGGCGCAACGAAGCACCAGCCATTGGTGAGACACCACACTAGCGAGGCGCGCCTCAGACCTAACGAAGTTCGCGATCCCATGAAGCCTTCCTGCCTTTCCGGACCCTCTCTTCCGCGCCTCGCTAATGGAGAGTCCTCGACGGAGGAAGGGGAGGCCTGCAACAACAGAGACCCAAACTTGACCTAATCGCATCGACTTCCACGAGTCGAGGACTGTAGCCGCCGATACACGGCAAAGCCCGCCAACGCCAACCCTGCAGCGAGTCCCGACGCGCCGGGCTCCGGCACCCCCTGCAGGGTGAAGAACGCCGCTCCGGCGACGCCCATCGACGGAGTGCCATTGTCCCAAACGCCGCCCAAGAACGTCGTGGTGTTGTAAGTCTGAGTGCCTGCATTCAGGTCCGTGAAGCCTTCGCCCTCCTCCGGTTGCCGCCCGACCACCCAAAGATACGCGCTATCGTCACCCGTGCCCCCAAGGGTCCTGGGCACAATGCTCGAGAGCAGGTAAACACCGCTGGGCCCCGAAAACGGCGGCGGCGGCACCAGGGGCTCCGCCCCTCCCCAGACCGATCCATCCCCATTCAGAACCTGGCCTACGAACGTGTTGACCCACGACCCTGCTTTGATGGGCGTGACCAGCAGCGCCCCGGTGCCTGGCGGCAGCGCGAAATCAACATCCCACCCGCTAACCGCGTCAAAGGTCGAGCTGAGCCCGTAAGAAGTCGTCGCCGAGTCCCAGAGCGAAACCACAGTGCCCACTGGCGGGCTGGGGACGAGAGCGCTCAGAAGGTTGCCCGCCTCGTTGTCGAGCGGATTGCCGAACAGGTTCTCCCCTTCGACGAACGTGAGGTTGACGTAACCCACAGCAGCATGGCTGTGTCCCGCGCCCAAGGCGGCCATAACAACCGCCAAGGAGATGATGCGCTTCAGGTTCATGGAATTCCCAATGCCAGGCTCGAATTGAGGTTCACGCGAATTACACGCATCGAGGCATGAAAAAGTCAAGCCCGGCGCAGCCGCCCCAAATCATCGCCTAAGCGAGGCGCGGCAAGGAATTCCGGGCATTGCCTGCCCGGACGGGTGCGCGCCATGGAAATCAACCTCGAAATACCGCGCCTAAGGCCTCCAGAATCCACCCAACCCCCTCCACGGAAGACA
>JAKQDD010000205.1 GCA_029556615.1 Verrucomicrobiota bacterium | reverse complement strand
ATCGCAGACTTCGTTAGGTCTGAGGCGGCGCCTCGCCAGGCGCAGCCGCTGGCGGACGTTCGAGACACAGCACCAAGCGAAGATGCGGATTGGACAGCGTGCCGTGTGGAGACAATGAGTCTGTCACCTTGTTTGCGGCACTCCCCCCGCTCCGGGGTCGCAGGGGGAGGGAAGGACCGGCGCGCGGACTCGATGCGGGAGTCGGCGTTCGCGAACTGCTGTTCGCCGCAGGCGAACCCCATGTTTCCAGCGCAGTCTGGGAAAAGGCGTGGAGTCCTCGACTTGTGGAATATGGAGTCAACAGGTCAAGTTTGGCCCCTGCTGTTCCAGGCCTGCCCCCATGCCTTCGAGGACTCTACATTAGCGAGGCGCGGGACAGAGGGTGTGCAAGCACAGCAGGGTCTTCATGTGCCTGGGGACTCGACTGGGTCTGAGGCGGCGCCTCGCTAGCTGTTCTCCCACAGCGAGGCACGGAGACGAACGGTTTGACAGTAGGTATTCAAATGATAAATTGAAGCGATATGAATAATGAGTGCGTGCTGTCCCGCTCAGCATCGATCCTGGATTGCCCTCGCTCAGAAGCCTTGGCCTGCCACTCCCCTCTCCCCGCTGTCCCCTTCATCACCCGGCAGGCAGGGTTGGCGCATCAGCCCCACAGTGCGGCGCTTCGCGAAAGGCCGATCCGGACTGGACGGTCTTCGGCAACGGCCCGATGCATCGGACGGTGGGGGGTGTCGTGGGCGCTGTTCCTCGGCCTCATGCTGGCAATCGAGTCGCACGCCCAGCCAATGAAGGCCCCGTCCGTCGCGCTGGTTCTCGACGGCACGGAGGCCGGGCGCTTCGCCGAAGCCACGGGCGGCGGAGCAGAGGTCGAGGTCATCGGCGAGCTCTACCCAGGCGACTCGATCGTCCGCAAGCGCCCCGGAAAGGTGAAGTACGCCAACATCACCCTCAAGCGAGGTCAGGTCAGCGACCGGCGGCTTCACGATTGGTTCGACGCCGCGTTGGACGGGAAGGTCGAGCGCAAGTCCGGGTCCATCATCTACCTCGATCGGGAGGGCAACGAGGTGTTGAGGCTGAACTTGTACGAAGCCTACCCCGCGGCCTTTCAGGCCGGTCCCATTCCCGACGAAAACGGCGAGTTGGCCGTCGAATCTTTCACCTTGGCGCTTGCGGGGTACGAGCGCATCGCATCGCCCCGTGTGAGGCCAGGTCCCGGCCTTCTGCCCCGTAAGGCATTCCGAGTCGAGATCGACGGACAACCGGCGATGGGCGCGCTCGCCGTGTCCGAGTCCGGTGCCACCATGGAAATCGCCGCTGACGGCCTGCCCGTGGTCGACGCCCGCACGTTGAAGCTGGCGCTGGACAGTTCGTCCGATCCCGGACTCCACGCGTGGTTCCGGGAGGTCGCCAAAGGCAAGGACATTCGCAAGTCCATCAGCGTGACCATTCGCGCTGGCCGCCAGGGCACCGGCCGGGTTTACACCTTCTTGGAGGCATGGCCCTGCCGCTGGAAAGCTCCCGAGCTCAATGGGGCCAGCGATACCCACATCGTCGAGGAGCTCGAATTCGCCGTCGAGCGCGTCGAGCGCGGCTAACCCATCTTCCGCGAGGCGTTCTTTGCCAAAACCCCAGTGATTCTGGGATTGTCATTCGCTAACCCGCAGGTTTCTGGAAAGCGGTGCCGCTTGGGGCCAGGCACCGCAGTCCACGACGCTATCGCGCGGGACGAAGGGCGGTCGGCCCGGACGCCAGTTTTTGGAGTGCGGCTGCCCCCTGCCGCTTTTCATCTCCCCCTCACCCGCCGCGGTCAGCGCCCGCGGCTGCAGACTGGCCTCCCGCGAAGCCGGCTGTGCACCCTCCCCCGATCGGCGATCCGCCCCGAATCTGCGCGGGGATAATCCCTCGCCGATTCAGGACGGAGCGCAGATTGCAGTCCGCAAGGACATCCTGTACCCGCCCTCGGTGAGGGCGGCACGGGGATCGGTGCGTCGGTCGGCGGTAAGCGGTAAGCGTCGGCAGGCTGAGAGGTGGTGTGCTCTTGCCCCTTGGCCCCCGTCGGGTCACCCCGAAATACTTGTTGCTGCCACGGAGCCCTTTCAGTATCAATCGATTCGCATTCAAGCGTTTCTTTCTGGATGGCATGAAAGTCGATCGACAACTCTCGTGGGCCCGGCTGACGGGCTTGTTCTCCATGGCGCTGCTCCCCGCTATGGCTCAGCCCCCGACCGCAGCCAACCCCGCCATCGTTCAAGCGGGGTTCATCGCCGCACAACCCTCCTACCCCAGCAGCCACGCCTCGACGATCGTCGAAACCCCCGACGGCCTCGTCGCCGCCTGGTTCGGCGGGAGCGAGGAGGGGGCCGCCGACGTCGGCATCTGGCTGGCCCGCCATGACGGCAGCGCCTGGCTCCCGGCCCAGGAAGTCGCCAACGGCGTCGACACCCGCCGCGGACAACGTTACCCCTGCTGGAATCCAGTCCTCTTCTCCCGGCGAAATGGTGATTTGCTTCTCTTCTACAAGGTCGGCCCCAGCCCGGCGTCCTGGTGGGGCATGGTCCGAACCTCGCCCGACCACGGCCGCAGTTGGGTCCGCTCGGCCCGCCTGCCCACGGGCTTCACTGGCCCCGTCCGCAACAAGCCCATCGAGCTCGACGACACCACGCTCCTCTGCGGAGCCAGCCTCGAAGACAAAGGCTGGCGGGTCCACATGGAATGGACGAAGAATCCCTTCGGCGCCTGGTCCCGGGGCCCCGACCTCAACGCTGCCTACACCATGGCCGCCATTCAGCCCACCATTCTCCAATACAGCGATTGGCGGTTCCAGATCCTCTGCCGATCCAAACAAGGCAAGATCATGGAATCCTGGACCACCAACCGCAACGGCTCCTGGAGCGCCCTCACCCGGACAACCCTGCCCAACCCGAACAGCGCCCTCGATGGCGTCGTGCTCAACGACGGACGCGCCCTCCTCGTCTGCAACTATGGAACGTCCGGACGCGGCACCCTCGACCTCCTGCTGTCGCCAGACGGTCGGGAATGGCAGTCGGCTGGCCTTCTCGAAAACGAGCCCGGCCGGGAGTACTCCTACCCTGCTGTCATTCAAGCGCAGGACGGCAAAGTCCACGTCACGTACACCTGGCGACGCGAACGCATCAAACACGTCGTGCTCGACCCCGCCCGCCTCCAAGGCCAACCGCTGCGGTAAGGGTCTGTGCAAAAATTGCTTCCGATTTTGGCGGGAGCGCCACCGGGCCCGATGCGAGGACCTCGGCGAGCTCGGTCGAGCCGCCCGATAGCCCGCTCGTAGCCGCGGCCGTCAGCGCCGCGCTGACTTCCCCGTTCGCAAGCCGCCGGTCCTCAGGCCAGTCAGCGCCGGCTCACGCCGGCGGCTACGCCAATCGCCACCGCAGTCCTCGATCGTCTCGATGGCACGTCGCGTGGCATCAAGGGGTGACCCCATCGCTGCCAGCCAGCCGATCGAGGGCAGCCTGAGCCGCCCGCGCTTCCGCCACCCAGGGCCGTCATGCGCAAACCTTGACGTTCTTTGCTGCACGCACGACGCTCACCCCGACATGGCTGCCAAGTCAATGAACGTCTCGCTGACACCCGAGCTGCGGGCGGCGGTGGACCGTCGGGTGCGATCCGGCAGTTACGCCAACGCCAGCGATGTCCACCGGGCCGGGTTGCGGGCCTTGGAGCGGGGAGGAACTGGGCGCCGCCTGGCGTGATTGGCAGGAGGCACGGGCTGGTCTGCCGCAGGAGCCCATAACACCCGAACTCGAGCAAGAGATCGAAGGGCGAATCCGGTCCCCGCGCCGTCTTGACGAGCAGCGCCGTCAAGACGAGAACAGGCGGGGGTTGCCTAACGAGCGCGGCGCGCCATTAGCGAGGCGCGGAGTCGTGAGTCTCGCGAGGACCCAGCGGAATGGCTGCGGCGACCGACGAAGCCGCCGCGTGGGAATTCGCCTTCAGCCGGTCCACGCCGGCGTCGTAGTCCCATTGTTTGTTCATCACCGGCGTGAGGATGTGTTGCACGGCGGCGAGCAACTCGGGATCAAGCGGCTTTTCATGCCATTGGACGTTTCGCTGGACGGACTCCGGGCGCGAGCTGCTAAACAGCGTTGTGGGAAACTCCGGATTCTGGCTGGAGAACTGCAGGGCCAACCTGCTGATCGGCACGCCGCGCGACTCGCAGAACCTGGCGGCTGAGCGGAACACGCGGCGGTCTTCCTCAGTGGCGGGATGCCAGTCCGGGGCTTCGCGCCCGCTCAGGAGCCCGCTGCCAAAGGGCGAGCCGTTGATGATGCCGATGCCCTTCTGTTTCGCCAGCGGGACCAGTTCGAGGGCGCGGGTGTCGTGCAGTGTGTAGTGGTTATGGACCAAGCCGACATCCGCCGGCAGCGTGCTGAAAATGCGGTGCCACAAATCCATCGGGTAGATCCCGAAGCTGACATTCCTGAGGCGACCCTCCTCCTTCAGTTCCAGCAACGTCTGCACGCCCTCGCTCAGCGCCCGCTCGGTGTGGCGGCGATGCTGGTATTCAAAGTCGTGCAGATGGATCAGGTCGAAGTAATCCGTGCCCAGGCGGCGCGCACTCTCCTCCAGCGAGGTTCGGATGCGGGCGCGGGAATAGTCCAGAGTGTCCTCGCCATAGCCGCCGGGCTGGGTGTATTTGCCTGCCTTGGTCGACAGGTAATAGCGATCGCGCGGGACGCCTTTGAGCGCCTTGCCGAGAACGGTTTCCGCCAGGGTGCCACCGTACGCAGGCGCCACATCGAAGTAGTTGATGCCCAATTCCAGCGCCGTTTGGACGGCGCGGATGCCCTCCGCCTCATCCACTTTGCCGTAGAGGCCGCCCAGCGCCGACGCTCCAAAACTGAGCCGCGAGACATTCAGGCCGGTCTTGCCCAGGGGATTGTATTTCATCTCGGAGGACGTTGAAGCATGGCAAGCTTGGAGATCTGAAGAGGCGCTATTGGGCGGTCCAGCCGCCGTCGATGATGATGTCGGTGCCCGTGATGAAGCCGGCGGCATCCGAGCACAGGTAGACGGCGAGTTGACCGATCTCCTCGGGTTGGCCCCAGCGGCCCGCCGGGATGCGAGAGATGAAGAATTGAGTCAGCTCCGCGTTCTCCATCAGAGCCTTGTTGATTTCCGTCGAGCACGGCCCGGGGCTGATGCCGTTCACGGTGATGGCGTCGGTTGCGAGTTCGAGCGCAAGAGCCTTGGTGAAGCCGAGCAGCGCCGCTTTGCTCGTCGAGTAAGCGGTACGGCCCGGCAGTGAGATGTGGCTCATCATTGACGTCATATTGATAATGCGCCCGTAGCCCTGGCCTCTCATCGGCGGCACGAACGAGCGGCACATCAGGAAGGCGCTCGTGACGTTCGTGGTCTGGATGCGGTTCCATTCTTCCAGAGTGAAGTCGGTCATGCGTTTCCGCAGGTTGATGCCGGCGTTGTTGATGAGGATGTCGACACGGCCGAAGCGCGCCGCCACCGCTTTCTCCAGCGCGAGCACTTGCGCCTCGTCCGTAACATCCGCCGCGAGCACTTCCGCTTCCGAACCCACCTCGCGGATGGCCGCGGCGGTTTCGGAAAGGAGTCTCTCGTCGCGGGAGACGAGCGCCAGCCTTGCGCCCGCTTGCGCCAGCGCCTGCGACATGGCTCGGCCGAGCCCTCTGCTCGCGCCCGTGACCAGCGCCACTCTGCCCGTGAGTTCGTTTGGCTTCATGGGAGGTTACCTCAGCAGAACATACAACCCGCCCACCACCGTCAGCAGGATGATGGACACGATGCGCGGGTCGCTTGCACCCGCGAGACGCCCTTTGAGAAACGCCAGCGGATGCTCCCAGCACACTTGGGCGACTTCCTTCGCGTCCATGGCCGGCGTCAGAAGGCTGGTGGCGACGTAGAGCACCACGCAGAGCACCGCAATCAATGGGCCGACCAGCATGAACGGAATGCCAAGGCCCTGCGTGGGATCCGTCACCAGTCCGCCAAACCCGGCGTGGGCCCTGCCGGCGCCCAAGATCGCCTTCCCAACACTCGGGAGGTCGAGCACGAAGTAAACCACGCCCACCATCGAGCCGGCATAGAGCGTCGTCATCGCCGCCTGCGGAGTGCCGCGCTTCCAGAGCACGCCCAGCACGAACACCGTGGTCACCGCCGGCGCGAAGGTCATGGGGATCTTGTTGATGGCCTCGAAGATGGTGCCGAACTGGTCGCCCTGCGTCGACCAGAGCATCGCCAGCACCATGATGACGCCTGTCGTGAAGCGGCCGATCATCACGACGTAAGCGTCAGGAGTGGCGGGGCGCAGGCGCTTGACAATGTCCAGGGAAACCAGCGTGGCACAACTGTTCAAGGCCGCCGCCATGCAACTCATCAGCGCGGCTGCCATCGAGGCGGCGAGCAACCCCTTCAGTCCGACCGGGACCAGATGATTGATGAGTGCCGGCAGCATGGTGTTATAGTCGGGGTTGCTGCTCCCGGGAACGTTGAGGAGTTGAAATGCGCCCTTCTGCCAGAGCACGTAGCCGATCACGCCGGGAAACACCATGAGGAATACGGGAGTGATCTTGAGAAAGCCGGCGAACAGCGCGCCGTTCTGCCCGGCCTTGCGATTCTTCGCGCCCAGCACGCGCTGCACGTGGGTCTGGTCGGCACACCAGTACCAGATGCCGAGGATCGGATAGCCCAGCAGCACGCCGAGCCAGGAGAACTGGTTCAGCTGCCCGTGGGTGTTGATGATGGGTTGCAGCATGTTCAGCTGTCCGGGCGCCACCGCGGCCTTGAACGCCGCCACGTCCTGGACACCGACGCCCGGCAGCGCGCGCAATCCCAGCACCGTCACGAGGGTGGCCCCGCCGAGCAGCAGGCACACCTGGATGCTCTCGGTCATCACCACCGCCTTCAGCCCGCCCAAGGCCGTGTACGTGACCGTGAACAGCGAGAGCACGATGATGGTCGTGATCATCGGGATGCCGAGAAAGCTCTCGAACACCTTGGCCGCGGCAAACAGGCTGATGCCGATGTGAATCAACAGCGCCCCAATCAAGCCGATGATCGCCAGGAACGTTCGCGCCGACGGGCAATACCGCCGCTCCATGAACTCCGGCAGCGTGTGAACCCCCGAGTTGATGTAGAACGGAGCGAAGAGCAGCGCCAGCAGAATCAAGGTGAAACACGCCATCCACTCGAAGTTGCCGATCACCATGCCGTCCTTGGCGCCGCCTGCCGCCAGGCCGACGAGGTGAATCGTGGAGATGTTCGACGTGAACACCGCCGCGCCGACGGTGAACCAACCCAGCGATTTGTTCGCCAGGAAATAGTGATCTGTCGAGGCGTGACGGCGAAAGCCAATCCCGATGCCGAACGCGGTGATCCCGATCAGGTAAACCGCGATGACGACGATGTCCAACGTGGAGAGGCTCATGGGGCTTCCGATCTCAGAGCAGATCCAACTGCACTTTGACGACGCCAGCCTTGGCACAGGCCAACGCGAGTGCCGCCGGCGCCTGGTTCAGCGGAAGCACCCGGCTGATCAACGGCTGGAGATTCACCCGTCCCGAAGCGACCAGGCGGATGGCTTCCTCCCAAACAGGGCCGTACCGGAACGAGCCGATGACCTGGAGTTCGCGGACCAGAAGCTGGTTGACGGGCACGGACACTTCCGGCGCGGAGTAAACGCCGATCTGCACAAGGGTCCCGCCCCGTCGCACCACCTCGAACGCCTGGCGGAGTGCGGGCGCCGCGCCGGACGCTTCAAACAGAACCTCGAAGCCATCGCCCGTCAGCGCTGTCACCTGCTCCTTGAACGACGCCTCCGTGGGATCGAACGCGCTGTCCGCACCCACCTGCAGCGCCATCTGCCGCCGTTCGGCCACCGGGTCGCTGACGGCAATGGTGGTCGCGCCGCAAGCCCGGGCCACGATCACCGTCAGCAATCCAATCGGCCCGCCGCCGGTCACGATCACCGGCTTGCCCACGACCGATCCGGCGCGCTTCAGCGCGTGCAGCGCCACGGCGAACGGCTCGATCATCGCGCCGACGCCGTCGTCGATTTGCGGCGGCACGGGGAAGCATTGGTCCGCGCCAACCAGAAGATATTCGCTGAACCCGCCGTGGGTCGGCGGCTTCGTGCTGGCGCTGCCGAGCATCCGCACGTTGCGACAGAGATTGCCACGCCCGCTGCGACAGTAGTCGCACTGCCCGCACTGACGTGAGGGATTCACCACCACGCGCTCGCCCAGGGCCGGTTGCGACACGCCGTCCGCCAGCGCCACCACCTCGCCGGTGACTTCGTGGCCGAGAACAAACGGCGCGGTCACCGCGAAGCTCCCGAAGCGGCCCTCCTCGAAGTAATGCACGTCCGAGCCGCAGATCCCGCCGCGCCGCACGCGCACCAGCACTTTGCCAGGCTCCAACCCCGGCACAGGAAGCTCGTCAACGCGCAGATCTTTGATGCCGTGCAAGACGGCGGCCAACATGGTCTTGCTCATGGATGTGTGTTGGGAGGGGATAGGTGGTAGAACCGCGCGCAGTTTCCGCCCAGGATGTCGTCGCGGACCTCAGCGGAGAACTGCTGCGCGTAATCAACGACGATGCGCAGAGTCGCAGCGTAACCGCCCGACAGCGTGCACACCGGCCAGTCGGAGCCGACCATCACACGGCCGGTGCCGAATGCCTCGATGACAATGTCAAGGTACCGGTGAAAGTCCTCCGGTTGCCACTGCTTCCACTTCGCCTCCGTGACCATCCCGGAGAGCTTGCAGAAGACGTTCGGGAATTCCGCCAGCCGCGTCAGATCCTCCCTCCAGGGGGAAACCTGGCCTTCGCGGATAGCGGGTTTTGCGATGTGATCCACGACGAAACGCTGGCCCGGAAACTCCGCGACGAGATCGACCGCGATCGG
Source organism: Verrucomicrobiota bacterium (assembly GCA_029556615.1). Taxonomy (GTDB): domain Bacteria; phylum Verrucomicrobiota; class Verrucomicrobiia; order Limisphaerales; family J093; genus JAKQDD01. The sequence continues at coordinate 4,972 of JAKQDD010000205.1, read as the reverse complement.
GAGATGTTTCGGGAACACCAGCAAGTCATACGTCAGACCGAACTCCCCCAGCCGCGCGATGCCCCGCCGGAATTCCGGCCGCAGCATGAATCGGTCATCCTGCTCATCATGCAGGACATGACGGACGCCCGCCAATTTCGGATGCCGCGCATAGCGCTCCAATTGCCCGTCGAGCCCCGGCGAACGCAGATCCACCCAGCCGACGACGCCCCTAATGAAGTCGTGGTCGTCCGCCAGTTGCAGCAGCCACTCCGTTTCCTCCAGCACCTGCCGCGCCTGCACAGCGATGGTGCCATCGAACCCGACGGCCTTCAGCAAAGGCCTCAATTCAGCCGGCAGGTGATCGCGGCGTAACACGTGCATCTCCGTCGTCATCCAGGTTTGGTGAGCGGGATGATACTCCCAAAAATGCTGATGGGCGTCGATGTTCATCGTGCCAGCCCGCGCCAACTGCCAAGAAATTGGAAGTCGTGGAACAAACGGGCGAACCGACTCGGTGGGGGCTTCGTGTCCAGACGGTTTTCGAGAAAAAGGCCGGGCGATTGCTCACCCGGCCTCTATTCCCTTTGATTCTTAGCGCATCACGGTCCGTTATTCGACTTCGAGCCGATAGAAGCGATACGCCGGGTACGGCGTCACGGTATCGGTGAAGGTCTTATTCCCACCACCGGCTGTCCCGGCCCCGATGCGGGTCCAGGCCGCATCCATCAAGCGGTTTTTGTACGTCAACCAGTACGTGTACCCGACCGCCGTCGGCACATCGGTGAACGTCGGCACCCCGCTCGTCGCGATGCTGAAGCTGCCCGGCGGCAACGTCGGCGGCGGCGGCGGTGCCTGGACCGTCACCGTGCCCGTGCCGGTGAAGTAGGTCGGATCCGTGCCCATGCCATACACACCCGGGCCTTTGGCGGCACCGCCGAGCATGAGGCTCGGGATGGTCTGTGTGCCCGAATACTGGAGGTCAACCTGGGCCGTGCCGCTGATTTCCAGAGCCGTGGGGGCCAGCGCGGCAGCCGTCGCGCAAGCGAGCGTGCCGCCCTGGACCCTGGTCGGACCGGTGTAGGTCGAAGGCTGGAGGAGTGTCAAGGTGCCCAGGCCCTGTTTCGTCAGACCGCCGTTGCCGGCACCGGGCAGGAGGCTCTGAGCAATCGAGATGCTTTGCCCCGCCGTGTCGATGATCGCCCCGTTCTGCTCGACGACGACCTGCGTCAGGTATTGCATGAACAGCGTCTGGGCTGGCTCACCCTGCTCCGCCATCCCCGCGAGCGCTGCCTCGACGTCCGCGTCGCTCACCGTCGGCTTCAGAATGCCGCCGTTGAAGTAGAACCTGCTGCTGCCACCCTGGGCGCCGCCGCCGCCGCCAATCGAATGGGCGGTCAACGTGCCGCCGTTAAGGTGATACTCACCCTGGCCATTTCCCCACGTGCCACCCCAGTTGATCGAGGCCGCGGAGCCAATTTGCAGAGCCGGAATGATATACCACAGACTGTCTGGGGCGGCGAGGGTCAGATTCACCGTGCCGCTGTTCTGAATGACGTAACCCCTGGTGCCATTGCCGTATTGCCCCAGGATCAACATCGAGGCATTCAGCTCGGCTGCGTCCTGGATGGTCAGTCTGCCATCGTTCGGGCCTTCGCCACCGACAATAAAGAAGCTGTCTGGAGTGTTCACCTGGGCCGAGTCCTTCAGGATCATCGTGGATTCGGGGGCTTCAGGGGTGCCCGCGGCTTCACCGACCGTGCTCCACTGCAGGAGGTTCAAAGTGCCCGAGACGACCATGGTGCTGCCGTTGTTCGCGAGGAACCGCTCTCCACCCACCGCCAGACTGGCGCCGCTGGGGATCGTCAGCGTGCCGCCATCGACAAAGAACGAGCCGGCGATCGAGTTGGCGGGGCCGGCGAGGGTCAAGGCGCCGGGGCCGCTCTTCGTCAGGCGATCAGCAGGCACCGCAGCCTCAGCGCTGAGATTGGCGCTGATCGAGTGCGAACCGGCGTCCACCGTCACCTTGCTGCCGCTGGGCAAGGTCAGGGTCCTGCCGCTGGTCGAGGCGATGGTCTGATTGGCCACCTTGTTGTTGAATTTCAAGCCGCCGACCGCAACGTCGGTGTCCAGGTTGACCGTCGCGCCCGCGCCGGAGCTGTCCGAGAGGATCGCGGTATCGCTCGCGCCGGGCACCGTGGTATTCCAGTTGCCCGCAACACTCCAGGCGGCCCCGCTCGAGCCCTTCCATCGGAACACCTTGGCCGGGGTGTAGATGCCCTCAACTCCGGCCTTGCGGATATTCTCGATCTCTTCCGGGGGCAAGGCGGCGGTGTAAACCGCCACGTCATCCATGCTGCCCTTGTAATCACGACCGCCGTACGGATCGGAACCGAACCGCACTCCACTCCATGTCGCTGTTCCGTGGTTAAGAGTATTGACTGCGGACCAAATGCCCCAACCACTGTCCAAATACAGGGTCGCCTGTGTCGGTTCCACCACGAGGGCCACGAAGTTCCACTCGTCGGCCACGGGATACAGTCCGGATTGCCAGTTGTAACTCGCGGCCGCGTCATTCCACGTGTAGCCGAGTTGGCCTTCCCGGGTATAGGACAAGCCGGAGGTGCTGCCACCGTCCCCGCGGGTAAACACGAGGCCAGCAAAGTCCGATTGAACGGCATCCGGCTTGATCCAGGCAACGATGGTCATGGCACCACCAATCTGCCCGAACGAGGGCACCGTCACATACCCCCCGTTGCCGTTGAGCCCATAGGCTTTGTTGCCCGTGTCGAAGCCCTGAAACGCGGTTGGCTCAGGGCCGGGGTTATTGTTCGCCACCCCGGTGCGCAGGGTGCCGTTGCGGCCGCCGCAATAGTCGTAGGCGACCGTGCCATCGGTCTCATCCAGACGCCAGTACCCAAACGGGGTCCGCTCGGTCACCACCGCCGCCAGCTTCGTGGCGCTGAGCAGCGTCAACGTTGCATTGGCGTCGGCGCTGCCGTAGGGGTTGGTGATGACCACGCTGTAGTCGCCCGCGTCCCCCGCCCTGACATCGGTGACGGTGTAAGCGGCGGAGGTCGCACCACTGATCGGAGTGCCGTTCAGGCTCCACTGATACGACAATGGCACACTGCCGACAGCCGTGACGCTGAATGTCGCCGTGGCACCAGCGTAACGCTGGATTGACTGCGGCGGCTGGGCGATAATCGGGGGGCCGGCGAGCACCGTGAGGGCAACCACCGAACTGGTGACCGAACCGAAAGCGTTGGTAACCACCACGGCGTACTCGCCGGTGTCGTTCGTCACCAAGTTGCTAATCGTTAGGCTGGCCAGGGTCTGCCCGGGCATCGCAACGCCGTTCTTGGTCCATTGATAGCCGGTTGGTGTGCCCTCTTCGGTCACCACGGAAAGGACCAGCGTCATGCCCTCGTAAACCGGCGGCGGCGGCGCTTGCGGCTGCACCAGGATGATGGGCGGCACTTCCGCCGCCGCATAGATCTGGCCAATCTCGATCGCCGTGAGCGCCTTGTCGAAGACCGCCACCTCGTCAATGGTCCCGCGGAACCCGTTGGCCTCGCCCCCACTCTCCCATCCATTGTACTTCTGCTTCTTCCCGATGAACGAGGCGACGGTGCCGAAATCATGGGCGCCATAGGGCGTCGCGGGCGTGTGCGTGGCGACCTGGCCGTTCATGTACATCACGATGTTGCTCGGCGACACCACCATGGCCACGAACGTCCACTGCTGGTCGGGCATGTACAGCGCCGGACTCGGTGTCGCGCCCCAACTGCCAGTGCTGCCATCCACACCCGCCCAGTACATTCGCAGATCGTTTCGCGTGTTTTCCGGATTGCCTCCATTGCCAAAGCCGACGCCCGTCACCGGGTGCGAAGGTCCGGCATCGGGCTGCCCAAGGTCGGTCGGATTGGAGAACAGCATGTTCCAATACTCGGAGACGCCGTTGCGCTTGGCCCAGCAGGTGACCGTCCATGAGTCCGTGTAGAGGCTCTGGGGGGGGATTTCGATGTAGCTGCCGCTGGTGCCGGTGAATTGGCAGGCGGCATTGCCCGTCCCAAATCCTCTGTAGGGCACTCCGGGCGCGCCACTGGACATGCTGCCCGAATTGAAGATGCCATTGGCCGAAGCCCCCCAACTGCCTTTGTTGGCAACTTCGATCATGACCGGCACCGGTTCAGGCGGCAGGAGCGCTTCATTGAAACGCCAATAGCCAGTCGGTTGGTCGCCGGTGATCAGAGCCGCATAGCCAGCAGGATTGGCGGTGGCGGCCGTGTAATGCGCGGTGATCTGGGCGGCACTCAAGGCATACGGGTACATCGCCACCTCGTCCATCCAGCCGGGGAAAAAGAGGCTGGCCGCGCCAGCAGGGTTGCCCGCTCCAATGCGGAGCGGCGCGGTGGTGTTGGGAACATAGCCGTTGCCGCCAATCGCTTGGGGGGTAGCGTTCTCAACGCCATTGACGTAGATGTGCACCAGCGTGCCGTCGAAGACGCCGACCACGTGATACCACGTATTGGGCTGGTTGTCCGGCCCGGTGTCTTTCACGTAGGTTCTGCCTCCCCCAGTAGCCGTGCCATAGAAGACACGGAACCCCCAATGGAAGTCGTTGTTGTCGGTATAGAACAAAAAACCAGTATTACCGTTGAACGACATGACACCCGACTTCGCCCCGGCCGCGATGACAGTCTGATTGGCCCAGAACTCGACGCTGAAAGGGCCATTGACGTTCAGGGCCGGAGAATAGGGAACGTCAATATACTCACTGGCGCCGTCCAGTTGAACGCAAGGGTCCGTGGTCAGGACGCCCGGCTCCTGGAGGGTCGAGCTGTGGTAATGAGCAGGTCCGCGGTAATTGATGGCGGGGGGAGCGGGCTAATTGATGGTGGGGGCTGAGAGGGAGCGAAGGGATGGCGTTGGGGGACGCAGTCCCCCAAGCCCCCTGGGATTTAACGCTTTGAGCTGCTCCAGCAGAGGA
>JAKQDD010000196.1 GCA_029556615.1 Verrucomicrobiota bacterium | reverse complement strand
TGAGGCGGCCCCTCGCCAGAGTCCTCGACTCCTGAAACATGGGGTCAACAGGTCAAGTTTGGTCCCTGCCGTTCCAACCCCAGCCCCCCGCCTTCGAGGACTCTACATTAGCGGGGCGCGGAAGAGAGGGTCCGGAAAGGCAGGAAGGCTTCATGGGATCGCGGACTTCGTTAGGTCTGAGGCGCGCCTCGCCAGGAGCAGCCGCTGGCGGACGTTCGAGACACAGTACCAAGCGAAGATGCGGATTGGACAGCGTGCCAGGTTCATAGTCGGCCGACGCACCCAATGCGCATCTTCGCTTGGTACTGTATCTCGAATGTCCGCCAGCGGTTGCTCCTGGCGAGGGGCCGCCTCAGACCGATGCCGCATCCAATCCAGAGGAACGGTGCCGCAAACAAGGTGACAGACTCATAGTCTCCACACGTGTTTTACAAGTCGAGGACTCCACGACTTCTCCCAGACTGCGCTGGGAAAAAGGGGTTCGCCTGCGGCGAGCAGCACCGCCGGATCGCGCGGGCAACCTCGACAACATGTTGGTAGATATTTTCTGACAAGGGGCTAGCGGGGCGCCAGCTCGACGCGCACCCGCAGCAGTCCCCCGACCGCCTCCATCAGGGGCGGCGTCAATTCCCGGTCCGTTCCGTCCCCCGTCCCGCTCCCCACCGGCGTCCACGCCGCAGGGGCGGTCCATGCCCGCTGCTCGCAGGAGTAGACGCGGCCCAGCCGGGTCGGACAGACCACAACCACGCCGCCCGCACGCCGCAGGGGCGGCGGGATCCGAAAGGAGGAGGCCGGATCCCGGGGATCGGTGTCCGCGGTGAATTCGTCCCGGTTCGACACCCCATCCGCGTCCGGGTCCCCGAGGGCGTCGCCGGCATTCCCGGGATCCAGGTCGTGGGCCAACTCCCAGTCATCCGGCATCGAGTCGCCGTCGGTGTCCGCCCGGGGCGGATCGGACGGCCGGGCTTCCCAGGCGCCGATCGTCGGCGGATCGGCGTAGCACTGCTCGAGCAGATCGGCGCGCGCGGGGGCAGGCGCAAGACCTGCGCCCACAGCGGGACTCTCCGGTGCCAGCGAGGCGTCCTCGGTGTTTGACTGGATCAGCAGCGGGTCTCGACCGACGACGGCGTTGCTCTCCGGCGCGGGAAGGCTGGGACGGGACTGGCCCGGGGCGTCGAAGGCGTACCAGAGGTTGTTCGCAAACCCGAACGTGCCGGGGTCGGTGTTCGGGCCGATGTTGACGAACGTGCTGATGCGGCCGCGTTCGAAGAAGACCAGGTTGTTGACGAACCGGTTGCTGGCGCACGGCAGAAAGGCATACGGCGCGGCAGACACGGTCTCCTGCAGGATCCGCATCACCCAGCGCCGCGGCTCGAGGATCGTGTTGTTCGCCACGCACGAACCGACCGTCCCCACGAACGCCACCGGGGCATCCGAGCCGCGAAACAGGTTCGCCATCACGCGGATGTTCCGCGATTCCGCGTTGGGCTGCGTCGGGGAGAGAGGCGGCCGGAAATAGGTGAAGCCGGTTGAACCGCCGAGGGTGATGGCGCGGGCGCCGGCGTTGTGGAACTGACACCGGGCGATGTCGATGTCCTCGCTCCCCCCTTTGCACTGGATCGCGTTGCCTCCCAGATCCGTGAAGCGGCATCCCACAATGCGTCCCCGATGACATCCCACGTGGTCGATCCCGCTGCCGCCGGCGCTGATGCGCACGAACTCGCAATCGTGCACCACGTAGTCATTCACTCCGGAGAGTTTGAGACCGTCCTGGTTGCCGCCGCTCCCCACATCCCGGAAATGAACATCCCGAAAAAGGAGGTAACGCGCGGCGTCGGCATTGCCGTAATCGCCGCCGTCATCGCAGTTGATCCCGTTCTGACTGGCTCCGGCGATTTCGAGATGCTCGATCACCACATAGCGGGCCCGGACGAGGTGGAACGCCTGGCTGCCTCCGGCAATCACCGGGCGCGACTCCCCCGGCACACCGCCGATCCAAATTGGCGCCTCTGCGGTTCCGACCGCCCCTCCAAGGAAGGCGCCGGGAGCATGGGTCCCGGGCAGGAGGCGAACGGCGTCCCCCGGCTTCAGACCGGCGGCGGCGCGGCCCAGGGTGGCGAAGGGTTGCGCGCGAGTCCCAAGCCCGGTCGCATCGCTGCCGGTGGCAGATACAAACACCTCCCGGGCGGGCTGCCGTCCGTCGGCGAAGGTCCGGACCGGGTCGCACGATGCCGCCGAAACACCGGGGATCATCACTCCGACCGCAATCCAGGCTGCCAGTCGTTGCCTGAAAACAGCAGACATCAAACCCAAGCATCGCCGGATGCCATGCCTCCGCAAGGAGAATCACCCACGCCCACCGGTGACCACCCCAAATCCGCGCGCAAGCGTCCCTTGCGGCTCAACTTCCTGGGCTTGACCAGGCACCTTGAGCCGCCCAGTCCGGGGTTCTAGCGGATTTGGCTGCCCGCCCCCAGGGCGGGCCCATTCCCTCCAAACCCTATAGCGCCCGCCCGCCAGCGGGCGGGCCACCCTGGAGCCGACACCCCACGCGCCTACAAGGCGAAAACCCACCACGAGCCGATGGCGAACGTCCGAGCCGCAGGCGTTAGGCGAGGATCCGGGACCACATTCCCGGCTTTTCCGGCGCCGGCCGCTGAGATACACTGGCTCCGGTTTGCGCCGGGAATATCCGGCGCGCGTGGTTATGCTGACATCGATTGACTGTCTGAAGGGCGCGCCACCCACGGTGCTGCGCGAGTTCGAGGCCGAGGCCCGCACGATATCGCTGGCCCCGGATCGCCTGCTCCTCTCGCCCGGCGAGGCCTGCGCCCACTTCGGCATCGTGATCTCGGGCGCGTTGCGCGTGACGCTGTTGGGACCCTCTCATCGCGAAGCCGTCCTTTACCGGGTTCTGCCTGGTGAAAGCTGTGTTCTGACCGCCGCCAGCATCCTTGGCTCCTCCCCGTTTCCCGCCGTCGTGGCGGCGGAGGGCCCCACGAGCGTCGCCAGTATCCCGGCGCCCACGTTCCGCTCCTGGACCGAGCGACACCCCTTTTGGCGGGCCTTTGTCTTCCGGCTCCTCGCTGAGCGGTTGGCCGAGGTCCTGGCCCGCGTCCAATGCGTCAGCGCCGAACCGCTGGAAGCCCGCATCGCACGCGTTCTCCTCGGCTTGTCCCACGACGCGCCCCCGGTTGTTTCCGGGACGCTCCTGGCGCAATTCGGCCAGGAACGGGAGGCTGCCCGCCGCCTGCTGGACCGCTGGGCCAGGACCGGCTGGCTCGATCTCGTGCGCGGCGGGGTCCTGGTGCGACGCCGCGAACCGCTGGAACGAATCGCGCACGACACCCGCTGAGACCTTGGCCCGCCGATCACGCGATGGAGTTGCACCGGCCTAGCAAGCCGAGAAGATCCCGGTCGAGCGTCTTCAGCCGTCGGCCGTTGCGCTCAGCGCATTCAAGGTAGGCCGCATCATAGGCCGTCAGCTCATACTCTTCGGCCGCCTCGCGGATCCGCTCCCGAATGAAGGCATCGGGCGGGGGCTCCGAGACGATCGGCAGGGCCGCCAAGTCCGATTCCGCGAGGCGCAGTGCGGACCGGCTCAATCGCCCCCGCCGTCCGGCCATCACAAGCGTATTGGCAACCTCGAACCAGAAGACGGCCGGCACCAGAATCGTCGCCCTGGCCTGCACCTGGAGCCGTAGGATCGACTCGACCTCATCGCCCCGCTCGTCGCCCAGCACTAACGCCATCACCGCGGAGCAGTCAAACACCCAAGCGGCGGCGCTCATTGATCCCGGCCCATGTCCCGGAGCTTGCAGATCGCCGTGGCGCTCAACCTTCTCCCCGACCGGCGGCGGGCTGCGAGGCGGTCGAGCGCTCCATCGGCCTCGGCAGCCCGCACCGCGTCGCCTCGGACGAGGTCCGCGACATGTCGGTTCCGGCGAAACACGCGGACCACGCACCCTTCTTCCACCTGCCGCAACAGCTCGCTGAACCTCGTCTTGGCCTCGAAGGCGCCAACCTCCAACGTCTTCATGCCGCCATCGTCTGACGTAACAACCAGTTTGTCAACCAGATCAAAGGCCGCCCTGCTCGGTCCAGCGCATGAAGCAGGGCGCACGGATGCCGTTCTGGTCCATTGTGCCACCGCCCCTCTGCAGCCCGGGGCGGCGCGGGCCCGGAAGCCTTGCTGGAGTCCTCGACCTGTGGAGTCCTCGACCTGTGGAATATGCGCTCAACAGGTCAAGTTTGGCCCCTGCTGTTCCAGGCCATCCCTCCTTCCGTCGAGGACTCTAGATTAGCGAGGCGCGGAAAAGAGAGGATGGGCAGGCACAGCAGGGTCTTCATGAACCTGAGGACTCGACTGGGTCTGAGGCGCGCCTCGCTAGGACTGGACTTTGCGCGACGGATCCGCTTCAATACGCCTGCCATGGGTGCAGCCAATTCAACCCCGTCGGCATGAAGCACGCTATGAACTCCCGGAGACTCCTCCTCTGCAGCGGGGCGATCCTGATTCTCGGCGCTATGGCGCCATCCCTCCGAGCCCAATCGGCAGCGCCGAGTTGGAGCAAGCTGGGCCTGCACGTCCGCGTGAGGTTAACCGATGGAACCCGGCAAGTCCTCGGTGCGCATCCCCGGATCCTGAAGATCGTGGGAACAACCCCGGCGATGCTCGAGACCCTGCGCACCTACAAAGCCGGCACGCCGGGTGGTCTCGCCGTCCTCAGGGTCCCTGACGCCCGGACCTACCTCGTGTCGGAGGATCCTGCGGCCAGTGCTCGCGACTTCTGGAACCGGGCCCTGGCGCCCGCCCTCGGCGCGTTGTCCGCCACGGATCGGGCCCTGATCGATTTCGTCGAAGGTCCGAATGCCTGCGATCAAACGCCGTGCTGGGGGACTGTGGACAACGCCCGCTGGCTGGGCGATTTCTGGTCCACGCTCGCCCCGCTGATCCGGCACAACGGATTCCGCCCGTGCGCCTTCAGCATCCCGGCGGGTGCCCCGGGGGGAACCGCGGCTGAGGTCGAGGCGCAACTCGATGCGATCATCCCCGCCCTTCGGACCTGCCAGGCCAACGACGGCGCCTGGAGTTACCACGCCTCCACCGCATCGTACACGCAGAATGTCGCCCAGGAACTCGCCACCTCCCTCCGGTATCGGCAGTTCTACGACTTCTTCAGGGTCCATGCTCCGGACCTGGTCTCTCTGCCGCTCCTGCTTACCGAGGCGGGTATCGACAACGGCAAGGGCTGGAACGACCCGGCCAACGGCGACGCGGCGAAGTACCAGAGCTGGCTTCAGTGGTGGGACCTCGAGATCCGCAAGGACCCCGCGGTGCTCGGCGCCGCGCTCTTCGAGATTGGCGAACCCGAGACCTGGGCGAGCTGGGACCTCGAGCCGATGGCGCCCTGGATCGCGTCGCATCTCGAGTCCCTGCGCCCAACGACGCCGATCCTGCGGGTTGTTCCGGATGAGATCAGGGTCGAGACCCAGGTCGGACGCAAGTCGACTGAGACGATCCTCCAGGTGCGCAACGACGGCGCGGGCACCCTGACCTTCAACACCGCGACCGACGCCGCCTGGCTCTCGGCCCGTTTCACGGCGAACACCTCGACCGGCGAAGTCCAGGCCGTCACCGTCCGCTGCTCCACCACGGGGATGCCCTCCGGCAGCTTCTATGGCACCGTCACAGTCACCGCCCCGGGGGCGTCGAACTCGCCCGTGGTCGTTCCCGTCCTCTTCCGCGTCTACTCTTCCGATCCTGTGCCCGAGTTGTTCGAGGACTTCCAGTACCCGCCGAACTGGACCTCGGCCTTCGACGCCGGCTGGGGCGATCCTGCGGTCTGGTTGCTGACGGAGGCGGGGTTCCCGGGCCGCGGCTTGCAGATCGCCCGGCCCGCGGCGGGGTCTTCGGTCCGGGTGCTGACCTTCCCCGTGGTCCCGTACAAGGCTTACACCGCCAGTATCTGCGTCCGGTGTCCCAGTTCCACGGCACTTTACACGGCGGAGTGCGCCTACCGCCTCGGCGACCACGACGCGGCGGATCTCGAACAGCACTCGGGCTCCTGGACTCGGCTGAAGAAGTTCTCGAACCCGGGCGGCAACGGGAACAACAACACGTGGACAACCTACGGCAGCCACTTCAAAACCGGCCCCGAGAACCGGCTCACGGTCGCGTGGCGTTCCGCGTCGACGGACGGGGCGGGTCCCACGGTGCTCTGGGACACGCTGCGGCTGACCCCGGATCCGCTCCTGACGCTGACGTTCTACGCCGAGGGCGGCGCGCAGTATCTCTACTGGGAGGACGCCTTTGCCGTGCTACAAAGCAGCCACTCCCTGTTCGGTCCCTGGCAATCCCTGCCTCAGGCTGGTGCTCCCTACGCCGTGCCGGCTGCGGGGGCTCCCTGGTTCTTCCGCCTGACGCGGTAGACCAACCGGGGCGCTCGATGCCATGAACGCCGGCATCCTGGGCATTCTCGTGGTGGCCGGCCTTGCCGTGCTGTTGTGGCCCCGAAGCGGCCTGCTCGCCCGCGCGCGCCGATCGCGGCAGCAAGCGATCCGGGCGCGCCAGGAGGACGCGCTGAAGCACATCCTCAAGTGCGAGGCTGCCAGCCGCACAGCCACCCTCGAGAGCCTGGCCGGCGCCCTCGGCATCCCCTCGGGAGCCGCAGCCAGTCTCCTTGCCCGCCTGCAGGAGTCGGGTCTGGTCTCATTCGACGAAGGCCGACTGGGACTGCTCGGTCCCGGGCGGGAGCTCGCGGTTCACATCATCCGCGCGCACCGCCTCTGGGAGAGCTACCTCGCCGACCAGACCGGTGTCGAGGAGACGGAGTGGCATCGCCAGGCCGAGCGGCAGGAGCATTTGCTGACGCCGCAGGATGCCGACGCCCTCTCCGCCCGGCTGGGACATCCCACGCACGATCCCCACGGGGACGTCATCCCCGAGCCCCGAGGACCGCTCGCCGCCGAGTCGGGGCGATCGCTGAATGGCGCTCCGCTGGATCTTCCCGTCATGATCACGCACATCGAGGATGAGCCCGAGTCGGTCTACCGCGAGATTGCAGCCTTGAACCTCCGGGTCGGCATGCGGGTCCTGGTGAGCCAGCGATCGCCGGCCGGGGTCCGGTTCCTGGCCGACGGCACCGAGCATCGCTTGTCCCCGGTGCTCGCCGAGAATGTCTTCGTGGTGCCCCTGCCCGAGGTGAACCCCCGGGACCTGGTCGAGGAGGAATTCCTCTCGGGCCTTGCTCGGGGGACTCAGGCAACCGTCCTGGGCCTCTCCCCAGCCTGCCGCGGCGCCGAACGGCGGCGACTCCTGGATCTCGGATTCGTCCCGGGCACGATCGTCGCCCACGAGCAGGTCAGCCCGGCGGGCGATCCGACCGCCTACCGCCTTCGGGGCACGGTCGTGGCCCTGCGCCGCGAACAGGCCAACCTCATCCGCATCCGCACCCTCGGATCATCGTCTGCATGACCGGCCCGCCCCCTCGATCCCAGGCCTCCGGAGGCTGTGCGCGCTGCGGCATCGATCGCACCTCCCGCCTCCGCAAGCTCGGCCTGGCCGCCAATCGCTGGGATTCCGTGGTCGCACTCGCGGGAAACCCGAACACGGGCAAGAGCACCGTCTTCAACGCGCTCACCGGCCTGCGGCAGCATACGGGGAACTGGCCCGGAAAGACCGTCACCCGGGCTGAGGGCGGTTTCGAGTATCGCGGGCGCCGGTACAAGCTTGTCGATTTGCCCGGGACCTACTCGTTGTTGTCAACCAGCCCTGACGAGGAGATTGCGCGGGATTTCATCCTATTGGCGGAGCCCGAGGTCACCGTGATCGTCGTCGACGCCACCCGCCTCGAGCGCAATCTGAACCTCGTGCTGCAGGTCCTGGAGATTACCGGCCGCGCCGTGGTGTGTCTGAACCTCATGGACGAAGCCCGGCGGCACGGTCTGGAAGTTGACGACCGGCAGTTGGCCCGGGATCTGGGCGTGCCGGTCGTGCCCGCTGCCGCCCGCCGCGGCGAGGGGGTGCCCGCCTTGCTGGCGGCGATCGCGGACGTGGCGACCGACCCCCATCCTCGACCGCCCCGGCAACTGGTGCCCGATCCGCCAGTCCTGCAAGCCGCCCTGACCGACCTCGTCGCCCGGCTCGAAGCCGCCCACCCGGGGCTGTCCAATCCGCGCTGGATCGCCTTGCGCCTGCTGGCCGGGGACGAGCACATCGTCGAAGCCCTCCGACGGGGGGACTTCCTCGGCCACGGCACACCCGCGGCTCGTTCGCCATGAACGCCGGACTTCCCGACCGCGGCAGCCCGTCGGCGGTGGTGTCCCTCCTCGCCGCGGTCCAGACGTGGCGTCAGCGCCTGCCCGGCGATGTCCATGAGCCGGTGGTGGCGGCGATCTACGCGGAGGCGGAGCGCATCGCTGGCCGCTGTGTCTCGACGCCGCGTCGGCCCGCACGGCTCACGTTGGATCGCTGGCTCGACCGGGTGGTCACGAGCCGAATCTGGGGCTTCCCGATCATGCTGTTGTTGTTCGCCGGGATGTTCTGGCTCACGATCACCGGCGCGAACGTCCCGTCGCGTCTGCTGTCGAGTCTTCTGGTCGACACGCTGCATCCCTGGTTGAACGGGGTCGCGAGCCAGCTCGGGATCCCGGCGGGCGTGCGCGGCGTGCTGGTGGATGGCGGCTACCTGGCCACGGCGTGGGTCGTCAGCGTCATGCTGCCGCCCATGGCGATCTTCTTTCCCTTGTTCACGCTGCTCGAGGACTTCGGCTATCTCCCGCGGGTGGCCTTCAACCTCGATCGGCTGTTTCACCAGGCGGGAGCCCACGGGAAACAGGCGATGACCACGATGATGGGGTTCGGCTGCAACGCGGCGGGCGTGGTGGCGACGCGCATCATCGACAGCCCGCGCGAGCGGTTGATCGCCATCCTGACCAACAACTTCGCCCTCTGCAACGGCCGCTGGCCGACCCAGTTCCTGATAGCCACGGTCTTCATCGGCAGCCTCCTGCCACCGCACCAGGCGGGTCTGCTCGCCGCGCTGGCGGTTACCGGGGTGGCGGTGTTGGGCGTGATCGCGACCCTGGGCACCGCGTGGGGCCTCTCACGCACCGTCCTCAAGGGGGAACTCAGCACGTTCAGCCTCGAACTCCCCCCGTATCGGCCGCCGAGGTTTTTCCAAACCCTCTACGTCTCGCTGATCGACCGCACGGCATTCGTGCTCTGGCGCGCCGTGGCGTTCGCGTTCCCCGCCGGTCTTCTGATCTGGCTCATGGCCAACATCACCGTCGGCGGGGTCAGTCTCGCCGAGCATTTCATCGGCACGGTCGATCCCGTCGCGTTCTGGTTCGGGCTCAACGGGGTGATCGTGCTTGCCTATATCCTGGCCATTCCCGCCAACGAAATCGTGATCCCCACCGTGCTCATGCTGACGGTTCTCACGACGCGTGCCGCGGGGATTGGCGCCGGCGCCGGCGTGATGTTCGAGCTCGACACGCCGGAGGCCCTCGGCTCCCTGCTGACCCAGGGGGGCTGGACGCGGCTGACCGCGGTCAACCTCATGCTCTTCAGCCTGCTGCACAACCCCTGCAGCACCACCCTCTACACCATCTACAAGGAAACCCGCAGCGCCCGCTGGACCGCAGTCGCCGCACTCCTTCCCCTCGGCCTCGGCCTGCTCGTGACGTGGCTCGTCGCCACCCTGTGGCGTTGGATCGCGTGACGCGGGCCCACTTTCCTCCTGTTCCCGAGGCGAACCGCCGGTTACCGTCGCTTCCGTGGCGGCGAGATTCACCATCCTGGGGAGCGGCTCGGGCGGGAACTGTGCGTATCTAGAAACCGGGGATACTCGGATCCTGATCGATGCCGGGTTCAGCGCGCGGCAGATCCGCCTGCGCCTGGCGGGCATCGAGCGGGACGCGGAACGGCTTCAGGGCATCCTGATCACCCACGAGCACTCCGATCATGTCCAGGGCCTCGCCGTCCTTTGCGCCCGCCTCCGCGTTCCAATCTACTGCAATCGCCTCACCAAAGACGCCATCGAACACGCCCTCGGCATGCGATTCGAGTGCCGGCTCTTCGAAACTGGAGCCGCGTTCGAGATCGGCGATTGCACCATCGAGACGTTTGCCGTGCCGCACGATGCCCAGGATCCCGTGGGGTTTCTCGTGCATACCCCCGCCGGACGAATTGGCTTTCTGACCGACCTCGGTCATGCCACCCGGCTCGTCATGGAACGGGTGCGCCCCGCCCACGTGCTGGTGCTCGAGACCAACCATGACCTCAAACTGCTCCAGGACGACACCCGCCGCCCGTGGAGCGTCAAACAGCGGATCCTGAGCCGGCACGGACACTTGTCGAACGACGCCGCCGCCGCCGTCGCCGAACAAGTGGTCTCGGCGGACCTGCGGCACGTCTACCTGGGACACCTCAGCCGGGACTGCAACCGGCCCGAAATCGCCCACCGGGTGGTCAGCGAGCGCCTCGGGCAGATCGGCGCCACCCACGTCCGCGTCGAATCAACCTCCCAGGATCATCCCAGCCCGACCCTGGTGCTGGGGGCGGATCCGTGAGACCTCGCCCGAGCTGGCTTCTCCTCCCTGAACGGGGTATGACAGGCGGTGTCATGAGAACCTTGGAACACCTCGGGCTGGCTCTCGCCATGGTGATGTCCGCAGCCCATCTGCCGCACGCCGCCACGGACGGCGCGGCGTCCGTCACAGTGTCCGACTTGCGCTGCGAGTATCGGCGGGACCCGATGGCGATCGACACGCCCGCACCCCGCTTGAGCTGGCGGCTGGCAGCGGTTGATCCCGCCGCGCGCGGCCAGCGGCAGACGGCCTACCACCTGCAAGTCGCAGCCTCCCCCACCGCACTCGACCGCGGAACCGCCGATCGCTGGGATTCCGGCCCGGTTACGTCGGCGAACTCCCATCTCGTCGCTTACGCCGGCAAGGCGCTGCGCGCGGGCGACGCCTGCTTCTGGCGAGTCCGGGTGGCCGACGAGCGGGGTCAGTGGTCCGCGTGGAGCCCAGCCGCCACGTGGTCGATGGGCCCCATGAGCGACGCCGATTGGACGGCCGGGTGGATCGGGACCGGCCAGAACTTCGAGCGGGGCAAGGGATCCCCGCCGCCGGACAACACCCTGCCGGATCCCTGGCTGTGCAAGCGTTTCGAGTTGAGCGCCGCTCCCCGGCGCGCCCTCATGCACGTGGCCTCGATCGGCTATCACGAACTCCACGTGAACGGCCAAAAGGCCGGCGACGCTGTGCTCGCCCCCTCGGCCACGGACCACACGCGCCGCGCCCGTTACGTCACCTACGACATCACCGGCCTGCTCCGGCCCGGACCGAACCGGCTCGGACTCTGGCTTGGCACTGCGTGGTCGATCTTCCCGCCCTACCGGACACCCGACAAACCGGCGGCACCCATCGTGCTCGCGCAAGTGGACGTTGAATTGCCGGACGGCACGACCCGGCGTATCGCCACCGACGCGACCTGGTCCTGGCACCCAAGTCCCAACACCCTCCTCGGCGTCTGGGATTTCATGCATTTCGGCGGCGAACTCTACGATGCGAACCGCGAGAGGCCCGATTGGTGCGATCCGATGCGCGACGATTCCGGGTGGAAACCGGTCACAACCTATTCACCGCGCCTGACGGTTTCCGCCGACACCGTCGAACCGAACCGTCTCGTGCACGAGCTCAAACCCGTCGAGATCGTTGAAAGCCGGCCGGGAGTCTGGCGGATTGACATGGGCCGGGTTTTCGCCGGCTGGATCGAAGTGCCGGTCGAAGGCCAACCGGGCGACCGCATCGAATTCCAATGGTCCGAGCGCCGGGAGGAGCCGATGACCCACCGGCTTCGCAGTGTGCTGATCCTCGGGCCTGGTGGTCGGGCAACCTTCCGCAACCGGTTCAACTACGGCGTCGGCCGCTGGATCCAGGTCCAAGGCCTGCGCAAGGCGCCCCGGCCCGATACCCTCCGCGGCTGGCTCATCCGCTCGGACTACGCCCCCGCCACCGCGTTCGAGTGCTCGGACCCATTGTTCAATCGCATCCACGCCGCGATCCTCTGGACCTTCGAGAACCTCAGCCTGGGCGGCTACGTCGTGGATTGCCCCCAGCGCGAGCGCATGGGGTACGGCGGCGACGCCCACGCCACCACCGCCACCGGCCTGGATCATTTCAGCCTCGGGGCGTTCTACACCAAATGGAGCCAGGACTGGCGCGACGTCCAGGGCAAGGCCGCCGCCTGGGGCATCGATCGCAAGGAGGGCCAGGCCGGCTCTGGCACAGGCATCGAGCCCGGCAACCTGCCCTACACCGCCCCAACCTACTGGGGCGGCGGCGGACCGGGCTGGAGCGGCTTCTGTGTCACGTTGCCCTGGGAACTCCATCGCCGATACGGCGACCGCCGGATCCTCGAGACCAACTTCGACACCATCGCCCGCTGGCTGGCCTTCCTCGAAACCAAGTCGGCCAACGACCTCCTCCGCCGGTGGGGCGGGGAGTGGGATTTTCTCGGGGACTGGCTTTGGCCCGGAGCCGAGGGGGTCAATGGCGACACGCGCGAGACGTTGTTCTTCAACAACTGTTACTGGATCTACAATCTCGATACCGCCGCCCGCATCGCGCGCGCCCTGGGACGAACACCAGAGGCCGAGAGCTGGACCGATCGCGCCCGTCGCGTGCGAGCCGCGGTTCACCGCGAGTTCTATGATCCGGCCACAGCAAACTACGTGAACGGCTTCCAGGCTTACCTCGCCATCGCCCTCCTGACCGGTCTCCCTCCCCAACCCCTCGAAGCCGGCGTCTGGAAGCGCTTCGAGGACGAAATCCTCACCACGCGCCGCGGTCATTTCTGGGGCGGCATTACCGGCGGATCGTTCATCGTGAGAGCCTTGATTGACCATGACCGGCCGGATCTGATGTACACCATGGCCCACCAGCAGGATTACCCGGGATGGGGTCACATGCTCGCCAAGGGCGCCACCACCCTCTGGGAAGACTGGGAAGGCAAACTCTCCCAATGCCATAGCTCCTATCTCCACTTGGGCGCCTGGTTCATCGAGGGCCTGGCCGGCATCCAGCCCGGTCCCGACGGCCTTGGCTACCAGGATTTCGTCCTTCGACCCGGTGTCTGGACGGACTCTCCCATCGAGTGGGTGACCGCCCGCTTTCAGTCCCCCTACGGCACGATCGAGAGCCGCTGGAAACGCGAACCCCAAGGCTGCCGCTACGAATTCCAGGTCCCTCCCAATACCGCCGCCACCGCCGTCGTGCCGCTCCAGCCCAGCGCCACGCTCCAACTCGACGGACAACCCCTCAAGGTGACCCGACCCGACCCTGACCGCAGCCCAACCCGGATCCCCGTGCGGCTCGAGCCCGGGCGCCATCTCATCGAGGTGCGCTGAATGGAACCCGTGACCCCCAGATGGGCGACGCCAACCCCTGCCCCGATGACGCCCTCCGGCACCCCGGCCGGCACCGGCTCGGGACCGAGTGGCCTGGCTCCCTCGACAGCCGGCCCACAGGCCTTTCAACTGCTGCTGGGACTCTTGCTTCTCGTGCTCGAGGGGTTTCCGGGCGAACCGCCCCGGATCGACTACGTCTACCCCATGGGCGCCAGCACCGGCGCATCATGCGAGGTGGAAGTGGGCGGACGCTGGGAGTCCTGGCCGCTCGAAGGCTGGGCTGACGACGACGCCGTCCGGTTCCGTGCGGTCTCGAGCAACGGCTGGTTCCAGCTCGACGTTGCGGCAAGCGCGACCCCTGGCCCCCGCCTGATCCGGTTCTTCGATGCCCGCGGCGCCAGCCCACCGCGCGTGTTCATGATCGGCACCGGAGTCGAGCTCACCGAACCCGCGGCGAGCCGAGCCACAACCTTCAACGCCGTGGAACGTTACCCCGCGGCCGTCAACGGGCGGCTCACGACACCGGATGAACCTGACCGCGTACCCCTGCTGATCGCCGGGGAATGCCTGGCCCGAATCCGGGTGATCACCCGAGGCCTCGATTCGCCAATCCTCGCCCAGGCGACACTCCTGGACCCGACGGGATTCGCCCTGGGCCGCACGCCGGAGTACCCCGGAGGCGACGCGCAACTCGCCTGCCCCATCGCCGTCGGCGGGCTCTATCAGCTCGAGATCCGTCCGATGGCCTCAGCCCCGGGGACGCCGGTTGACCCGGCGGCTGCCATCTACCGCCTCGAGATCCGAATCGATGGGCTCGATCACGTGCCGCGGGAGTCCCTGACGGGTGGAAACGTCAACGAGCAACGCTTGGCCCCGGTCGTCTACACCGCGCGAACCCTCATGGTGCCGAGCCTGACGCGAGCCGTCGTAACCCCGCCGGGACGGGAGATCCTCTACGAATTCCAAGCCCGCCAAAGCGAGCAATACCGCTTCGTCGCCCGCGTGGGCAGCATCGGATCCCCGCTACAACCCGTGCTCCGCGTCCTCGACGCCGCCCGGCAACCGCTGGCGGAGGCATCCCCGGCCCCGGATCCGGTGCTGACATGGATCGCGCCCTCGACCGACATGTATTACCTGCTGCTGACCGACCGGCGCGGCGAGGGCGGCCCCCTGCACACCTGCCAGATCGAGGTCGACCGCCCCCGCAACACGTTCCAAACCCGGCTGCCCGCTCATGCCTTCCGAGTGATGCCCGGCGAGACCCGACGCCTCACCGTCACTGTCCTCAGGCCTCCTGGCTCCGAGGATTTCCTGACCCTCACGGCGATGGGACTACCGGAGGGTGTCAGCGCCGCGCCGGTCCAGGTGCCGCCGGAGGAGGTGATTGTCCCTCTCGAGTTCGTGGCGAGCCAGAACGCCCGCCCCGACAACAGACCGTTTCGCGTCCTCTGCACCCGCACCACCGATGTGCCGCCCGCGTTCGCCACCGCCCGCTTCAGCCTCGAACCCCGGCATGCACAACCCGCCCAGTTGCTCGTCCGCGAGTCCGACCAGCCGTGGCTGACCGTCCTGCCCGCCCCTTGCGAACCGTGAAGTCCTGTTTTCGCATTGCAGCCCCGACGGCAGGCGCCCCATAAACTCCCCATGCAGTGTTTCGTCACCGGCGCTTCCGGGTTTGTCGGCGCCAATCTCGTCCATGAACTCCTGGCCCGGGGGCATCGGGTGCGTGCCCTGCTGCGGCCCAACGCCGATCGGCGCGGCTTGCAGGGGGCGGAGTACGAGCAGATCGAGGGGGACGTGCTCGACCGGGAACGAATGGCCGGCTGGATCCGAGGATGCGACTGGTGTTTCCATGTGGCGGCCTGCTACGCGCTCTGGATGCGGGACTATGAGCCCATGTACGAGACGAACGTGGCCGGAACACGACACGTGCTCGAAGGCGCCTGGCGCGCGGGCTGTTCGCGGATCGTCCACACGAGCACCGTGGGGTGCATCGGCCTGCCGCGGATGCAGGAGGGCGTGTTGGTGCCCAGCGACGAGCGGGCCTCCGCACCCTGGCGCCAAATGAGCAATGACTACAAACGCTCGAAATGGCGCGCCGAAGAAGTGGCCCGCAGCCTGGCCCGCCGCGGGGCGCCGATCGTCATTGTCAACCCCACCGCCCCCGTCGGCCCCCGCGACGTCAAGCCAACCCCCACCGGCAAGATCATCGTCGATTTCCTGAATCGCGCCCTGCCCGCCTACCTGGACACCGGCCTGAATTGGGTGCATGTGCGCGACGTCGCGGCGGGCCATATCCTGGCCGCGGAAAAAGGACGTGTCGGCGACCGCTACATCCTGGGACACGCCGAGGGCAACTGGACCCTCAAACAGGCACTGGACGTTCTTGCGGAGATCAGCGGGCTCCCGGCCCCGAAGTTCAGGATCCCCTACCCCTTGGCCCTCGTCGCCGCCCACCTCGCGGAGCGCCTCGCCGCCAGAACAGGAAAGCCGCCGCGAGCCCCGCTGGCCGGGGTCCGCATGGCGCGCTACCGGATGTTCTTCAATCCGGCCAAGGCGATCCGCGACTTGGGACTGCCCCAGACCCCGCCGCGCCAGGCGTTGGCGGACGCCGTCGCGTGGTTCCGATCCGGCGGTTACCTCACGAATTCGGCTTCCACGTCCCGCACCACCAGCACCGGACAGCGAGCGTGACGCACCACCCGCTCCGCCGTGCTGCCCAGCAACACGTGGGTCAGCCCCGTGTACCCGTGTGTCGTGACGATGATCAGGTCGGCTCCGCACTCCGAAGCCGCGGTCACAATCTCATGATACGGCCGGCCGACGCGCAGGAGTACCCGCGCCTCGATGCCCTCCTGCTGAATGCTCGCCACCACGACCTGCATCCGCTCCTGCGCGTCGCGCTGGAAGTTCTCCTCGAGCGCGTTCGGCGGCAGCGGCGCATAGCCGAAGTCGGATGGATAGACAATCGGCTCCGTCACGTGAACCAGAAGCAGCGAGGCGCCGAATTGACGGGCCAGCGCCGTCGCGTAACGCAACGCCTTGAGCGCGTGCTCCGAAAAATCCAAAGGCACCAGAATGCGGCGAATTCCAAGCGCCGGCGCCGCCGGTCCCGTGGGCGGCACGGGCGCCCGGTCCGGAGGAGTCGATGACGGGGCGTTCATGACTTTCTCCTACGCCTCCGCCGGGAGCCGGACAAGCAGATTTCCTCGGCCCCGGAGTTGACAAGAAGGTGCCGTTTCGCCGACGGTTGGCCCGTCGCCCGGCGGACCCGGGATGACGCTGACATCATGAAGGCGATCCTCCTCCTGTGCGGAGTTCTCTGCGTTGCCGACAGCCGGGCGGCCGATCCAGCCCCGGCCACCGCTCCGGCCCGTTCCGACCCGCCGGTCAACGTGAGCACGACCGGCCCGGGTAGCGTGAGCGCGCCCACCCCAGGCCGGACCGTCCCCCCCACCCTGCCCGACCGACGCAAGACTCGCGGCGCCATCCCCGCCATCGCCCGAAGCGAGAATCCGCTTCAGATGATCAATCCCCTCGCTCCGGCCGCCTACGGCGACGGCACCGAATTCCTCGAGTTGGACCCGATCACCCGCGCCCCCCAGGGTGTCACGCTCTTCTCCTTCAGCCTGCCCGAGTACTCCGGGATCAAGAAGGACAAGCCGAAGAAGGCCAAGCCCGCACCCCGGTCCAGCCGCTGACACCGGGCTCCTGCAAAAGGCCGTCTGCGACCGGCGTGGCGTCCACGCCGGGCTCTCAAAAGAGGCTGGGCTGGGCTCCGTCGCCCGGCTTCAGCCCGAGCTTGCGATAGCTGAGTTCGGTGGCCACACGGCCCTGGGGCGTCCGCTTGAGGTAGCCCTCCATGATCAGGTAGGGCTCGTAAACCTCCTCGAGCGTGTCGGGTTCCTCGCCCACCGCCACCGCCAGGGAATTGACCCCGACCGGGCCGCCCGCGAACTTCACGATCAGCGTCTCGAGAATCCGCTTGTCCATCTCGTCCAGACCGTTCTCGTCAATCTCGAGCATCGCCAGGGCGCGATCCGCAATCGCCGCCGTGATCCGGCCGTCGGCCCGGACCTGGGCGTAGTCGCGCACGCGGCGGAGCAGGTTGTTGGCAATCCGGGGCGTGCCCCGACTCCGACGCGCGATCTCCCGGGCCCCGGCCTCCTCGGTCTCGATCGCCAACAACCGCGCCGACCGGAGGACAATCCGCTGGAGATCGTCGGCCCCGTAGTAGTCGAGCCGCTCCCGAACGCCAAAACGCGTCAGCAACGGAGCGGTGAGCAGCCCGCTCCGGGTGGTGGCGCCGATCAGTGTGAACCGCGGGAGATTCAGCCGGACGCTGCGCGCGTTGGGCCCCTGGTCGATGATGATGTCCAGCTTGAAGTCCTCCATCGCCGGATACAGATACTCCTCGATGGTCTTCTGCAGGCGGTGGATCTCGTCGATGAACAAGACGTCCCCTTCCTCGAGGTTGGTCAGCAGCCCCGCAAGATCGCCCGCCTTCTCGATCGTGGGCCCGCTCGTGCACTTCAGGCTGACGCCCATCGCCTTGGCCACAATGTGCGCCAGCGTGGTCTTGCCCAGCCCCGGCGGGCCGTTCAGCAGAACGTGGTCCAACGGCTCGCGCCGTTGCAGCGCCGCCTGCACCGCGATCTCAAGACGCTCGCGCACCTTGGCCTGGCCGGTGAAATCCGCAAACACCGACGGACGCAGGGTGACCTCGAGCGCCGTGTCCGGGGTGCTCAGCGGCCCGGTTATCAACCTCTCGGCCATGGCCCCCGCAGCTTGGGCGAACGCCCGGCAAGCCTCAAGGCAAAAGGGGGGGACGACTTTGGTTTGACTCGACCGCGGCGGGTTGTTACAAGCGGCCACGGATGTCTGATCGCGCCTCGCCCCGGATTGCAGCCTGCGAATCGCCTCGTGAGGTCAACGCCGCAAGTCCTGTGACAACCCTGTCTCCCGCCGACACGCCTGCCGGCACTCCCCCGGCAGCTCCAACGCCCAAGTACCACCGTGTGCTCCTGAAGCTCAGCGGCGAAGCCCTGGGAGACGAGCGGGGGACCGGCATCTGCCCGGAGGTCGTCCACGCCATGGCCGCGCAGGTGAGCGAAGTGCGGGAGCTGGGGGTTCAGGTCGTGATCGTCGTGGGGGGAGGCAACATCTTCCGCGGCGCCAGCGGCAGCACCCGGGGCATCGAGCGGGCCACCGGCGATTACATGGGCATGCTGGCCACCGTGATCAATGCCCTCGCCCTCCAGGATGCCCTCGAGAAACAAGGCGTGCCCACCCGGGTCCAGAGCGCCATCGCCATGTCCCAGGTCGCGGAACCCTTCATCCGCCGCCGGGCGGTTCGACACCTCGAGAAGGGCCGCGTCGTCATCTTCGGCGGCGGGACCGGGAACCCGTACTTCTCGACCGACACCGCCGCGGCGCTCCGGGCCACCGAGATCGGGGCCGAAGTGGTCCTCAAGGCCACGAAGGTCGACGGGATCTACGACTCGGATCCCAAGGTCAATCCCCACGCCCGGCGCTACGAGCACATCACCTATCAGGAGGCCCTCATGCGGCAGCTCAAGGTCATGGACGCCGCCGCGTTTTCGTTGTGCATGGAAAACCGCATGCCCATCGTGGTGTTCAATTTCTTCGAACCGCATAGCGTCCGGCGGGTCGTCCAGGGCGAGCGCATCGGCACCATCGTCACCAGCTGATCCGCCGCACGGCACCCTCAGGATCCGAAAAGACCCCGCAACATCACTCAGTCAACGAAAGAACCCCAGCCTATGACCATCCCGCAAATCCTGGCCGAAGCCCGTGAGAAGATGCAAAAGACCGAGCAGGTGCTCCTCCACGAGTTCGGCGGCGTCCGCACCGGCAAAGCCTCCGCCACCCTGGTCGAAAACCTCATGGTGGACGCCTACGGCTCCCAGATGCGCCTCCGGGAGCTCGCGGGCATCACCGCGCCCGAACCCCGCGTCCTGGTGATCCAACCGTGGGACGTCACCACCCTCCATCCCATCGAGAAGGCCATCCAAAAGGCGAACCTGGGACTGAACCCGGCCATCGACAAGAAGGTCCTCCGGATCGTGTTCCCCGAGCTCAGCACGGAACGCAGGCAGGAATTCGTCAAGATCGTCCGCAAGATGGCCGAGGACAGCCGCGTCGCTGTCCGTCACGTGCGCCGGGAGGCCATCGAGCAGCTCAAGAAAACCGCCAAGGCCGGGGGCGTCACCGAGGACGAAGAGAAGCACGCCGAGAAGGAAGTCCAGAAGTGCCACGACGAGTACATCGCCAAAATCGACCAGCACGTCGCCCACAAGGAGAAGGAGATCATGACGGTCTAGCGAGGCGCCGCCTCAGACCTAACGAAGTCCGCGATCCCATGAAGCCTTCCTGCCTTTCCGGACCCTCTCTTCCACGCCTCGCTAATGGAGAGTCCTCGACGGAAGGAGGGAAGGCCCGGAACAGCAGGGACCAAACTTGACCTGTTGACCCTATGTTTCAGAAGTCGAGGACTCTCGGGAGACGAGAAGCGCCTCGATCATGCTCTCGAAGATCAAACGCCCGTCCGCGCTGCCGAGGATCTCCTCGCTGGCGCGGTCCGGGTGGGGCATCAGGCCCGCCACATTCCGCTGTTCGTTGCAGATCCCCGCGATGTTCAGCAGCGATCCGTTCGGATTCGCCGACTCGGTCAGGTTGCCGTCCGCGTCGCAGTACTGCCAGAGGATCTGCCGGCGACGTTCGAGCTCCGACAGCACCGCGGCGTCGGCGTAGTAGCAGCCCTCCCCATGCGCGATCGGGATCCGCAGGATCCGGCCCGCCGGCACCTTGCACGTGAACGGAGAATCGTGCGTCGCAACGCGGAGATGCACCGGTTCGCAGTGAAATTGCAGGTCCCGGTTCCGCACCAGCGCTCCGGGCAGAAGCCCCGCCTCACAGAGAATCTGGAATCCGTTGCAGATCCCGATCACCAACCCGCCCCCGGCGGCAAACTCCTGCACCGCCTGCATCACCGGACTGAAGCGCGCGATCGCCCCGCACCGCAAATAGTCCCCGTAACTGAACCCGCCCGGGATGATCACGGCATCCACTGCCCCCAGCCCGGTTTCCTTGTGCCACACAAACTCGGCCTCGTGCCCCAGCACCCGGATGGCGTGCCGGCAATCCTGATCGCAGTTCGACGCGGGGAATTGAATGACGGCGAAGTGC
Source organism: Verrucomicrobiota bacterium (assembly GCA_029556615.1). Lineage (GTDB taxonomy): Bacteria > Verrucomicrobiota > Verrucomicrobiia > Limisphaerales > J093 > JAKQDD01. The sequence continues at coordinate 60,798 of JAKQDD010000196.1, read as the reverse complement.
ACGGTGGTCAACAGGGGTGTCAGGCGGCGGCCGGGTCGAGCTCGAGCCGATAGTCCTCGATGATCGGGTTGCTGAGAAACCGGTGGCAGGCTTCATTCAACGCCCGGCGCGCAGCCTCCGGATCCGTTCCCGCAGCGAGCTCGATCTCAATGTACTTGCCCACGTGCACACCCGTCACCCCCTGGTACCCCAGGTGTTCGAGCGCGTTCTGAACCGTCTTGCCCTGAGGATCCAGGACCGCCTTCTTCGGAGTGATGATGATCTTCGCTTTCATGCGGATGCAACCGATCCAGCCGTCAACCGCTCGGCCCGGATGTTGGGCAAGCCGGCCCGCGGGTGCCAGACAATTTTGCCCCCGACAGCCGCCACCAAGCGCTTGCGCTCGGGGTCATCGCAGGAGCGGATTCTCCCACTTCAATCCCGGAAACCGCCCGAAGTCTCCATCGTTGGTGAATAGCGTCGCGCGATGCTCGATGGCGTACACGGCCAGTATGGCATCGGACAGGACCGGTCCCGCCGCCATGGCCGCCGTCATCAAGTCCATCACCCGGGTAAAGTGCCGAGCGCCAGCGCTCAGAACCCGCGCCTGCGGAAGATCCAGCCAACTCTCCACCACCCGGCGCGCGTCCGCCAAGGCGACCCTCGCCGGCCCCAGCCGTGGATTCGTGGCCACGCGGATGAAACCGAAGGCGACTTCGAGAGGCAGTCCGATGAGTTCGTCGCCGTTCATCGCCCCTTCCCACCAGCGCCGGGCAGCCTCATGCTGCAGCGTGTGGGGATTGTAGGCGTACAGCAGGAGGTTCAAATCGGGCAGAATCATGAAGAAAGTTCCTTCACCGTATCCTCATCCTCCCACTCCGCAGCGAGTCGATTGAAGCTCTGGCGCGCCAGTTCGACTGGAAACGGAGCCGAAAACAGCGGCTCGACTCGAGCCCGGGTCGAAGGGCGTCTCAAAGCCCGCTTCACCGCCTGGTTCAACACCACCTTGAAAGACTGTCCCGTCCGGGCGACTTCCTCCTTCAGCAACGCCTCGGTATCGGCGTCGATCGTCACTGTCGTTCTCACAGCGGCATAATAGCATCGACTTTTATGCTGTCAAGACAGCATACGATGGCGTTTCGGTCGCACGAACAGAATAGAATACCAAGGTTGGTACCTTCGCCACCATCGCAATCTGGCGATCTTGTGGGCCAATCCCCCAGCGACGCCCAGCGGCCCGGATGCGCAAAGAGTCGGCTGAAGCTGTGGGCCCAATGTGAAGGGCGACGCCGTCGGCGTTGTTTGCACTGGCAAGTGTGTGCGGACCGACTAGAGTATCTCCCATGGCAACCGAGGCAGCCAGCCAGACGGCGGTGAACCGGACATCTCCCGAGGTTGCGCCTGTTCCCCTTGACTGGATCGAGGAGTTCGAAGCGGCTGCCCGGCGCCCGCTCGCCACTCGTTTCCGCTACGCGTTCATTCGCACCTACAAGCCCGTCCTGGATGACGAGCCGTTCCGGGCGTTCGACACGACTGCGGATTACCGGCGTTGGTGTGAAGAGCACCTTCCCGACTGGCTGGGGTATGGGCGCGTTTGAGTACCGCCAGGCGCAGGAGATCCGGGATTCGTTTGCACGCGCTGGGATTCGCTATCTGTTCATCGGGAAGTCAGGCGCGATCCTCCTTGGCTTTCCGGACACGACCCAGGATGCCGACCTGTTCGTCGAGAAATCCCTGGCGAACTGTCGGGCGCTGGGAGCGGCCCTGATCGAGTTGGGCTTCGCGCTCACGCCCGAGCAGGCGGCGGAGATCGAGCGGGGCAAGGATTTCATCCAACTCAAGAACGGGCCCTTTGATCTGGACCTGATCTTCGCGCCGGACGGCATTGAGCGGTTCGAGGAGGCTTGGCACCGGCGTATCGAGGTCGAAGGGTTCCCGGTTTGCCATCCGGATGACATCATTGCCAGCAAGGCAGCCACCAACCGCGCGAAGGACCGGGAATCGCTGCCCCGACTCCGCGCGTTCCGGGAGTATTGGGCGGGGAAACAGCGCGGCGTTAAGGCGCTACGGCGCGCACCCTGAACGTGTTCCGCCTCTAAGGGGGAGTTCTACCTGTCGCCAGACACGATGTGGCCGTGCGCTACGGGCGGCGGCGGTTGGCCGAAGTGGTGCGGGCGATGGGGGCTCTGAAGTACGGGGCGGCGGCGCAGGGGGGGTGCGGCGGTTCGCGGCGGGGTTCGCGCGGGCCCCGCGCAGGTTGCGTTCGCGGCAGCCATGAAGCGCAAGTTGCACGTGCGGAAACAGCGAGGTGAAGATCCAGCGGGGCCATCAGAAATACAATGGACGGACCTGACCCCATTGCCGTGATTCCGACCCCATTGCCTTGATTCCAATGCGCTCGCAAACCAGTACGCACTTGTCAGACGAAATGCCCCTGGGGATAGGTTCGAAACGGCAGGACGAAACTTGACCTGCTGACCTCATCTCCTACAATTCCAGGACTCTAGCCAAGCCCAGAAGGTCCATTGCTTATGCAGTATCCAACCATCATGAACGTCATGAGTGCTCATCGCCATTCCGCCCTCGCGTTCCTCACCCTCATCGCTGGTCTCGGCTGCGCCACCTCGATCCAGGCGGGAACGGCCTTCGTCCGGAACCCAAGCTTCGAAGACAACTACAATCCGGAATCGCCCCACTACCTCCAGGGGGTGGCTGACATCACGGACTGGGTCTCGTCGCCCGCCTACGGCGTGAACACAGCCAGCGGCCCGTTTCACAACGGCGGCACGCCCGTGCCCGACGGCCGACGCGTCGCCTTCAAACAAGGGGCCGGCACGATCTCCCAGGATATTGCGGGACTCACGCCCGGCGCGCGCTATTGGCTCCAGTTCCGATACGACCGCCGGAACTCCGCGGACTATGACCTGACGGTCCGCTTCGCGGATGTCGAGCTGGACAGAATCGTGAACCCGAGGATGGTCACCGGCGGCGCCCCGTACTACTTCCGCAATGTCGTGTTCACTCCGGAGGTGGACTACGGCACGCTGACGTTCGCCGTCACCGCGTACGGCGATTCCACCGCGCTGCTCGATGCGGTGACGATCGTCCAGCGCGACGAGGACAACTTCGTCGTCCAGAACCCCAGCTTCGAGGCCAGTGGCACGGTCTATGAAGGGGCTCCCGCGGTCGGAACCGACTGGCCGGCGGTGAGCGGTTGGGCCAAGACCGGCATCGTGGGCGTGGACGACGGGACGGGCGGTTATGCGGACAACGGGGAGATCCCCGACCAGGCCGTCGCGCTGTTCATCGAGGGTGTCGGTTCGGTCGCGCAAACCCTGGACCCCCTGGTGGTGAATGACGACTACCGCGTCGAGTTCGCCTACAACGCGCGGGCGGGGACCACCCCCCATCTGCAGCTCGTCGTGGGCGGAGCGGTGATCTGGGAGCAGGACGTCATGCCCGTGGGCGGGACGGCCGCCTACCGCAAGGCCACGGTCACTTTCAAGGCGGCGGAGGAGACCAGCGTCATCAGCTTCGCCAACACGCTCCCCGGCTCGGCAGTGCTGCTCGACGACATCAAGGTGATCGGCCGGACCGGCTCGAAGCTCCCGCCAATCGCGATCACGCCGCTGACGGCGCTGCTCAGGGTCGGCGAGCAAGCCGGCGGCACGGTGTCCATTCCCGCCGAACGGTTGGCCAGCGGCGATGCAGTGATCCGGTTGCGCAGCGAGCGAACCAATGTGGCGGCACTGGTGGGAGCCGACGCCAACGGCGTGCTCAGCCTCACGTTCGGCAATGCCTCCGCCCCCACCACACCTCCGGCGGGCGCGAAGCTCTGGTTGAAGGCCGACGCCATCACAGGCATGGCCAACGGCGCCCGATTGGCCAGCTGGGCCGATTCGTCCGGCAACGCGAACGACGCCAGCCAGGCCACCGAGGCGAACCAGCCCACGTTCGTCGCCAACGGACTCAACAACCTGCCGACGGTCCGCTTCGATGATCTGGATGCCGACGGCACGGTCAACGGCGTGCAGTTCCTCGACAGCAAGGCCACCGTGCAAACCAAGGCCGGAGCTTCCTACACCGCGCTCCTGGTCTTCCGCTCTGACGACACGGGCGTGAGTGCGGGCGCGCTCGAAGGGCGCGATAGCCTGCTTCAACCCTTGGACCTCGACACGTCGGCCAATCGCGGCCGGACGGTGCTCTTCATCGATTCTGACGCCTCGGCCAACCACAGGCTGCAATCGGTTTCGGCCCAGGCTTCGCTGGTGGCGAGCGGCACCTACACGCCCGGCACTTGGGCGTTGGCCACCGTGCTCCAGGACGTCTCCGCGGCGACACTCTCCCTCTTCGTCAACGGAAGCGTCGACCGGACCGTGCCCATCGGAACCGAAGGGGGCCAGAACGGTCCCTGGCGCCTTGGCGCCACCAAACAGGGCCACGGCGGTCTGGCAGGCGAAGTGGCGGAACTCCTGGTCTACGACCGCGCCTTGTCGCCCGCCGAACGGGAGGCGGCCGAGCGGTACCTGGGCAAGAAGTGGGGTCTCCCGGGCGCCACGTCCCAGCCGTATTCGTTCGCAGGAGTCGGCGTGGGGAACGCGAGCGTCCAAGTGATCGATACCGCAGGGCTGTTGCCTCCCACCGACGTCCCGGCGCTGTTCGTTGCCAATTCGAGCTTCGTGCTCAACCCGAGCTTCGAGTTGGATAAGGACAGCGGCGTCGGTTCGACACCCGTTGCCGGCTGGACGACCGCCGGAGGGATCGGCATCGCCAATGCCGCCAATCCTTTCGGACCGGCGGCGGATGCGCCAATCCCCGACCGCGCCAAAGTGCTGCGAGTGCAGGGCAGCGGCACCGTCTCCCAGGCGATCAAGGGGCTGAAACCGGGGCAGGAGTACGGCCTCCAGTTCTTCTACAACGGCCGCACGTATGGCTACCCGTACGAAATGGCGCTGCAGGTCTCGTTCGCGGGGCAGCAGATCCTCGATTTGCAGGGCGTCGCTCCGGCGTCCGACGCGGGGCTGAGCGAGTACTTCTTCCAGGAAGTCCGATTCACCCCCGGCGACGCCACCGGCCTGCTCGAGTTCAAGGTCGTCGTCACGTCCGGCGACGCGACGTTGTTCCTCGATGCCGTCTCGATCGTTCCCCGGCTGCCGGGCGAGATCACCGTGATGAACTCGAGCTTCGAAGGCACCGCGATGGGCGCCGCCTGGCCCGGGTACATCCAGCCGTCCCGGATTGCCGGATGGGGCGGGGCGCGCAACGGGTACGGTCCCAACGGGTACAGTCCGAAGACCTTCTTCGTTGAGCCGTTCTTCGACAACGGGATCAACTCGGACCAGGACAACGTGATCTTCCTCCAGGGCGGCGGAAGCCTCGAACAGATCGTCGGCGGCCTGCAGGCGGAGCAGCCGTACACCTTGGTGTTCGACTACAATGGACGCGACGGTCGGGAACACAACACCAGCGGCGCGTTCCCCGAAACAACCTACGAGCTCTACCTCGATGAAGCGCTCATCGACACCCGGACCTTCGAGCCGGTCAACAGCTCCTCGCCCTGGCCGGGTTTTCTCCACACGCTGCCCCTCTACCAGGCCTTCGTCCCCTTCACCCCATTCGCCGATACGGTGGCGCTCCGGATTGCGCACGTCGTCGCGGATCCGGACCAGGACCGCACCCTGCTCGTGGACAATGTCCGGGTCGTGCCGGGGACTCGCACACCCCCCGCGATGACTCAGGAGCTGGCGGATCAGACCGCGAAGGAAGGCGACACCGTGACGTTCACGACCAGCGCCACGGGCGACGGCCTCGCTTACCGCTGGCTGCTCGATGGCGTGCAACTCGCCGACGGAGCCTCGATCAGCGGCGCGACGACCCAGACGCTGACCTTGACCAAGGTGCCACTCCAGGCGGCCGGCACGTACACCGTGCTCGTGACGGATGGCCTGGGCGTGGTGGGCAGCGCCGCCGCCCTCACCGTCGAGCCCGCCCCGATCGAGCCGCCGACGTTCGACACGATCCAGGTGGTCAACGGAAACCTGGTTCTGACCTGGACCGGCAATGCCCGGCTGCTCATCTCGAGCGACATCGCATCGCCGATTGCCCAGTGGCAGGAAGCGCCCGGCGCCAACACCGTCAGCCCCTACAGCGTGCCGGTCGCCCAGATCCCGGGCAACGTCGTCTTCGCCCGACTCGTGGCGCAATGACCGCAGGAGACCTGACCAGCGTGCGCCCGGGCGTTTCCGCGCCCGGGCGCTGCGGCCCGCGTGAGCCTTCCACCGGGGGGACGAGCAACGGCGCGGTCGCACAGACCAGGCGGCGGGCACCTCGGGCCCGGGCTTGCGCCAACCAGGCCTTCACCTTGATCGAATTGCTGGTCGTCATCGCAGTGATCGCCATCCGCGCGCCGTGAGGTTTGAATCCGACCGCTGGCTGAAACCGAGCGGCCCGACGCGGGATTTTCCCCGGCCACCGGCGGGTCGCCTTGCCCAGGCATGGTGACTGCTGCACACTGAATTCGTTGTCGATGCGCGTCACGGCCAGGTCCAGACTCCCCGTTGTGCGGCGGCCTCCAGCTGCCCTGACCGGACTCTGCCTCGGGGCCATGCTCGCCGCGCTGCTCGAGCCCGCCCTGGCGGCCCAGCCGGTGCGGATCAACGAACTGCAACCCGCCAACGACAGCTCCTTGCTCGACGAAGACGGCGCCGCGTCGGACTGGATCGAGCTGTGGAATCCCGCGCCCGCGCCGGCTGACCTCAGCGGCTGGGGATTGTCGGACGACGGCACGAGGCCATTCCAATGGGTCTTCGGGCCCGGCAGCGTGTTGCCTCCCGACAGTCACCTCGTCGTCTTCGCCTCCGGCAAGAACCGCCAACCGCAGCTCGCCGAGGCGCTCGATCCCGGCTCGATCCCGGGTCTGGTCGTCTGGCTCCGGGCCGATCGCATCAACCCCGACAGCATCGTCCAAGTGCGGAGGTCGGGCAACGAGGTCTTTGTGCGCCAGTGGCAGGACCAAAGCGGGGGCGGCAACCACGCCTCGCAGGAAACCGCCACCCTCCAACCGCTGTGGCTGGCGGTTGGCCCCGGCGGCCTGCCCGCGCTGCGCTTCGACGGCCTCAACGATCTGCTCCGCTTGCCGCGCCCCCCCGGCACCAATGACTTCTGCCTCTTCGCCGTCTGCCGAACCTCGCAGTCCCACGAGGTGGACGACGAAAGCCCCGCGGGCGTCGGCGGCACCCGCGGGCAACGCTGGCTGCTCGGGGCCGCTCACGGCGGGGACCTCGACGCCGGGGCCGGGGTGTCCGTGGGGACCAACGGCGCCTCGGTTTACGAGCATGGCTCGGGGTACATGCCGGCCCTGAGCGTCTCCCGCCAGGCGCCAGGAGCTGGTTTGCTGGTGCTCGCGGTGAACTACGCCGCCCGACAACCCACCCTCGATCTCCAGGGGTTGGTCGCCCGGGCAGGTCTGCTCTCGCCGCGCCGGGACGTGCGCGCCCCGACGGAGATCGGCTCGGGAGCCTACGGCGCCTTTGGGGGCGACCTGCTGGAACTGCTGGCCTACGACCGGCCCCTCACCGAGACCGAGCGTCGTGGCGTGGCGCGCGGGCTCGCCATCCGCCATGGCGTGGCACTGCCGCTGCCTCGGCACACGAACTTCCGACTCAGCGCCGGCGGCGAAGAAGTCGTGCTCACCCGTCCGGATGGCACCCTCGCCGACCGGGTGAGCTTCGGCGCTGTGCCGCGCGATGTCTCCTATGGCGCGTCGCTCGTCGAACCGGGAACCTGGTACTACTATCCTGCGCCGACCCCCGGAGCCGCCAATGCCACGCCCGGCGGTGTCGAGTGGCTCGCTCCACCGCGGCTCTCGCACGAGGGCGGTTTCTATCCGGCCTCGTTCGAGTTGGCTCTCGACCCCGACACGCCCGGGGCCGAAATCCGCTGCACGCTCGACGGTTCGGACCCGACGCCCGAGTCGCCGCTCTACACCCGGCCGATCCCGATCCGGAGTCGCACGGGCACACCCAACGATCTGTCGGCCATTCCAACGGTCCCGGGCGGGCAACCGCCGCTCGGCGAAGTGTTCAAGGGCTGGACCGTGCGGGCTCGAGCGTTCAAGCCCCGCGCCCTCCCGAGCGGGATCGTGTCACGCACCTATTGGGTGCATCCGCAGGGACGCCGCCGGTACTCGCTCCCCGTCGTGGCCCTGGCCACCGACCGCAAGAACTTCTTCGACCCCGACATCGGCATCTACGTGCCGGGCAACGCGCCCGGCGGCAACTACTCCCAGCGCGGCAATGCGTGGCAACGCCCCGTCCACGTCGAGTTCTACGAGGCGGACAATCGCCTCGCCTTCGCCCAGGACGCCGACGTGAAGATCCACGGCAACACCTCGCAGAACTTCCCAATCAAGGGCCTCGACCTGGACGGCACCGGTGGGGCCGGACGCCGCCCGTTCCGCTATCCGATCTTCCCCGATCGGACCCGGACCGAGTTCGAGCACGTGCTGCTTCGGCCCTCGGGACACGATCATGGCATGGCCTTCATGCGCGACGAGCTGATGCAGTCGCTGGCGAGCGAAACCGGTGCGGAAAGTCAGGCCGCCCGCCCCTGCATCGTGTTCCTCAACGGTGAGTACTGGGGCCTCCACCACCTCAAGGAAAAGCAGGACGCGGAGTTCGTGGGCTTCTACGGCGACATCCCGGTGGATGCGCTCGATTACCTCGAAGGCTACGCTGCCGCCAAGTCGGGCGACACCCGGCACTACGACGCCATGCTGCAGTACCTGGCCGCCAACGACCCCGCGATCCCGCTCCACTATGACTGCGCCGGCACGCTCATGGACGTGCCCAACTACATCGACTACAAGGTCTGCGAGATTTTCAATTACCGGTGGGACATTGGCAACCACCGCCTGTGGCGCCCTCGCACCCCCGAGGGGCGCTGGCGCTGGCTCCAGTTCGACAACGACGTCGGGTGGGGCGGGTTCTGGGCCGAACAGCCCGGCTGGGCCTACGACATGCTCAGCGCCGACCTCTCTCCCGACGGCCGGTTGCACGAACACAACAACGAGACAACCACGTTCCTGCTGCGCCGACTCATGCGGAACGACTCGTTCCGCCGCGACTTCATCCACCGCTTCGCCGACCTGCTCAACAGCACCTTCGCTCCCGCCCACACCCGGGTCCGGATCCGCGAATTCGCACGCCAACTCGAACCCGAGATCGCCGAACACACGCGCCGCTGGCGCGCCCCCGCCTCGCTCGACGATTGGCAGGCCGCGGTCGCCTACCTCGATACGTTCGCCCAACTCCGACCCGACTTCTGCCGGCAGCATCTGCTGGCTTGCTTCCAGTTGCCCGGAACCGTCGCCGTGACCATCGAGGTTCTCACAACCGGCGCCGACGCCGTCCGCCTGAACACCCTGCGCGTCCTCGATGCCGACGGCAACGGATGGAAGGGGATGTACTTTCGCGGCTTGCCCTTGACGCTCCGCGCCGAGCCGGCGCCGGGGCATCGGTTCGTCCGCTGGACCGGGCCCGTGGAAAGCGCCGGGCCAGAGACCCGCATCGTGCCGTTGGCCGATGTCACCGTCAGCGCCGTGTTCGCGGCCACCCCGGCTCGTGCGCTCCTCGTCGAGCGCGTGCTGCCCGCCCCGGACGGATCGGCCGAGATCGTCGCCCGCTCCGAACCCGGCCAGACGGTCGGTCTCCAATCCTCCGCCGATCTCCGGTCGTGGGCGGAAGAGACCTGGACGATGACAGACACCGAGGGCGTCGGTAGCTTCCGGGCGGCCGCACCGCTGCGCCCCGGGCCGCGCTTCTTCCGATTGCGCCTGCCCTAGCCCAACAGCTTCGCGGCGAACCGTATCCGGGGCAGCTGGCAACACCGCGCCCTGACTGCAGGAAGAGGGGATGAAGCGGCCCCGGGGCACGCACGCTCATCCTGACACGGCGCAGTCTCTTCCCCTGCCTTCGCTGGGGCGCGGTGTTGCCTTTCTAGCCCGCATCAGTTGAGCGATGAGCGGCACCGGCTGTGCGTTGACAGAGAAGGTGTGAAACACGCGGGCGAGCGAGGCGCGCCTCAGACCCAGCCAAGTTCGCGATCCCATGGAGCTTTCCTGCCTTTCGGGACCCTCTGTTCCGCACCTCGCTAATGTAGAGTCCTCGACGGAAGGTGGGAAGGCTTGGAACGGCAGGGACCAAACTCGACCTGTTGACCACACGTTCCACAGGTCGAGGACCTAATCGGAGCGACTTGTGATTGTCGCGATCACAAGGACGATCAGCAACGCGCCCCCGCCAATCGCCATCAACTTGTTGTACCGATTGGCAGCCGCGACGCTGCTCTTGACCTTGAGGGTCCCTTGGACCGTCAGCAGGAGAGCGTTGTTGCGATCGTAGAGACGGATCGAGTAGGGATAGGAACCGGCAGCAACCGACTCAGACACCTTCACGGGAACCAGAGCCTTGACGTCGGCGTACCGCTGCGCTCCGTTGCTGTAAACGTCAACAATCGTGAAACTCGGTCGGTCGAGGGTGACACCTTCCGGGCCCTCCGGCACTGACCGCACCACCCTTGTCAGGTACTGTTCCGCCTGGACGGTGTTGCCAAATCGGAGGGTCTGGCCGCCGTGCGTGACCAGACTCGCTTCCTGCCTGCCCTGGTAGCCCGGGAAGAGGGCGTCTCCATGACATTCACGTGGCCCAAGCTGAACGGCGAGGCCCAGCAGGAGCGGGAACCCCCAGGACGCGATCGACTTCTTCATCCCGGTCTGCAGCAAGGAGATCACTCCGGGAAACCGATTGCCGCTGGGCAGAAGCCATCGGGACTGATCCATGGCCAATGGTGATTCGTTCAAGGTCGCAAGTCGAGATGCGATTCCCATTGGTCACAGGGGTCAACAGCGTAGGGAAGCGCCTCACCGATTCCGGGCGAAGTGCAGATCGGGCGGCGGAAGGACAACGGAATTCGGGACAAAGAAACCCGGGAGTGGACGCCCATGTCGTGCGCGATAGCGCCAGCGCAGCGCGGCGACCGACGTCACCGTCGGAGCCGGACGCAAACGAAGAGACTCTGGGCTTGGGTTGCGGCCAAGCCGCGCTGCGTTGATTGTCCTCCGCAGGTTCTCTAAAGTCGCCTCATGCGACCGTTGGATGTGCAGGCGATTGGCTCGGAATTGGCCATCAAATGGGATGACGGCTCGGAGTCGTTCATTCCCCTCGAGAGCCTGCGTCGGGCTTGCCCCTGCGCCGGATGCCGGGGCGAGGTCGACGTCATGGGCCATCGCGATAAGGGGCCCGACACTCTGCTGAGCCCCGCCTCGTTCCAACTTGTGGGTCTCCATCGAGTGGGCGGCTACGCCATCCAACCCGTCTGGGGCGACGGCCACAACTCCGGACTTTTCTCGTTCGACCTTCTGCGCCGTCTGGCAGCCGGCGGACCGCCTCCTCCCGCCCCCTGAGCTCGGCCTCGGCAGACGTTCTAACGAGACGGCGGCGTGGGCGGCGCGGGAGCCGGATCCGGCACGGGTGCCTCTGTCGGCGGCGCAGGGATGTTCTCCACCGGATCCGGCGACGGAGGCGTGTCAGCTGTCCGCGTTCCGGGCGTGGGGTCGGGCGCCGATGGCACGACGGTGCCTTCCGCGAGAAGGACTTCCGTGGCCGCGGGAGGCGTCGTGAACTCCGAGGCTTCGCGAACGGCAGGAGCCACCACGGGTTCCACGGCCGCCGCGGCAGGCGCGGAGGGGCCCGTCGGCGCCGCCGGTTTCGGTTCGGGCTTCGGCTCGGGCTTCGGCCGTGGCGCCTTGGCGGTCTCGAGGTGGCCGTCCGAGAACTCGAGCACGTGCCCTTGATGGATCAGCCAATGAAGATCAGAGATCACGGCAGTCTGCTCGGGTGTGGGCGACGATGGCCCCGAGCCTGCGGCAGGGACGGATGCCGGCGCGGCTTCGCCGGAAGCCTCAGCTCCGGGGACAGCCTCGACTGCAGGTGTGGCCGGGGCAGGGGCTGGCGGGGGCGGCGCGGGCGGCGCGGGCGGCACGGGCGGACTAGGGGCGAGCGCATCGAGGAGCTTGCGGCGTGTGCAGCCGGGGTGCTCGTTGACGAATTGCACAATCCGCCGGACGCCTTCCGACACCACCGTGGTTTCCATGTCGAGGTAGTGGGGGCGGGCCACACAGACGTGGGTGACCGTCCGGTTGACCTTGAAGAACTGGAGGCCGTGACCGGCGAACTGCTGGCTGAGAGTCGTCGCCAGCCGGAGGGGGAAACGCCTTTGGTCTTCGAGCGCACGGCGGATGAGCGTATTCAGGGCGGGGGTCATCGGAACGCGATTCGTTCCGGCGCGCAGCCTGTGGGACTCGACCGTACGGATCAGGTTGGCCAAGTGGGTTTGCCGGAAGTGCTGCTCGACATCGTCCCGGCGGTCGAACCGCAGCGCCTCGGGGACGTTTAGTGCGATGAACTGCAGCTTCCAGCTCTGCTCCTCGACCCAACGCTTGACCACAGCCTCGTCGCGCACCATTTGCACCCGGTTCCGGTAGACCTCGAAGGGCATCCGCGGGACGCGCTCGGCATGAAGCCGTCGGAGCTTTTCCTGGTAATCGTGGAGATTCGGAGGGCCGAGAATCACCCCGGTCACGCCGCACTGGGCCACGAGCGTGTACGTGCCCTTGGGAGGCTCGGTTGCGACCTTCTCCGTCTGGTAGAAGGTGTCAAAGTGCTGGCGCAACACGTGACCGACCAACTCGTCCTCGCTGAGCCACACCGACTCGTCCAGGGAACAGACAAACAGCGGTTGCACCACCTTGCCCTCGGCGTTCTTCACCACCGAAAGATCGACGTCGAAACGGTCAGGGCGCCGGAGGATCAGCTGGGCGATGTCAAACAAGGCATAGGAGCGCCCGGTCAGTTTGATCTGGCGCGCCAGCGATTCGACCCCCTTGTCCTCCGGGACGAGATTGACATTGACGTCCGGCAGCGGGACCGGCGGCGCCGCGGGTTCATCCCGACGGTCCGTCCCGCGGGCTCCATAGCGCGGAGGCCGTCCGGATCGGCCTGGGGGTCCACCCGGGCGGCCGCGGTCGGCACCTTGCGGACGGCCTTCGCCCGAACCCGGGGGACGATCGCGCCGGGGCGGACGATCGCCCCGCGGGCCAAAGGGCCCGCCCCGACGGCCCCGGCGGTCATCGCCGGTTTCCCCTTCGTATTTGGCGTAACGGTTGACCGTGGACGACTGGCGCGCCCACGCCGGCAGTAGCTGGAGATCGAGATCGAGCTCCGACTCGGGTGATGTGCTCATGTGACAACGGACCCGCGCCCCGGGGCGCGGAGGACTGCAAATCCAGACCGGAATGAGCATGAGGCGCAGGCCCGAGGATTGCAAGCGCCGGGTGCTCGGAATCCGCCGGGCCGGGAAAAGAAGTTGACCCGCGGGTGCCTGGCGCGTAGTGTCCGCGCCGGTGAAGCAGAGGATTGGCAGCCTGGTACTGCTCGGCGCGCTGCGACTGCGCAGCGCGGCAGTCGGGTTCTGACGCAATCCAGCAAGTTTCCAGAGCCCCACTGCCCGACGCGGCGGTGGGGCTCTGTGTTGTTCAGGGACCCCGCGGCCGCCGGGATGCCGGGCCGGAACCCAGACCCAACACAACCATGAACCGCAAGGCGACAACGATGAAGGACCAACGGATCGTCATTTTTGACACCACCCTCCGCGACGGCGAGCAGTGCCCGGGAGCCTCGATGAACATGCGCGAGAAACTCGAGGTCGCCCGCCAGCTCGCCCGCCTGCGCGTCGACGTGATCGAAGCCGGCTTCCCGATCAGCAGCGAGGGCGATTTCCATGCCGTTCACACTATCGCCCGCGAGATCAAGGGCCCTGTCATCGCCGGACTCGCCCGGTGCGTTCCCGCCGACATCGACCGCGCCGCCGCCGCCATCAAGCCCGCCGGTCGCCGCGGACGCATCCACGTCTTCCTCGCCACTTCGAAGATCCATCGGGAGCACAAGTTGAAGAAAGCCCAGGACGAGATCCTCCGCCTCGCCGTCGAGGGCGTCCGCCGCGCGAGATCCCACGTCCGGGACGTCGAGTTCTCCCCCGAAGACGGGTCGCGGACGGAACCCGACTTTCTGGTCCAGGTCTGCCGCGCGGTCGTCGGCGCCGGCGCCACCACGGTCAACATCCCCGACACCGTCGGGTGGTCGGTGCCCGAGCAGTTCGGCGCCCTCATCAGCCACCTTTACCACGCCGTGCCGGAGTTCCAATCCGGCCAGGCGGTGATCAGCGTGCACTGCCACAACGACCTCGGCCTGGCGGTCGCCAACTCGCTGGCCGCGATCCGCGCCGGGGCCCGGCAGATCGAATGCACCGTCAACGGGATTGGCGAACGCGCCGGCAACGCGTCCCTCGAAGAGGTTGTGATGGCCCTCCAGACCCGCCGGGACTACTACCCCGGCTTGCGCTGCGGGGTCGAGACGCGCGAGATCCTCAAGTCCTCCCGGCTCGTCGCCCGGATGAGCGGCCTGATGGTCCAGCGCAACAAGGCGATCGTCGGCGAAAACGCCTTCGCCCACAGCAGCGGCATCCACCAGGATGGCGTGCTCAAGAAACGCGAGACTTACGAGATCATGGACCCCGTGGACGTCGGCTGGGGCGGCACGGAGCTTCCGCTCACCAAACACAGCGGCCGCGCCGCCGTCGCCGCCCGGCTCCGCCAACTCGGCTTCGCCCTCCGAGACGATGATCTCGCCGCCGTTTTCACCCGCTTCAAGCAGATCGGCGACAAGAAGAAGTTCGTCTACGACGACGATCTCGCGGCGCTGGTCGAGGGGCGGATCACCGAGGTGCAGGAGACCTGGAGTCTGGTCTACCTGCACGTGACCAGCGGCAACGAAACCGTGCCTACCGCCACGGTCCGCCTTCGCCACGCCAACCGCAGCAAAACAGCCCAACTGGTCCAGGACGCCAGCATCGGCGATGGCCCCGTCGACGCCGCCCTCCGGGCCATTGACCGCCTGACCGGCACCCACGGGAAGCTCATGGAGTACTCTCTCCGCGCGGTATCCCAGGGCATGGACGCCCTCGGCGAAGTCACGGCCAAGGTTGACTTCGGCGACGGCGTTCTGGTCACCGGCCGCGACGCCAGCACCGACGTGATCGAGGCCAGTGCGCGCGCCTACCTGAACGCCGTGAACCGGCACCTCGGGGCGCGGAAATGCCGGCGCTGCGCGGTGCCACAGGTCAGCAAGTGACCGCGGACAGTCCTGGTGGGGCGAGACTTCGTCGAGCCGCCTGCGGCGAGCATATGTCGAGCCGCTCGAGCGCACGCACCTTGCCGGCGCGCTGGGGACAGCGCGCCCTACCGACGCCCCCCCTCTGGATCCTCCTTGAGTCTCGAGCCCGGATCGCGCAGGGTGGCGCGGTTCGAGCATTGTCAACTGCGTTTGTGAATTCGACCATGAACCACGCCACGCCTCCCTCAGCCATCCCCCGCCGGCGCTTTCTGGAAACCACCACCGCCGCCGTCACCGCCTTCACCGTCATCCCCCGTCATGTGCTGGGCGGCACCCAATTCGTGCCCCCCAGCGAGAAGATCAACATCGCCATCGTGGGAGCAGGCGGCCAAGGCCGCACCAACATGCGCGAGTTGTTCAAGTTCCCCGACGCGCAAATCGTCGCCGTGGCCGACCCCATCGAACGCGAGAACCTGGATGCCTATTACTTCAAGGGGGAGGCCGGCCGGCTGCCTGTCAAGGCCGAAGCCGAGAAACGGTATTCCGCCGCGACCCCGAACTTCAAGGTGGCCGACTACGAGGATTTCCGGATCATGCTCGAGAAGGAGAAGGCCATTGACGCCGTTCTGTGCGCGACGCCCGACCATCTGCACGCGTACGTCTCGGTGCTTGCGATGCGCCAGGGCAAGCATGTCTATTGCGAGAAGCCGCTGGTCCACAACGTCTGGGAGGCGCGGTTGATCGCCAAGGTCGCCCAGGAAACCGGCGTCGCCACGCAAATGGGCAACCAGGGCCACTCGGGCGAAGGCCTGCGCCAAACCTACGAGTGGATCCGCGCCGGTGTCATTGGCGAAGTCCGCGAGGTTCACGCGTGGACCTCGGCCAGTCGGTGGAGCAAGAAGTACAACTCCGGCCGGCCCCCCGAGGAACCGGTGCCCAAGGGCGTGAACTGGGATCTGTGGCTTGGCCCGCGGGATCCGCGTCCGTACAGCTCCTGCTACACGCCGGTCAGTTGGCGCGACTACTGGGCGTTCGGCACGGCGCCCATCGGCGACTTCTTCTGCCACAACTTCGATCCGGCCTGCTTCGCCCTCGATCTGACGGCACCCACCCGCATCGAGGCCTACGGCGTCGGCGGCGTCGACGCCGAAATGGCGCCGCCGGGGGGAATCTACTACTACCAGTTCCCGGCCCGTGGCGCTCTGCCTCCCGTCAAGTTCACCTGGTACGACGGCGGGATGCGCCCGCCCCGGCCCGAGGGTCTCGAGCCCGAGGACCAACTCGGAGCCGGCGGCAACGGCACGCTCTTCGTCGGCTCGAAGGGCATGATCACCTGCCCCGGTTGGGCGGGCGATCCACGTCTCCTGCCCGGATCGAGGATGGACGACTTCCAGCGTCCGCCCAAGACGCTCCCGCGTTCCAAGGGACACCATCGCGATTGGCTCGACGCCTGCAAAGGCGGGAAACCGGCCAGCTCCCACTTCGGGTACGGAGCCGGCCTCACTGAAATGGGCTTGCTCGGCCTTGTAGCCATCCGCGTCGGCAAAGTCCTGGAATGGGACGCCGCCGCCATGAAATCGCCCAATGCCCCCCAGGCGGACAAGTTCCTCCGCGGGAGCTACCGGAAAGGCTGGGAGCTGGCCTGATCCGTCTGAATTCCACAAGAATCCGTGCAACAACGGATCCCGGTTTTGCACCGACTTTAACCCAGACAACGTTTATGCGATCGATCTCCTCCGCACGGTCCGCCCTCCTCGCAGCGGCTGTTCTCGCTTCAACCCTGATTGCCGCCCGGGGGGCGGATGCGATACCCAAGGGCAAGAACCTGCTCTACTTCACCAAGAGCGCCGGCTTTGAGCACAGCGTGGTCAAGCGGAAGACGCCGGACCAGCTCAGCCACTCGGAACAGGTCCTCACCGACCTGGGCAAGCGCCACGGATTCTCTGTCACCTGCACCAAGGACGGCAGCGTGTTCACGCCGGAAAACCTGGCTCGCCATGACGTCATCGTGTTCTACACGAGCGGACTGCTGAGCGAAATCGGCACTGACAAGTTCCCGCCCATCTCGCCCGCCGGCAAAGCCGCCTTGCTCGACGCCATCCGCGCCGGCAAGGGCTTCGTCGGCATCCACGCCGCCAACGACAGCTACCATGTCCAGCCGGATGCTGAGGACAAGTCGTCCCGGTTCCGCGCTTACGGGGACAAGGTCGATCCGTTCATCGCCATGCTGGGCGGCGAGTTCATCCGCCACGGCCCACAGCAGGAGGCCGTCCAGCGGGTGGCCAATCCCAAGTTCCCCGGCTGCGAGGACCTGGGGGATCGCTTCAGCGCGACGGACGAATGGTACACCTTCAAGGACTTCGCCCCCGATCTCCACGTGATCCTGGTCATGGAGACGGCCGGCATGAAAGGCATCGACTACCGCCGGGCCCCGTTCCCTTCCACGTGGGCCCGCCGCCACGGGCAAGGCCGCGTCTTCTACACCTCGATGGGTCACCGCGAGGACGTCTGGCTACACCCCCGCTTCCAGAAGATCCTGCTCGGCGGCCTCGCGTGGGCGGCCGGCAGTGTCGAGGCCGACGTCCCGCCCAACCTCGACGCCGTCACTCCGGGACATCGCGAGATCCAACCCGAGAAGGAGACCGCCCAGTAAGGGGCCGTCAATGTGACGGCCCTTACGGGTGTAGCGAGGCGCGCCTCAGACTCTGTCGAGTCCTCATTCTGTAGCCGCCCGCGGCGAGGGCGGCACGAGAACGGTCCGCAAGGGCACCCCCTTTCACCCGCCGCGGTCAGCGCCCGCCGCTGCAGCCCGGAGGTTCCGTTAGTCCGAGCCGCGCCTCGCCAGGCAGTAGAGCGAGCTTCGACCGCGGAGGAACAGTTCCTTCCCCGCAAGCGCCGGAGAAGCATCAATCCGCTCCTCGAGACGGTTGGTCGCCAGGATCTCGAGCGGAGAGCCAAGCCGGACAACCATGACGACGCCGTTGCGGCCGGTCAGGTAGACTCGTCCTGCCGCCGCCACCGGCGAGGCATAGACTCCCGAGAGCCCCTCGAGCCGCTGGGCGTCGATCAGCGGCTTGCCGTCCTTCGCGTCGAGACAGGAGAAGACGGCCGTGTTGCCGGCAAAGAAGCAGAGCTTGTCATCGACCAGCAACGGGGACGGCACATACGGCGTGTTCTTGCCCAACCGCCAGACCACGGCGTCGGTGCCGGTCACGTCCCCCGATGCATCGGTCCGAATCGCCAGGAGGGCGCTCCCTCGAAAGCCGCTCAACAGGTACACCAATCCCGATCCCGCCACCGGCGTGGGGACCACATTCTGCGTCATCCCGCCGCACTCCCAGCGGAGCTTGCCTGTGGCCAGGTCGTAGCTGCGGATCCTGCGCGGCGCCGACGTCACGACCTGCGGCGCACCCGCGCCGGTGACCACCAGGGGTGTCGACCACGAGGTGTCTTCCTCCCGCGGTTGGCGCCACAGCTCCTTGCCTGTTTCCCGATCGAACGCGGCGATGAAATCCTCGCCTTCGTGGTCCCAGTTCACGACCACCGTGTTGCCGGCCAGGGCGGCGGACGCCCCCTCACCGAACGCGTTCTTGATCTGCAGGCGTCCCAGGTCCTTCGACCACTTGACGTTGCCTTCAAGATCCAGGCCGTACAAACCGCGGGAACCGAAGAAAGCGATCACCCATTGGCCATCGGTGATGGGCGACGCGGACGCGAAGGTGCCATCGGCCTGGTGGTGTCCTTCGTGGGGGATCTCCTCCCGCAGGCACCGCTCCCAGAGTGTCTTCCCCGTGTTCCGGTCCAGACATAGCAGAACAAACCGGTGAGGCTCGGTCGGCGTCTGTGACCGCATGCCGCCGCCGCCCCCCGGCCGGCGTTCGCGCGGCGGCAGTCCGCCGGGATCGCCCGTGACCTCCGAGGAGACCGCCGACGTGGCTGCTGCCGACCCGCCATCCCGCGGAATCGCGGTCTGCACCAACACCCGGTCCGCCCAGACAATCGGCGTCGCCGATCCGTGACCGGGAATCGTCACCTTCCATTTGACGTTCTGCGTTTCGCTCCAGGAGATGGGGGGATCAGCTTGGGGCGAAACGCCGGTCGCCCAAGGGCCGCGCCACGCTGGCCAGTAGGCCTCCGCAGCCTTGGCCCCGTCCTCCGCGCCTCGGGCCGTCCCGAGCCACAACAGAGCAGCGGCGGCAACCGCCACGCCCACGGTTCTTCGCACTCCCGATTCGCAGGGTCTCATCATGCCCCGGAATCTAGCATGGCCTTTCCCATAGGCAAAGAGCAGACCGAGGCACGATTCGAGGTTTCCGTTGTCTGGTCGCCGAGTAGCATGCTACGTCAATGGGCATGCGAGATCTCACGGCTGGAGAGCAACGATGGGTGTGGTGTTGGGCGTTGGTGTTGGCCTGGCTGCCGACGTCGCAGGCCGCGCAACTCACGCTCACGAAGGCGGCCACCTGGCCAGGAACCGACTACAACCAACCGTGCGGCCTTGACGTGGTGGACTCCCACGTCTTGGTGGCCATGAACGAAGGCGGACTGTCCGTCTACACCACCGCGGACCCGGCCCATCCCCGCCTCGTCGGCCGCTTCGACACGCCCGGCCAGGCCAAAGACGTGCTGGTCCGCGGCACCCTGGCGTTCGTGGCGGATTTCACCGGCGGCCTCGTCGCCATCGATGTGACGAACCCCGCCGCCCCGGTCCAAGTCGCCACGGCGAAGACGGGCGGGCGTGCCTTCTCGCTGGCGCTGGCGGAGTCAATGGCCGTCGTCGCGGCGGAACAAGCGCTCGTGCTGGTCCGGATCGCGAATCCGAACCAACCCCCCTCGTTGAGTGCGCTCGAGTGGTCTCCGGTGACCGGTACCCAGTTGCAGCTGTCGGGCTATCCAACCTCCCAATACACCGTGCAGCGGTCAGCGGATTTCCTCTCGTGGCAGGACGTGACGAACATCACGCTCACAACCTCCCCCACGGCCGTCACTGACCCGGGCGCGACCAACGCCCGCACGCGGTTCTATCGGGCTGTGAAACCCTGACCCAGTCCGCGCTTGTCGCAGCGGCCAGGGCGACTTACCGTGGGCGCCACGGATGAAAGACCGACTGTCCCCGCGTGTGAGTGCCGCAGCCGTTTGCGGGGGGCTGCTGCTGGCGGCGACCCTGATGCTGGGATGCGGGTGCCAATCGTTGGGCGGCAGCGACTCGAAGCCGCTCGCTTCGATCACCATCCGCGATGTGACCGAGAGCCGCGTGCGGCTTACCCTGGCCGAGGTATTCGAGTCGGCCGGTTACGAGGCGCGGGTGCTTTCCGGACCCGAGTTGCGCTTCGAGAAGCCAGGCAGCTTCAGCGACAACCTCATGCGCGGCGGCTGGTTGTCCTCGGAGACCGTGATCCGCGCCCGGCTGCGAATCACCCGCCAGGAGCCGGATGCCCTCCTGATCTCCTGCCGGGCTGCGACCGTCCAGTATCCCGGTGACTCCGTGATGGAAGAAGAACACGCCGTCCACTGGCGCGGATCGTTCCAAAAACTCCTCGAGGAAACCGCTCGCCGCCTTCAACCCCAGCATGCGCCTCATGAATAATCGCCCCCCACGAACCGTTGTCGCCAGCCTGGTTGCGCGCCTGAGTCTGGTCCTGGCACTTTCGCTCGGCACCCATGCCCAGGAGTACCAGCCCCGGGTTCACACGAACGCAGCAGGCCAGACCCTTCCGTACCGGCTCCTGACGCCGGCGGCCGCGGAACCGGGGCGGCAGTACCCGCAGGTGTTGTTCTTCCACGGCGCCGGAGAACGGGGGGATGACAATGCCGCGCAACTCACGCATGGCACCCGGCTTTTTCTCCAGCCCACAGCCCGGATTCAGCATCCTTGCTTCGTCATAGCCCCCCAGTGCCCGGCCGGCCAGCGCTGGGTGGAAATGCAGTGGGACGGCGACACCGGCACACGCCCGGCCCAGCCCAGCCTGCCGCTCCGCCTGGCCCTCGAGATCGTCGAGTCCATCGCCCTCGAGTTTCCCATGGCCGACACCAACCGCCTTTATGTCACGGGACTCTCGATGGGCGGCTACGCGACCTGGGACTGCATCACGCGCTGGCCGGCTCGCTTCGCCGCCGCGGTGCCCATCTGCGGCGGCGGCGACGAACGGACCGTGACCGACCACGTGGCGCGCGTCCCGGTCTGGGCCTTCCACTCGGAAGACGACGGCGTCGTGAAGGTCCAGCGGACACGAAACATGGTCCAGGCCATGATCCGCGCCGGCGGTCGCCCCCATTACTTCGAGTACTTCGGCCGCGGCCACAATTCGTGGGACGCCGCCTACGCGGAGCCGGAGTTGCTGCCGTGGATGTTCGCGCAGCGCCGCGGCCAACCCGACGCTTTCGACCTCAAGACGCCCCAACCCACCCTGCCCGCGGTGGCGCGCTTTCCCGAGGACGCCGCGTTCCCGGGACGCGGACCCATCCGAAAACCGGAATGGTTCCGGAAACTCTGGAGCGAACGCCGCCTGAACTGGTGGAACCGCCGGGACCAGGACCGCGGCGCCGTCGTGTTCCTGGGCGATTCGATCACGCAGGGCTGGGAAAGCCTCGCCCGCGATTTCCCCGGGCTCAAGGTGGCCAACCGCGGGATCAGCGGAGACGTCACCCGCGGGGTTCTTTATCGGCTGAAGGAAGATGTCCTCGACCTGGATCCCCGGGCGGTGGTCCTCCTGATCGGCACGAATGACCTCGAGGAAAACGGCCGGCCCGAAGACGTTGCCGCTAACGTCGGCGATATCCTCGAAGCCTGCCGGACACACAACCCCCGCATGCCCGTCGTGGTCTGCAAGGTCATGCCGAGCCACCCGAGCAAGCAAAGACCCGCCGACGCCATCCGCCGCATCAACGAGCTCGTCGATGGACGGGTCGCAGCGTCCCCGTCCTTTGTGCGGTGCGACACCTACTCCGGGTTCGCTGACGCCGAAGGCAACGCCCGGCCGGACGAGTTTCCCGACCTCCTCCATCCCAACGCCGCCGGTTACGCGCGATGGAGGGCCGCCCTCGAACCGGTCTTCACACGCTTGAAGCTCCAGGAATGACCGCCGGCGGGTCGACCCCGAGCCCCGCCACCCTGCTCGACGCGGCCCGACACGAACTCCCGAACCAGCGGCACTTGCATCGCATCCGTCGGTCGGCCCCTGCTACCCACGGACCGTTTTCCTGATGATACCCGCTTTTCTGGCGACTGCGCTGTTCGCGGTGTCGATCCTGGCGGCAGGCCGGTCGGCCCGCATGTTGGGCAGTCACACGGCCAACTTCGGCCGGGTCGTCGTCGCGGTCGTTCTCCTTGCGATCTGGGCCCACACCGTCGGCCAGGGATTCGGTGGCGGCGCTTTTGCCCTCTTCTTCCTGAGCGGTTGCATCGGGTTCGGCCTCGGCGATGTGGCGCTGTTCCAAGCCCTGCCACGACTGGGCCCCCGCCTGAGCAGTCTGATGATCAACTGTCTCGCGGCCCCGTTCGGGGCGGCGATCGAGTGGGGCTGGCTGGGCACGCCGCTGTCCGCGACGCAATGCGTGGGCAGCCTGGTGATCCTGGCGGGGGTGGCGCTGGCCCTGGCGCCGGAGCACCATCAACCCATCCCGCGCCGACTCTGGCAGGCGGGCATCGTGTTTGGCGTCCTGGCGGGTCTGGGACAGGCCCTCGGGGCGGTGATCAGCCGGAAAGCCTACGCGGTCTCGGCCGCCGCGGGCGGCTCGATGGACGGCGGCACCGCGGCCTTCCAGCGAATCCTCGGCGGCCTGGTGATCGTGGCGATCCCGTTCCTTTACCAATTGTACGCGCGCAGAACCCGGCGACTGGACCCGGTCGGCGCGCCGATGTCCACGGCGACGCGGCGCAGCGCGTGGACTTGGGTGCTCCTGAACGGGCTCACCGGCCCCACGATCGGGGTCGCTTTCTACCAGTGGGGGCTCAAGCTGGCCCCCAGCGGCGTCGTGCTCTCGATCACCGCCACCACCCCGCTCCTCGTGATTCCTTTCACCCGTTGGCTCGAAGGCGACCGCCCCGGCCCGCGATCCCTCGTCGGCTGCGTGCTCGCCGTCCTCGGCGTGATCGTCCTTACGGCGTAACCGGCAGCCGCTCCTCGTTGGTTTCCCGCTGAACCAACAAGCCCTGTTCCTTGTAGGGCTTGAGCATGAAGTGCGTCGCCGTCGACAGCACCCCCTGGATCGTTGCCAGCTTCTCGGAAACGAACATCGCCACGTCCCGCAGGGAATCGCCCTCGACCTCGACCAGCAGGTCGTACGCCCCCGACATGAGATAGCAGGACCGCACCTCGCGGTACTTGGCAATCCGCTCAGCGATCCGGTTGAACCCGCCCTCACGCTCCGGAGTGATCTTGACTTCGATCACTGCCCGCACCGAATCCACGCCCAACTTCTCCTCGTTCAGCACCGTGCGATACCCGAGGATGACCTGATCGGCCTCGTAAGCCTGAATCCGCGCCTTGACCTCGGCCTCGGAGAGGCCGAGCAGCGCGGCAATCTGGGCGGGTTTCAACGCGGCATTCTCACGCAGCACTCGCAGCAGTGGTTCCATGGGCTCTCTTTATCGTCCGCATGGCCCGCCGCAAAGCAAAAAGACCGCCCGGACACCACCACCGCTTCCGAGGCTCCAGGCAGAGCCGCTCGTGGGTCGGATC
Organism: Verrucomicrobiota bacterium; assembly: GCA_029556615.1. GTDB lineage: Bacteria > Verrucomicrobiota > Verrucomicrobiia > Limisphaerales > J093 > JAKQDD01. The sequence continues at coordinate 36,911 of JAKQDD010000196.1, read as the reverse complement.
AATTAGCCATTGACCGCGCACGGCCGAACCCGGGTGAATAGCGACGTGAACACGGGTGAAGGTTACCGACTTGTCCGCCTCGCCAATGGCGTGTCGAGCATCCACGCCCTGGCCGAGCGCGAGACCTTCCACCCCGTCGTCGGACCGGCCGCAGAAGCGGAAGCGCTCTATGTCCGCCAACTTCGGCTCCAGGAACGGTTGGCGGCCATGGCCGGTGGGTTTGTCGTCTGGGACGTCGGCCTCGGGGCTGCCGCCAACGCCCTGGCGGCAATCCGTGCCGCCGCCTTGCAGGTGTGTTCCCTGCGGATCCTCAGCTTCGATCGAACGCTCGAACCTCTGCGGTTCGGACTCGGGCACGCTGCGGAGCTCGGCTACTACGGAGGTTTCGAGAGCTCCCTCCGCGAACTCCTGGCCGCGGGCCGCGTCCAGCTCCAAACTGGCAGGACCACGGTGGATTGGGAGCTGCACCTGGGCGATTTCCCGACGCTGATCGGGGCGCCCGCAGCGGTCGCCTGGGCCAAACCCCACGCCATTCTCTTCGACGCCTTTTCGCCGGCGCGCAATCCGTCCATGTGGACCCTGGGTCTCTTCTCCGCAATCCACCGGTTGCTCGATCCGGCCACGCCTTGCGCCCTGGCCACCTACTCCCGCAGCACACTCCTGAGGGTCTCGCTCCTGGTCGCCGGCTTCTACGTCGGCGCCGGCCGCGCGACGGGCGAGAAGGACCAAACAACGATCGCCGCCAACACCCCGGAGTTGCTCGATGATCCGCTCGACCGACGCTGGCTCGGCCGGGCCCGCCGCTCGACCAGCGCCGAACCGCTTCCCTCGGCGCGGTACCGGCAGGCACCCCTCAGCGCGGCGACCTGGGACCGCCTTCTGGCGCACCCGCAGTTCCGCTGAGGGATCGTGCCCGTTTCACTTCCGCAGCCAGCCGGCCGCTGAACTCGACCGAGCCCGCCGAGTTCAAATGCGTCACGCTGGCAAACCAACGATCCGGCATGGTGACCGGCAGGTTCGTCAACAGCCCATCAGGCTCGAGCCACGCCGACCACTGGGTGCGTAATCGGTCCACGGCTGTCGCATGGTCCGCCCCCACGAAAGACTCGGGCGCAGGTGTCAGCCCCACATAGAGCCGCGCCGAAGGCATCCGGTCGCGAAACGTGCGGCTCTCGAGCTCGAACCGACGGGCAAGGCGGTACTCCGCGGTCCCCTGCGCCTTCTGCCGGTCGAACGTGTGTGGGTCCACTGCGCTCCCGCCGTGCGCTTCGAGGTACCGTTCGAGATCGGTGGTGAACCCATAGAACCGGCCATACTCGCCGGCGAGCGGCACGGGCAGCCAGCGGCTCAAACACCGCCCCCGCAGCCGTTCGCCCCCCAGCCAGAGCGAAAGACGCGTCCCCACCCCAGGGCCCGGTGCGGCGTCGCGACCCTCGAGGAAATCCACGACCTGCCGGGAGTGATAACTCGACGGGTCCCGCAACCGCAGGGTCTCCGGGTGCAACAGGAGGACGACCTCCCGCAGGCCACCCGAGTTGGTGACGGCATACTCGCGCAGCAGCCGGGCGTGCGTTGGCAGATCGACGTAGCTGAGCGTCGACAGGTTCCGCACCGGCTCCTCGAGACCGGCGCTGACCACAACCGCCGACACGTCCATCAGACCGGAGGAATCGCCGATCACGACCGTCCGCGCGAGCTGGGGAGTGCGCGCCGCCTCCGCCTGATGGACGAGCACCGTCCGATCCATGTCCAACGCCGGACGCGGCGGCGGCAGCCAGCCCAGCGCCGCAGCGCCGTGGATCAGCAGCGCCGCGATCGCCAGCACCCCGAGCGGCGGCGTGAGCACCGCCGCGAGATCGCGTCCACCAAGTTCGTACGTGTGACTGCGGTCCATGTCAGAACTGGAAGTAGATGAAGGGCGAGGCCTGCTTCTCCCAATACAGGATCACCGCCCCCAACAGCGCCCCTTGAAGCAGCGCCCGGGGCACCAGGGGGAGCCGCGCCGGAGCCAGGAGATCCCCGGCACGCGCCTGCCAGATCTGCACGAGCACGAGCGGCAGGCTGAACACCACGAGATTCAACGCGTAACTGCCGATCCAGACCGGCCATTCGAGTCGACCCAGACTGGTCGTCAGCCGCACCACCTCGCTGAAGGACCCCGCCCGAAACAGCAGCCAGCCATAGAGCACGAACGCCGCCGTCAGCCCCCAGGCGATCCCCCGTCGCCAGCCCGGCAGCGGCGCGGTTCCAGCCACACGACGGTCCCGTCGGGTGACGGCCAACCCCGCGCCGTGCCAGAGCCCCCACAAAACGAAGTTCCAGGCCGCCCCGTGCCAGAGCCCGCCCAGCACCATGGTGACCAGCAGATTCAGGCGGGTCCGAACCGCCCCCCGGCGGTTGCCGCCCAAGCTCACGTACAGATAGTCCCTCAGCCACGTTGATAGACTCACGTGCCACCGATGCCAGAATTCGCGCAGGCTGGACGCCCCGTACGGCAGGTTGAAGTTCACCATCAACTCGAATCCCAGGATCTTTGCCAGACCGCGGGCGATGTCCGAGTAGCCCGAGAAATCCCCATAGATCTGGAAGGCAAAGGCGATGGTCCCCAGGACGATCACGGGGCCCGAGTGGACCCCGGGATGGTAGGCCTGCTCGACGAGAGGCGCGAGGTTGTCGGCGAGCACCACTTTCTTGAACATCCCCCAGAGCATGAGCCAGACGCCTTCGCCAACCATGGCGGACGTGATCACGCGGGGCCGCTGGAATTGCGGAAGGAGATTCGACGCCCGCTCGATGGGCCCCGCCACCAGCTGCGGGAAGAACGAGACGAAGGCCAGAAACTCGACAAAACTGCGCGTTGCCGGAAGTCGCCGGCGATACACGTCGATCGCGTAGCTCATCGACTGGAACGTATAGAACGAGATGCCCACCGGCAGCACGACGTTCAGGACGGGTGGACTCGCCGAAAGGCCCAACTGCGCCAGGACGGCGGCGAACGATTCGACGAAGAAGTTGCAGTACTTGAAGAACCCCAGCAGGCCGAGGCTGACGACCAGGCTCAGCCCGAGCCAGAGCTTGCGCCGCGCGGGATCCTCGGTGACAGCGAGCTTCCGGCCCACTGAGTAGTCGACGACGCTCGAGAGGAACAGGAGACTGAGAAACCGGTAATCCCACCAGCCGTAGAACAGGTAGCTGGCGCCGACGATCAGAACATTGCGCCATGCCCGGTGCCCGCGGACGAGGTAGTACAGCAGAAGAAACGCTGCGAAGAACCGCAGGAAAACATCCGAGTTGAACAGCATGTTCGTCCGCCCCGCCGCCGAAACACCGCCTGTCTGGTCTGCTGATCCTGGGGTCGGCGATGGGTTGACCCCGGCGTTGCTTGCGATACTGTAGACGGCAGCCGATCGCTGGCGAGGGAATTCCGCCGGCTTCGGCGCCGTCATTCAACACATGAGTCACCACCGATCGCGCGGTTTCACGCTTATCGAATTGCTGGTCGTGATCGCCATCATTGCGATCCTCGCGAGCCTCCTGCTGCCGGCCTTGAGCAACGCCAAGTCGCGGGCCAAGCAGATCCAGTGCGTGAACAACCTCAAACAGATCGGGGTCACCACCCTGCTCTACACCCAGGACCACGGCGGGCTTCTCCCGATCAATGCGCCGCTCACCCCCGGCGCCACCTGGGCCAGCCTCCTCAGCACCAACACCGATCTCCGAACCGTCAGCGTGTTCCTCTGCCCCAGCTATCCCCCGCACAAATTCACCAACTGGTTCCGCACCTACGGCGTCCGGCTCGATCCTCCGACCAACTCGACCCGCGGCACGTTCCAGGAGTATTTGCACATCGACAGCCTGCCCAACCCGGTCGAGTACCTGCACGTGGCCGATACCACCAGCCGCGGCCGCCAAGGCATCGGTTCCCAGCAGTTCTACTTCTTCCGCGCCGCCAGCGAAAAAGAGGTGCACGCCCGGCACACGCTCAAATCCAACGGGCTCTTCCTGGACGGCCATGTCGAAAGCTGCCCGCGCCATCGCCTCGAGAACCTCGGCATCGACGCCTTGTTCGAGGCGGACACGATCCCCGGCTACTTCGGCGGCTGAAACCCATCATGAAGCCCTCCGCACGCACGCTGGTAGCCGGTCTGTTGCTGGTTGCCGTGGCCCTAATCGCCTACCGGTTCTACGCCTCGCCCGAGCGAACCGTGCGCGCGCGGGCGGTCGACCGGCGGGTCATCGCCCTGAGGATCCTTGGAGAGCATCTGGCAGGAACCCTCCCCGGCGGAAAAGTGCTCGTTGTGGGCAACCCCTTCAGCCAACTCCCCAATCAGCCCGCAGAAGTGCAGGCGTTCGAGACGGCTGCCGTCAAGGGCCTCGAAGCCGGCGCCGCCGGCCGGATGACCATCCTGGGAACAGCGTACCCGGCGCTCACCCCCGCCGCCCGCCAGGACCCGTCCTCCGTCCCGCTGCCGCCCGATGCGTCGACGCCGCTGAGTTTCATGACCGAAGAGGGGAGCTGGGACACCCTGCTCCGGAACCGCCCCGGCACGGAGATCCTCGTCAGCCTGATCGGGCTCCCCGCGGGGCTGACGCAAATCGAGGCATGGCGCCAGGCAACCCCCCGCTGGGCCCTGCTCCTGCCCGACCTGAGGCTGCTTGGCGACCCGGAGAGCGTGCGCACAGCGTTTCGTTCCGGGAAGATCCTCGGCGCCGTGTTGAACCGCCCCGGAGCGCCGGCCGAACTCAAGGGGATCGAGAGCGACCCGCACCGCGAGTTCGAACGGCGCTTCCTGCTGGTCACGGCGACCAACATCGACACCGTGCTGCAGCAGTACCCCGGGCTGTTCTAGCGAGGCGCCACCCCAGACCCAACCAAGTCCCCAGGCCTGTCACGACCCCGCGGCCCCCTTCCCTCCCCCTGTTCCGCGCCTCGCTACCATAGAGTCCTCGCCGGAAGGAGGGGAGGTCTGTAACCAGACCGAGTAGACCTTGGCCTGTTCACCACAGATTCCACATGGCGAGGACTCTAATGGCAGCTGCAGCCCTGGCCGCAGGACTGGAAGTCGTCCGGCCCGGGCACACGACCCAGCTCCATCGTCTTCCGCACGTAGCGGGTCACGAGCTCCTGAATCTCATGCATCTTCTGCTGAGCCTCGAGAAAGCCCCGGGCCACGTCGTTGCCGAGCAAGGCGTCGCGTTCCCGTTCGAAGTCGGCGATGTCAGCCGGTTCCAAAGCCAGGCCCTGCTGTTGCCTCCGATGCAGGGCGTCGCCTTTCTCCGCCACGGTCTGGTAGAGGAGCCTGGCGGCATCGTCCGCCAGAAAGGCCTCGACCTGCTGCCGGAGGGTGACAACGTCCGGATCGGCAGCCAGGACCCCGCATAACTCGAGGGTCTTGGCAAGGACTACCCCGTTTTCAGATGTTGAATGCATGATGTTCGCTCTTCAAAACGCTGCAAAGTAGCCTGACCCGGCGATTGCACAAGTCAATTCCCCTGTCTTTCATGCGCGACTTGCGCTATGGAACGGGGCGTGCCGGTTGAAGCCGATCCGTCCGCCGCCGCCACCCGCGCCATCGTGATCCGGGGGGCCCGCGAACATAATCTGAAGAACCTGTCGGTTGACATCCCCCGGGGACAGTTCGTCGTCCTCACCGGGGTCAGCGGCTCCGGCAAGAGCACGCTCGCCTTCGACCTGCTGTTCGCGGAAGGCCAGCGCCGGTTCCTGGACGCCATGAATGCCTATGCCCGACAGTACGTCGAGCAACTGGCCGTCCCCGACGTCGATCTCATCGCCGGCATTCCTCCCGCCGTCAGCATCGAACAACGCAACTCCCGCGGCGGCGGCAAGAGCACCGTCGCCACCATCACCGAAGTCCATCATTTCCTCCGTCTGCTCTTCGCGCGCCTGGGCGTCGTCCACTGCCCCGAGTGCCGGCAGCCGGTCGAACCGCAGACGCGCGACCAGGTCGGACGCCGATTGGCCGCGGAACTCGACCGGCGTGGGGATCTGCTCCTGCTCGCACCGGTCGTCCGGGGTCGCAAGGGACACCACACCGACGTGGCCGCCTGGGCCGCCCGCCAGGGATACGCGGAGATCCGGGCTGACGGCCGGCTGCACTCGACCACGGCCACTTTCCGATTGGACCGGTTTCGCGAACACCACATCGAGGTGGTCATCGGAGTCCTCGAAGCCCCGAAACGGAAACGCCCGCGCCGCTCCCCGTCCCCCGCAACCTTCCAGCCCAAGGTCGACGAGGCACTCCGGGTCGGGAGCGGTTTCCTCCTCGCTCTCGATAACCACGGGGAAGCCACCGTCCATTCGACGGAGCGCGCCTGCCCCGGTTGCGGCCGCTCTTTCCCGCCTCTCGACCCTAAAGGCTTCAGTTACAACTCCCCCGCCGGCTGGTGCCCCCGATGCCGCGGCTTCGGCGAGCTGTTTTACCTCCCCGAAAACGTCGATCGCGGCGCCCGGGCGGACGCGATCGAGGAATCCTGGTTCGGCTGGATGGAAGGGAAACGGGAACCCTGCCCCGAATGCGGCGGCCACCGGCTCAACCCGGTCGCCCGCGCTGTGCGCCTTCCGCTTGACAGCCCGCGCTGCCGGACTGCCGCCCTGCGCCGGGGACCCACCCTGGACGACTTCGGCACTGCCACCGTCGAGGCCGTCGCCGATTGGGCGTCGAGGCTCAGCCTCGAAGGTCGCGCCCGGGAGATCGCACGGGACATCGTGCCGGAGATACGCGAGCGGTTGCGGTTTCTCGCGACGGTGGGATTGTCCTACCTCCAACTCGATCGCGCCGTCACCACGCTCTCGAGCGGCGAAGCCCAGCGGATCCGCCTTGCGGCCCAGCTCGGCTCGAATCTCAGCGGCGTGCTCTACGTCCTGGACGAGCCGACGATCGGACTTCATGCCCGGGACAACGAGCGGCTTCTCGACGCGCTCGGCCAGCTCCAGGCCAGAGGCAATTCCGTGGTCGTCGTGGAGCATGACGACGCCACCATGCGCCGCGCCGATTACGTCATCGACCTCGGCCCCGGCGCCGGCACCCGGGGCGGACAGGTGGTCGCCACGGGCACCCTCGACGAGTTGATGGCCAACGCCAATTCCGTAACCGGACAGTGCCTGCAGACGCACCGTCAATACCCCGCCCGGGGGAAACGCCGGCCGGTCCGACCGCCGCGCCCCGCAGGCCGCAACCGCCGCACTGCGCCCGTGTCCGAGCCTGACTCCTGGCTCACCCTCGAAGGGGCGCGCGTCCACAACTTGAAGAACCTCACCGTCTCCCTCCCGACAGGCCGCCTGGTCGTCATCACCGGCGTCAGCGGCTCGGGAAAGAGCACTCTCGTTCGAGAGTGCCTCCTGCCAGCACTGGCCGCACGCATCGAGAAACGGCGAACATCCGGCCCAGCCCTCCCGCCCGGGGCGGGCATCGTCACTTCGGGCTTCGAACGTCTCCAGGCGGTCTACGAGGTCGATCAAAACCCCATCGGCCGAACGCCGAGGTCGACACCCGCCACGTACGTCGGCTTCTTCGACGAGATCCGCCGCCTGTTCGCCCAACTCCCCGAGGCCCGACTGCGCGGGTACGGCCCCGGTCGATTCTCCTTCAACAGTCCCCAGGGGCGATGTCCCGAGTGCGAAGGGGCCGGGGCCGTGAAGCTCGAGATGAACTTCCTGCCGCCCGCGTTCGTGCGGTGCGAGGGCTGCGGCGGCCTCCGTTTCAACCGCGAGACCCTCGATATCGCGTTCAACGGCCGCAATATCGCCCAGGTCCTGGACCTCAGTGTCGCCGAAGCACGGGAGTTTTTCCACGCCATCCCGCGGATCCGGCGCGGCCTCGACGCGTTGCACGACACCGGCTTGGATTACCTGAAGCTGGGCCAGACCAGCCCCACCCTCAGCGGCGGCGAAGCCCAGCGCGTCAAGCTCGTCACCCACCTCCTCACCGGCCTCCAGCAACCCTTGGCCCTCGCCCTGCGCCGGGAGAAACACAACCTCTTCGTGCTCGAGGAACCGACGATCGGCCTCCACATGAGCGATGTCCGACGGCTGGTCGACGTCCTGCAGCGCCTCGTCGACGCCGGCCACACCGTGCTCGTGATCGAGCATAACCTCGACCTGATCGCCGAAGCCGATTGGATCGTCGACCTCGGCCCCGAAGGCGGCGAGGACGGCGGCTGCGTCGTGACGGCGGGCACCCCGGAACAGGTGGCCGCTCACGCCTACTCCCACACCGGCCGGTTCCTGCGAACGCTCATCGCTCCAGCCACTCGCGGTCAAACCGCGCGAAGCTGATGAACTGGTAGCCGCGGTCGACGCCGCGTTCCCACAGCACCCCGATCGCGCGGTCCTTCAGCAACGCAAGGTCCGAGTACGCCGCCGGACCCGCCGCCAGAAGCCGCTCGCCGCCGAAGGTCGCCCCCTCATCGTAACTCACCCGGACCACGAGATGGGTCCGACCCGGGCCCTTCGGCCCCGTCCACACCAGACGATTGCGATCGTCACCCCGGGACTCGAGGGTGAATCGCTCGATGGCACAACACACCGGCGTGACCGATGCCCCCGGGCGCGTCGCCGACCACGTCCGGCCACCGTCGGCGCTCGTCACGAGCAGGCGTGTGGGCCCCGATTGCTGGCGCACGTCCAGGAGCAGCCGGCCGTCCGCCAGCTCGACCAGCTGGCATTCGTCCCCCGACAACCCGGGCGCCAGCGCGCCCCGATGCCACGTGATTCCGTGGTCCTCGCTGAACATGGCGAAATCCCCCCACGGCTCGAATCGCCAGACCGGGATCACGAGCCGGCCGTCGCGGGCCTGGATGCCGCCCCCGGGTCCGACGACACTGCAGCGCCACTTGGGATCGGCGAAATCGCGCGAGACGGCCGTGAGGTCGAGCGGCGGCGACCACGTCAGACCGTTGTCCGAACTGGTCCGCGCCAGGATCTGGCTGTCGTCCGTCCCCGGACGCGCCGTCTCCGTGTTCCGCCCCGGCTTGCAGCGAAGGTAGAACAGCCAGACTTTGCCCGTGTCGCGATCGACCAAGGTCGCCGGGTTGCCTGCGGACCATTTGTCGCCCGGATCCTCGATGACGGTCATGGGCGACCAGGTGACACCCGAGTCCGTACTGCGACGCGCCACCAGGTCGATGTCGTTCCCCTCGTAGCCGGGGTCGCCCAGGTTGTTCTTCCGGCCTTCGGCGAAGGCCAGAATCGCGCCGTCAGGAGCCGTCTCGAGCGCCGGGATCCGATAGGCGAAGTACCCCCCGTGCCCCGAGACAAAGACGTCCGTTGGTTGCAGCGGCGGCACGATGTCCGCCGCCCGGACAACCATCATCACCACGACCGCACCCATGCCAAACCATCGCGCTGCGCTCCGGGAGAAACGCAGATTCATGAACGCGATGCGGGACATGCTCTGACCTGCCGGTTTCATGGCTGATAGGTTACTCCGCCACAATAGGAGGCGTCGATCCCTGATCCTCGCCTTGGGGACTCGAGGGCGGCCGGAATTCACCACGAAGGACGGGAAGAGGGAACGGCCGCCAAGAGGCGCACAAGGCGCAAGGGAAGAGGGGGAGGAGCCTGCCTCTCCGCGCTCTTCGTTCTTCGCGGTTGATCGACTGCTTCGTCCCACCGCAGACAGCGGTTCCTCACGGAGCTGGGGTTGCCATTTCCAGGTGGATTAGCGCCCGCGCCAAGCGTACCCTCCGCGCTGTGGAAGCTCCCGGTCGCCGGGACGCGCGCCGGGCTTGGCGTCGCGTCGTGGAATCCTGGCTCCGCCGCCAGGCCAGATCCAGGTTTTGACCAACCGAAATGCTGCCACCTCTTGCGGGTATGATGACGTCGATTCCTTCGCTCGCCTCGCTGGGTCTGGTGTTACCCTTGAGCTGCCAACTCTGGGGCGGTTCTCCTGGCAGAACCGATCTGACGTTCCATGACGGCACCGCAATCCCGGCTGCAACCCCGGCCGGGCTGCCAGTAGACCGCGTCGGGTTGGATCAGGGAGGCGGCTACTCCGTGACCCTGTCGAACAGGGCTGGGTCGATCACGAGCCTGGCGGCACACGTGACCGTCGAATCCCCGGCGCCGACCCGATGGACCGTGGACCCCGCTTTTGCGCCGGCGTTGTGGAGTCAACCGATCGTCACGGCGCTGGTCGTCCAGGGCGACGGGAAGACGGTGGTCGGCGGCCAATTCACGCAGGTCAACAACACCCTGCGGCGCCGGATCGTGCGCCTGGAAACGGACGGTGCCGTGGACAACACGTTCGATCCCGGGGACGGTCTCGACGGCTGGGTGAGCGTCCTGGTGCTGCAACCGGATGGCAAAATCCTCGTCGGCGGCGACTTCGAACGCGTCGGCACGAGCCGTCGGAACTCGGTGGCCCGGTTGCATCCGGACGGTAGCGTGGACCCGACCTTCGAGGTTGCCGCACCGGGGCGTGTCGAGGACCTCGCGTTGCTGCCCAGCGGACAACTGCTGGTCGCCGGGCGATTCGTGTCGGCAGCCGGTTCTGGGGTGATTCGCGTCAACTCCGACGGCACGCTGGACCCTGCATTCAACGCGCCAGCTTCCCATGGGTACGAGAGCATCGCCCTCGAGCGGAGCGGGACGATGCTGGGCGTCGAAGACGGCCTGCGACAGGTGACCCGGCTCGACCCGAACGGCGGTCTGGATCAGACGTTCGCCTTGGGACGCATTCTCCAGGGGATCGCGCTGCAACCTGATGACCGGATCCTGGTGGGCGGTTTCGGCGTCTCCCGGCTCAACGCCGACGGCACGCTGGATCCTGCCTGGCAGTTGGTTCCGCTCAACGGAATCACGGCCTGTCTGGCGGTCCAAAGTGACGGCAAGGTCCTCGTCGGCGGCGACGTGCACAAACCGGCAGGCCAGCCCCTCACAGGCCTCGTCCGCCTCCACGCCGACGGGACCGTCGACCTCGGTTTCGATGCGCACCTGAGTGGCATGGGCATCCCGATGGTCCATGCCCTTGCCGTGCTCGATCGCGGCGAAATCCTGGTGGGCGGCTCTTTTTCCCAGGCGAGTGGGACGACCGTGAGCGGCCTGGTTCGGCTCTTGCCCGACGGGAGCATCGACACCGGCTTTGCCGTCGAGCTCAAGTGCAGCGGGAGCGTCAAGGCCCTTGCTTCGCTGGGCCCAACGAACATCCTTGTCGGTGGCGAGTTTGTCTTGGTCGACAACGAGGAACGGGTGCGGTTGGCTTCGTTCGGACCCGACGGCGCGTTGAATCCCAACTTCGATCTGGCGGACGGCCCCAACTCGACCGTCAACACCATCCTCCCCCTGGGGAACGACGCGGCGAGCCAGGTGGTCCTCGGTGGCTTGTTTTCCTCCGTGAATCGGTTGCCCTCCAAAGGTCTGGTCTCCTTGCGCGGTGGGGTTATCGGTCCTGTCAGTATCCTGCAATTCGTGTCGTCCGATTGGTCCGTCGCCGCGTTGGTCCAGCAGGCCGACGGCCGCCTGTTGGTCGGGGGCGGTTTCGGAGTCCGGCGCACCACGATCCCCCCCACCCTGGCTTTGGACTCCCAATTCACGACCGACGCCATGGACGGCGCTGTGGCAGCGCTCGCCAGTCCGGACCCCTCGACGTTGCTGGTCGGCGGCTGGTTCAACACGGTCGGCGATGTCGCACAGCCCGCACTCGCGAAGCTTAAGCTGGTCTCGACCGGTGGCTCGCGGAAGATGACGTTGGACACGGATTTCCTCGCGCGGCTGCCAGTCGACGCCGTGGTCTTCGTCCTCCAAGTCGATGGAGACGGACGCTACCTGGTCGGCGGCGATTTCACCGAGATCACTGGCCAGGCCTGCGCCCATTTCGTCCGCATCAACTCCGACGGCACCCTGGACGCCACGTTCAACCCCCACACCGGCCCCAACGACAGCGTGCGCAGCCTGCTGTCGATGCCCGGTGGCCGGACCCTGTTGGCCGGCGATTTCACCGAGCTCGGCGGTCTGGCGCGCAAGCGCCTCGGTTGCGTCCGATTCGACGGCAACGCGGACCCGAGCTTCGACCCCGGTCTGGGGGCGAACGGACGGGTCAACGCCCTCCTCCCACTCGCCGACGGCAGCCTTGTGGTAGGCGGCGAGTTCACTGCGTTCGATGGGGTGCGCCGCACCGGTCTGGCGCGGTTGGTCCCGCAGTCCGCCACACCGGTCGAGCCGCCGCGGATCGAGAGTCCAATGCTCGACGATCGCGGGTTCACGGTGACCGTGTTGACCCAGCCGGGGATCCGCTATCAGCTTGAATACCGCGATATGCTCGGAGCTGCCGCGTGGGTCTCTCTGCCAATCGTGGAAGGTGACGGGTCGCCCCGGTCACTCCATGATCCGAACCCGGCAGGCGCGCAGCGGTTCTACCGGGTGAGCGCGCAACGCTAGCGAAGCGGCGCACCCATCCGGTCACCGGCCTTGACGGCGGCGCTGACGCGGTCATGCTCCGCCTCATGAACCCGTTGTCGTTCTCTTCTCGGGATGCTGCCGCGACACCCATAGCTTCCTTCTCCCGGCGGCGAATCGAGGCGGTCAGCCGGGCGATTGCGTCCCTCACGGCCACCCTGGCAGTGGTGGGCATCGTTGCCTCCCTCCGGGCACAATCGAACCCCGCTCCGGCGGGCAGTGGCGCCACCACCCCCAGCGACACGGCCGTGTACCGCGAAATGCCGCCCATCGAACGCGAGATCCAGGAAGAGAATGCGCGCGATCAGGCTCGTGCCGAGCGCAAGGGCCTCCCATTCACGGCCGAAAGCCGCAAACCGAAGAAGAAGCTCACCATGGACTTCTCGACCCTGGTCCGGCCGCGGTCGCTCGGGGAATTCCAGCCGATCTGGCATCAGCCGCCCAAGCGCCAATGGTGGACGGGCAACTGCTGGTGCTTCTGCACCACCTCCCTGATGGAATCCGAGATTCACCGCCTGACCGGAAAGGAGATCAAACTCTCCGAAATGTTCACCGTCTACTGGGAGTTCGTCGAGAAAGCGCGCGAGTACGTGCGAACCAAGGGGACCAGCCTTGTGGCGGAGGGATCTCAGAGCGAGGCCCTGCTCCTGCGATGGAAGACCTGCGGGATCGTCCCCGAATCCGCCTACACCGGCCTGCGGGGAACCAACACCGTGTTCGACCAGGGCCCCCTCATGGACGAACTCAGCGGCTACCTCGGCTACGTGAAAAACCAGCAGCTCTGGGACGAGTCGATCGTCCTCCCCTCGGTCCGGTTGATCCTGAACCGGCACCTCGGCGAACCGCCCGCCCGGATCACCGTCGATGGTCGCACCATGACCCCGCAGGAGTACCTCCGCGACGTCGTTCGGTTGAACCCCGACGACTACGTCGAGTTCATGTCGTTTCTCTACGCACCCTTCTGGACCAAGGCGGAATACGAAGTCCCCGACAACTACTGGCACAGCAAGGAGTACTACAACGTGCCCCTCGAGGAGTGGTACGGCGCACTGACCAAGGCGGTCCAGGCCGGATTCTCGGTCACCATCGCCGGCGACGTGTCCGAGATCGGCCACGAAGGAGCTGAGGACGTCGCCCTCGTGCCGTCCTTCGACATGCCGCCGGAACGCATCGACCAGTCCGCCCGCGAATTCCGGTTCGCCAACCAGACCACCGGCGATGACCATGGCCTCCACGTCGTCGGCTGCAGCCGCCTCGCCGATCACGACTGGTTCCTGATCAAGGACTCCTCACGATCCGGCCAGCGCGGCATCCCAGGCTACTGGTTCTATCGGGGCGACTACCTCCGCCTCAAAATGCTGACCTTCCGCGTCCACAAAGACGCCGTCCGCGACCTGCTGACCCGATTCGCCAGCGAGAACGCGAAGATCAACCGGCGTCCGGAGTAGACCAGGCTCCACTCCAAAACGCTCTCGCGCAGATCGAGGGCCGAGGCACGGGCTCTTGGAAAGCGCCGGAGGGCCGGCGCACTCCACAACCTGGCGGCCGCACCGTGGCCCCGCAATCTGCGCGGTGGCGTCCTGGAGTGCGGCTGCCCCCTGCCGCTTTCCAACGGGTGAACGAAGAGTCCGCAACAACAGGGTGACTGGTTTACAATCGCCCCTCGACGGCGCTCGGAGCAGTGCCGCAGGCTCAGCCTGTTGTCGTGGCGCCCTGCAGGATGATGTGGAGCCACACAGAATCGCTGAAAACGCCGTGGAGAAAGTCCGGGGGCGGACATGCCCAAGTCCCCCCAGAATAGCCGGCGTTCTTCGTGACCGCCGACGTTGGTTACCGGGCTGCCGCCTGGCTTGCCGTGGATGCGCCTCCGGACGCGGCCTCGGGCGGCTTCAGCAGCGGATCCCGCCGCAGTGAGCGCAGCCGCCAGGCCACTTGATCCGTGTACGACCGGGCGATCTGCGGCATGTCCGGCTGAACACGCGCCAGCGTGGCCGCGGCGCGCTCCACCAGGTTGCTGATCCGCTCGAAGGTGAACACGCCGGCAAAGACGTCCCGGCACTGGGCCTCGTATAACGCCCATCCCGGCTCGGTCCCAAAGAGCCCCCAGGCCACCAGACCCGACCAACCCGAGTCCAGCGCCATGCTGCTCCGCTGAAAGAGCTGATCGAGCCCGTGGGGAAAGAACACCGCACGACCGTCCGCGGGATTGAAGTACACCCGGTAGTTGTTCCGGTTCAGCGGATATCCATCCCAATCCCCCAGCATCACGGACAGCGCAGCGTATCGCGCAAAGCACTCCACATCCAGGACCCGCTGCAGGTTCGTCCACCGCCGATGGGCGTCATCATCCCGGGCCGCCGCCGTCAGCGCGCGCAGGTCCGAGTGATCCGCCGGCCCACTGCCAAGGTCTCGCTCCAATTCCTGATCCACGTCGCTGACAAACCCGCCATCATAGAGGTTGCCGTCCGGATTCGTGAAATGACAGCGCAGAAACTCCTTCTCGAACGCCTCCTTCAACACGTAGAGCCCCAGCGAATCGCCGTCCAGTCGGACCACGGCCCAGGCCACCCGCGGCGTCGGCACCCCCGCGGCGCGAAATAGCTCGCTCCCCACATACTCGTTCAAATACGACGGATCCTGGACCGAGTTGTTCAGATGAAGCCGCCGTAGGCCAAACAGCCGGCGGTTCTCGACAAAATGGGCGAACGAGACCGTCAACGCCGGATGATCATCCAGACCCCGGTAACTCCCGGCTGCGCCCTTGAGCTTCACCGCCACGTTCGTGAACTCGACGCCGTTCACGACCACGGTGGCTGCAGCGTAATCCCGCGGGCGCTGCCGCAACGCCTGCCGGTTGGTCGGCGCCAGCCGGATGTGGAAATCCAACACCGTCGGTTCCCGAAAGATCTCATCCCCGGGATTCAGAGCGGGGCGCAGCGCCGGCACCCCGCCTGCCGGGCCCTCGACCCGCGGCGTGTCCCCGATCCTCACCCGCGGTGTTGGCGCAACGATCGCCCAAGCCACCGCCAGGACCAGAACACCCGCCAACACCACCGCCCCCGGTCTCATCGCCCGCGTACTCTGCCAGACCCCGAGCCGGCCCACAAGCACCCCAAATCCGCGGGCGGCTACAGGATGGCACCACCAAGGCAGTCACGTTCACTCGTGGCGAGTAATGCCGTCGTGCGCCCCCGGTGGGTTCCCTGTCCGGGTTTTGCTTGCGGCGTTCCCGGGCGACTCGACAGAATGGGACCGCCGCATGCATACCGACCTGCGTCCGCTCGAGGAGACCATCGCCTCGCACCAACCGCGTCTCGAGGCCTTGCGCCAGGAAATGGCCAAG
Source organism: Verrucomicrobiota bacterium (assembly GCA_029556615.1). GTDB lineage: Bacteria > Verrucomicrobiota > Verrucomicrobiia > Limisphaerales > J093 > JAKQDD01. Next base: position 21,153 of record JAKQDD010000196.1, on the reverse strand, counting down.
AACATCGTCGGCCAGGCGATCCTGATGGAGCGTCTTCTCACGGGACTGCTGGCCAACGGCCATGTCCTGCTCGAGGGCGTCCCGGGCCTGGCCAAGACGGCCACCGTCAACGCCCTGGCGCAGTGCCTGCACCTCGACTTCGCCCGCGTCCAGTTCACCCCCGACCTCCTGCCGGGCGATCTGATAGGGAATCTGGTCTTCAATCCCCGGGACAACGTCTACCAAACACGCAAGGGGCCTGTCTTCGCGAACCTCGTGCTCGCGGACGAGATCAACCGCGCTCCGGCCAAGGTCCAGAGCGCCCTGCTCGAGGCGATGCAGGAGCGACAGGTCACCATCGGCGAGGAGACGTTCCCCTTGCCGGCGCCATTCCTGGTGCTGGCTACCATGAACCCCATCGAGCAGGAAGGCACCTACGCGCTGCCGGAAGCCCAGGTCGACCGTTTCATGCTCAAGACGATCGTCACCTACCCGAGCGAAACCGAGGAACGCCAGATCATGGCGTTGATGTCCCGTACCGCCCCCCGGCCGCCTCTCACCGCCATCCTGCACCCGGAGAATATCCTCGCCATGCGGGAACTGGTCGACCAGATCTACGTGGACGACCAGGTCTCCGACTACATCGTCCGGCTCGTCTTCGCAACGCGGAACCCGGGGACGCTCGCGCCCCGGATGAAGCCTTTCATCCGATTCGGCGGCTCGCCCCGGGCCTCGATCAACCTCGCCCTCGCCGCGAAAGCTCATGCGTTCCTCCAGGGCCGACCCCATGTCACCCCGATGGACATCAAGACCATCGCCCCCGATGTCCTCCGCCATCGCGTCCTGACAACCTTCGAGGCGGATGCCGATGGCATCACCGCGGAACATATCGTGGCCCACCTCCTCGAGCAGGTCCCCGTCCCGTGAAGCCCACGGCCGACCCCACCCCGCCCGCCTGCTCCCTGCCCGCCGAACTCCTGCGCCGGGTCCGCCTGATCGACCTGCGCGCCCGGCGCCGGGTCGAGGATCTCCTCTCGGGCCCCTACCGGTCGGTCTTTCGCGGACGCGGCCTCGAGTTCGATGAGGTGCGGGCCTACGAGCCGGGGGACGACGTGCGGAGCATTGACTGGCACACGACGGCCAGGACCGGGATCGTCCAAACCCGGCAGAACGTCGAAGAACGCTGCCTCACCGTCTTCCTTGCGGTGGACATCAGCGCCTCGTCGGACTTCGCCTCCGGGCCCCAGAGCAAGCGGGAGCTGGCGGCGGAGCTGGCCGCCACCCTCGCCTGGAGCGCGGTCATGAACAATGACCGGGTCGGGTTGCTCCTCTTCTCCGACCGGGTCGAGCGCTACCTGCCTCCCCGGATAGGCCGTCGTCAGGCACTGGCCATCGTCGCCGCCGTGCTCGCCCATCGCCCCCGGGGCCGAACCACCTCGATTCGGACCGCTCTCGATGCGATCGGCTCCGCCTTGCGCCGCCGCGCCACCGTCTTCGTGCTCTCCGACTTTCTCGACGCCGGCTTCGAGCGGGCGTTGCGCATTGCAGCGCGCCGCCATGATGTGGTGGCCATGATGCTCGAAGACGAGGCGGAGAGCCGTCTGCCAGAACTCGGCTGGCTCGTCTGCGAGGATGCCGAGACCGGGGACCTCCTCGAGCTCGACACCGGCGATCCAGCCGTGCGGCACGCCTTCGACCTGGCGCGCCGATCCCGGGCGGCAGCACTCCAGGACGTATTCCGCCGGGCGGGAGTGGATGCCATTCCCTGTGTGACGGGCCGCCCGTGCCAGCGCGCGCTCCTGCAGTTCTTCGAGCAGCGGCAACGGCGCGGCCCCACCCCCCCCACCCTGCCGGCATGATCGAGACCAATCTCATCGAGGACCTGCGCCACCTGGCACCGCCCGATCCGCGCTGGCAACTTGCCATCCTCGTCGCAGGCGCCACGGCCCTGGCGGCCCTCGCCCTCTGGCGCTGGCGTCGGCGGCAGCCCGCAGCCGTAGCCCCCGCCGCCGATCCCACGCCGGACAGAGCCTGGGAGACGGCTCTTGCCGAGCTCGAGCGGCTCGCTGGCCTCCTTCGCCCCGAGGCATCGCGGGACTATTGCATGGCGGCCACCGCCGTCCTGCGGCGCTACATCGAGCAACGGTACGGTTTGAGCGCACCCCGGCTGGCCACCGAGGAATTCCTCGGCGCCGCCAGCCAGTCCCCTGTGCTCCCGTCGGCCCACCAGGAAAGCCTCGGCCGTTGTCTTGTGGCGTGCGACCTCTGCAAGTTCGGCCGCTACACAGCCACCGCTGAGGAACTCGGGCGGCTCCACGCGGCGGCCGTCGGGTTCGTCCTGGCCTCCCGCCCCACCCCCCCCGAAGCGACGCCGGAGGGTCCTGCGGCATGATCGCAAGCCTTCGATGGGCCTCGCCCTGGTGGTTGCCGGCGCTGCTGCTGCCCGCCCTCTGGATGCTGTGGCGCCTCCGTCGCCCACGACGGCCTGCAGCTCTGGCCTACACCTCCGCCTCCCTGCTTTCCGCCGCCGCCCAGGTCCGCAGCGGCGGACCGCGACGCTGGCTCGAAGTCCTCTGGATGATCGCCCTCTCCCTCCTCGTTCTCGCCCTGGCCCGACCCCAGACCGAGACCGCTGAAACCCGCGAGGACGCCCGCGGCATCAACATCATGCTCGCGCTCGATTTCTCGGGCACCATGAAAACCCGCGACTTCTTCCTGGACGGCCGTCGGGTGAGCCGATCCGAAGGGCTCAAACGGATCTCGGCCGAGTTCATCCGCGGCCGGCCAAATGACCGGATCGGACTGGTTTCCTTCGACCGCGACGCCTGGCTTTCGAGTCCGCTGACGCTTGATCACGATTGGCTGCTCGAGCGGCTGAAACTCGAGACCAACGGCGTCGGCACGGCCGTCGGGTCCGGCCTGCTCGTCTCCGTCGAGCACCTGCAACAGCACAGCAACGAGACCCGGGTCGTCATCCTCATGACCGATGCGGAGAACATCAGCGCCGGACCGGCGCCAACGGCCATCGCCGAGGCCCTCCACCCGCTCGGCGTCCGCATCCACTGCATCCAGATCCTCAGTCCCGGCCAACCAGCTCCGGTCAGCGACCTCAGCGAGCTCTTCACGCGGATGACCGCCCGCACCGGCGGCGAGTTCTTCCGGGTGCGAAGCGGCACGGATCTCCGGGCGGTCTACGCCGCCATCGATCGCCTCGAGAAACAGAAGCTGACCGACCGCCGGGAGAAAGCCTGGCGCGAGCTATTCCCCTGGCTCGCCGTTCCGGCATTGGGCCTGTTGCTGACCGCGGAGGTTCTGGCTTATACTCGCTGGAGACGCCTGCCATGAGACTCGGCGAACCGTTCTGGTTGGTCGTGTTGCCCGCCGCCCTGGCGGGCCTGGCCGCGCTCTGGCTCGTCTCGGCCCGCCGGACAAGGCATCGATGGCAGGCAGCCTTCGACACGCCCTGGCTCCCGTACCTGCTGCGCTCCGTCCACCCCGGCCGACGCCGGCTGAAACGGGGATTGATCGCTCTCGGACTCGCCCTCCTGATCCTCGCGCTCGCCCGCCCCTTGTGGGGCCGTAAGACCATTGAAATCGAGCGCACCGGGGTCGACCTCGTGATCGCCCTGGATGTCTCCCGGTCGATGCTCGCCGCCGACGCCGGCAACACCAACCGACTGAAGTCGGCCACCAGGGCAATCCAGCGTCTCATCGACGATCTGGGCGGCGACCGCGCCGCCCTGCTCGCGTTCGCCGGAGAACCACATCTCGCGGCACCACTGACCCGCGATCGCACGGCGTTCCATCGTGCCCTGGACGGTGCCGGCCCCGGCATGGTCTCCGCCCAAGGCAGCGATCTGGGCCTCGCCATCACCGAGGCACGCCAGTGCTTCGACCGCTCCGCCCAGGGACCGCGGACCTTGCTCGTCGTCAGCGACGGCGAGCAATTGCAGGGAGACGCCGTCGGCGCCGCCCAGGCGGCGTGGCGCGACGGCGTGCGCGTCCATACCGCAGGCGTCGGCTCAACCGCCGGAGCCAGGGTCCCGACTTCAGCCGGCGAGACGGCACGGTTGGTGCGGAACGTCGCCGGCCGCGAGGTGGTCTCCCGGCGCGATGAACAACGACTCCAGCGCATCGCCGCAGCCGGCGGAGGACGCTACACCCGCATCGAGGACGCGGATGACCGGGTCCTGATCGATTGGTTCCGCGACGTGGCCGCCCCGCTGGCGCGCACCACCGAGCGGCGGCTCGTGGATGAACCCCGCGAGCAGTTCCAGTGGCCGCTGGCCCTGGCAACCGGTCTCCTGGGAGCAGGCTGGGTTCTGAGCGACCGGCGTCGGGCCATCGCAGCCGCCATCGCCCTCCTGGCCGGTGCCCCCCTCCTCGCCGCCAACGCTCCGGCCGCCGCGCCGCCCGAACCCTCCCCTTGGGATGTCTACAACGCAGGCGTCGATGCCTATGCGCAGCAGGATTACCTCCGCGCCCAGGAGCATTGGCAGGACTTGGCGCTCCGGACACTGCCAAGCCGCCTCCGCCAACCCGTCTGGTTCCAGCTCGGTAACGCCCAGTTCCGACTCGGCGAAGCCGGCGAGCCCGACCGGCCCGAGGAGACTGCCGAACTCTGGCGGCGGAGCCTCGAAGCCTATCGGAGCGCGTTGCGCATCCAACCGCGCAACACCGCAACCCGCCACAACCACGACCTGGTTGAACGGTACCTGGCCCGATTGCTCCACCGCCTCGGACTCGAGTCCTTCCAGCAAGCCGCCGACAAACCGATCGACGAGGCGATCCGCCTGCTCGAGGCCGCCACCACCGAGCTCGACGAGGCCACGCTGCTCGCTCCCGATGAGCCCGCGATCCGGACCGATCGCGATCACGCCCGCACCGCCCTGCGCGAGCGGCTTCTGGCTCGAGCCAGCGCCGCAGAGCGCCGTGGCGATGAGCAAGCGCAGGCGAAGAATCGCTGGGCCGACCGCCAAGCCGAGGAACAGTACCGCGACGCCCTGGCGGACATCGCCCAGGCCACACCCTCCTCCCAGCCCGAACCGAAGGCGGCCACCAATGACCCGGCGGCGCAGTCACTCGACGCCGCCGCCAGCCAGGCCCAGGACCGCGTCCGTCATAAGCTCGCTGACTTGCTCACCCGCATGGGCCAGCGCGACCAGAAAGAGGGCCAAACCGAGGCGGAATGGAACCCCGACGCTGCTCTCGGCCATTTCGAGACTGCGCTGGACCATTACCAGCAGGCGCAGGCGGCCGAACCCGGTCACGAGGCCGCAGAGCGCGGCGAGCGTGAGGTCCGCCGGGCGATCGAGACACTCCATCTGAGCGAGGGACAGCACGCGCTGCGTCAGGGACGCGAGCTCCTGGCGCAAGAAAGCCCGCTGTCCGCATCGAGTCTCAGCGAGGCTTTGGGACACTTCGAGGCCGCCCTCGAGATGCACCCCGGGAGTGTCCCGGCACAAGAAGGGGCGGCGGAAACCCGGCGATTGCTCCCCGAGGCCCTGGCGCTGGCAGGTCAGGAGGAAATGCAGGCTGGCGACCGCGCCGAGCCCGGCAGTCCCACGGAAGCCCTGGGCCGATACCAGGAAGCACAAACCCATTTCGAGCGGGCGCTCGATATCCAGCCGGATCAGGCCAAGGCGCAGCAGGGCTTGCAGGAACTCGAACCGAGACTGGCCCGCGCCCGCGACCGCGTCAGGCAGGCGGCGCAGACGCCCCCGCGACCGGGCCGGCAGCCGGCTTCCCTGCAGAGTCTGCTGGACGAAGTGAGCGAACGCGAACCGCCGATGACTGGCGATCGCGAACGCCAGCAGGCGCGCAATCGTCCAGGAAACCACCGCGCCGCCCAGGACTGGTGAACCCGGACCTCCCCATCAGCGAACGACCATGAAAACAACCACTCGGTCCCTGGCTCGGCCCCTGGCCATGCTGTGTCTCCTCGCCACCCTGCCGCTGGCCGGCGGCGACCTCCGGGTGGGCATCGCGGCAGTCGACATCACGCCGCCCCTGGGAATGCCGATGGCGGGCTACTACCATGAACGACCGGCCGAGGGCGTCCTCGACCCGCTGTACAGCAAGGCCATGGTGATCGAGGCCGGCGGCGATCGGGTTGCGCTCGTCACTCTCGATATCATCAGTGTCACCCGCAATGTCACCGATCGCGCACGACTCGAGATCGAACGGACCACCGGCATCCGGGGGACAGCCGTCATGATCAGCGCAACCCACGCCCACACGGGACCGGAGCTCGTCGAGGGGGATCGAAGCATCACCGGACCGGGGGCGCCCAAACCGGTCGCCGTCGAGTACACCGAGAAGCTGCCCGAGCGCATCGCGTCGAGCGTCCGAGAAGCGAATGCCGCGCTGCAGTCGGCCGTGCTCCGCAGCGCCACGGGCCGGTGCGAAGGCCTCGCCTTCAACCGCCGCTTCTTCATGAACGACGGCACCGTCGGTTGGAACCCCGGAAAACTGAACCCGAATCTCGGCCTCCCCGCCGGCCCAACCGATCCGGAGGTGGGGGTCCTGCAGGTCGGTTCCCCCGGGAACCAAGGCCCATCGACTGTGCGGGCGACCTACGTCAACTTCGCCATGCACCCGGACACAACCGGCGGGATGCGCTTCAGTGCCGACTGGCCGGGGGCCTTGGGTCGGGTGCTGGCTGGCTATCATGGGGCCCGACATCTCACGCTGGTGGCCAACGGCACCTGCGGGAATCTGAACCATCTCGATTTCCACTGGGGCGGGCCCCAGGGCGGCCCGGGCGAACAGAACCGGATCGCCACCATCCTCGGCGCCGCCGTCTTTCAAGCCTGCAAGAGCCTCGAACCCCTCCCCCCAGGCCCCCTCCGGTGCCGATCGGAGACGGTCGAACTCCCCCTCCCGCCGGTGACGCCGCAGGAGGTCGCCGAGGCCAGGGTAACGCTCGAGAGCACCCGCGACGATCGGGGAGCGAACTTCATGAAACGCGTGCGCGCCCACCGGGTGCTGGACATCGCCGAGCGCGAAGGCAGACCCCACCGGGTCGAGGTGCAGGCGATTGCCCTGGGCCAGGACCTGGCCTGGGTGGGTCTGCCGGGCGAGATCTTCGTCGAGCTCGGACTGGCGGTCAAACGGCGATCGCCCTTCGGTCAAACTCTCGTTGTCGAACTGGCGAACGAGAACATCGGTTATGTGCCTGACCGGCGCAGCTATGCCGAGGGGAATTACGAACCGGAGAGCGCCCGGTGTGCGGCAGGCTCGGGGGAACGCCTTGTGGACGCCGCAGTGCACCTGCTCGGATCGCTCCACAACATCGAGTGAGCGACAACCAAGCCGGTTCGCGGCGCGCGGCTCCGCCAGGGCCCGTGCAGGGCCCTCCGTGGAGACCGCGCAGTCCGGAGGGCAATCGGTCGTTCACACCGGATGCCTGTCAGCGGACTCTGACCACTTCTTGGCAGCCTGAACTCAGAATCCTGTCGTGCACCCTGACCCGGGGGTGCAATGGTCGGTTGCTTGTTCGGTGGGGGAGAAGACGGGATGAACGGGATTCCGCGTCTGCAGAAGGACTCCGTCGTGCACTCCGACATGGCTTCGCGCCGGCCGGAAACGGAAGGAGAAGGCGCCGGAAAACCGCTTGCTATTCCGAAACCAACGGGCATCGTTGCGGGATTCGACAGTGCGCTTGCGGTTTCCCGCAGCGCCCTGGTTTGCATTCAATTGATCGTTCATGGAAGACCACATTGAGGTTGAGGGCTGCATTGTAACCGTGCTGGCGGGGACGATGTTCCGGGTGCGATTGGACAACGACCACGTGGTGCTGGCCACCATCGCGGGCCGAATGCGCAAGCGATTCGTGCGGTTGACCACCGGCGACCGCGTCAAAATGGAGATGTCCCCGTACGACCTCACCAAGGCGCGGATCGTCTGGCGGATCGGTTGAGCCTTCGGCAAAAGACCGCCAACGCCTCGCATTCCGGCTTGGCCGGGCCGGGCGGAGGCGGCTAGGCTGTGAGCCGTGTTGGTGGGGAAAGTCACAATCGTCGGGATGGGATTGCTGGGAGGGTCGCTCGGCTTGGCCCTGCGGGAGCGGCGCCTTGCCGCCCGCGTGGTGGGTTATGTGCGACGTCCGGAGGCCGCGGCCGAATGCGAGCGGCGCGGCGCCGCCGACCGGGCAACGCATGATCTGGCCGGGGCAGTCAAGGATGCCGACGTTGTGGTTCTCGGAACACCCATCGGCCAGATGCGCCCCCTGATGGAGGAAATGGCCCCGGCGCTCACGCCGGGCACCGTGGTTACCGACGTGGGAAGCGTCAAGCAAACGGTCGTCCATGACCTCGAGCCCATGGCCGCGTCCACGGGCGCCTGGTTCATCGGCAGCCACCCCATGGCTGGCGCCGAGAAAATGGGAGTCGCGCACGCCCGGGCGAATCTCTTCGAGGGCGCACTGTGTGTGATCACGCCAACCCCCCGGTCCGACCCGGCGGCGCTCGCACGCGCCGAGGCGCTCTGGAAGGGTGTCGGCATGCGGGTACTCCGGCTCGACGCCGGCCTGCACGATCAGTTGGTGGCGCGGTCCAGTCATCTGCCACACCTTGTGGCCAGCGTGCTGGCGGATGCCATCCTGGACCCCGAAGCTCCGAAGGAGCAGGCGCTCCTTTGTGCCAACGGCTTCCGGGACACGACGCGGGTTGCCTCGAGTTCACCGGAGATGTGGCGCGACATCGCGCTGGCCAATCGGGCGCCCCTCGGCGAAGCCCTGGACGCCCTGAGCGCACAGCTGGACGCGATGCGACAAGCCCTGGCCGCCAGCGATGCCGCGGCGCTGTCGGCGCTCTTCCACCGCGCGAAGGAGCGTCGCGACCGCTGGATCGAAACCCAGATCAGCCCGTCGCCCGAGTAGAACTCCGGCGGCCGTCGCCAACCCAGGCCATGGAACGACCCAGTCCCCTGCCCTCGCTCATCGAGATCCTGCCCCTCGAGGCACCCGTCTGTGCCGAAGTCACAGTGCCCGGATCGAAGAGCCTCACCAACAGGGCGCTGGTGCTGGCGGCCCTCGCTGAGGGCACCACCGTGCTCGATGCGGCCCTCTGGAGCGAGGACACCCAAATCATGGTGGCCGCCCTGCGGCAGCTCGGGATTGACATCCGCGTGGCCCCGGACCCCGGTGACTCCTCGAACCGGCAGCTGACGGTCTCGGGCAGGGGGGGACGCATTGCCGACGGGGGGACCCCGGGTCAACCGCTGGCCCTGTGGGTCGGCAACGCGGGCACCGCGGCCCGATTCCTCGCCGCCCTGGTCAGCCTCGGCCACGGCGCCTACCGCCTGGAAGGCGTGCCCCGCATGCAGGAACGGCCCCAGGGGGGCCTGTTCCAGGCGCTGCGCCAGCTGGGAGTCCCGATTGACAGCCCCAAGGACCGGCTGCCGGCTGTGATCCACGCCGACGGCCCGCGGCCCGGACACTGCACGGTCGGCGTCGACGACAGCTCCCAGTTCGCCTCGGCCCTGTTGCTCATGGCCCCCGCCGCCGGATGGGAGGTGCGCGTGGCCGGGGAGAATCCCGAGGAGATGCCCTACATCGAGATGACCCGGCAGTTGATCCGCGCGTTTCCGCGACGGGGCGGACGGTTCACAATCGAGGCGGACGCGTCGAGCGGCAGCTACTTTCACGCCGCCGGCACGCTGGTCCCGGGATCCCGCATCCGCGTGGCGCGATGGCCGGAGAGCGGGTGGCAGGTGGACGAACGGTTTCCGAAGTATTTGCCGCTGCCTCGGGTGATCTCGCGCGCGCGCGATCTCGGCGACAGCATCCTGACGGCGATGCCCCTCGCGCTGCTGGGGCCGGAGCCCGTCCGCTTCACCGACCTCGGGCGGCTGCGGCTTCAGGAATGCGAGCGCGTGGCCGCGATGCGCCAGGAGCTCAGCCGTTGCGGCGGCCGTGTCGAGGAGTCAGGGGACACCCTCACAATCCACCCGTCGGCGGCATCCTGGCATGGCGCCACCGTCGAGACCCACGGCGACCATCGAATGGCCATGAGCCTGGCTATTCTGGGATTGAAACTGCCCGGCTTGAGAATCCAGAATCCCGCCTGCGTGAGAAAGACCTTTCCAACGTTCTTCCAGAAACTGGCGGCGGCCCCGCCGATCGGACTGGGAGCCGTGATTCGCGATGGTCAGACCGGCCGACCGCTCGCGCCCGATGAACTGATGGCCGAGTCGCGACCCCGCCGCGACGGCCCGGCGGACGAGGAACGAACCGTTGAATCCTGCATCTGAACCGATTGTTGTCGCCATCGATGGCACCAGCGCGAGCGGGAAGAGCACGAATGCCCGTCTCGTGGCTCGCGCCCTGAGTTTTGTCTACGTCGACACGGGCGCCATGTACCGGACACTCGCCTGGTACTGCCTGCAGAAACGAATCGACGTCGAGGACTCGAAGGCGGTGGCCGCCGCCTGCCGACGCTGGAAGACGCAGCTGATCTGTGTCGAAGGCGCAGTCCGGCTTCTCGTGGACGGCTATTATCCCGAGAAAGAAATCCGCACGCCGGCGGTCAGTGATGCCGTGCCCAAGGTGGCACGCGTGCCGCGCGTCCGAACCTGGATGAGGCAGACCCAGCGGGCCTGCCTCAGATTCGGGAACCTCGTGATGGAAGGAAGAGACATCGGCACCAACGTCTTTCCGGAAACGGAGTTCAAGTTCTACCTGGACGCTCCCCTGGCCGAACGCGAGCAGCGGCGGATCGCGGACGGTGTGACCGAGAACCTCCAAAAACGAGACCGCCAGGACAGCGAACGGGCCGCCGCCCCGCTCATGATCCCACTGGGCGCGACCATCGTGAACAACGGCGGCCAAACCCCCCAGCAGACCAGCGAGTGGATCCTCGCCGAGGTGCAACGCAAGCTCTCCGAACGCACGGCCCGGCGGGCCCGGACCTGACCGCATCCGGCCGGTGCCCACGCGACACCGCCTCGCGGGCGGCCCCATGAACCTCCCCTATCTCGTCACGTGGGTGCTGTGCCGGTCGGTTTTCTGCACCGCCTTCCGCCTCAGGGTCTGCAACGCCGAACGCGTCCCAGCGACCGGTCCCGTGATCCTGGCCGCCAATCACGCCTCCTATTTCGACCCGCCCCTGATCGGTGCCTCGCTCCGGCGGCCCCTGCACTACCTGGCCCGCAATTCGCTCTTTCGTCATCCGGCCTCGAACTGGCTGTTGCGATCGATCAACTGCGTTCCGGTCGACCGCGAAGGCGGGGGCGCAGCGGGATTGAAGGCCATCTTCGAGCGTTTGCAGGCGGGGGCTGCGATTCTCCTGTTTCCCGAGGGAACCCGGACACCGGACGGGACATTGCACCGGGCTCGCGCGGGCGTGGGCCTGGCGATCATCAAGTCCACCTGCTCGGTCATTCCGGTGCGGGTTTTTGGAACGTACGAAGCCTACGGCCGTCACCATCGGGTGCCGCGTCCCAGACCCCTGGTGGTGAAGTTCGGCCCCCCAGTCGATGTGGCACGGCTTCGGACCGAGGCAGGCGCCTGTTCGCGGGAACGGCTCAAGGCCGTCTACCAGGAGGCATCGGACCTGACGATGGACGCCGTGGGCCGCCTCGAACCGGTCGCGGACGTCACCGCGTTCCCGACCCGTCGGCCGTGAGAAGCTGACGGGGCTTTCTAAGGGTCTGTGCAAAGACCAATTCCGGTTTTGCTGGAGGGGATTGGTCTCGCTGGCGAGGACCTCCGCGAGCTCGGTCGAGCCCCGCGACGAAGGAGCATAGCCTGCTCTAAGGCGGAGCAGGGCCACCCGGGAGCAGGACGGAAGCGTGCTCGTGGAGCCACTCGAGATCGCGATTGCCCGGAAGCCAGAGCGTCCAATGGTTCGGGATCCACTCCGGCTTAGCCTCCGCCCAGGTCCGGGATTCAACCCACCCCTGGCTCTGCACATGGCCGTCCGCAAACGCAACATTGCCCCGCCGATCGTGCTGCACGGACGGCAGATGATAGAAGTGGCCGGAGGCGGACATGCGCACCACAAATGCCGGCAGGCAGATGTTGCCCGGGGCGACATCGATGAAGGTGAACAGGCGGGAGGGATCCGACGCGGCGAGATCCGACGTCCTCCGGAACACGGAATAGCGTGCATTGTTGAACGAGGCGAGGCCTTCGAGCCAGCCCACGTACCCGTTCAAGGCGTACGACCGGAGCTTGGGATGCGACTGGGCACCAATCGCCACCCGGCTGCGGTCGGCGGGACACCGATAAGTCCTGAGCGACGGGATGTACGAGGCGAACGCCGCCAGCCGGGGGTCGAGGAGGTAATCCCGGTTCGTGTAAGCTCCGACCACCAGGTGTTCCTCCCCCAACACCCAAAGCCGGGTCCCCTGCAGCGACTCAGCGGTCCCATACCCGTTGAGGGCATAACGATCATCCTGATCGCCGGTGTACAGTGCGGACGCGGTGGCCAGTTGCCGGAGGTTGTTGAGACAACTGATCTGCTGTGCCCGCGCTTTGGCACGGCCCAGCGCCGGCAGCAGCAACCCCGCCAGGAGCGCGATGATGGCGATCACCACCAGAAGTTCCACCAAGGTGAATGCCTGCCTGCGAGGGACTGCCGCGTGTCGGCCTGCCCTGGAACCTCGCAACACCATGTCGCGGGAAACCTACCACCGGCATCGAGACCCCGCAACGAGACGCCGCGCCGCGCCTCCGTTCTCCGAGACCCCGCGAAACCCACCGGTTACGCAAGAAGCACTTCGGCAATCTGCACCGCGTTCAATGCCGCCCCCTTCAGCAACTGGTCGCCCGAAACCCAGAAGCACAGGCCGTTGTCGAGGGCGCAGTCCTTCCGCAACCGGCCCACCTCGCAGTTGTCCTTCTCCGCCGTGAACAGAGGCATCGGGTAGCGCTTCGCATCCGGCTCATCCACGACATCGAGTCCGGGCGCCCGCAGCAGGGCTTGCCGGGCCGCTTCGAGCGTGACCGGTTTTTCGAACTCGGCACTCACCGCCACCGAATGGGCGCGATAGACTGGGACCCGGACACAGGTGACACTCGCTCGGAAGCCGGGATGATGCATGATCTTCCGGCCTTCGTTCTCCATCTTCATCTCCTCCTTGGTGTAGCCCGAGGGGAGGAAGGAATCGACGTGGGGCAGAACGTTGAACGCGATCTGGTGGGGGTACACTTCCCAGGTGACAGTCTCCCCCCGGACAATCTGCTGGACCTGCCGCCGCAGTTCCTCGATCGCCTTGGCGCCGGTCCCGGACACGGCCTGGTAACTCGACGCCACGATGCGCTTGCAGAAAAACGCCTGGTGCAGAGGATAAAGCGCCATCAGCGTGATCGCTGTCGTGCAGTTCGGATTCGCGAGGATACCGTGATGTCCGGCGACGTCGCGCGCGTTGATTTCCGGCACCACCAGCGGCACCGCGTCGTCCATCCGGAACGCGCTCGAATTGTCCACCACCACGCACCCGTCGGCAACCGCCCGCGGGGCATACTCCTTTGAGATCCCGCTCCCGGCACTGAACAGCGCCAGATCCACCCCTTTGAACGAGTCCGGCTTCAGTTCCTTCACCGCGATCGTCTCGTCCCGAAACTGCAGCGCCTTGCCCGCCGACCTCGACGAGGCGAGCAAGGTAAGCCGGCTCAGGGGGAAGTTGCGGCGCTCCAGAGTCCGGATCATCTCGATCCCGACGGCTCCGGTCGCTCCAACCACGGCCACGTGCGAATTGGGTCCCATAAAATGGCGGGCACTATAACCGGCCGCCGACGCCTGTCAAACCACCGGCAACAGCCCGGATCCTCGCCTAACGCCTGCGGCGCGAACGTGGGCCATCGGCTCGTGGTGGGTTTTCGCCTTGTCGGCGCGTGGGGTGTCGGCTCCGGGGTGGCCCGACCGCTGGCGGGCGGGCTCTATAGGGGTTGGAGGGAATGGGCCCGCCCCGGGGGCGGGCTTTCAAATCCGCGAAAACCCCGGACTGGGCGGCTCAAGGCGTCTGGTCAAGACCAGGAAGTTGAGCCGCAAGGGACGCTTACGCGCGGATTTGGGTCTAGCGAGGCGCCGCCTCAGACCCGGTCGAGTCCTCAGACTCAAAAAGACCCCGTTGTCCCTCTCCACCCCTCTCCCGCGCCTGGCCAATGGAGCCGCGGGTGCTGACCGCGGCGGGTGCAAGGGGGGTGCCCCGCGGACCATCCACGTGCCGCCCTCACTGCGGGCGGCTACGGGATGGGTTTGTGACCGTTCGTTCCCGCTCGCAGCGCGCGGGGCTTTGGGTGTATGCCATGGTTCGTGGAAGCCAAGGTACTGCTCGTGACCCTCGGGTTGGTGTTGACGGCGCAGGCGGTGGAATCGGTCTCCGCGGAACGGCGCGATCGGGACCGATGGGTCCGTGCGCATTGGCTCGAGGCACCCCGGGCGATCTCGTTCACGGTTGACGGGCGACCGTCGGACGAGGTTCTGGCGGGCTGGCGATCGAGCCGGAAGACGGAGCGTCTGGACCCGGAGCGTGTCCGGCACGTGCTCACCTGGGCGGACCCGGTGGGCGGGCTCGAGGTACGCTGCGCGGTGGTGGTGTTCCGCGAGCCCGCGGCAGTGGAATGGGTGCTGTCCTTTGCCAACACAGGCGCGGTCGACACACCGCTTCTCGAGCGCGTTCGGTGTCTCGAGACCCGTGTTCCGCGTCCACCGGAGGGTGTGTGCTTGCACTACTCTCTCGGAGACCACAACTCGGCGCGCAGCTTCGAGCCGGCGACATTGGTCCTGCCGTTGCCGGAGGGTGGGGAGAGGGTGTTCGCGCCGAACGGCGGCCGGTCGTCGGACCCGACCTTGCCCTACTTCAATCTCGACGCGGGCGGGGGTGGGGTGGTGCTGGCGATCGGCTGGTCGGGCCAATGGGAGGCGGGGTTTGGCCCGTCGGGCACGAACGCTGTCGCCGTGCGAGCCGGGCAACAGCGGACCCGGTTCCGGCTGCATCCGGGCGAGACGGTGCGGAGCCCGAGTGTGCAGCTGGTCTTCTGGCGCGGGCCGGACGCGCTGCGGGGCAACAACCTGTTCCGGCAGTTGCAGCTTGCGCACTTCGCGCCCCGCGTGGGGGGCGAGCGGGTGTATCCGCCCATCTGCGCGAGCGTTAACAACACGGACCCGGATGGGAGCTACGAGGGACCGCACGTCCGGGTGATGCCCGCGCTGGCGCGGCGGGGGTTCGAGGTGTTCTGGTCGGACATGGATCCGCAGCACTGGTATCCGGGCGATTTTCCCCAGGGAACAGGCAACTGGGTGGTGGATGAGAAGAAATACCCGCGCGGTCTGGGGCCGGTGGGGCAGGCGGCCCGGGCGGCGGGGCTCGGCTATTTGTTGTGGTTCGAGCCGGAGCGCGTGGCGCCGGGAACGAGGATTGCCCGGGAGCATCCTGAGTTCGTGCATGGCGGGAGCGGCGGCGGGCTGTTCAAGTTTGGAGACCCGACGGCCTGGCGTTGGATGCTGGAGCTGCTGGACCGGACGGTGACGGAGGCAGGCATCACGTGGGTGCGCTGGGACTTCAACATGGAGCCGCTGAAGTACTGGCGCGAGAGCGATGCCGAGGACCGGCAGGGGATTGCGGAGATACGCCATGTCGAGGGGCTTTACGCGATGTGGGACGAACTGCGGAGGCGGCATCCGGGGCTGATGATCGACAACTGCGCCAGCGGGGGGCGCCGGATTGACATCGAGACGGGCCGCCGGAGTTTGCCCCTGTGGCACAGCGACATGATTTGCTTCAAACCCAACCCCGCGGGCGAGCAACTCCAGAACGCCGGCTTATACCGGTGGGTGCCTTTTCACGCGTGCGGCACGTTTGGCTACGAACCGAGCTACTCATTCCGGAGCGGGATGTGCGGCGGCAACATTGTCGTGGGGGTGGGCGGGGACGGGCACTTGAGCACTGCTTACGAGGAGACGGAGGAGGCGGCCCGACGGACGACGGCGGTCTATCGGGTCATCCGTCCTTATCTCACGGGCGATTTCCATCCGCTGTTTCCGCACGAGGCGAGTGAGGCGGTCTGGTTCGGGTACCAGTTTCACCGACCCTCGGCGGGGGAGGGCATGGCGGTCCTGTTCCGGCGCGAGCAGGCGGCGGAGGCGGAGCGCGTGGTGCCGCTACAATCGATCGAGCCACGACGGTTGTACTCGGTGCGGTTCGAGGACACGCCCGGGACAATGACCGTACGGGGGAAGGACCTGTCGCAGCTCAAGGTGCGCATTCCCACGATGCCGGGGTCGGCGATCGTCTACTACGGCCCCGCGAAACGGCGCTGAGAGCGTGCCATGTTAAGCCGAGCTCTGAGATTCGAGCTGTGCGCGCGCCGGATTTCTGCTTGGATCAGGCCATGAAGCCGCTGGTGATCATTCTGCCTTTGGTGCTGGCCCTGGGCGGTGTGCTGGTTTACGTCTTGGCGCCGCTGCAGCAACCGGTTCGCACTTACGTGCTCATTTCGGATTTGCTCGGCGCGATCGTGGTCGGATTTGTGCTTGCACGAGTGTTGAACCGCCGGGACTAGCCCCGGATCCTCGCCTAACGCCTGCGGCTCGGACGTTCGCCATCGGCTCGTGGTGGGTTTTCGCCTTGTAGGCGCGTGGGGTGTCGGCTCCGGGGTGGCCCGCCCGCTGGCGGGCGGGGTCTATAGGGTTTGGAGGGAATGGGCCCGCCCCGGGGGCGGGCTTTCAAATCCGCGAAAAACAGGTCCGATTACGTTCGAACCCTGCAATAGCTATCAACAGGTTGTTTCCCTCGTCCCCTGATGCGGTTTCCTTCCGGGCAGAGGGCATTTACAACGGCGCGGCCGGCATCGCGCAGGCCCTTCATGAAGCCGAGGCCGGGTCTTGTCTGGGGCGCGCCTCGCTGAGGGTGGCGATTGCCTGCTGCGCTGTTTCTGCGGTATCGAATGCCAGGTGGACGACGTATTGGGTTCCGATCACCGCCCCCGAGAAGCCCCTGAGGTTCAAGCCTGCCTTGGCGATTTTGCCGGTGATGAGCGCGGCGATGCCCGGCACATTCTGTCCCTCGACGCGCACGGAGTGGAGGTGGCTGGTGGCGGAGAAGCCCTCTTCGGTGGCGGCTTCGATCTCGCGGTCGCCGCGCAGGGGAGTGACGAAGACGACACCGGTCCCGGGTTTCTCTGGAGAGCGGCGGGCGATGATGAAGCCGAGGTCGGCTCCGGCCTCAGCCAGGGCGGCGAGTTTGTTGGCCAGCGTGCCGGGGGTGTCCTGCATGCTGGCGGCCCACACGACTTCTGATTCGGCCATGAGGTTCATGATTGGTCCTTTGTTGAGGGTGAAGTGTGATGTTCAAGGTGACCCCGGTCTGTCTGCGACGGATGGAACAGCGAAGAACATAGCACAGCGCGGCCGGATAATCCAGTCCAGCGCGTGCCGCTCCTCAGGGCCAGCGCACTTGGACACGGCAGTACCGTGGGCTGCCGGGAACGACGGGCACTTCGGCCTCGAGAGGCTCTCCTGTGCCGGGGAGTTCTTCGGTGACGACATCCCACGCCGCGCCGGGGCCGAGTTGGCTGCTGGCCGCGACGGTGTACGTGCGTCCTGCCACCGATGGCCAGCGCAACTTGAGCGCTGCGCCTGCCGTGGAAGGGGGGACGCTGATTTGCAGCAGCGACTCGCGGAGCCGGGGGTCGGTCCCGGCCACGAACTCCTCGGCATGGGTCATGCCGTCGCCGTCGGGGTCCAGCGCGGAGTCGTTGACGATCAGGTCAAGTCCGTGGTCTCGTTCCCAGCCGTCGGGCATCCCATCGCCGTCGCTATCCGCCGCCGGATTAAGGTATTCGAAAGCGCCCCGATCCGCGATGGCGACGCCATCGTCATCGCCGTCGAGCGGGCGCGGTTGGCCGTCGGCATCCGCATCCGGTGCATACGTCACCTCCGCGGTGTCGATGCAAGGCGATGTCGCGAGGAGATGGAAGTCCCCCTGATCCCGATGGGCGAACCTGGGATCGGCCACGGCATCGTGGGCGCCGGGGTTGATGCGGATGTAATCCTGTTTGTTGCTGTTCATCAGGCAATTATTGAGCAGCAGCGGGGCGGCCGGCTGAACCGGCGGTCCCCACACGCCGGAGGAATTGAACGCGATGATGTTGTTGGCGACGACGAGGCGGGGCAGGGTGAGCGTCAACGCCATGGCACCGCCCTGTTCGCCCAGGATCCAATGCGTGGCGGTGTTCCCGACGAGGGTGTTATGGGCGATGACCAAGTCCTCGGTCGCGTAGGAGTTGACCGTGCAGTGGATGCCACCGCCGTAGCCGCCTGACATGCTGGGAGCGTCGTAGGCGATGTTGCGGTCGAAGAGGTTGTTGACGACGTTGATGCCCGAGCAGCTATCCAGGTACATGCCCGCGCCCGAGCTGGCGATATTGGCGCGGAACACGTTGTTGGCCACGACCGAGTTGGTGCCAAAACGGAAGCTGACGGCTCCTTCGGTCGCGCCCAGGTAGAGGGGTTGCAGGTTGTAGAACGTGTTGCTCTCGATGACGTTGCCCGCGAGCCGCACGGAGGAGGCGATCGCCCGCAACGCCGCGCCGCTGCGACTGCGATTGCTCCGGAACGTGTTGTCCGTCAACGTCGCCACGCAGCGGTTCAGGTAGACGCCCGCGCCGCTGCCATCGGCGGACAGGACTTCGTTTTCGGCGATGAGGTTGTGGCTCAGGATCGAGTGGCTGAGAAAGCCGGCGACGCCGCCCCCCTGGGCGTAATAGGCGGCGAAGGGGTTGCCGAGACCGTTCCGGCGGATGACGTTGTTTTGAATGTAAAGCGACGTCACGCGGCTGTAGATGCCGCCGCCAAGGCCTTGCGTGGGGGTGATGCTGAGGCCGCCCCCTGTATAGACGCCGCCCCCCTGAATGAAGAAGCCGTCGATGGCACTGACCAGGTAGCCGGCGTTGGCGCTCAGAACGACGGTTGGGGTGCCCCCGCCGTCCAGAACCGTCGGATTCGAGGCGACCTGCCGTTCATCGAGCGTGGATTCCGTGCCCGCGAATCCGCCATAGAGATACACAAAGGCCGGCAGCAACAGCCGCTCGCGGTAAGTGCCCGTGGCCACCCGGACCTCGCCCCCGCTCTGTGCTGCGGCAGCCACTGCGGCCTGGATCGTGCGCTTCGCGGCGGCCCACGTTCGACCATTTGCAGCGTCGTCGCCATCCGGCCGGACGTGGAACGCAGGGGTGGTCGCGTCCCAGGCGGCGCCGTTGGATTCATCGGCGCCGATGTCGATGCGGCCTCCGATCCGGCGGGGCTGGCCGTCCATGTCGGTCCAAGTCTCCGGGGGATCGCCCGGGGTTCCAGCATCCACGCAGGGCGATTGCGGCTGGAGGTGGACGTCTCCGGTCCGTGCGTTGGCCAGGATTGGATCCGCCCGCAGATTGCCGTCGGTGCCGGTGAGGTCGTCGAGCCCCACGAAGTCGGTGCGGCGGCCCTGGACGCTGTTGCCGTACACGCAATTGAAGCGGTTTGTGAATCCGGTGTGGAGGGTTGGCCACTGCTCGAATCCCGCCGTGTTGTAGGCGAGGAGGTTGTTCTCGCACACCAGCGTGCGGTGCGACCAATAGATGCCGGAGCCATGGTTTGCGACGAGGGTATTGTTGACGACCCAGGCCACGCCGAGATCGGTTCGGATCGAGTCGACAAGACAGAGCCCACCCCCCTGCGCGGCGCCGTTCGCGACGAACACGTTGTTGACGATGACCGGTGCGCTCACCGCGTCATCGATGGGGCGGCCGTCGAGATCGGTTGCCGATGCGAACAGCCCGCCGCCCCCGGTACTCGACGCGCCGTAATCGGTGCGGAGGCTGTAGGGGACGCTCGCCGAGTTCGCCTGAATGAAGTTGTTCGCGATGAAGGGAGCATGGGATCGCCAGCAGCAGATGCCTCCGCCGTTGCGCGTCGCCTCGTTGCGCAGGATGACGTTGCGCGTGATTCGCGGCGAACTGCTGACCACCGCGATGCCCCCTCCATCCCCCTCGTCGTTGACCGCGCGGTTCTCCGCGATGACGTTGCCGGTGATCTCCGGGTAGAGCATTAGCGACCCCGTCGCCGGTTGGCCGTCCCAGATGGAAATCCCGGCGCCGGCGCCATCGGTCTCGTTCCCATGGACAAGGTTGTTGGCAATGACGGGTGCGGACGCGACGGTCTTGATGCCGCCGCCATGGATGGCTTTGCCCCCGGTAATCTGCATGCCGTCCACGCGGGTGCCCGGTCCGGCCGCATTCCGGATCAGAACCACCACGCCGCCCTGCTGGCCATCCAGGATCGATGCGTGCTCGATCCAGTTGCGTTGACTGCGGTCGGTCTCGTGACCGGCGAATCCGCCGTAGAGACGCACACCGTCCTTGATTTCGATCCGTTCGAGATAGCGCCCCGCGGCCACCCAGACCTCGTCGCCGCTCACGGCGGCGGTCAGGGCCGCCTGGATCGTCTTCTTGGCCCGACCCCAATCCTCACCCGACAAGGCGTCGTTGCCGGCGGGGCTCACCCGCAGAATCCCGGATTGGGTGGTGGACGCCAGGGCGAGCCCTGCAAGCCAGCCCATCAGTGGGACCATGGGCGACGCGGGGCGCCGGTTGGAAAAAACGAGGTCAGGCATAGGGGGACTCGGATAGGATCAGGGAGTTGGACACCATGACAAGATAGGACATTGTGATCATGTGCGCGAGGGCGCGCATTCTCAACGCTGCCATTTCGAAGCAGAGTGTACGGCACGGGCCGGGCAATGCCCAGCATTCGATTCGCAGACATGCGGTCTTGTTGAGCGCGGCGGCTCCCAAATCCGCGCGTAAGCGTCCCTTGCGGCTTAACCTCCTGGGCTGGACCAAGCGCCTCAAGCCGCCCAATCCGGGGTGTTCGCGGATTGGGAAGCCCGCCCCCGGGGCGGGCCCATGCCCTCCAAACCCGATACAGCCCGCCCGCCTGCGGGCGGGCCACCCCGGAGGCGACACCCCACGCGCCTACAAGGCGAGAACCCACCAGGAGCCGATGGCGAACGTTCGCGCCGCAGGCGTTAGGCGAGGCTCAGGGCGGCTCCCTGATCCTCGCCTAATTTTCTGAAATCGCGAAAAAAGTCAGTGTGGGCGCACATTTTCTGTTGACATTGAGCTATAGATATTCTATAGCTCGTGGCGAATGGCTGCACGCTTGCCACTCCAAGCCAAGACGCCCTTTG
>JAKQDD010000184.1 GCA_029556615.1 Verrucomicrobiota bacterium | reverse complement strand
CGGATCCCACAGCGGCCCCTTGGCAATGTCCTGGTTCACATCCCAGTTCGACCGGTTCGCGCCGCTGAAATCCAGCGAGCTGGTCCCCACGTACCCGTGCTGGGAACCGTACCCCTCGACCACCTTGTCGTCGTTGTCCTCCGCGTAGAGCCGCCATGCCAGCATCAGCTGCTTGTTGTTGCTCATGCACATGATCCCCTGCCCCTTCGACTTCGCCCGGGCCAGCGCCGGCAACAACATGCCCGCCAGGATCGCGATGATCGCAATCACCACCAGCAACTCGATCAGCGTGAAACCGCGCCCGTTTCCATTCTCCGGCTGGAGAATGCCTCTTGGTCTCGATTGGATCCTGCTCATGGCTCGAACTGGGTTGACCGCTTATCACCGTATTGAGTACTCCAGAAAGGCCAGGGATGACAAGGGTGCGTTTTGACGCACACCCTGGCGAGGCGCGGAAGAGAGGGTCTGGAAAGGCAGGAAGGCTTCATGGGATCACGGACTTCGTTAGGTCTGAGGCGGTGCCTCGCTAGTGGTCGAGGATGAGCCCGGGGCGGTGGCGGCGGTGGCGGCGTACATCGACTTGAACCCGGTGCGGGCGCGGCAATCGGGCAAGGTGGCGCTGGAGCGGGAGGCGATCCGGCGGGAGTTGGGGTCGCGGAACTACGTGAACGGGGTGTTCGAGGAATTCCGGGGGCGGTTTGGGGAGCGGCGGCGGACGGGGGCGCGGCCGATGCGTGGGGTGGCGGCGTTGGGGCACTTGATGACGCTGCGGAACCTGCGGGTGGACGCGGTGGGATAGTGCGAGGAGCCCACCGGCCCGAGAATCCAGAGGAAGAACCCATCTTTCACATCGCCAACGCTTCGAGATCGGCAACAGCCGGGGGAAGGGCTGCGCCCATGGGATCCCGGCGGGGTCCGAGAACCGCCTCCGGAAGAGACCCAAGCGGCGAACTTCGCCGGATGATGAACCGATGAAGCCACGATGAGCGGGGCTGCAAGGCG
>JAKQDD010000149.1 GCA_029556615.1 Verrucomicrobiota bacterium | reverse complement strand
TCCGTCCTCTTCCCCGCTCCGCGCTTCTCCGTTCCCTACTCGGAATCCGATCTCTCCTTGGAAAGGAAATCCTCCCGCCCTTCACCCAGGTGGATCACTTCTCATGAGCACACCCGGGTCAGTTCTCGTGAGCGGCGACGTCTGCTTCTTGTTGAGACGGTCCAGCACCCTCTGCGTGCCCGCCTCGACCCCAAAGGCCAGGAAATCACAGCCGGCCTCCCGCATGACCGGCAGTCGGTCGATCCCGACCGAATCCACGCGCCCTTCGCAGCCCCAGTGGAAGGTCAGCTTGCGTTCGATGATGCCACGGCAGATCGCCTCGATCCGCTGGCGATTGATCAGAAAATGATCGTCGGTCAGATAAATCGAGCGGTAGCCCGCCTCATGGAGTTCCTGCAATTCCCCCAGCACATGCTGCGGCGATCGGCTGCGCCATCGGCCCTCGCCCAAAGCCGGAATGCCGCAGTAGCTGCAGGCGTACGGACAGCCGCGCGACGTCTGCACGGTGCAGAACTTGTCCAGCGAAAGCACCGCCGGCACATCGAGTGGCAGCGACTCGACGTAATCGATCGGCAGACTGGTGCGATCCGGATAGGGGAACCGGTCCAGGTCCCGGAGGAGCGGCCGGGGGGCGTTCTGCATGACACGCCCATGATGGCGCCAGACCAGACCCGCCACCGCACCCGGATCCTCCAGGTGATCCAGATAGTCCGGCAGCAACTCCTCACCCTCGCCCCTCCCCACGCAATCGATGTCCAGGCAGTCTTCCAGGATGCGGTCGGCGTTCACTGTGGCGAACGGGCCTCCCACGATGATCGGGATCCCAGGCACCTCCGCCTTGAGCCGGCGAGCCATCCGCTTGGCGGCCGGATACGTGGTCGTCGAAAGAAACGACAGCGCGATCACATCAGGAGTCTCCCGGGCCGCCGCCCGGGCGATCTCCTCCGCCTTCATCTGAGGATGCGCGGTGTCAAACATCCGCACCCGGTGCCCGCCCTGGCGCAGCACCGGCGCAAGGGTCTGAATCCCCAACGGCGGGAACGCCATGATCTTGACCCGCCCGTGGCCGCCCTCCCGGTCACGGTCCAACCGGGCGGGCAGTACCCGGCAGAAATCGTCATCGCCAACGTGAATCAAGAACGTCTTCATCGGCCCGCATCACACCCGGCACGGCTCATGCCCCAGAGCTCGCCAGTGACCCCAACCGGCGGCAGCCTCGGAGGACACCCCTGCCTCTCCTCGCAACAGGATCGCACCAGGAAGGACGCAGCGGCAATGGGGTGTGTACCCCATGCGGTGTTCACGAGAGAATCCGAACCCGGACCCTGCTCTCGATGATGCCCGCGGCAATGGCATAGCGGGTCAGCCCCGCGGTGTCGTGGATCCGGAGTTTCTCCATGAGATGCTGCCGGTGCTTCTCGACCGTCTTCACGCTGATGTCCAGTTCCGCCGCAATCTGCTTGTTGGCATGGCCCTCCGCGATCAACTGGAGCACTTCCGCTTCGCGGGAACTGAGTTCAGCGGCCCGCTTCTTGAGCAACACCGCCCGGCCCGACGGTTCCGCGTGACGATGGCGCAGGCGCCGGGCGATCGAAGGACTGAAACAGACATGACCCTCGTGGACTTCCCGCACCGCCCGCGCCAGGATCTGGGCCGAGGTCTGCTTGAGCAGGTACCCCGCGGCTCCCAACGCCTGCGCCCGCTCAACATACGCGTCGTCGCTGTGCGCCGAGAGAATGAGCACGCGGGCTCCCGGGACACGCTTGCGGATCTGCCGTGTGGCCTCCAACCCGTTGAGCAGGGGCATCGCGAGATCCATGACGACCACGTCGGGACGCAGCCTCTGGGCCAGTTCGACGGCGTGCCGGCCCGTCTCCGCCTCCCCCACGACCTCGATGTCACCTTCGGCTTCCAACAGCGCACGCAGCCCTTCGCGGACCATCATGTGATCCTCGGCCAGCAGCACCGTGATCCGTTTCACAAAATGATCAAGGATTGGCCCGGATGACCGTCGCGCCCCGTTACGCCCGGGCACCATTGTCGAACGGAATCTCGGTCCGTAGGGTCGTGCCACGGCCCGGTGCCGACTCGACCGCGAACCGACCCCCGACCATCTCGACCCGCTCCCGCATCCCGAGCAAACCCAACCGCTTGCGCCCGCGCGCGAGGAGCACGCGCTCCATGTCAAACCCCTTGCCATCGTCGACGATCTCCATGCGGACGACCCCGCCGGGCTTCTGGATCCTGACGCGAACCCGTGTGGCTTGGGCATGTTCGGCGACGTTGGTGAGCGCCGCTTGAGCCACCCGGTACAGCACGGTGCGCTTCATGCCGCTCAACTGCTCGACTTCGGCGAAAGCGGTCAGACCGCCGCGCACACCCGTCCGTTTCGTGAACTCCTTCAGCAACGCATGCAGCGCGGGGATCAGACCCAGGTCGTCCAGCAATGTCGGACGCAGTTGCCGGGCGAACCGGTGCACGATGTCCACCGACCGGGTCACCAAGCGCTGGGTGCGCTTGATCTTCTGCCTCAGACCCTGATTGCTGACCGCCGCCTCCCGCGACAACGTCTCCAGGTGCACGTTGATCGCGCTCAGGGTCTGCGCAATGTCGTCATGCAACTCGCGGCTGATCTCTTTGCGCTCTTCCTCCTGCGCCAACAGGATCCGCCGCGACAACTGCCGCAACTGCTCCTGCATGAGACGCGACCGATCCAACAGCAGGCGATAATGCAGACGGCTCTTCCGGAGAGATGCCTCGGCAGCTTGGCGCCGCTGGATCTCCTCCTGCAGCTGCGCGTTGGCCGAAGCCAAGGCCTCGGTCCGCTGCCGCAGCGCCTGGCTCACTGGCTGCAATCGCACGCTGGACTCCATCGCCACATCGTGAATCTGCTCGATCGGGCCAATGGCCGCAACGAAAAAGGCCTGCACCCGCTTGAACAGGCCATCCCGGGCGCTGCCGGAGTCGCGTGCGGCCGCCACGGCGCCCATAGCCCGCCCGTGCATCCGGGCCAGGTCCAGCGTCCCCAGCCCCAGTGCCAAAGCTCGACGCCCCAGCCCGGCTGCCGATCCGGGAACAGACCGCGCCCCTTGCTTGAGGTGTTTCCCCAGCGCCGCTTGATACTGCTCGGACAACCGGTTCCATCGTGCTCTCATAAAGGTCTTCTCGAGTTCACGCCGCGCTTCGGGCCCCGCCGGCCAAAGCTGCGCCGTCCGCAATCCACCCATCGGGACTCACCCTCGGCCCCTCCCCCCCAGCTGTCCATGGGGTGTTCACCCCAGCCCGCTCGCCGCGGGTGTCCGCTTCCAGGCCACCCTGCAGGATCGCGAAAGGCGCGCCGGCACCCTCCGTGGGGTGAACACCCCACTGGCATCCCCCCCGAGGGGCGTTACACTTCACTGTCTATATGCCATTTCGACCCCTGGGTCTGAGCGCCCAAGTCTTGCAGGCGGTGCAGGACGCCGGTTACACCGAACCCACGCCCATCCAATCCGCCGCCATCCCGCAGATCATCGCGGGCCATGACCTCATCGGCATCGCGCAGACCGGCACCGGCAAGACCGCCGCGTTCACGCTGCCCCTCCTCACGAAGCTCGCCGCGCAACCCGCCGGCCAGCGTCGGGGCACGCGCGTGCTGGTGATCGCGCCCACCCGCGAACTCGTCGTCCAGATCGAGGAGGCGGTGCGGACCTATGCAAAGCATCTGCCGCTGACCGTCGCCACGGTCTTCGGCGGCGTGTCCGAACAGTCGCAAATCCGGGCGCTGCGCTCGGGAACCGATGTCGTGATCGCGTGTCCGGGCCGGCTGCTGGACTTGATGGGGCGGCGTTGCGCCGATTTCTCCCCTTTGCAGTTCCTCGTCCTCGATGAGGCCGATCGGATGCTGGACATGGGGTTCCTGCCTGACATCCGGCGCATCGTGCGCCAACTCCCTCCACAGCGGCAGACGCTCCTCTTTTGCGCAACGCTGTCCGACGAGATCGAAGCGCTCACGCACGAGTTTCAGCGCGCTCCAAAAAGAATCCAGATCGGCCGCCGCTCCAATCCCGCGGAGACGGTCACCCAGCTCGTCTATGAAGTACCCAAGCACTTGAAAACGGCGCTGCTGCTCCATCTGCTCCGCGATCCGCAGATGGACACCGTGCTGGTCTTTTCCCGGATGAAGCACGGCGCCGACCGGCTCGCGCGGCACTTGGAACGACACGGCATCCTGACCGCGACGCTGCACTCGAATCGCTCCCAGAGCCAGCGGCTGCGGGCCTTGAAGGACTTCAAGTCCGGGGCAGCCCGCGTGCTGGTGGCCACGGACATCGCAGCGCGCGGCATCGACGTCGACGGCATCTCGCACGTCGTGAACTACGACTTCCCGATGCACCCGGAGGATTACGTCCATCGCATCGGCCGCACCGGCCGCGCCCATGCCGTGGGCGACGCGATCAGCTTCGTGACCCCCGAGGATCACGCCGCGTTGCGCACACTCGAACGGTTCATCGGCCGCGGCATCGTGCGAAAGCGTGCGGAAGGATTCAATGCCAGCGCGGCCGGACCCGCCCCTGCAGAGGATGCCCGCGGCTCCCGCCCGCGATCCTGGGCGCAACACGCTGCATCCCCGCACCCAGCCGGGCCCGGCGGCGGGCCGCCGCGGCGCAGCGGCCCTGGCTCGGGCGGACACCCGCAGGCACACCGGCGCCATCCCGGCCGTCATTGAAAACCCACGGGGACGCCGAACCCTCCCGCGAGACCAGTGGATCGCCGTTCCCGCCTTGAAGCGACGCCCGCGATGGGACTCGATCTGATGCCCACGGACCTTCGAACCGCCTTCTGTCTCCAGACGGCCTGTGCCGACTCGGGCTTCGTGCGGGCTTTCTTCTGGCAGGGTCTACACCGACACGCGGTGCCGTTCGCATTCCTCATCCGGCTTCTGGCACCCGCGTTCTTCCGTAACGATGAGGAGTTCATCCGCTATCTGGGGTCCGATCGATCCATGGAAGAGGTCGAGGAAGACATCGAGCGCTTCGAGTACGGCAACCGGGTCCGAAGCCACTGGCTGCGGACCGGCCTTCGCCTTCACCTGGACCCCCAACGCGTCTCCACACTGGCTCGGCGCTGTCTGGCGAGGCGCGGGAGAGAGGGTCCCTAGAGGCAGTCATGTTTCGTGGGATCGCTGACTTGGATTGGTCCGAGGCGCGCCACACTAGTGTGGTGTCCCTCCTTTCCAGGATAAACGATGGCACGATCGCCCAACGGCAGGTCCTTGCTAATGCCCTCTTCGGTGTACGGATCCCCTGCATAATAGTTGAATCACCGGGCAAGAGCCTGGAGCAGCTCGTGTCGCGCGGCGCGGAAGCGGCCGACATCGGTGTCGTAGCGATCAAAGTCCAGGATCACGCGCTCGGCCAATCGCTGCGCAGCCTCCGGGTCGCGCTCGGCCAGGAGACACAGCAACTCGTAATCCGCAATCCCGTCCCGCATCGCCTCGAACCGGATCGAATCCAGAGGGCCGTCGGTGCCGGGATAGACGATCCAGGGGTCCCCCGCCGGGAGGTAGGCCGGCCCCCCGTGCGCCCGCGTGGTGTGGGTGAAGGGGCTCTCCGCCGTCCAGTGGTTGTAGCCCCAATGAAGGTAGCCGGTCACGCCGTAACGGAAGTTGATCCAATGCAGCAGGCGGGTCTTGAGCAGCGGTTGCTCGATGAACCGGTTCGCGTACTCGCCCTGCGGAAAGACGCAGGTGTAGAACCAGACCTCGTCGCCGGCCCTCTGCCGCGCCTGGTAATGCGCGAAATCCTCGTGCAGGAAGTTGAGTTGCGGGACCCAGACATCGATCGATCCGACCAGGTCCTTCGTGTGGCACGCCTCGACCACACGCAGTTCAGGGGCGTACTTCCGGATCAACGCCGCCATGGCGCGGTAGCTCCCGATATTCCCCGCAATCGGTTCGTCCGCGAGATGCTGGAGATAGTCGCCCAGCCAGCCCCGTTCCTTCAAATGCTTGACCAGCGCCGGGAAAAACTGCGCGTAGAACCGGTCCGCCTCCGGAGCCGCCGGGTCCACGCTCCGGGCCGACACCTGGCCATCCCGCACCTCATGGATCGTCACGACAAACTCCGAGTCCCATCCCGCCTTGCGCCCGCCAACGTGGCCCCCTTCAATCCGGCCGATGACCCCCTCCTCCCGGAAGATCCGGACCCACCGGTCGAACCGGCCGAAGTCGATGGCCAGGGCGCCGTCCGGCGCGACGGAGAACCGGGCCAGGCTGAGCGGGGAGATCAGCGCAACCGTGTGCCGATGATCCGCGAGGTTCCGCGCGTAACGCCGCAACAGGGCGTAATACTCGTCCGACTCGGGCGCGGGCGCGATCTTGAGATGCGGCCAGTGCATGGCAAACCAATCCGTCACCCAGAGCCGCGAGCGCCCCACGGTGGCCGCGCAGACCTCGACTTCGATTCGCTGGCGGACGCGCAAGGCCCGCCCGCCGGTCGTGCCGCGGATCGTCACGGTTCCGCGGTACACGCCCGGGGGCGCGTTGGTGGGCACCGGCACCGTGATCCATAGGGCCTGCGCGCGGCCCGCCGGAATGTCGATCATGGCGCACTCGAGCAGCGGGTCCGGGTAGTCCGCCAGCGGCGGACGCAGTTGATCGCGGGACGGCTTCTGCGTGGGGCGATCGACCGGCACGGTGCCGACGTAGCGCACCGGCCGGGCGGCGAGGCGTGCGGTCTTCCCTGAAGCCCTCAGCGGGGTCACCGCCGCCTGCACACCCGTCACCGGAGCCTCCGCGCGGACCACCACCTGCAACGATGCCGTCTCGCCGCGCGCCACCTCGGCACGCGCCATCACCGCCGCCGCCGGCCGAGTGTCGGGGAACACCTTCACCAGAGGATCCACCGGCCCGATCGACCACGGGGGCGCGGCTGCTCCGTACGCCGGCAGCAGAGACGTGAGCAGGAGCAAGACCCCGACCATCATTCGCCGCCACAACCGGCGATCCTCAGCGGTGAGTCGAGAGTGGCAAACAGTTCGATACGGGAGCGTCGATGCGGTGGTCATGGTGAACAGGATGCGGAAGCGCGGCCGCGGCCGGATCCTCGGGCGGCAGTGTGCCATCGACGGCGGAGAGTGACAAGACCTTGACGAAGAACGCCAGCCCCTCCGTTGGCCCGGGCAACGTTGCTGACCGCCAAGCACATCCTCGCTTCCATCCAGGCCGTGTCCTCGGCCGCGATGGCGGCGCCGGAACCCGCCTCGTTCCCGACAAACCGGCACCGGGTGAGGCGCCCCGAGGCGGTACTCCAGAGGTGGACCGCCACGCCGACGTCGTCGGGGGTCCCGTAAAGCCCGTCACCGGTGGTGTCCCAGCTGCCGCCATCCATGTCGGCATAGTAGAGATCCGCCGGCGAATCGCCGCAGTAGCGCGTCGGAACGATCGTGTCATCGCCGCCAATCGCAAGATAGCGTGTCCCCCGGCTGGCATGGTAATGCCGCACGCAATGGCGGATCCGCTCCGGCATGTCGATTCCAGGGTAGGTCGCGGCGACGTCCTCGATCGTGACAACTTCGGCAGGCCTGCCTTGCGCCGAACGATAGCCGCCAAGGGCTGAAAAGCACCTCTCAGGCTGGCTGATGTAACCAACAAGTACTCCACGTGTTCGGAAGTCTGCGCCAAGGCGCTCCAGGCGCACAGGACCGACAAAGCCAACCGATCGAATGATCCGGACTCTGCACCGCTTGATGCCCTTCCGGTCTTCCGAGGCTCCAGTGGCATGGCGGCAACGTTGCCCATCCCCCTCTCCCGATCAAGAAGTCTCACGGCTCCATGAATGCCATCGGATCTCGCGGATGAAGGGGCTGCGCGGGACTTGAAACCCGAGTGGGGACAATGGGGTCGCATCTGAATGGCGCTGAGTTAAGGCCCAGGTATTGGGGGTGTGCGGGTCGTAGTGTGACGGGGATGTCGTAGCGGTTTTGGTGTTGGATTACGCGAAAGCGGTGACGGTGACAGGTCAGACGGGGGTAAGGTTTGGGGCGGCGTTTGACGGCGCGGGGTTCGCGGCGTCCGGGGCGATGAGGGACGAGGTCCGAGGCGATGGTCAGGAAGCGTTGGGCGAGCCATTGGCGGCGTCTGGAGTCGGAGCGGGTTTGCAGGAGGGCCTGACCGCAGCAACGACAGGCGGCGAGGGTGCCGGCAAAGCTCAAGCGATCGGGCGGCACGCGATGGCGGCGGGCGGCTTCGAGCATGACACGTCGGGCCAGATTGTGAACGAGCAGATGAATAGTACATCACCTGAGGTGTCACAGAGGTCTCTGGTGCGGCGCAGCAATGAGGGCAGCGAAGGTACATTCACGGCGCGTTCACTGCATCGCGGCCAGCAGGTCGGCCAAGGGCACAGTGGCGAAGCTGGTGGCCGAGTCGCTCATGGCATAGGGCATGATGAGCACGCCGTGATGGACCAGCGCGCCGCAGGTATAGACCACGTTGGGCACGTAGCCTTCGCGCTCCAGTTCGTTGGGAGAAAGCAGTGGCGTCCGCAGCCGGCCGATGACTTTGCCTGGGTCCAGGAGGTCCAGCAAGAACGCGCCCAGGCAGTACTTCCGCATCGGGCCGACGCCGTGGCTCAGCACCAGCCAGCCAGCTTCGGTCTCGATAGGCGAGCCACAATTGCCCAGCTTGAGCAACTCCCACGGCTCTTGTGGCGAGAGCAGCACTTTGGCCTCATACCAGAAATGCGGATGCTCCGAAAACATCAGGAACAGGCTTTCGTCGTCCTGGCGCGAGAGCATGGCGTAGAGGCCGTTAATCCGGCGCGGGAACAGGGCCATGCCCTTGTTCCGCACCGCCGGGCCGTTCAGAGTGCTGAACGCGAACCGCTCAAAGTCGGGTGTCTCCAGCAGTTGCGGCAGAACGATGCGCCCATCGTAAGCAGTGTAAGTGGCGTAGTAGGTCGCCACACCGTCGTCCTCCTGAAAGCGCACGAAGCGGGCGTCTTCGATGCCGTTGCGCTGGCTGGGCGTGTGCGGAAAAATGGCGCGTTGGGAAACCCGGGGACTGGGGGTGAAGGCGACTTCGTAGTTCGACTCGGCCAGCAGCAACAGGCCGCGGGCGGCGCGGGCGGACGTCGGATCGGACGGATCAACCTCGGTGCGGACGGTCTCGAGGACCTGTTGCAGTTTGGCCATGGTGAAGTACTCCGGCAACTGGTTCAAGACACGCCAGCAGAAATCACAGCCCACCCCCATTTCGGCCAGTTTCCGGCGGAACAAGGGTTGTTCGTAGGTTGCGTTCCAGACCCGTTCTGGCTCGGTCACAAAGGGCGCAGGCGGCACAAGGGTGACCCGGTGTTGGGCGCTGACGACGCCGGTGCGGAAGGTGATGGACGAGATGTGGCCTTCACCCGTGGCGCGCAGGCTGAGAATGAACCGCAGCGCGCCGGCTGGCAGGTCGGCCTGATTCGGGTGCGGCACAATGGACGGGTTGAACAGCGCGGCGGCTTCGAGCGAATACTCGTGGGTGAAGTAGGAGGCCAACAGCAATTGGCGGTCGGGCGATGGGCTGGCGTCCGGCGGCAGGTAGTCACGCACCTGGCCATAGCGTTGGCGCAAGAATTCCTCCAAGTGCGCGTGGCGGTCGCCGAATTCCCCCAGCACCTCCGCCAGCAGACGCTGCACATCCTCTTCGGACAGGGCCAGCACCCGGGCCACCAGTCGGCGGGCCGACGTTTCGTCCCCCGGCATGAACGGCCGAATCAGAACTCGGTTGCAGTCGGGGAGCAGCGCCGGGCCGCTGCGCTGAACGTTGACAGACTTCATGATTTGAAGGCCGACTCGGCGGTGACGGGAGTGGACGCGGCTTCGGTGTCGCCGCCCGCCTTGAAGCTGCTCAGTTCGGATTGCACCGCCTGCAGGTCTGCGAGCGCCAGCAGAAAGGCCAGTGTGGATTCCGCGCCCTGGTTCTGGTTCACACGGTCCACGTGCAGGCCGTCGCGACAGCCGCCGGTGGTCGTGTCATAGAGGGTCAGGCCGAGCTCGTTGCGTCCCAGAAACCACTCGAAGGCGCGCCGGGCGTCCTGCAACCAGGCGGTGTCACCCGTGGCGCGGTAGGCGACGAGGCAGGCCGAAACCATGGCGCGCGCCTCGATCGGTTGCTGGTCGAAAGCGGCCCGTTCGCCACCGTACGGATAGAAGCCGTTCGAGCCGATGGGACGGAAGTAGCCCTTGTCGGAGCCCTGAATGGTGACCAGCCAGCGGAGGGTCTTGAGGCCAAGGTTGAGCGCTTCGGCGTGGTTCATGGCCTGGCCGCTGACGATGAGCGCGTGCGGCAGCTTGGTGTTGGCGTAGGAAACCACTTCCTCGAACCACGGCCAATCCGGTTTGGCACAGTCCCCGTATCGTTGCAGCATTCGCGTCACCAGGTGCTCGCGCATTTGATTGACCAGCCGGTCGCCCGGCAGCCCGTGCAGGTAGTGGTCCAGCCCCAGCAGCGTCAACGCCCACGCGCGCGGCGAGGTGAACGCCGCGGCGGACGGCAGGGCCTGCTCAAACAAATACGAGGAGAGCATCTGAATGCCGGGCAGGTCGGTTTGCTCCACGCCCATGCCCAGCGCCCAGAGGCAGCGACCATGGCAATCTTCTGAGCCGACATCCTCCCGCCAGCGGCGGTCGAAACCCAGAAAATTGCGAAAGCGGCGGCGGGTGCGGTCGAAGGCGTGATGCACAAAGGCGGCGTAGGTGGAAATCAGCGCCCGCCGCGGCGGGAACGTGTGCCCCAGTTGGCTCAAGCGCAGCATCAGCGCCAGCGCGCGGGCATTGTCGTCGACGCAGTAGCCCTCGGCAAAATGGGGCGCGGTGAAGATGGCATGCTGGAACAAGCCGGTGGAATCCGTCAGCCGGCTGAGATGGTCGAGTTTCAACTCCGGCAGCAGGTCGGGTTGTTGGTCCAGCGTGCGGATAGGCGAGGAACGGCGGCCCAGAAAACTGTGGTCTAGCCGGGCCTGCTCGAAGGACTTCATGTATTGCGCCGCCACACTGCTCCAGACCATCTCGCGGCTCAGGCGATAAGCATTCTTGCGCATCGCATGCCGGCGCGGTTCGTCTCGCAACAATTGCACGACCGCCTGCGCGATGGCAGCAGCATCGCGAAACGGCACCAGGACGCCGCGGTCTTCCGCCAGCAACTCGGTCGCGTGCCAGTAAGGCGTGCTGACCACCGCCTTGCCCGCGCCGAAGGCGTAAGCCAGCGTGCCGGAGGTGATTTGGGCTTCATTTAGGTAAGGGGTCACGTAGAGATCCGCCGCGCCAATGAAGGATTTTAGTTCCTCCAGTTCGACAAACCGGTTGAAGAACACCACATGCTTCTGTACCCCCAGGTCCTTGGCCAGCCGCTCCAGGCTCAACCGATACGTTTCGCCCTGCTCGCGCAGCAGATTGGGATGCGTCTGGCCCAGCACGACATACACGACGTTTGGAAACTCCCGCACGATGGCCGGCAACGCCTGTAGGGCGAATTCGATCCCCTTGTTGGGCGACAGCAGACCGAACGTCAGCAACACCTGCCGGCCCGCCACGTCGAATTCATCCTTGAAGTAATTCGGGTCGACAAACGAAGTGTCGGGAATGCCGTGGGGAATCAAATCAATCTTGCCCGGAGGCGCATTGTAAACGTCCCGCAGAAAGGACTCGCCCTTGGTCGCCATGACGACCAGCCGCGTGGACAGGCGAATGAGGTCCTGCATCACGCGGCCCTGGTCGGCATTCGGCTCGCGCAACACGGTGTGCAGCGTGGTGACGATGGGAGTGCGCAAACGACGCAACAGGGCCAGCAGATGGCTGCCCGCCGGCCCACCGAAGATGCCGAACTCGTGCTGCACACACACCACGTCCACATTGGTCAGGTTCAGGAAGTCCGCCGCCAGCTGGTAAAGCGGCAGGTCCGCCTCCGGCATTTCAAATCGCACTTCCGGCGGGTAGGCGTAGCCCTCCACCCGGTCGTTCACCGCCACCACAGGACACTCGAAGCGCCGGCCCAGGGCCGCGACTGCGTTGCGTAAGTCGGAGGTGAACGTCGCGATGCCGCACTTGCGCGGCAGATAATCGCCCACAAAGGCGATCCGATGGAGGTCAGTCACACGCTGCATGACCGTCAGCATAATCATGCCGGCGGCTGAAGGCGAGCGCAGTGGCGCTTGCCATGGCCTGCAAACTTCACCCCCGGTTGCCCAGGCGCAACCGCCTCGAGAGGCGAGCGATCGGCGTAACAGGGCTGTCAACTGCCCGGCCCTGGGCGGGGAATGGCGGTGCACCGGGGCCGGGACGGCGGGAACGTGGATCCAGATCCGGCCGGCGGCGGTGACGGCGGATCCGGCGACGGGCACGATCCCGACCGGTTACCTCATTCTCAACGTCGCCACCGGCCACATCAAGCGCCACGCCGGCGGGTACGTGTGCGAGGTGCTGGGGGTGTAAGGCCGGCTTCCACGGCGCGACGTCCACCGCCCAGCGGGCGAACGCGAACCAGGCCGCCGCGAACGACCTCGCCACCGTCATCACGCTGGCGAATGAACTCCGCGCCGCCCTGGTCGAGAAGGGGATCATCAAAGGGTCGCCGTAGGGGCATGCCCTGATGCCTTTGACTTCCAGGCCACTTTGCGGTTAAATCAGTACCATTGTGTTGGGGCACTACCTGACCCTTCGGGACATTATCCTGGCAGCCGACCTGCAACAGCTTAGCATGCAAACGTCCGCATTGGCGCGGCTTGGTCATCATGTTCTTAGGAGGCTCGACAAGCTGTGGTGGCGGGGGCTCACGCGTGTTGCGTATAGGATGGCCGTGCTCAACCTCCTGTGCCTCATCTGGCTCGGCGAGTTCTGCTCAGCGAGTACCGCGGAAGCCGGTCTTCCCTACCATAAGCAGCCCTATCGGCAAGTCTCGATCGAACTCCAAGGCCGGGGTGTTGTGGCCCTCGGCGATTTCTCCCATCAGAACGCATATCCCTTCTACACGGTCACCCAGGTCCTGTCCAATTGGCTGACTCAGGCATCATCGAATGGCGGCCAGTTGACGCTCGCGCTTGAGATCGACGCCCAGATGGCGGAGGTGCTGTGCAAGTACCTCGACAGTGGCGACCTGGAACCGGTTCTCGAATTCTGGCTGCCTTTCAACTCGCTCGACTTGCTGGAGTTCTACGGGCATCTCCGTGATTTCCGCTTGCGGATTCGAGACCTGAACGAGGGATTGTCCGCGAGCCGGCAGGTGAGCTTCCGGGTCTTGGGGCTTGAACCGCCAAGTCCGCTATCGGCGACCACCCTCTCAGAGATCACGCTCCCCACCATGTGGCAGGCAGGCGAGGTAGCCAATGAGCGGGACCGGCAGATAGCACAGAACCTCATAAACCATCTACAGGCGAATCCCCATGACCGAGTACTGGTGTTCTATGGTAACGGGCATCTGCCAACCCGGAAACAACCCACGGGCTGGGCTCAGAGTCTCCTCGGTTCTACGGATGAGTGGATGACGATGGGATCCTTGCTCAAGCAGCACCTGGGCACCAACTTTCTCAGCATCGCGCAACTTTGGCTTCCCCCGGAGGCTTATCATGCCACCAGTCCACACCGCGCCTTGAATGCTCAGGACATTCTCATCATGTCCAGCGACATTCCCTGGAAGCACTCCCATCGGGATCTGACAGACTACGATGCGGTGATCTTCCACGGCGGCCGGGGCATGGATGAGCCTCACTTGATGAAGTACATCTGCAGCCGACGGGTTTTGGACCGAGCCATCGTCCGACTGGCATTTCTCGAGCAGTTGCCTCAGAACGCATTCACGGCGCGCCATCCAGTTTTTGGCACGACCCGGGCGGCGCTACAACTCACGACGGGACAGTCCTTCGAGAGGGCCGTGCAATGGAAGGCGTGGGCACTCACCAAGTACTATGACGGCTTCGTGCGGATGGACTCAGAAGACTTCGCTACAGCCATTCAAAGGCTTTGCGCGGAGCCGGTCGGCAAACAACGCAACGGTGTTCTGGCGAGTCTTGGGCTGCCTCCGGCGCTATCCACCCTTCAGCGTGACCTCACTCCAGATCAATGGCGCGAGGTGTGGCCGAAGGTATTCCCCACAATCCGCTTCCTTCAATGCCTCGGAATCTGCTGGGTGGGCTACCCAGATGAGAAGGAGAGGGCGCGCCGTTACCTTGTCGAGTTCAGTGGTCGCGAATTTCAATCCCCTGCGGATTACCTGAAGTGGTATCGGAAGAACCGCCTGTTCTTGCACTACTGACGGCTGCCCCCGTTCGCGGCGCAATCCTCGATTCTCAGGCCCATCTCGCGTCGAGGCACCGGCGAGGCGCTGTCGAAGCGCCCCAGTGGCGGCCGTGTCCCATCGTTACCATCCGAGGGCCGGTTTCTCAGACCGCTCTCACCGCCATGCTTCAACTCGCATTCATCGGGCCAGAACGGCAGCCCCACCACGCTCATCGGCCCGCCA
Source organism: Verrucomicrobiota bacterium (assembly GCA_029556615.1). Classification (GTDB taxonomy): domain Bacteria; phylum Verrucomicrobiota; class Verrucomicrobiia; order Limisphaerales; family J093; genus JAKQDD01. Next base: position 4,286 of record JAKQDD010000149.1, on the reverse strand, counting down.
ACGGCCGGGACGTTCGCCCAGAGTCCTCGCCTCATGGAATAGGTGGTGAACATCTCCAGTCTCGGTCTCTTCGGTTCCAGGCCTCCCCTCCTTCCGGCGAGGACTCCAGATTGGCGAGGCGCGGGACGAGGGGTGGGCAGGGACAGCAGGCTCTTCACGGACCTGAGGACTCGACTTGGTCTGACGCGCGCCTCGCCAGCCGAGTTCTGGCGGGATGCGCTCGGCGGGGAGTGGCGCTGCGCCGGGGCCGGGACCCCCGGCACGTGGATCCAGATCAGGCCAGCGGCGGTGACGACCGACCCGTCGAGTGGCACGATCCCGACGGGGTACCTCATCTGGCACGTCGCCAGCGGCCACATCAAGCGCCACGCCGGCGTGTACGTGTGGGAGGTGCCGGAGGCGTGAGTTGATGGCTGGATGCCTCACGTCATTCCTCGACCATCCGATAGAACAAAAGCGCCTCGAGCGTCGCCGCCGCATCAATCAGTGTCTGGCCGCTGGCGGGCATGGGCACCGTCGCGACGGTTTCCCAATCAAGCAGGTTCCGGCTTCGCTCCAGGCGCAGCATCTGGCCAGTGACGCCTCGGACCAGCAGGTGAAAGCCAGCGGCATCGAGACGCAACGGCTCAATCTCGGGTGGCTGATACAGATCCATAATCTCAAAGTTGGGCCCAAAAGTGACGTAGAGGCGGCCCCCCGCTACGACCACGTTGGACGCCCATTCACCGAAGACTGCGGCCGAGTTGCCGCCGACACGCCTTGGCTTTGACGGGTTACTGATGTCGATTACCTCCACTCCACACCCGCTGTAGTCGCCCACATCCCTTGACGGCTGCCTGAAAACGCTGCGCCAAGGGCTGACTGCGATGTACGCATACCGTCCGGATACCGCCACTCCTTGGACTTGATGCTGTGTGTAGCTGCCAACCAAGCGTGGGTGAGCCGGCTCAGCAAGATCCACGATGAGAAGACCTGCGTAGCCTGCAGCCAAACAAGCGTAATCGCCCGAGAGGGCTACCCCATAGCAATGGTCTATGATTAGTTCGTAATCGAACTGGCCCATCCCTTGAGGACTGGCGGGCTCCGAAATGTTGATCGCCTGTAAGCAGCCCCTAACATTCGAAGGGCGTTCCCCAACAGCATACGCGTAGTCCCCAGCTACCCTCACATGATTCCAACTCGGCTCAAAGCCCAGCGGATACTCGCCAACCTGCTGAGGATGGAAGGGGTCGGATAGATCAAGGACTTGGAGATGATACGTTGTGTCGTTCGGCTGTCGGGCGAAAGTGTAGGTATAGTCCCCGCTGATGACCACTGCACCGAAGCGATCCGCCGCATCGTAAAGGCCCACCTGCCTCGGGCTGAGCGGACTGGAAATGTCGAAGACCTGGAAATTGTCTGCTGCAAGAACAGCGAAGTTGTCGGAGATCGCTAGACTGACTGGCCAGCCGTCGCTTCCGAAGCCGGGAATGTCCACAGCCCCCACGCATCGCGGGGCGGCCGGGTTCGAAACATCCAACACCCGCAGACCACCGGATTGGTCGTTCGCACCGTCCCACCAGCCGCTTTCCGTCAGGTAGGCATAGTCCCCGGACACGTCGAGGCCACCGATCCACCCATTCAGGGCATAGGCGCCCCATCGTTGCGGAGTGGCAGGGCCGGAGATGTCGAGCACTTTAACACCGGCTACTCCGTTTGCCACGTAGACGTAATTGCCTGACCGTGCCGCACCTCTGACCACGATCGGGTAGCGTCCCGCGTAAACGGGATTCGCCGGATCGGTAATGTCCACGATGTGGAGCGAGTGAAGAGCCGATGCACAAAAGCTGTCGCCTACGAACGCGCGTCGTCCGGAGACGGTTACGTTCCAAGCCCCAACGATCGGCACGCTCGCGACCAGTCTGGGCTGGATTGGATTCGAGAGGTCAAGCACCTGCAGGCCATTGTCATAATCCGTCAAGTAGGCGTATTGACCCGACACCGCTACGTCTCGGGTATAGCCTCCTGCCGGATTGCAGGCTGCAACCTGCTGCGGGGCGGTCGGATCCGAGACGTTGACTATCAACAAACCTCCTTCCTCTGGCTCCCCAGGCGACGCCAAGTACGCGTATTCCCCGAATAGAGCAGCTCCTCCCCCCCAGCCGATATTCTTCACCCCATAGTACGTGCTTACGCACCGTGGTTGAGTCGGATCCGAGATGTCGATTACTTGGAACCCGTACACCACATTCGATCCCACTTGGCTGTTACCAAGTGCGTAGGCATGGTAGCCTGACACGAGCACGTCCGAAGCTGAGGCGATTGTCTTGTAGCCCCCCACAAATCTTGGGTTGGCCGGGTCGCGGAGGTCGTTTACCAGCCACGTTTCTTCCGGATGAGGAACGTAGGTGAAGTGTAAGGAGACCGGCAAGCCATACTCGCTGAGGTCATAGTCACCGACGTGTTTTGGACTGGCGGGATTGGAAACCTCAAGCACCCGCAAGCGGCGCACCCAACCAGAAGCCGCCTGGACCTCCTCAACCACGTAGGCCCGGTCGCCGGATACGGCGACACCTTCAGCCGACTCGTACGTGGGACAATTAGCTATCCGCTTCGGGGCTACGGGATCCCGCACGTCGATCACCAGCAACCCGGCACCGTCATCGGCCACGTAAGCGTAGTCGCCTGATATCGCAATCCCTCTGGCCCCCTGCGTATCACAAATTCCGAGCTGGTGGGGATTGGCCGGGTCGGCAATGTCGACGACCCTCAAGCCGGCATGGGCAGTGCCAACATATGCCCGATCGCCTGACACGGCCACGCAACGGGTGTACTCCCCCAGGTTGCAGGCTCCCACCCACTGCGGATTGGTCGAGTCGGAGACGTCGATGATCTGCAACCCGCCTCCTCTCAGATCATTGATACCGTACGAAACGGCAGACTCTCCCACGAACGCACGGTTCCCGGACACTGCCACCCAGTTGGCACTACCCCCACTGCTCCAACTCCCCAGCCTTTGCGGATTTGCCGGGTTCGAAACGTCGATCACCTGCAGGCCTTCTTCTCCACACGCAAGGTACGCGTAGGGACCGGATACGGCCACGTGAGTCGCCGGGTGGCCCCCAGTGCGGCAAAGGCCCACGCGCTTCGGCTCGGCGGCGTTGGCGACATCGAACACCTGCAAGCTGTCATAGCCTGCCCCACTTTCCCAGCAAATGCCAGTGACGTATGCATAGTCACCCGAGACGGCCACTCGTATAGCCGTGTCGTCACCGTTATGGCACTTGCCCACCAGCCGGGGATTGGCCGGGTCGGAAACATCGAGCACCCGCAAAGCTGACTTCCAGGCGGTTCCTTCCGGCCAACCTCCTGTGATGTAGGCGTAGTGTCCGGACAGCGCCACGTCCCAGACGCTAATGTCAGCGTATATCGCAACACGTTGCGGATGGGCGGGGTCCGACACATCGACCACCTGTGGGAAGTCGCCGGCTACCACGTAAGCGTAGTGGCCGGAGACAGCCATCCGCAGAGCATTTCCAGTTGCGTAACCCGGCCATTCCCCCACCATCACTGGGTCCAGGTCCGCGCTTTGTGCCGCAGCCGCGCCCCACAGAAGAAGCCAAGTCAGCCCCAGCCAGGCAGGCATCTGCTTCCAGAACTCGGAGGCTGCTCTCCCATGCTCACCTATCGGCACCACGCATCCGTGGCGACAAAACCCGTCCGGCAGAAATGGAGTCTTGCATGCCTTCATGATCCATCTCCTTTGAGACTGATATCGGAGAGCCGCACTTCGCCCAGAGTGCCAGAGCCCCTGTCTCGGATGCCGTTCAGCTCTCCCTCGAATGACCTCAAGAAGCAGGACACCCGATCGAACAGGCCCTCAGATAAGCCCAGCATACCGACCCGAATTCCGGATGTTCTACACGCGGATCGTCGGCTCGCGTGGGCAACTCTGATTGTATTACCCCAATAGGCAATGCCGCTGGGTGATAGCCCCTCGAACGCGTCCCGGTAGAGCACCTCGTTCGCTGCCACCCATTCCGCTTCGCACCCCCGCACCTCCCCCAGCATCACGCTCGTACCCGTCCCAGGATCCACCAGCGCCAACCCCACCGGCCTCGACCGCAGCCTCAACCCATCGGGCGTCAGCAGGTCCACTGACCCCCCGACGCTTAAGTCCGGCCCCAGAATCACCTGGTGCTGCGTCTGCCGCGCGATGAAGTAGCCCTCGGCCGTCCGTTCGAACTCCGCCTTCGCCGGCACGTACCCGCCACGCTCGGGATCCAGCCGGTTAAGCCCCGTGGCCA
>JAKQDD010000142.1 GCA_029556615.1 Verrucomicrobiota bacterium | reverse complement strand
GTGGCGGAGGTGTGCACGCAGCTTTCGACCAACACCTGCCAGTTGATTGGGGCGCTGACCAGCGCCTTCAGCAGCCTGATCCAGACGGGGATCACCTACGCCTGGAGCGAGTTGCCCGAGGACGTGCAGGACTGGATGGTGGAGCACGGTCTGAGCAGCGGCTCGCCCACGGAAGATATCGCGGCGGCCCTGGACCAGTGGAAGACGACCAATGTGTACGCGTCCTCGGACCTGGCGACCCTCTACAACGTGGAGGTGGCGGGGCTGCAGATTGGGGCCAGCGACATCAATTTGTTTGCGGGGATCAACGGGCCGTATTTGGAGGGGGACGGGAGCGTCAACGCCGATGCGATGGGTTTGTGGATTGAGGATGTGGACTTTGGGTTTGCGCTATTGACTCCGACGCTGGCGGCGCTGCCGGGGTTCAGTTCGATCCTGCCCAAGTTCTACGCGGTCAAGGCGACGGCGGCATCGGCGGGTTTGGTGGGGTTGGGAGAGTGGGTGGAGGCGCAGGTAGCCGACATTGCCGTCAACGTGAACTACGGGACGGCGTGGCCTGGGGGGTTTGGGCCCCCGACGGTGGATTGGGACACGAGCTTTCCGGCGGAGAGCGACGCCGACGGGGACGGTTGCCTGGACGTGAACGAACTGGTGGCCTGGCTGGATGCCGACCAGAGCGGGACCCTGAGCGCCGCCGAAGTGGCGGTGGCCACGTCGGTGACGATCCCCGACGGCGACGGCGACGGGTTGCTGAGCGAGGCGGAGATTCTGGGGGCCCTGGATACCGATGAGAGCGGGCGGCTGGAGCTGGCCGAAGTGAGCGGGGCCACGGGGGCCCAGGACCTCGACGGCGACGGGTGCCTGGACGTGGTGGCGGACGTGGACGCCGACGGGGATGGGAAGCTCGATCCGGCGGGCTATGAAGTGAAGACGGGTGGGGATCCGGTGTATATCGATTTTGACTGGCCGCAGCGGGTGGAGGTGGTGGCGCAGCGAGTGTTCTTGCAGGTATCTGAGTATGTGTATTTGGAGGGGAGCTTCTCCTTCTGCCAGGGGCCGGTGGAGATGGTGGAGGTGGCCACGGGTTTGCCGGGGGATGCGGCCAGTCTGGTGGGGGATGTGTTCAGCGAGCTCATCCAGTTGGGGGCCACCGAGACCTGGGAGGCCCTGCCCGATTCGATCAAGAGCTGGATGGACGCCCACGGCTACGGCGAGAGCAACTGGGCGGCGGGGCTGGAGGCCTGGAAGGAGGCGGGCAACCTGTGGGTGAGCGAAGACCTCTTGACGATCCATAATCTGGAAGTGCTCACGGTGCAAGTGGGGGTGAGGGGGTCGCTGTTTGCCGGGGTCAACGGGCCCTACAAGACCGATTCGGACGGGGACGGGGACTACAGCGAGGAGGAGGCCAACGCCGATGCGATGGGGTTGTGGATCGAGGATGTGGAGGTGGGCTTTGCGATGATGGAGCCCACGCTGGTGGAGTTGCCGGGCTTCGACAAGATCCTGCCCAAGTTCTACGCGTTGAGGGCGGAGAGTGATTTTGTGGGTTTGGTTGGATTGGAGGAGTACGTGCAGTTGGAAGCGCAGCACGTGACCGTGACCGTCAACAACGGGAGCACCTGGCCCTTGGGGTTGGGGCCACCGGTGGTGAACTTTGTGAACAGTTTCCCGGCGGAAGTGGACCTGGACGGGGACGGGGCGCTGGATGTGGCCGAGGACCTCGACGGGGATGGGGTATTGGATGAGGGCGAGGACCTCGACGGGGACGGGGTGCTGGACGTGGAGGAGGACTTGGACGGGGACGGGAAGTTGGACCCGACCGGCTACGAGGTGCGCACGGGCAGTTCCTCCATTTACCTGGACTACGACGGGAACCAGCGGATCGGGGCGGAGGTGAGCGAGGCGGTGTTGAAGATCAGCGAGTTTGTGTATTTGAGCGGCAACTTCGCCTTCGAGAAGGGGCCGGTCTTCCGTGTGGCGGAGGTGTGCACGCAGCTTTCGACCAACACCTGCCAGTTGATTGGGGCGCTGACCAGCGCCTTCAGCAGCCTGATCCAGACGGGGATCACCTACGCCTGGAGCGAGTTGCCCGAGGACGTGCAGGACTGGATGGTG
>JAKQDD010000136.1 GCA_029556615.1 Verrucomicrobiota bacterium | reverse complement strand
ACCTCCAGGACTATCGCGACGGGCTGGAAGCGGGACGAGGACTGGCCCGATGGTTCGAGGATTACAACATGCGGCGCCCCCATACGGCGTGGGAGGGTGCGTCCCCGGGCCAGGTGTACAACGACCCCGAGGCCTATGGTGCCAAGCGACCGGTCTGGGACACCAGCCGGTGGTGAGCAGGGGAGCGCGGTCGGCCCTCGGCTGCGGCGGCCCAGGGTCCCCTCGGTTCGCTCGGCGGCAAGGCTCGCGAGCTGGAGCTCGCCAGGCCGAGCCTTGCCGCCCCGATGCCGCCGGTCCTCGGACCTCCTGTCCTTGGCTTGACGGCGCCGCCCTTGAGCGGGACACTTGCCTTCGCAATGGAACTGCGAAGGGACATCAACCACCACAACAACCCCGAGCAGAACCTGAAAACCACAGCTTAATTTCCCCGTTCCGTGGTCCAAAGAATGGGGTCCACCTCACACGTCACGCATCAACGGACGATGCTCCGGACGCGCCAAGAGGGCTTCCACCATGGCCCATTCCGATGTCGCCGCCGCTCCATGTGGGCCGGCAGACGGTATCTGTCCCCCTACAGATCCTGTGGGACCCGTCACCGAACTCAAGGCGGCAACCCCGGAGGATGTCAGCGCGAGGTTGCTTGACCCGGTCTCCACAGTCTGTTCCCGATGACTGTCCCGGCCGGGTGCTTTCGACGTCTGGAATACCCAAATACACACGGCCGTCAGAACCAATACGGAAATCACTGTGACCGGTGCTTTCATTGCAGCATTGCCAACCCCGCCAACGTCCCCCCGCTGTACGCCTCCGTCAAGGGGGCACCCGCCCGGTTCAGGCGAGACGTGACTCTCCAGCCACCTCCTCGCGCTTGGCGATCAGGCCGCTGCTCACCGCACTTCGACCAAACGTTCGCCGAGTTCGAGTTGACGAACCACCAGAGGCCAGAGCGGCTCGAGCCAGCGCAGGAGTGCGAGCTTGGAACTGTTGCCGAGCCGCAGCCACACCACCTGCGGTCCGGGC
>JAKQDD010000106.1 GCA_029556615.1 Verrucomicrobiota bacterium | reverse complement strand
CAGCCTGCATACGGCGTTGAGCAACACGGTGTTGCGACGCTGGGGTTTTGTGATGCCCTCAGAGCTTGCGACCGCCATGTAGCAAGGTCGCACCGTTCAACCGCCGGATGCGGAAAACCGCACGTCCGGTGGTGTGGGAGGGTGCCGGGGCGCAATCCCCGGCACCCGACCCGATCCGCCTTCGCCCAGACTTCGGCTTCCTCGAAGGACTGCGTCGCTGGGCTACGGCGGGACAGGCCAAAAGCTGGCGCCCGCGCCACGGCCCACAGAAACCAGTGGCAGGGCGTGGCGCCCCGTGCTACTTCTTGAGGCAGAGAGCGATCGAGCCGTCGTGAGGGCGGGTCATGCTGGGATTCGGCAAGCGCAAGACGGACAGTGCGGGGCACCTGCAACCGGGGCCCTTCGGAGAGTATTACCTGCACGAGCTGATCAACAGCGGCGGCATGGCGGACATCTGGCTGGCCACGGACGAACAAAAGCAGACCGTCGCGATCCGGTGTCTGCATTCGCATGACGTCCTCGACTTTACGACCCGCAAGCGATTCATCCAGGGGTGCGTCATCCTTTCCCGGATCCATAATCACGAGTTCGTGATCGGGTATCGCGGGCACGGCAAGATCGAGGGGCACCTGTATCTGGCGATGGAGTACGTGGAGGGGGCGAACCTCAAGATCCTGATGGCGCAGAGTCATCCGTTGCTGGCGGAGAACGCGGCCAATATCCTCATCGACATGGCGGTGGCGCTCGAGCACGTGCACGAGGGGGGATTCATGCACCTCGATTTCAAGCCGGAGAATGTCCTCGTGACCCGGAACGGGAGCCTGCGCCTCATCGATTTCGACCTGGCCCTCCCCCGCCCCGAGAGTCCGCGCAAGCTGGCACGCAACCCGGGGACGCCGGCTTACATGTCGCCGGAGCAACTCCAGCGCGAACCGGTCGATCACCGGGCGGATATCTTCGCGTTCGGCGCCGCCGCGTACGAGATGCTGACGTTTCGGAAGCCGTTCCCGGGCGACACGCCGGACGAGGTGCTGCGCCGGCAGTTGGATCGGTCGGTTGATTTCGTCCCGCCGCGCGAATTGAACCCGGACATTCCGCTGCCGGTCGAGCGGGCGCTGCTCCGGTGCCTTGAACGGGATCCGGACAAGCGCTACCCGTTCATGAGCGTGGTGGTCCGCGATCTGCAGACGGCATTGTACATTTAGCGAGGCGCGCCACAGACCAAGTCGAGGGCTCTTATGAACCAGCATATTACCTGTCACTCATGCCCCTTGAGCCGGCGTTCGTTTCTGGTCAAAGGCTCCGCCGCTTGCGCGGCCACGCTCAGCGCGTGGCCGGTCCCCGCTGAATCCAGCGTGGCCAGGGCCGCCGCCGCCCGGCGGATCCGGGTGGTCTTCGTCCTTTTCGGTCCCAAGCAACCCCGCCCGACCTGGCCGCACATCGGCTACGATTTCGTGCCGGTGATGAAGGCGTTCGAGGCCGAACTGGCGCGGCAATGCCCGGGGCTCGAGTTTGTCACCGCGATGGCCAGCACGGAGGAGGATGCCAAGCGCATTCTCAAGGAGGACGAAGCGGTCCCCGTGCAGGGTTACGTGGTCTATCAAATGAACAACTGGCCGCGCGTGGTGCAGACCATTGCCACCAGCGGCAAGCCTGTCCTCTATGCCGATTTCACGTACGCGGGCACGGGCGGATTCCTCACCTACAACGCCGCTTTCCTGCGGATGCCGTCAACCAACGTGGGGTTCGTCTCCTCGTCGCGGTTGCAGGACGTGGTCGACGCGGTGAAGTGCTTCGAACAGGCCGGGGCCAGCGGCGCGCCGGCCGACTTCGTGGCGGCAACCAGGCGACTGCGACAACAGCGCACGCCGCCCCCGGGCGATCTCGCCTGTGCGGCGGATCCGGTCCGCTGCATGCCCGTTGCGGACTGCGTCGGCCGACTCAAGGAATCGAAGATCCTCGCCCTCCGGGATCAGAAGTCCGCCTCGGGCGGCGAGATCATGGGCATCCCGGTCGTGTATGTCCCTTTTGCCGAACTGAATGAACTCGCCCAGGGGGCGGATCGCGACGAAGTCCGGGCTTGGGCCGATCGCTGGGAGAAAGGGGCGCGACGGATTGACGGCGTCACGCGGGAGACGATCGAGAAGTCGGCGGCGATGTACCTGGGCCAGAAGGCGCTGATGAAGAAGCACCAGGCCAACGCCATCACCATCAATTGCCTGGGCGGTTTCTATGGCAATCATATCACCGCGTATCCGTGCCTGGGCTTCTGTCAATTGGTCGATGACGGGGTGATCGGCGCCTGCGAATGCGATGTGCGGTCCACGGCGACGATGGTGGCCATCACCACGCTGACCCAGGGCCGGCCCGGGTACATTTCCGATCCGGTGATGGACACCGCGAACCGCGAGATCATCTACGCCCATTGCGTGGCCCCCACCCGGGTCTTTGGCCCGACGGGTCCTGCGAACCCCTACGAGATCCTCACGCACTCCGAGGATCGCCAGGGCGCCTCATTGCGCTCGCTGTTGCCAACCGGGTATCTCACCACGTCGCTGCAATTCGAGCCGAAACGTCGGGAAATCCTGTTCCACCAGGCCAAGGCGGTCGGGAATGACGCCAATGACCGCGCCTGCCGGACCAAACTCCGAGCCCAACCCCTGGGCGATTTCGAGAAGCTGTTCACGATGTGGGATGTCTGGGGCTGGCACCGGGTCACGTTCTATGGCGACCTGCGGGAACCCGTGGCCGCCCTCGCCGACGCCGTCGGGTGGAAGGTGGTGAAGGAGACGTAGCAGAGACGACGGAAGAAAAGCTGAAATACTGAAATGCTGAAAGGAGACGGGAGAACGCTGTAGCCGCGGGCGCTGACCGCGGCGGGACGCGGGAGGAAAGCGCCGGTACGCCGGTACGTCGGTGCGACAGTGCATCGCCCGCGCCGCGGCCCTCGATCCGCGCGATAGCGTCTAGAGTCCTCGACTTGTGGAATATGGGGTCAACAGGTCAAGTTCTGTCCGGTCCGGTTCCAGGCCTTCCCTCCTTCCGTCGAGGACTCTACATTAGCGAGGCGCGGGAGAGAGGGTCCGAAAAGGCAGGAAGGCTTCATGGGATCGCGGACTTCGTTAGGTCTGAGGTGCGCCTCGCTAGCGGCTGTCCTCTGCCGTTTTCGGCTGGTCAACCACAGAGGCACGAAGAACGCGGAGATTATAGTGTCGTGTCTCTGCGGCCATCGTGTCTCTGCGGTGGTCCCGTCGTCCGTGCTCGCGTGGTCCCGTCTTGGAGTGCGGCTGTCCTCTGCCGCTTTCGGGTCGGAAAAGCGCCTGGCGCCCGCGCCGCGGCCCTTACGGCTGCCGCACCCGATAAACGCGCGCGGGTCCGGCCGGGTCCGGGTCCACCAGGATGAACGGCGAGGTGGTGACCTGCGTTGGCACGAGGGATCCCCAGCCGCCAGGGGCGCCCAGGGTGCTCGTGAACTCGAGCGTGTACGGCAGGTTCGCGTTCCCCTGGACTTCCAGCAGCATGACACCGGTCGCAGGCGTGAGGCTCAGCAACCGGACCGCTTGATCGTTGATGCGGACCGGGTGAAAGACGCTGGCCGCCGCGCCGCTCCCCCAATCCACGGCCACGCCCCCTTCCACTCCTGCCTCATGCCAGATCCAAGCTTCAGCCTGCAGGGTGACGAAATAGGGCACGCCATCCTTGAGAGCCGCGCCGTCCCAGGCGGGCGCCTGGGAATCCGCGAACACCGTGGTGGGATCGAACACGAACGCGCACACCTGGCGCGCAGGATCGTAGGTTCCGGTCAAGTCCTGGTTCCACACACTGTTAACGAGGTACAGCTCATAGCCGTCGTCGGCCGCGCCGGTCACATTGGCTTTCCGCGCCGGGAACGATTCGTCGTAATCGCCGCGCCGGAGTCGGAGCGTTCCGGCGGCGCCCGCGGTCATGCCGGTTTCCTCGATCCCGTAGGCGTGATCGAGGAGCCATTGGCGGGGAAGCCGCGGGATCAGTCCATAGGCAGGCCCGAACCAGTTGGGGGCCGGGGCCTTCCGCTGCCAGATGGCGCGGAGCACCCAGAAGTCCGCGGTGCTGCGGTTCCCGAGGTCGATGCTGAATTCGAGCTGCGAGGTTGTCCCTTGCCACACGATGCCGGGCGCGGCCCTGCCGGAGCGCGGGGTGGGCACGGCGAACTCGAACTGGCGCGCGGCATCGTACGCGATGAGGGAACCGGAGCTACCGAAGGGATCGTACAGCAGGGCGCGCACCTCGCCGCTGCCGATCGCGGTCTCGATGACGAACCCGAAGGCGCCCTGGATCACGGCCTGGATCTCCGGGCCGGTGAACGTCGTCTGGCCCGATGCATCAGGGATGCGGGAGGCGAACGATTGCGGTCCGGCGGCGTCCGTGCCACGGAGGGTGACCCGGGCGCCGCTGGCGCCGGCGACCGGTTGGCCTGCCATATCGACCACGTGGACGCGGACATCGCCGGCGGCCTGGGCGATCAGCGCGGCCGCGAGCGATCCGACGAAGAGCAACTCGAGTTTCATACTCATACTGTGCAGTCCACAGGATAGGTGACACTGACCCCTCACCCCACCCCTCTCCCCATCCGATGGGGAGAGGGTGCCCGGAGGGCGGGTGATGGGCATTGTGGCACTGATCCTACAGACTCTTCTGTAAACAGCACTCCCCGCCCGCCAGGACATTCGCCCCCCACGGTTCGTCCGCGCCGGGCTTCAGGGTGTCGGCGGCACGGCGCGTGAACATGGACGACCACGGGACCGACCACGCTCCAAGGCGGCTCTGTCCGATGCCGGAGGTTGTCGCAAAATCCTGGACGGCCGCGGTCCACAGGGTGAAGGCTGCAGACTGGGGGGGGTCCACAACCAGGGTCGCGGTCGAAGACGCGACAGCCGCGCTGGCCACGGTCTGACTCCCAATCGCGGCACCAGGGGACCCCTGGATCGGGTCGTAGTGAACGGGGAGCGTGTCGCTGCCGGTCGCGACAGGGGCAGCAGGCGTGGGATCGAACGCGGCGGGCAGCGTGTCATACCCGCGGGCGGCGGGCGGCCGGGGCGGTGTGGCGGGGAGGGCCGGCAGGACGGTCTGCTGATAGGCCTCGGCGTTGCCGGCGGCATCGACGGCGTAGTGCCAGACGGTCAGTTCCGTCGTCCTGCTGATCTCGAACGGCGCGGTGTAGAGGCGCCAGCTCAGGGTATCGCCGTAGGCGACATAGACGGCGGCCACGGCGCTCTGGTCATCGGCGACGGTGATCTCGACGCGCGAGCGCTGCGGTTGGCCGGGCACGGCGGTGGTCATCACCTGGGAGACGGGGGCGGTCACATCGGCGGTCGAGATGACTTCCAGGATGTTCGACGCCGCGGACCGGTTGCCGGCGGCGTCGGTGGCGACGACCCAGATCTGGTGGGCTCCGGTGGCGAGCGCGATGTCCGCGCTGAAGGCGGCGTCTTCCCCGAGCCCCATGTAGCCCACCGGGGTTGTCGGCTCATCGAGGTAGAACTCGAGAGCCGTGTTGGGCGAGCCCTGGCCGCTGACACGCAGCGTCGCCGTCGTCACTGGGTTGGTCACGGCGTCGAGGACGGGCGTGGCGGGAGCCACAGTGTCCAGGATGACCGTGACGGTGAGGGTGGCCTCTAGCGCCTCTCCCGATACGGCGTCGATACCCCGGACAACGATCGTGCCGGTGTAGGTGCCGTCCGGCTGACCGGCGGGCGCGCGAACCCGGATGGTGAGATCGATGAAATCGCCCGCCGGGATGACGCCGGTCCCGGCGTCGAACGCGAAGGCGTCCGCGGGGAGCGTGTGTCCCTGGCCGTCGGTCGGGGCGGACGCGACATGGCCTTCGACCCCCTGGATTGCGCGTTGCCCCGACGCTTCCTGGAGCGGAGCGATCAGCGTCAAATCCGGGCCGGGACCCGAGACCACCACCGTGTCCGCGGTGGGCACGAGCAGCGCCTCGAACAGCGGGGTCCGAAGAGCGGTCACGGTGTACAGCGCACCCTCGGCAGTGCCGTCGTCTGCGACGCTGACGCTCAAGGTGCCCGCCTCAGGGTTGAGCAGCGTGACGAGGAAATGGGAATCGCTCAAGGTTGTGATCGTGGCGCCAGGGATGGTGGCTTCGAGGGTGGCATCGGCGGTCCAACCCACGTGGCCCGTGCCGGCGTCGCGGATGTGGAGGCGGAGATTGGCGCCTTCGCTCCTGAGGAAATGGAACGTCACCGAGTGAGTATCGGGGGCGACGGTGAATTCCGTTTCGTGAACGGCGGCGGCGGCGCCGCTGACGCCCGCGAGCAGGCGCCGGAAGTCCTGCTGCTGCAGGAGGGCGAGATCGTCGGCGGTGCCGACGTAGAAATGGCCGTAAGCGGGTCCGAGGAGCTCCTCGTTGAGCGTGGCGGGGTCCACGACGTAGAGGTAGGCGAGGACATCAAAGCCCTCGAGACCCGCGGTGAGGCTGCGGATCATCTGGTAATCGAACGTCAGCACTTCGGTCTCGCCCGCGCTGATCTCCATCGGCGCGCTGCGGAACACGGCCAACTGTTGATCTTCGTAAGACACCCAGATTTCGGCGGTGGTTTGCACGGTGAACCCGGCATCGTTGCGGACCGTGAGCGCCCCGGTCGACTCGCCGAAGTACTCGCCCGGGTCGAGCACGATGTCGGGGGTTTGGACCGACTCGATGACGACGGGCATGGGCGGGTCGACGATGGGGTTTTCGGAGAGCCACTTGAAGCTGTTCTCGAGGTCGAGGGCCAGCCGTCGGGTGGCCATGATCTCGCCACTGTTGAGGACGAAGAGCAGGCCGAGCTGGTCGGTCATGATGCGGCGGACGAACGCGTTGCGATCGACGATCAGCTGGGCGTAGGAGCTGACGAGCGGATCGAGCATCTGGTAGGGCAACGTGAGGAACTGGCCGACGGGCGATCCAGCCAGCGCGGCGCCGGCGTTGCCCATGAGGCCGACGGCGAACTTCAACTGCCAGATCCGCCACATGTCGGCGACGCTGTCCCAGCCCATGGCTTCGGCGACCACCAGCTCGTGCATGGGGTCGTAGAGGCTGCCGAGCGGGTAGCTGATCGTCCCGAAATCGCGTTCCTGCGGGTCGTCGGTGTTGCCGAAGGTGAACCAGACCATGGGCATCATGTGCCGCCCCGGGATGCCCCAGGTGTAGGTGGTGTCCTCGATCCGCTGGGCCAGCATCTCGAGGTACTCATAGAGTGCTGCCACCGGGAAATACGCGGGCGGTTCCGCGCCGAGGCTGGACAGGTATTCGATGGCGTCCTCGAGGTCCTGTTCGATGGCCTCCTTGGCGTCGTCCAGGGAGGCGTCGACCGGCCAGCTCTCGACCAGTTCGTGTCGGGCCTGGGTGCGTTCCTCCTCGCCGATCAACAGCTCGAGGTAGAACTTCTCGTATAGCTCCTGTTCATTGACCATGCGCGGCTGGCAGGCGAGCCGCCAGAAATCCGTGATATAGGTCATGGCCTGCGCGTAGTTCATGCTCCGCGCGTTGGCGGCCACCCGCATCAGGTTCTTGAAGGCGGGCGAGTCCGGCAGGGAGGCCCCGATGTCCCACATGGCGATGGCGACGGCTTCCTGGAACAGCTCGATGGTGCCGGTGAGCTTGGCGCCCTGTTCCATCACGTCCTTCGCCGTGATGCCGCCGCGCCCGAGGTCCGGCATCCGGGCTTTCTGCAAGTTGTACAGATGCTGCTGCACCTCGTTCTGGTGCGAGGCGTAGAACTCGTCCCAGGTCTTTGACACCGTGCTGACCATCCACTCGACGCCTTTCAGCACCTTGTCGGCGGTCTTCTCCTCCTCCCGGATGTCCTGCACGAGCTGGATGCCTTCGCTGCTCAGCTCCTTCAGCTTCTCGATGGCGGCCAACTGCTCGTCGATCTGGGTCTGGATTTCCTGCTGATCGGCCCGCAGGTCCGCGAGTTCCACGAGGATCTCCCCGAGCCGACCGTTGCGATCCGCCATGGCGGACTGGAGGGCGGCGACGGCGGACTGGATCGCACCGAGCTGGGACGACGCCACCGGGTCGCCCGGCGCCTGGGCGAGAATGGCCTGTAGAGCGCCCGCCCGCTGCTGGAGCAAGCCGATCTCGGTCTGGAGGATGGCGACATCGGCGGTCTTGGCATTCTGTTCGAGCTCGAGCTCGCCGATGCGCTCCTCGATTTGCGCCAGTTGATCGACGTAGGGCGCGGCCACGAATTCCTCGACCTTGTCCTGGACGGCTTCCTTGAAGTCATCGACGCCCTGCTCGACGGTGTCGACGAGAGCGTTCCATCCACTCAGCTCCTTGATCAGCTCCTTGGCTTTTTCGCTGAGCGTGTGCTGGGCTTCCTCGATCGCGCCCTGGACCTTGCCGGCGAGCCACTCGACCACTTCATCGCTGTTTTCAATGACCTCCTCGATGTCGGCAACCAGCTTCTGGAATCTCTCCTTGCGCTCTTCGATGGCTGCCTCGAGTTCTTCGAGATAATGCTCGAGGGAGGCGATGCTCTTGTTGAGCTGTTCGACGGTGGCTTCCAGGGACTGCCGGCGGCTGGCCACAGAATCCGCTTCCCCGGTGAACCGCTCGCGAACGGCCGCCATCGCGGAATCCAGGCGGGCAGAATCGAACTCGCCGATCGGGTCCTGGGAGGCGAGTCCGGCCAGCTCCTCGAACAGGAAGGCGACGTCGGGGTCGGTCTCGGCGTAGAAAGCGGCCTGGGCGGCGTAGAGGCCGGCGGACTCGCCGCTGAGGCCGGCTTCGGCGGCGGTGATGTCGGCGATCAGGGCCTCTTTAAACGTCGGATCGTCGAGGCCGGCCAGGAACGCCTGGAGCACGTCATCGCGGGCGGTGACAACGACCAGCTCGGCCTCGGCCTTGCCCAGTTGCAGTTTCTGGTCGGCGACCATCTTCTGGATGGCAGCCCGGTCCTCCTCCATCCCGCTGACCAGGAGGCTCTCGGTGTAGCCCATGAGCAGCTTCTTGGTCTCCTCGGCGAACGCGTTCTTGACCTTGTCCCAGAGCGCGTCCTCATCCAGGAGCGTCTCGGTCCATTTCCGGGCCATGTCGGCGTACTCGCGCACCTTGCTGAAGGTGCCCATGATGTTGCGGACCGACTGGTTGACGTAGTCGGTGAAATCCAGGAGGCCCTTGAGCCCGGCCGACTCGTGCGCCAGCCAGATCGTCTCGTACATGGCGTTCGCCACGATGTCCTCGTCCGACTCCAGCTTGCCCGGGTTCGCCTCCGTGCCGTCGCCGAGGAGCAGGTCCTCGATTTCGTAGATCTTCGCGAGGAGATCCTCGAGACCGACCCCGCCATGCTCGACCTCGACGCCGAACGGCCGCCAGCGGACCCCGGCGGCGCCGCCGGCGACCTCGACCGTCGGGATGATCGACGCGACGATCTCGGACTGGTTGACCGCACGCACCGTCATGTGCCCGGACCTCGTCTCGCCGGTGGCGATGTCGCCCAGCTCGATCGCGTCCTCGCCCAGGATGACGACGCCTTCGCGGGTGCCGTTGGTCACCACCCGCACGTCGCGGGCCGTCATGGGCTGAGCTTCCGTGCCGCCGAGGTTGGTGACCGTGATCGTCAGATCGTACCAGTTCTTGCCCGGCTCGCCCGTCGGCCGGATGCCGTAGGAGACGTAGAGCTTCGGCACCGGCTCGACCCGGACCGGCTTGTCGCGGGTCAAAACGTCGGTGCGGAATCCGGCGATCGTGTACCGCACGCTCACCGAAAGATAAAACTGGCCTTCGGCGATCCTCGACGTCCCCTTCTTGGGGGTCAGCTTGAACGTGGCGACGACGGTCTCCCCCGGCAGCACTTCCGAGGGCGGCACGATCTCCTTTTCGACGTCGAAGTAGGTGGTCACCGGGATGCGGCCCCGGGCGATGACCGCCTCCGTGCCCTCCGCCGTCATGATCGGGATCAATTGGCCTGACTGCCCAAAAAACGCCGTGCCCGTCCCCGTCCCGCCATCAGTGTCCTCCGCGGGCGCCGTGAGCAGAACCAGTTCGACCTCGAGGTTTTCGAGCGAGTCGGTTTCGCTGCGGTTATGGACTTCGACCGTCACGGTGATCGGTTCGCCCTCGACGCCCGAGGTTTGTCCCACGTCGACGGTCACCCAGCTGGATTCCTGGACATCGGGCAGCTCCGGCAAGGGCGACGGCGAGTGATGAATCTGCGATCGGAGGTACTCGTAGAACAGAACGTCCACCAGGATCTCGTCGCCGCTCAAGGCGCCGCGCATCCGGATCTGGCGGCTCAAGGCATCCCGCAGACCGGGGACTTCGCTCCAACCGGCGGGCGCGTTCGGGGGCACCACGACCTGCAGATAATGCCGGTTGCTGACCCGCTGCACGGCGCCGCTGGCATCCACAACCTCGCCTTCGATCACCAGCGCGCCCCGGATCACCTGGGGCGCCGCACCCGCCTCGAACGCCGTGCCCGCCACCGAGAACGCGAGGGTCAGCGTCTCCCGCGGACCCATATCGCCAAACCACGCCTGGGGGCTGCCCGCCCCGCCCAACAACACCGCCCCGGTCGGGAAGCCTTCGACCCGGGCGGTGACATTCTGCAGCGAAAGCCCGGTGCTCGCATTGCGAACCAACAAGCTCAAGGGGATCGTCCCTGTGAGGGCGGCGGCGTTGAGGACAATCGCCTGTCCGGGCTGGTCCATCTGGATGGCTGCTTCGGTGTACGCGGGGTTATAGCTGGCGACGCACGCCGGGTTGGCCGTCGCATCCGCCAGCAGGGACCAACCGCTGTCGATCTCTTCCGCCGTCCACGGCCGCGCCGCGGCGTAGTCCCATTCGAACCGCCACGGCCGATCCGGCATGATGAAGGTCAAGGACTGCGGGGTGTCCCAGGTCGGTTTGACGTCGATGGTGCTGGTCGTGGGCGCGTAGTACTCCGATTCGAGCGCCAGATAGTAGGTGCCAACCGGCAGCTCGGCGAAGGCCACCCTCCCCTGCCCGTCCGTGGCCGCCAGAATGCTCGTGCCCGGCACGCCCGCCGCATCCGCGTCCTCGAGCAGTTCCATGAGCACGCCGAGCGACTGCTGGAAGCGGAGTGTCACGCGGACATCGGACAGCGGCTGGGCATGGGCGTTGAGAACCGCCAGAGAGAGCGCGCCGGTGGCCGCGGTGGTGATCTCGGCGGCGATGTGCACCGTGAGTTGACCTGCGTTGCTCGAGAGGACGAGCGAATCCGTGTACGACCCCTTCGCGAGGGTCCTCGGGGGCTGGAAGTAGACCGTCAGCGACCCCGATTCGCCGGGGGCAAGAGCCGCGGGCAGGTTGCCGGTCCCGACACCCAGCCACGGCAGGTGGGGCGACGACAGCGTCAGGCCGGTCATGGTGGCCGACCCGCTGTTCGTGACCCGCAGGGCGCGGCTCAGCGAAGTGCCGGCGTACATGGCCATCTCGATCGAGAGCGGGTCTGCCGGGTTATCCAGGCTCCAGATCGTGTAGGCCGGGGCGGCCTCGATCACGGTCACCTTGACCGGCACGCGGATGGGCGCGCTCTCGGCCGAATCAACCACGAGTTGGAACGTCAGCAGGCCGGTGGGCGTCTCGAGTCCGGTGCCGACGGTCAGGGTGACGGTGCGGCTATCGCCTTGATGCGTGAGATCGAACGAGGACTGAACGCCCACGCCGGCGCTCAGGCCGGGGAGATCGGGCAGCGCCGCCACCGACACGTTGATCAGCGTTTGCCGGTCGGTTCCCGCGTTGCGGAGGTTGAACTCGAGCTGCGCCTGGCCGCCCTGGGGGATCTGGAGGACTGCCGGATACGGGGTGATGGCGAGGCCCTGGACCTCGAACGTGGTGGTCGCCGTGCGCGTCACGCCGCCGACCTCGAGACTTGCGGTCGCCTGGTAGAGGCCCCCCTGACCGCCGGAGGACCAAATGACGTTGTACTGGCCGTTACCCTGAAGCACACCGGTCAGTGTCGCCTCCACTGCCCCGCTGATCTGGATCGTCACCGGCAGGCCGCGGATGAGGACGCCCTGGGTGGTTTGCGCCTGGCCTTTGAACAGGATGTTCTCCTGCGCTCCATACTCCTCGCGGTTGGTGGCCAGCGTGATGATGAAATCCTCGACCACCGCAAACTCGGCGGTGTCGGTGAAAGTGCCCAAGGCGCCGACGGCGGTGACGACGGCGGTGTAGTATCCGGCGCTCAACTGCGGGGCCGGCACGGTCGCCAGCCAGAGCTGGGCGACGCTGTTGTAGGTCATGGGACCCGACGCCACGACCTGCCCGGCATCGTTGCGGAGCTGGTACGCGACGGCAAGGCCGCCGGCCGACCCGAGCGGCGTGTCGAGCGCATCGGACCTGCTGACGACGGCCCTGAGAACGGCGTCCGAGCCGACGAGATAGCCTGCGTATTGGGAACTGGCAGCGACGGCCAGCCCGTGGCGCAGAACGAGCGTGGCGGTGGCAGTATTGTTGGTTTCGTCGCTTTCAACCAGCGACGCGACGTCCGCGGCCGCGGTGACGGCGATCGGCTCCGTGGTATCCGCGAACGCCTGCCAGGAGGCGCTCAAGACCGCTGCCGCGCCGGGCGGGAGGCGATCGCTGTGCGTGATGCGGATCGGCGTCTGGTTGCCGATCGTCAACGTGGTGACGAAGGGCCCCTGGGTTGGCGCCTCGCCCCGGTTTGCCACCGTGATCCGGAATTGGACCGAGTCCGCGTACTGTGGAGCCCCCGGCACCCAACGCAGATCGCTGATGAGCAGGTCCGGATAGAGGATCGTGACCGGGACCGCCGGGCGATCGGTGGTGTTGTTCGATTCGTTGGCTTCGACGATCACGTTCTCGGGATCCACGGTGGCTCGCAGGTCGTGGTCACCTGCCGTCGCCGTCCAATCGATCGACACCCACTCGCTGCCGCCGGCGGCCAGGGATTCGATCACCCGCCGCCCACGAAAGGCGCCATCGATGTAGATCGCGACTTCGACCGGGGTGAACACGGAAGTCCCGCCCGTGTTGGTGACCTGGGCGCGGACTTCGAGGGTTGCGGTGTCGGCGACGCGGCCGCTTTCGGGGTTGATGCCGATGGCCGCGACCTGCAAGTCCGCGTACGCGATCCTGACGGTGGGCAACTGCAGGCGGGCGGAGTTATTGTTCTCGTGGGTCTCGAGAACATGCCGGATGGGGCCGTCGACGAGCACGGAGACGAGATGATCGCCCGCGGTGGGCACGTAGGGCGCGGCGACCTCGATCGTGTTGCTCCCCGCTTGGGCGAGGAGCCCGGGGACAATGGCGCGGCTCAAGAACTCGCCATCGACGTAGAACGAGACCGAGAACCCGCCGGCCGCAGCGGCCCCGCGGTTGGCAATGAGCGCGTTCAGGGTGGTCGGCTGGCCCCAGCCGAGAGTGACCGCGGCCGTTCCCTCGGACCACGAGAGCTGATCGATCACGAGGTCCGGAAAGTTCACCTGCTCGGGATAAACGAGAACGCTCTTGGCGTTGTTGTCCTCGGCCGACTCGACGATGCGATCCTCGATGTCATCGGCGATTGCGGTCAACCGGTGGTTCCCGAGAACGACCGGCCATGAGAACGGGATGGCGCGCGTGGCGCCGGCGGCGAGGGTCTCGGTCACCTTGACCGTCGCGTGGTACTGGTCATCGACGTAGAGGCTGACATAGAAGGGGGCGGTCGCGGCGAGGACGCCCCGGTTCGCAAGAAGGGCGGTGACGGCGACGGTCTGGCCTTCCTGCGGCTGGGCAGGATCGAGGGTCAGGCTCTCGATGATGAGGTCCGGCCGGGTCTCGCGGATGGTGACGAGGAGGGTGTCGGTTCCTTCGTCCCCGTTGTCGTCGGTCACATGGAGGGTGACATGATAGGTGCCGGCCTTGGTGTACGTGTAGGTGGCGGTCTGGCCGCTGCCCCAGAGCGTGGCTTCCTGGATCCAGTACCAGATCCCCTCGGGATCCTGGTAGCTGTAGGCGTCGGCTTCGCCGAAATCCCACGCGTAATTCCGGATGAACCCATCGGCATCGCTCGAACCGGACCCGTCGAACAGGATCGGGACGCCGACCGTGCCGGTGAAATCGTGGCCGGCGGCGGCCACGGGCGTTGCATTGACGGTGACCGCCACCTGCGCCTGAGGTTGGGCGGAGTCGGTGGCGAGCCGGGCAATGAGGGTCCGCGCGCCCGAGGTCGTCGGCGTCCAGGTCACCACCGGGCCAAACAGGAAGCCGAACCTCTTGCCCGGCACGCCGCTGTACCAGAACGGATGCGCTTCCACGAGGGTCGACGCGATGAGCGTCTCTTCACCGGCGGCGTTGACATCGAAGAAATCAAGCCGCGCCGACTCGAACATGATCCCCTGGTTGAACACCCGGGCCCGCAGGTACACGACGTCGTCGAGGTCGGGTTTGATCCCGGTCTGGAAGAAGATCGGGCTGTCCTCCGGGCTCACGGCGTAGACGGCCGCGGGGGTGAACTCGACCGACTGCACGGCGAACCCGGAGCGGTAATCCACCAGGTAATCGCCGCCGCCCTCGTCGATGAAGTAGAGGTTGCCGTTCTGTTTCCAGCAGTTCTCGATCCCCAGGACAAACGGGTCCTCGCCCGGAACCGTTCGTTCGACGCGCGTGACGTTCCAATCCGGGTGCTGGTCCGGGGTGATGACGACGATGTAACCCGGGGTTTTCGGGACGGAGAGGGCGAGGGTCTTGTTCTCAACCGTTGCGGGCCGGGTGACCGTCACGCTCGAGGGAACCGTCAACGGCAGGTGCAGGCCGGTGGCGAGGTTGATGAAGTAATCCGGGAACCCGTCGGCGTCCTGATCAATCAGACTGTAGGTCTCGTCGGGCTTGGCGGGGTCGAGCACGACGGAGTCCATCACAATGAGCTGGGTATCAATCGCGGCGATGAGCGGGTTGAGTTCGATGCCCTTGTAGAGCCGATGCGTCATCTCGGCGGTGAAGTTCTGGAAGGAACCGTCCAGGTTGCAGTTCAGCAGCCAGTAGCCGGAGACCGTGCTGTGGGGTTGCACGTCGCCCAGCACGAGCTTGAATGTCTCGCCCTGGCTCCCCCCAAACGAGACGGCAACGATGTTGAAATCAATCAACAGCCCGCTCTCATTCTCGACGATCTCGGGCTGGCCCGACTCGATCCGCAGGTTGCGCGCGATGCCGTCGCCGATGTTCTCGACCACCAACCCCAGCTTGAAAGGCTGATAGGCCCGCACCTCCTTCGCAATGAAGTAGTGCAGCAGGAGTTTCGGCTGCGGATGAATGGTGATCTCGGCGGCTTCGGTTTGCGTCTGGACCAGGCGCCCGTTGACAAAGTAGGTCCAGAACGCGCGGACATAGTACTTCTGGCCGTCGAGCGTCGTGCCGCCCAGGCCCTCGCCCGGAATGAGCTGCCAGTAGGCCGCGACCTCGGAAAGCGGCGCGAGGCTGTCGCCGCCGTCGACATCGGACAGCCCGGTCACCTCGGGTCCCACGGTGTAGAACTGGCTCGTCACATCCCGGCCCTGGGCGTCCTCGACCCGCAGGGTGATGACGAGGTTGTCCATCGACTTGCGCGCGTAGCCGTTGGTTAGCTCGAGCGTGCAATCGAAGGCCTCACGTTCGAGCGCGGCCTTCTGGGGAATGCGCAGCGAGACGACCTCGGTCACTCCCTCGTCCTGCTCGCCCCCGCCCAACTCGGCTGGCGGCGGCAACTCGGGGCCGTCGCCCCCCTCCCCTTCCGCCGCTGGCAGGGCGACCTCCGAATACTCCTCCTGGAACCAGAGGGTGACCTTGCGCTCGGACGGATTGACGAGGTCGAGATTCACGCCCGTGCCGTGGCCGAGTTGCGCCTCGTAGGCGAGCAGCGTTGCTGAATTGAAGGCGACATAGCTGCCGGCCACGTTGAACACCTCCAGCATTCCCGGCGGATCGGGTTCGGACAGATAGCTGTAGTTGCCTGGTGCGACCCGGTACTCGACGATGACCGTGCTTTGCGGGGCCAGGGTGCCGAGGTAACCGTCGCCGACCACCGTGATCCCCGGGGCGTTCTTGACCGTCACGCGCACATCGTGGAGTTCGACGGCGGAGGGGTTGATCAGAACGAACCAATCCGTGTACGCGGCGCCCACTTGTTGAGGAACCGCCACCCACGGCGGCACGAACACCACCGTCGGCGTCGGAATCCGTGCCGCGAACGTCAGGTTCAGCACGATGTCGTATTCGTCGGTGATCGTGGTGGGGGTGACCTTCCACTCGTAAAGCACGGGCACCAGCGTGAGGGTGAAATCCAGAATCGCGGCCTCGCGGAACGGCTGGACGCGAAGGACGCCGCTGAACCGTTCGTGGGCCGGGGCGAGAATCACGAAGTCGTACTCGCCCACCTCGGCGTCGGTGAGCGTGGCGCGGCCCTCGGCGTCCGTGGTCAGGAAGTGTTGCGGGAAGTACTTGTAGGATTCACCCGTGTAGGCGAGGACCACGTGCGGCTCCCGGGCTGTCAACCGGATATCGGCGCCCGGCACGGTTTCCCCGGCGTCGTTGAACACGACGATGGCCACGCTGCCGCGGTTGGCCGATGTCACCTCGACCTGGATCGGCAGGTAGGCGGACGTCCCGTTCCGAATGCCCACCCGGTCGGCGTAAACGCCCAGGGCGCAGTCCTCAGGCGGCCGGATGGCGACCTCGAACACCGCCTCGGCCCCGGGGGCCAACTCGATCGCGCTCAATCCGGCGACGTCCACCCAGGGGAGGATCGCGGGATCGACCAGGGCCATCCCGCGCATCGTGCCGAGGCCGACGTTGGTCACCTTGACCTGGGTGGTCCGGGTCTCGCCCGGATGCAGCGCGATGGCCAGGGTCTCGGGCTCGAAGCGGAGGACCGGGACGGCGGGCCGAAGCTGGAGGTTGAGCATCGAGGTCACCATGGCGCCCTCGGCGGTCCTCGCGGTGACAAGGCACCCGGCGGTGTCGGGGGCGTCCTCGGCGATCTCGAACCGGAGGGAGACGGTCACGCGGCCGCCCGGGTGCAGGTTCGACGTCACCTTCGAGGTGTCCATGGTCAGCTTGACCTTCCCGCTGTGAGAGAGGTCGAGCAGTTCGACGTCGAACCCGGTGAGGACATTGTCGCCGAGGTTGCTGAAGGTGATGTCCCGCTGATAGACGGTGTTCTTGCCCACGGCAACGGTGAGCTCGGCGGGGTCCGCGGCCAAGCCGAGGATCTCGAACTGGCACTTGCCGATGGTGCCGATGACCCGAGACGAGAGAAGGAGCGTGTTGGCGGTGAAATAGCCGCCGTCATTCCAACGCGGCATCCACGTGGCGGTGAAATGCCCGTCGTCGTTGGTCATCACGGAGAAGGTCTCGACGCGAACGCCGGTCTCGACGCCGTAAAGTCCTTTCATCATCTCGTTCAGCATGGCGGCCATAAACAGGTGCGAGGCGTTCATGTCGTCGAACTCGCCCTTGGCCACCAGGAGTTCGACCGTTTGGTTCGCGAGCGGTTTGCCTGAGAGCGTCAAGACATCGCCGCTGAACTGAACCGGTGTGCCCCGTTGGTAAATGGGGCGGTCGGTCTCGAGGGTGAAGATGACCTCCTCGATCACGATCACCGGGAACGCCACCGTCCGCTCGATGAGGCCGTCGGTGGCCGTCACTTCCACCATGTAAGTGCCGGTGCCGTGGGCCTCGACGTAACCCGGCAGCGGAACCGTGTATTCGAAGTCCCGGGTGCGGGGATTGTAGGACATCGGCTGATGATCGATCACGGGCACGCCGCCGATGCGCACCGTGACGAACCCGTCCGCGTCGTCGCCGCTCAGGTCGAGGCCGGAGGCCATGGCGATCGCGGCGCTGAGGTGCATGGTCTCCCGGGACACGTACATCGGCGGCAGACCCTCGAGGGTTGGATCCTGACCGTCGACGTCGAAGTCGAAGACGAAGCTGTCGGCAATCGAGGTCGTGAGAGCGTAGACGTTGTTGGACTCCGACGCCTCGAGGATGGCCCCGCGGGAATCAACGCGCACGGCGATATCATGAGGGCCGACGGCATGCACCTCGTACCCGAGAGGCACGGCGGTCGTCGTCAGACCGTTGAGCACAGGGACCTCGAGGCTGTCGACGAGCCGTCCATCCAGGAAGAGGCTGACCCAGAACGGGCCGTACGTCGAGACGAGGCTGTTGTTGGTGACATCGACCATCAGGGTGAGGGTGTCGCCGTAGGTGATCTCCGTGGGCAACGGCAGCCACCGCACCTCGCCGATCGTCAGGTCGGCATAGAAAACGTCGAGCGCCTCCGTGAGCACGGTCTGCTGGTTGTTGGCCTCGGACACTTCCACGACTTCGCCCGTCTCGTCCACCACCGCGCGGAGCTCATGCGTCCCGGGCTTGACCGGCCAGCGGACCGTGAAGGTCGTTTCGCCGCCCACGGCCAACTGACTGCCCTCCCTGCTCCCCACGAACTCGCCATTCACGTAGAACGACACGGTGAACGGGCGTATCACATCCGCCGTTCCGGTGTTGGCCACGATGGCCGTCAGGGTCAGCCCGGCGCCGTTGGCCACCTCGGTTTCTTTGGGGGTCCAATCCAGACTGGAGATCGTCAGATCCGGATGCCGGAGGGCGTATGCCGGCAGATCGATGGTCGCGGTGTTGTTGGCTTCGTTGGCTTCGACGATGCCGCTGGCCGGGCCGTCGGCCATGACCACGGCGGTGGCACCGCTCGAGACCGGCGAGATGTCGAAGGTGACCGTCGCCTCGGCGCCCGGGGTCAATTGGGCCACCTGCTTGCGGGCGCTGAATGCGCCGTCCAGGAACAACGCCACCCAAACGCCCTCCGCGGCCGCATCCCCGAGATTGGACACCCGGGCTGCGAGCCGGATCGACTCCTGCGAGCTGATATCCGCCGCGGTCGGCGTCACCGTGAGGCCGGCGACGGTGAGGTCGGGGAAGAACACCTGCCGGGTCGTCATGGGGGCGAAGGCGGCATTGTTGTCCTCGCGGATCTCGGCGATGTTGTTCTGGATGTCGTCGGCGCGGACCTCGACGGTGTGCACACCAGGGAGGCCGAGCCAGGCAAACGACGCTTCGGTGGTCTCGCCGGGAGCCAGGCGCACGTCCATCCGTTCGTAGCCTGCGTATTGGCCGTCGATGTAGTAGGTGGCGAAGAACCCCATCACGGTGGCGCCAACGCCCTCGTTGGCAATCGTTGCCGTGATCGTCACCATCTGGCCCTCGTCAGGCTCCTCCGGAGTCCAGGCCAGGTCGCGGAGGACGAGGTCAGGGCGGCTCTCGAGCACGGTCACCGTGAATGTGGACTGGCCGGTCGCCCCGTCGTTATCGGTCACGGTCAGCGTCACGGTGAACACACCGAGATCGCGGTAGGCGTGAGCGGCCAGGGCCCCGTCAGCCACCGCGCCATCGCCAAAGTCCCAATGCCACGCCCGGACCACGCCATCCGCGTCCCAGGCCGATCCGCCGTTGACCGTCAGCGTCTGCCCCCAGGCCAGCTCGACCGCCGGCATGACCGGAGCGGTCGGGGACTCGTTGATCCGGATTTGACCCGCGAGCTGGTTGTTGGCGGGCGCGACGTCCACGGGCGCGACGTCCGTCACCTCGACAAGGAACGTCTGCCAGCCAAGGTCCAGCGGTGTGTAGGCCAGGGAGACATCGACGCCGCCGCCGCCCGGGATCGGCTCTGCAAGTTGGATCTGCCCCAGGAGCTCGCGGAGCTCGCCTGCGTGGCGGTAGAAGCTCACCCAGCCCGTGGCGGCCGCCGGAGCCGCGTTCTCGATGCGCGCGATCAACTGGCAGATTCGCTGCCCCGGTGGCGCCGCGGGATCCGCCCGCACCGCGGCCACCTTCAGGTCCGCTTCCGCAGTGGCAATAGCCGAGGCCTCGACCGAGTACGGGCTTTCGTTGCCGGCGAGGTCGACGGCCTTCACCACGTAGTGATAGGCGGTCCCATTGGCGACGGTGATGTCGGCATAGCCAAGACCCGTGACGAGGTCGCTGAGGGCCGTGTACGGTCCTCCGGCAACCGCAGCGCGATAAACCCGGTAGCCCGCAACGTCGGTGTCCGCCGGCTGGCTCCAGGAGAGATCGAGCTGGCCGCCCGAGCGCGGGTTCAAGACGTCGAGCTCCGGCGGCGCCTCCGGCCCGTTCACGTCGCACACGTAGTCCGCACTCCCGGTGGCGCTCACGTTCCCGTAGTTCACCGCCTGCACCCGCACCTGCAGCGTGCCCGGGTCGAGGCCAACGCTGTTCCACGTCACGCCCCCATGCCACCCTGCCTGCCGCGAGCCCTCAGGGGTCGCGTCCGTCCCGATGTCAAACCACTGGACGCCATCCCTCGAGTACTGGAATCGGAAGGCGACAATCCCCACCTGATCGCGGCCGCTGGCAGTCAATACGAGGGTCGTGCTGAACCGGGTGCCGGACGGCGGCCCCAGCGTGACTGACGTCGGACTCGAGGTCTGCTGGCGCGTCTGGACTTCGAGGATTGCCGAGCGCGCTCCCTCGACACCCCAGCGGTCGACTGCGGACACCTGATACGCGTAGGCGGAAGCGGGATCGAGAAGGTGCTCGACGAAGACCGTCGAGGCGGTCTCCGCGCGCAGCACGAACTCGCCCGCATCCACCCGACGGTACAGCCGGTAGCCCTCGAACCGATCGTCCTGCACCGGGCTCCACCCAAGGGTGGCGGACCATTCGCCGATCTGGCTCCGGAGGTTTTCGGGCGCCGGGAGGAGGCTGTTGATAACCTCGCACGACCGGGTCAGCGATGCCGTGTTCCCCGCCTGGTCCCGCGCCGTCAGACGCAGCGTGTAGGTCCCATCCTCAACCGCCAGCGTGTCCCAAACAAACTTGCCGTCGGCAGCGGTCCCGATCGCTTGCCAGACCGCACCGTCCATCGAGTAATCGAGCCGGTAATCCAGCATGCCGACGTTGTCCGTGGCTCGGCCGATAATGGCGATCTGACGGTGCAGCACCGTTCCCGCCTCGACCGACAACGTCAGGTTGGCCGGCGGGGTGGTGTCGACAAGCGCCGCGGCCGCGGCCTGGTTCGAGTACGCGCTCGTGTTGCCCAAGTCGTCCCTCGCGGTCACCACGTAGTACCACGTGACGCCAGCAACGCCGCCACGGTCCTCGCGCGAGTTGCCCTGGCCGGACACGACGATCGCGTGATAAGGCCCGCCGGGGGTGTCCGATCGCAGAACCGTGTACGACTTGACGTCCGACTCCGGGCTGGGCGTCCACTGGAGCCGAATCGCCCCCTGGATCCCCGTCGCCGTCAGGACCGGCGGCGTGGGCGCCGTGTTGTCGACGACAAAACTCCGGACCGCACTCGAGATGTTGCCCGCGGCATCGCGGACCGTGACGCGGACCTGCCATGTGCCGTCGGCTACCGTGCGCGTGTCCCAATCGATGTTGTTCTTGGGCCCCGTTTGCATCAGGACCCAGGTGAGACCGTCCGTGGACCGCTCGAACGTGAAGGCGACGATGCCGCCGTTGTCCGCGGCGCTCGCACTCAACCGCTGCAGCTCGCGGATCCGCGTGCCGTCAACCGGAACGAAGGTCGCAAGGGACGGTGGCGTCACATCCGCCTCAGGGGTTCCTGAGACTTCAGCCGAGGCCGGGCTCCGATTCCCCGCCCGGTCCACCGCGCGCACAACGTAGTAATGGGGTTGCCCCGGGACGCCGCTCGTGTCGGCGTACGTGGCGAGCTCGACGGAGTCCGCGAGCAGGGTGTGCCCCGTGCCCGCCGTGGTGCTGCGGTAGACGGCGTAGCCGATGACGTCCCCGGCAGTCGAGGCCTGCCAATTCAAGCGGACCACCAACTCGGCCGAAGCCGCAGTCAACGCGACCGGCGCGGGCGGCGGCGTCGAGTCCAGCACGACCTGATGGATCGCAGCCGTCTGGTTTCCAGCCGCATCGCTCACCGTGGCCCGCAGGTGCCAGGTGCCCTCGGCCAGCCCGGTGGTATCCCACACCGCGGTTCCGGCGGCGCCCTCGGCAATCAGCGTCCAGCCGACACCGTCCCTCGATGCCTCCAACCGATAGGCCGCCACCGCCACGTTGTCCGTGGCGGACACGGCGAGTGGCGCCGACGGCCCGATCACCGCCTGGTCCCCGGGCGTGAAGCGCGTGATCTGAGGCGGCGTCAGATCCGCCACCAACGGCAGGACGACCGACCGTGTATTGTTCGTCTCGTCCAGTTCCGTGACGACACCGTAGTAGTCGGCACGCGCACGGACCGTGTGGGTGCCGGCGGCTGCGGTCCAGGTTCGCTGGACGGACGCCGACGCGCCGGCATCGAGTCCGGCCAGCAACTGGCGCCCGAGGTAATAGCCGTCGACGGTGAAGGAGACTGCGAACACAACTGACGTTCCGCCGGTTCCCATGTTGGCGACCGTGGCGTTCAGCACCACGGTCTCACCCTCGACGAAGCTCTCAGGCGTCCAGGTCAAGGCCGTGATGACGAGGTCGGCCCGATCGAGTTGCGCCAGGACATGACGCCTCGAGTTGTTCGTTTCATCGGTTTCAAAGACTTTGCCTTGGTGATCCGCAATGGCCTCGAACGACGCCTTGCCGACCTGCCCGCTCCAGGTGCGGGTCAACTGCACCGTGCCGCCGGCGGGGATCGCGTCCCGGACCGCGACGCTGGCCAGGTGCACGCCGTCGATCCGGTAGTTCACATAGAAATCGTCGGCCAGGGTATCGAGCCCGGCGTTCCTGAGCGTGATGGTGAACGTGACGGTGTCGCCCTCCTGGTAGACCCAGGGCGCGCGCTCGACCGCGTCGATGACGAGGTCGACGTTCGACTTGACCAGGACCGTCACGCTGTCGGTCGCCGTCACGCCGGCCGTGTCGCGCACGCGCAGCCCAACCGTGTACGAACCGACCGTGTCCCACGACCGGGTCGCCGTCACCCCCGCCGCGTCGTCGTATTCGCCATCGCCGTCCAGGTCCCATTCGTAGGCCGCGATCGGGTTTGCCGCCCACGATCCCGAGGCGTCGAAGGTCACGGGCAGCGTCCTCGACACTGTCCGATCCGCCCCGGCGTCGGCGCCCACTTCCTTGTCGAGCCAGGCCAGGGCGTCGTCGAACACCTGGTCCCCCTCGGACGTGTAGTACCGAAGGTCATACGGCAGTACCACACCGGCGCCGCCGCCCGCCTCGCGGATGAACACGGACGGGTTATACGTGTTCTGGCTGTAACCCAAGACGGTCCACCCGGGTACGGTCGCCGCGTTCTGGGCGTACCAGGAGGTGCCGGCAGACTGGATGATCAGCTTGGTGTTCAACGGGTGGCGATCGAGAAACGCGGTGCTATTCGTGACCACCAGCTGCCGGCTGTTGGCAACTGAGCCCTCGCTCCACGTGCCCCCCAGCAACC
The DNA here is from genome assembly GCA_029556615.1 of Verrucomicrobiota bacterium. GTDB lineage: Bacteria > Verrucomicrobiota > Verrucomicrobiia > Limisphaerales > J093 > JAKQDD01. The sequence continues at coordinate 11,707 of JAKQDD010000106.1, read as the reverse complement.
GCGCCGCCTCGTTGATCAGCAGCACGCGGACCTGATCCGCGATCTGCCGATCCAGAAAGACCTTCGTGGGAAACCCGCCGTACTCGGCGAAGCCGACCAGGGCCGCCTTCCGGTAATCGGTCAGGGCCCGCAACCCGTAGGGCACCACGGTGACGGTGTAGCCGGCCGCGACCAGGCGATCGCGCAACGCCTGTTCCTGGGGCGTCAGGATCTGGGCGGTGGCGTATTCCTTGATGACCAGCGCCGCGTTCCCGTCCGGGATGACCCTGCGGACCACGGGTTTGCCCGACACATGCTCGATCAGCTTCGCGAACACGACCTCCCCCTCGGGACTGAGGTGCACGGGGTCGTACGCCAGGAGCCCTCCCCGATCCCGAGCGAAGGCAGTCCGTGAACTCGAGGTCGTCGAGGTCGCGCCCAGGAGCGTCCATCCCGAAAGCGAGACTGCAGTCGTCCGCCAACTGCTGCCCGCGGTCTGCATCACTAGCGTTGTGCCCACGTCGTACTCCGATAGAAAGCCCTCTCCGCTCAGCACCGCGAGTTGCAGGAAACCGGACGCATACCAATTGGATCCGAGCGCCTCGCCGGCATTGTACAGCAGCGCCACACCGATCCCCTCGTCGGCGAGTCCGTTCAAAAAACCGCCCAGGGCGAATCCTGGCGATTGGGCCAGCGCGACAAACGCGGCCCGGCTGTAATCCGTGGTGAACCGTTCGGAGCCGGGGACGAGGGTGACCTGGTACCCCAGGCCGACCAACCGGTCCCGCAAGGCTGCCTCCTGCGGCGTCAGGACCGCGGTCGCCTCGTAATCGGAGATCAACAGGGCCGCCTCCCCCTCGGGAACCGTGGCGGTCAACGACTCGTTCCCCGTCAAGGCCCTGACCAAGCCGGCAAACACCACCCTTCCCTCCCCGATCAACTGGCTCGGGTCGTAGGTGAACACGACCCCGTGATCCCGGATCAGGATGGTCTTGTCCTGACCGTAGCGGCTGTAACCGATCGGAGTCCACCCGGCAATGCCATCCACATGGTGCGCCGTGCCCTCCGACTGCATCCTGAAGGTGGATCCGACGTCGTACGCATCCAAGAATCCCGAGCTGTCTGACACGACAAGACGCCAGTAATCCCCGGTTCCCCCGCCGACGCCGACGTTTAGCGCCCCGACGGCGTTGGCGGTGAGAAGGACCGGCGTGCCCCCGCTCATCAGACGGTCGAAGAACCCGCCCAAGAGAGCTCCCATCGTGTGGGTCATCGCCACAAGCGCGGCTTGGCGGTAGTCGGTCGTGAACCGCCCGGACGCCGGCACGACGGTCACGCCGTACCCCATGTCGATCAACCGATCCCGCAGGCCAATCTCCTGCGAGGTCAACACCGGCGTCTCCTCATAGTCGGCTACCAGCAACGCCACGTCTCCCGCAGGAACCATGGCGGGAAAGGACTCGTTGCCCGTGATGCTCCGGACCAACTGGGTGAACACCACGCGGCCTTCTCCAACCAGCTGGCTCGGGTCGTAGGTGAACACGACCCCGTGATCCCGGATCAGGATGGTCTTGTCCTGACCGTAGCGGCTGTAACCGATCGGAGTCCACCCGGCAATGCCATCCACATGGTGCGCCGTGCCCTCCGACTGCACCCTGAACGCGGATCCGATTTCGTACGCATCCAGGAATCCCGAGCTGTCTGACACGACAAGACGCCAGTAATCCCCGGTTCCCCCGCTGACGCCGACGTCCAGCGCCGCGGCCGCGTCGGCCATCAGCACCCCATGCGTGCCCCCGGTCATCAAACGCTCGAAGAACCCCACCAACGGGACGCCAATCTTGTGCGCCATCACCACGAACGCAGCGTCCGTGTAATCGGTGAGATGTCGCTGGCTCTGCGGGACAACCATCACTTCGAGTCCCCGTGCCGCAAGTTCCGACGCGAGTGCGGTCTCCCGGTTCGTCATCTGAGACGGATCGTCGTAATCCTGCAGCAGCAGCGCCACGTGGCCGGCGGGGATGCTCGATGACGGCGCGGTGACTCCCGCCATGCCCCGCACCAGATTGGCCACCACCACCCTCCCTTCGTTGCTTAACAGGGCGGGGTCATACGTGAACAGCCAGTTGCCACCCCGGCGCAGCACCGTGCCGTACGAGGCATAGGTGACTCCCACCACCTCCCACCCGGTCAGGTCGTGCACGCCATAGATCCGGCCACTCGCCTGCGCTTCAAACTGCGTGCCCACACCATAGTCGCTCACCAATGGGTCGTCCGTTTGGACTACCAACCGACGGGAGGTGCTTGTGGTGTTGCTGGTCCAAGCCCCCCCAAGCGCCTTCCCGCTGTCGGCGAACATGACCACGCCGGTCCAATCGTCAACCAGCGCCTGCGTATCCGCCGCGGGCGGTCCGCGGGCGTAGTCGGTGAGCACCACCCATTCGTACTGTCTGAGATCCTCGTGTGTGGCGCCTGCGGCCGCCACTCTTGTGACTTCGAGAATCGGCTGCGCTTCGAGTTGCGCCAACACCGCCTGTTCCCGATCCGTCAGCGCGGTCACGTCCCCGCACACCAAGGCGGTCTGACGTCTGCTGGTGGTCGTGAACACAAACTCGGGACCCGTGGCGGCGTGTCCCCCGGCGTCAGTCACCGTCAGCGTGCCGTAAAAAGTCGTGCCCGGCGCCAAACCCTCGATGCGAACGCGGTGATCGAGACTCAGCACGCCGTCCAGGGATTCCTCCGTGTACGCACCCGAGTTCAATCCCCACCGCAGAAGAGCCGTTGAGAGTTCGTCGGTCGACCACGTCACCCCAGCCCAATCCTGGAAGCCCAGGACCTCGAACCCTGCGACCTGGGGCGCCTCGCCCCCGCCGGCCAGGCCTGCTGAGCGCCGAGGCGCGCTCGCGGGATCGGCCTCGGCACCAGTCTCGATGGGGTCCCCAGGCAAACCGGTGTCATCCTCCAACAACGCAACGCCTTCGGGCACCAGATCGGGGGTGCTCGCCGCGTAGGAAAGACCATCAGCACCCGCGGTCGGCTCTGTCACGGAGACATCGCCCATTACCGTCTCGGCTATTTCACCCTGCTCGGGTTCAGCATGGGCGATAGCAGGATTGGGCTGCGGCGCGGGCGCGCACACCAGCTCCGGTGCGGACAGGAGAACCCGCACCTCGAGCGGTTCCAGGGACCACCATGATTGCCACCCCGGTCGCCTCACACGCCAAGACACTCCCACCCCACTGCTCTGAGACGCCTGATGGGATATGGAGTTGCCGGACGCTACTGCAACCGCCGCGAAGCAGTCAATGTGGAAACGACCTGGGGGACAATGCGGCAATGCGGCTATGCGCGGATCAAAGGCCTCGGCGCGGGCGCCGGCTTTTGGCCTGTCCCGCCGTAGCCTGGCGACTCAATCCTTCGAGGAAGGCCGAAGTCTGGGAGAAGGCGGACGTGCGCCGGACCTCCGGCGCTTTTCCCCTCCTCAACCTTTGGCCGGCATGTACCCGCTGAGCCAACCGGCGAACGCCGACGGATTCCGCGTCTGGACATAGACCGTCCCCGGCCCTTTGAACCGACAGACGAAACCCTCGCCCGACGTCACGCTCGAGACCCAGCCGGAGGCAGCCTTGCTGATGGTGTAGGCGGTCGTGGCCTCCCAGGCCACGAGATGGTAGTTGTCCACCACGTACTCCTGTCCCGACGCAAGCGGGAACTTCATGAGCGCACCGAAGGTGTTGAGCACCAGCGTGCCCGCACCCCCCACACGAGTGATGAAGAAACCCTCCCCGCTGAACAAACCCTGCGTGAGATTCTGCGTCTTGGTCGAGATCTCAACGGTGTCCGCGGCGGCGAGGAACGAGCCTTTCTGCAGGAAATACTCGACACCGCTGACATCGAGAATCTCGATGCCGCCCACCGTGGCGGGGGCAAGCAGCACTTCGCCGTCACCGCGTTCCGCTTTGATCGTGAGATAAAAGAAGGTCTCACCCCTCAGGAGCTTTCGCGATAACGCGCCCATGAGGCCTCCCTTCATCGAGCTCTGAAGCGTCAAATTGGGCGTCATCGCCATCATGGCGCCGGCGTCCGCGAAGAGCGACGAGCCGTTAGCCAAGACCGCCTTCACCACCGGTGCGTCGCCAGCCTGGATGATCTCGAATCGCACTGTGCTCATGAACTCGCCTTTCTCCGACTACCTGTTGGCTGTAACGCCTGTCGACAATAGGCAAGAATCGGTTTCCTGCAATGCCAAACCCGCCCCGCGCAGATTCGGGGCGGATCGCCGATTGGACGAGGCGGCACACCCCGCTTCGCTCCCCCCTTCCAATCTGTGCTCCGTCCTGAATCGGCGAGGAACTATCTCCGCGCAGATTCGGGGCGGATCGCCGATTGGACGAGGCGGCACACCCCGCTTCGCCCCTCCCCTCCCAATCTGTGCTCCGTCCTGAATCGGCGAGGAACTATCTCCGCACAGATTCGGGGCGGATCGCCGATTGGACGAGGCGGCACACCCCGCTTCGCTCCCCCCTTCCAATCTGTGCTCCGTCCTGAATCGGCGAGGAACTATCTCCGCACAGATTCGGGGCGGATCGCCGATTGGACGAGGCGGCAGAACCGGCTTCGTGCGGGCTGCAGCATGGCACCGCGGACTGCAATCAGTGTTCACTTCTCAGCCACCCGCCACTCGAGAATGCCGGCCGAGCGATTGGGTTGGAGATCGACCTCGAGTCGGAGCGCCGTGGTCTCGACGGGGGCGAACTGGATTCGGGTGAACCCGTCGCGTGCGATGGGGCCCGTGCGGCTCTCGGTCACCGGGGTCCATGGCTCACCACCTGTCTGATAGAGCACCCGGCATGCAGCCGGCAGCCCGCAGCCGCCTCCCACGGCGGTGTCGTCGAACCAGTAGACCTCGGCCACTCCAACGCGGCGGGCTTTTTCCCATTCGATCTGGACCCATTCCTTGGTGCCTTTGTGGTCCCACCACGTGAACCGCGGGATGTCGCGATCCGCAGAGCTCTTGGGGAGCACGCGATCGGCGACGGCGACGACGGTGTCGCTCTCGCAACAGTGCGAGGCGCTGACCCGACCCTCGGGTGTCGCGGGTGCGGCCCACTCGTGGGCGTCGGCTCCGTGGCCGATGACCGGGAACGCCGTGATCCGGAGGCGCGCTGCGCCCATGGGCACGAGTCGGATTGTCTCCTGGGGTTCAGCCGACCGGACGGGGCTGGGTTGGAGCAAGCCGACCAGGCCGAGGTGATCCTCCCGCCACTGCGGGATCCGGCGGCCGCGGGTGGTGAGCTCGATCGGAGCGCCTTCGAGGGTGAAGGGCATGTCGTTGCCAGGCCAGGGTTTGCGCTTCACGTCGAAGGCGCGATTGGGCGGAGTCGCACCAAGGTCGAGCCCGTAATTCCAGGGACTCGTGGGGTGGACTTCCCATGCGGGCCAGGCATCCGTGCCGCCGCGGCGTTCAACCCGCTCGCCAATCAGGAGCGAGTACGTGAGCGGACCGCGGTCCACCGACACGCTGTCGTGGTTCTTCGTCCATGTGCGCAGGGTGACTTCCGTGGGGAACTCAAGCTTCACGCGGTCGCCCGTTCTCCATTCCCGATCGATCCGAACAAAGGCCAGCGGGCGCGCGGGCACGGCGACAGCGCGTCCGTTGATTTCGAGTTGTGGAGCTTGCGTGCACCAGCCAGGCACACGGAGGAAGAGCGGGAACCGGACGGGCTTCGAGCTGGACAGGGCGAACTCGACGGTTTCCTCGAAGGGATATCGGGTGGCCTCGGTGATGGTGACTTCGGTGCCGTCGCTGACGCGCGCTTTGACCTGGGAGGGAGCGTAGAGCGTGGCGGCCAGGCCGTTGCCGGGAGTCGCCATCCACGTGTGCTCGGCAAAGTACGGCCAGCCATGGCCGACATTGTGTTGGCAACACCGATGCGAGTGCGGATTGAAATGGAGCATGGGCCCGCCGTTCTGGTAGCCCGGCGCCTTGTTCTGGCGGTCGGATCGGATCAGGTTCGGCGCGGTCAAGTAGCGGAGAGCCTTGAAATCGGCGGTTTGTGACGCGGGCAGCGAGTTGAACGCCACATCCTCACAACGATCCGCCCAGATCGGGTTTCCGGACGCGGTCAAGAGCCGCTCGTGGGAGTACATCATCTCGACCATGCCGCACGTTTCAACCGCCTGTCGCGGGTCCGCGTAACCCGGCCGGCAATTCTCGTCGCCGCCAAACATGCCGCCGGGGACCTGGCCGTACGTGTCGCGGATGGTCTGCCAATTCCTCTCCGCGGCGGCCAAGTGCCGCGGGTCCTTCGATTGCATCCAGTAGAAAGCCGGGCCGCCGAACGCCTGGGACAGGTTGACATTATGCCAGTCCGGGATTCCGTCGGTGAAATTGGCGGTTCGGCGATGGGTCTTGGCGGCCAACTCGAGCAACCACGGTTCGCCGATCCGATTATAGAGCCAATAGATGCTCCAGAGGTTGTCCCCGGCGCGGATCTGCTGCCAGTAAGGCGGCAAGTATTCGGATTCCGGGACAGCGAGTTCCCATCGGAAATACCGGGTCATGAGGTCGATCACCCGGCGGTCGCCCGAGTACTCGTAATACGACTGCAAACAATTCAGCATCACCATGTTCGGCCAGAGGTCATACTTCCCCTCGGTGCTGCTGACAGTGGCCTTGAGCCCGGGACGCGGACCAAAGTAGCCGTCCTCGCGCTGGCTCCGGAGGGCGCCTTCGATCCAGCGGCGCGCCTCCTGGATCTGGGTTTCGTTGTGCAGCAGGTAGGCGGCATCCCCGAAGCCCTTCAGCCAATAGGGCACCTCTTCCCAGCCGTTCCGGCCCTCGCCGGTCGGGCTTAACCAGGCGTTGTCGTCGGCTTTCAAGAAGCTGCTGATCTCCGCCAAGTGCCCGTGGAAACCGGATGCCTGCAGCTCGATCTGCTTGCGCAGCCAGCCCCGGGGTTCAATCGCAGTCAGGGGCAATTTGATGAACGGGCTTGGCGCCAGAGGCGCCCGGTTCCCCGCATAATGCGTGTTCGGAGTGCCGGTGTCCGGATGGCTCACCACCGTGACATCGTCAGCGGCGGCAAGCAACGTCATCGACATCAGCGCGACGGCTAGCGAGGCGCACCTCAGACCGATGAAGCATCCAGTCCAGAGAAACGTGGGCGCGAACAATTGCATGGGGCCTGATCAAAGAACCCCCTGACCCCGAATGCAAGCCCGCGTTGTCCCTTCGCCCGCCGCGGTCACCGCCCGCGGCCACAGACTCAGCCCGCGGCGACAAACCCGCATCCCGCCCCAATCGGCGATCCGCCCCGAATCTGTGCGGAGAAGTCCCTCGCCGATTCAGGGCGGAGCGCACGATTGAATCGACCAGAGTCCTCGACTTGTGGAATATGGGGTCAACAGGTCAAGTTTGGCCCCTGCCGTTCCAGGCCTCCCCACCTTCCGTCGAGGACTCTACATTAGCGAGGCGCGGAAGAGCGGGCTGGGCAACCACAGCAGGGTCTTTATGAACCTGAGGACTCGACTGGGTCTGAGGCGGCGCCTCGCTACGCCTTCGCCGGTTCGGGCTCGGCCTTGACCGGTTCCCTTCCGAAGAAGACGAACACGAACACCCAGAACAGGACGAAGATGGCCGGCGGAATGAAGAACCCCTTCCAATCATGCCGCTGGGCCTGGAGGTACTTCTCCCGCGTAACCGGGCTGCCGATCTTGTCCACGGTAGCCGCCAGCTCCGCCTTCGAGTAGGAGACCCCCGCCGACTGCCAGGGATCCGGCAGCTTGTCGAGGTCGATCGAGCCGTCCGCTTTCGTGTACTTGCCCAAGTGCTCCCCGAAGTTGAACACCGTCTTGTCCCCGCGCAGGTACTTGACCGACTTCGCAAGATCCAGATACCGCCAGCCCGAGGTCTCCATTTCCGGAACGTTCCACGCCGGGAGGCTCTTGGCGATAGCCCCCGGTTCAGCGGCAACCGTCTTCGTCACCGCCGGCGCACAGCGGTCAATCTGATATCCGAACAGCGCGCCACTCAGCACCTGGCCAATGCCCAGGAGCAGGAACGCCAACAGACTCTGAACGCTGGCCTTGAGGTGCGCCGGCGCAACCCGGTCGCCGAACATGTAGGCCGCCACATACAGGAACGCGTACGCCATCCCGTGGAACAACAGCCCGATCAGCGCAAACTGGAATCCGGGGAGCGTGAAAATGAAATACCGCACCGCCCACGCCCCCATGCCGATCACGAGAACCCATTTGAGCCCGATTCGCCCAACGCAGAACGCCAGGATCGCCATGAAAAACAGCTCCGAGACCTGGTTGAGCGTCGTCAGCGCCACCGGGGCCGGATACCCGTACTCACTGAGGTACGCCACCACCGACGGGAAGAAGTAGTTGCTCCCGAAGATGCTCACCATGAACGCGCAGAGCAGGAAGATGGTGAACGTCGGGGACTTGAACATCGCAAGGGCCCCCAGACCGATGGCGTCGGCCTTCGATCCCGGAGTGCCGGCGGCCTTCGGGGGCGTGTCCGGGAGCGTGAACGAGTAAATCCCCAGCAGAATGCCGCAGCCGCCACCAATGAAGAAGAAGTACGGCGTCGCCGCACCGCCGGCCAGGATCTCGACCACCAAGTTCACCAGGATCCAGCCCAGGGTGCCGAAAATGAACACCTTGGGCGCCGAGGCCGAATCCGGGATGTGCTTGAAGACCACGGTGTTGATCAGCGGAATCGAGGGCATGTAGCAAATGCCGGAGATGAGCATCAGAACCATGAGCGACCCGAACGGGACGGTGACGGCACCGCCGACCGCGTGAGCCTCCGCCTGGGCGCAGATGAAGCCGCAGGCAGCCAGGCAGGCGCCGCTGACCAAGTGCAACAGCCCCAATACCTTCTGCGCCGAGAAATAGCGGTCCGCGATCGGGCCGATGAACATCGGTGCGATGATCGCCCCCAGGGGTATCGCCATGAACAAGTACCCGATGTGGGGCCCGCTCATCTTGCCGTTCAAATACCCGCCCAGGGCAACCGACCAGCTCCCCCAAATCGCAAACTGCAGAAGATAGGCCAGTTGCAGTCTTGGGTAAACACAGCTCACTTTGCTCTCTGTCATGCCGGACTCCTGCTTTGTTGTTGGTTGAGGCGGTTGGCCCGCCCTTTGACAAGGGCGTCAACTCAGAATCGCTGCCTTATTTCAGCAAACCCGCGTGGATTCAAGTGAAAAATCGGCCGTGGCCGGTAGACGGCACGCGGCAAGCCTCGGTGCGCGGAGACGTTGTGTGCTCTTGCCCCTTGGCGCTTGCCCCCCTGCACCGCCCGCGGCGACAGACCCGCATCCCCCCCCAATCGGCGATCCGCCCCGAATCTGTGCGGAGAAGTCCCTCGCCGATTCAGGACGGGGGGCGACTGTGAGTCTGTCACCCTATCGCCCGCGGCGACAGAGTCACCGCCCGGGATGAAGGTGGGTGGGGCGTCGGTACCGGCGCGCTGTCCCCAGGGCGCCGCTGGGAAGGGGTGGTCAGGAATCCACCGCATCCACCCACTGCCGGTGAGCGGGGCCGGTTGTTCGACGGGGCTGGAGAACCCGTTTCTGGCGCTCGCGCTCCCCGGCGTGGCGCACGACCGGGATCGGCTGTTCCGTTTCGTAATCCAGGCCCGTGGCGTACATCGCCGCCGCCGGAGTCATCGGCAACGGAATGAAATCCTGCACCTGCCGGAGGTTCCAGTGTTCGCGGCGCAGGAACCGCCCCACCGCCTCCATTTCCTTGTCCGTGCACCCCGGGAAACTCGAGATGAAGTACGGCACCAGGTATTGCTCCTTGCCGGCGGCAAGGCTCTCCTGCCGGAACTTGTCGAGGAACGGCAGAAAATCCCCCGCCGGCTTCCGCATCCGACGGAGCACCTCCGGATGCAGATGCTCCGGCGCGACCTTCAAATGGCCGGTCACGTGGTGTCGCACCAGTTCGCGAAAGTACTCCCGGGTGCGCAGCGCGATGTCCATCCGGATGCCCGACTGGATGAAGACGTGCCGGACACCATCGACACGGCGCGCGCCGCGCAGGAGACGCAGGGCCGCCGCCTCGTCGATTCGAAAGTGCGGACAGAGCTTCGGCCACAGGCAAGTCGGACGGCGACAGACCTTGCACGCGGCGGCCTCTCCGTTCGTGCAGCCGAAAAGATTCGCTGTCGGCCCCCCCAGATCCGAGATGGTGCCCCGGAACGTCCCGCAGCCCGCCAGCGCCCGGATTTCCCGAAGCACCGACTCGACGCTTCGGCTCGACAGGAACTTGCCCTGGTGAAATCCCAATCCGCAAAAGGTGCACCCCCCCGCGCAACCCCTCGAGACGACGATGGAATCCGCGACCGTCGCCAGCGCCGGCACGGGGCCGCGATACGCCGGATGCGGCCGGCGCTGGAAAGGCAGTTCGTACAAGGCATCGAACTCGCCCGCGGTCAGCGGCGCTGCCGGCGGTTCCAGGACCACAGCCCGGGCGCCGTGTCGCTGGTACATGCGCTGACCGCAGTACGGACTCTGTTGCGACTCGACGATCCGGGTCAGCGGCACCAGGAGCTTCGGGTTCTGCTGCAGCGCCTCCCACGACGGCAACTCGACACACCCGCCCCAATCCGCCGCGGCGGCCGCCTTGGCCCCCAGCAGGATGGCCGTGCCCCGGATGCCGCCCAGATCGCGGCGGCCGGAGGCCAGTCGCCGGGCCACCTCCCGCACGGCCGCCTCGCCCATGCCGTACACCAGGAGATCCGCCTTGGCATCCGCCAGGATCGAGGGCCTGAGTTTGTCCTCCCAGTAGTCGTAATGGGCGACGCGCCGCATGCTGGCTTCCATGCCGCCGAGAACCACGGGCACGGCGGGGAAAACCTGCCGGCACATCTGCGCATAAACGATTGCCGCGTGGTTCGGGCGGCGTCCGGGCAACCCGCTCTCGCTGTAGGCGTCCTCCTTGCGTTTGTGGCGCGCGGCGGTGTAGTTCGCCAGCATCGAATCGAGGTTGCCTGCCGTAACCCCGCAAAAGAGCCGCGGTACGCCCATGGCCTGAATCGACCCGATCCGCCGCCAGTCCGGCTGGGCGATCACCCCGACACGCCAGCCCTCGGCTTCCAGAACCCGCCCGATCATCGCCGCCCCAAACGAGGGATGATCCACGTAGGCGTCCCCGGTGATGAGCAGCACGTCGAGCGTCTCCCAGCCCCGCGCGTCCCTCTCCGCCCGGGTCATGGGAAGAAACGCGCCACGGCCGGGCTTCAGACCTTGGATGGCGGCATGCGGAATCACAGGTGCGTTAGCCGGCACGTTTCATGGCTTTGGCGGAATACTGCGTCTCGCTCGAGTCCTCGAATTGTGGAATATGGGGTCAACAGGTCAAGTTCGGTCCCTGACATTCGAAACGCGCACCCCCGCCTTCGAGGACTCTGGAAAACGCCGGAGGGCTGGGAACGGTACGCCGGTGCGACAGTGCGACAGTGCGTCGCCCGCGCCGAGGTCCCCGATCCGCGCGATAGCGTCTTGGCTTGTCGCGCCGACGCCTTGGCGAAGGCGGAAGTGCGGTTGCCCTCTGCCGCTTTGCAGTCGGAAAAGCGCCGGAGGGCCGGCGCACTCGTGTGCCTGGCAGGTGCCAGCCCTATCGGGGTGAGAGGTCCCCGACGGGGAGATGGCGACAACCGAAGCTGAAGGCTAAGGCGGAACCGTAAGGAACCGACTGAAAGAGCCGG
>JAKQDD010000104.1 GCA_029556615.1 Verrucomicrobiota bacterium | reverse complement strand
CCTTGAGCGCCCCGTTCATGGCTTCGAGCCGTTCGAGGGCGAGCCGGGCGAAGTGGAAGAGTTGGCGCACAGTCATGCCCTCGATGTCGTTGAGCGAGTAGCCCTGGTGCACCAGGAGGTCGATCAGGCGTCCCCAGGAGGTTCTTTGCTCAGCCCGAGTGACCGGCTGAGCGCCTGGCCGACGCCGCGGGCTTTTCCCAGAAGATCCTCGTGCAGGTTGATTTCGATGGCGGCGGCGAGAAGGTCCAGCACCTCGACCGGCCGCAGGTCATGGAGGCTCTCGCGAGGCAGGCCCGTGGTGTGTTCGAGGAGTTGGGTGGCCAGATCCCCGCTGCGGGCGATGACGGCCCCCAACTTCTCTGTGGTCACCACCAGCCGGCCGTCCGGTTCGGTGAACTGGCCCATGAGCCCGGAGAGCTTCTCGGTAAACGCGACGGCCTCCTTCCAGCGCATCTCGCGGACCGTGACCGTCTGGCCGCGCAGGGGAACCTCTCTGACCGGGTGCAGGATGGCAAAGTCACTCATGGTGGGCTGTGAGGAAGAGCCGGGGAGCAGAGGCACCGTGCGATTGCTCCCCGACTCGGGGTTGGTTGAAACTACGCCGCCGACCGCCGTTTGATGGCGGGTTTGGTGGTCGGCGTCGCCCGGACCTTCCAGGTGCCGAACTCGCCGCTCTGAGTCGGGAACTCGGTCGCCCGCAGGACGCCGGTGAAGGTCGTGGTCTTGAGCGGGATCTTCGAGAACTGGTGGCGGCGGCCTGCGGGGCCGTGGCGCTGGAAGGCGGGCGGGGCGGGTCCGGTTCCCAGCGGCGCCAGAGAGTCTGACGGGGACGCAAGAACGGAGCCGGGAGCCGGCAGGTCCAAGAATCTTCTCTTGACGGGCCCGGGAATCGGAGCGAGGAAGTCCGGGACACGACGAGAAGCCAATTCCATCGACGTTGCTTGGTGCCATGAAAGAGCCCGCCCTCCCTTCCCTGCTGGCACTGGCAGCGGCAATCGTCTGTG
>JAKQDD010000080.1 GCA_029556615.1 Verrucomicrobiota bacterium | reverse complement strand
CGAGTTGGTCGAGCGCGCCGTGGCCTTCTACGGCACCACGAGCCCCTACGTCCACACCCTCCGCGAGGCGCTCGCCCAGTCCGGCCACCTGCCCGAAGACCTGCGGGCGGGACTCTTGAGCCGGATGGGGGATGTCTCCGCGTTCATGAAGGAGCTCAAACAGCGCTTCAGCCGCTGGTTCAACAGGATGCACCACCGGTTCGGCACCCTCTGTGCCGAGCGCTTCAAGAGCCTGGTGGTCGAGGATGAGCCCGGGGCGGTGGCGGCGGTGGCGGCGCACATCGACTTGAGCCCGGTGTGGGCGGGGGCACGGCCGATGCGGGGGTTGGCGGCGTTGGGGCACTTGATGACGCTGCGGGAGCTGCGGGTGGACGCGGTGGGGTAGGCGGGGAGGCGGTCGGCCAGGAAGCCAGAGGAAGAAAGCCCCTTTTCAGATCGCCAACGCTTCGAGATCGGCAGGGGCCGGGGGGGAAGGATTGCGCGCGGGGTGTCCAGACCGGGTCCGCGAGCCGGGGCGGAGGCTCACGGACCTGCTGTCTTCGCCGGATGATGAACCGATAAGGCCACGATGAGCGGCGCTGCAAGGTGGATTGCGGGCGCCGGCCGACTATGAACCTGGCACCTTGTCGTCCTTGTCTGATGAAACCCGCCGCCGCATCTTCCTGCTCCTCATGCCGCTGGATGGCTAATCGCCTGTTGTCGGGGAGAATCCGCGAGAATCCGCGGGGTCGGATGATAGAGTGACAGACTCACAGTCTTGTCACGTCGCAGGCTTGCCGAAGGCGGAAGCCTCGGCGAAGGCGGAAATGCGGCAGCTCCCGGCCGCTTTCGAACGGCTGGGTCTACCGCTGGTGAATGCGGGTCAGCGAGCGGTTTCCAGGGGCGTGCCGCCGTGTTGGGGCGGGTAGAAGTAGCCCATAGTTTGCATGGCCACGTCGGTCCGGTAGAGGCGGTCCTGCATCAGGCAGACCCGACGGCTGGTGGCGGGCGCGGTGGTCGAGTAGATCCGGACCTCGCCGTCGAGCGCCGTGATGACTTCCTCGCGCCAGTCCCCGAGGCAGTCCGCGATGGCCACGATCCGGCCCTCGATTTCACCGATCTTCTCCCGGGGCCAGCGGTAGATCGTCTTGCCCACGATGAAGACCTTGGTGGGCCCATCGAGCCAGAAGACGGCTTTGGGGGCGAGCTCGCCCAGGCTCTGATCCGAGAGCCGCTCGCCCTGAGCGCTGTAGAGCCAGTAGTTGGTGCCACCCTTGGCTTCGCCGGCGTAACACTCCATGCCGGGATGGGAGGGGTCGATGTCGCCGACCATCCCCTGGCTATGGACGTGGACGGTGATTTCCGGGTTACCCCAGAGCATGGTGCCGGTCCGGGCCTCGACGAGGCAGACGGTGTTGCTCTGCCGGCCGGTTTCGATGCCGTAGAAGATCTCGAGGCCGGGCCGGGCCGGGTCGACGTCGGCCACGTAGCAGGCGTCGGGATGTCCCTTGCGCCGGTTCCAGAGAGGTTTGCCGTGGTCATCGAGCACGGCGGATCCGATCACGATTTCATCCCGTCCGTCCTCGTCCACGTCGGCGGCGTGCATGCCATGCATGCCCTGGCCGCGATAGCTTTGGTACTCGCCGCTGGCTTCCCACGACCACTGGAGTGCGAGGGCGGGATCGTACGCCTGGACCTTGATGATCTTGTAGGTGCCGCGCTCGACGATCAGGTGGGGGCGTCGGCCGTCGAGGTAAGCGATCCCGAGCAGGTTTCGGGAGTAGTAGTTGTAGTCGTCGAAGCCTTCGCGGTTTGGCCAGGGCCGGCGCTGTTTCACCTGGCCGGTCGCTCCGTCCAGCATCACCAGGTATTCGGGTCCGCTCCTCACGTGGCCGGCGGGCTCCCGCGGATCGCCCTCGCCCGCCTTGCAGAACACCTCGGCTTTGCCGTCGCCGTCGAGGTCATAGACCACGATCGGCGAGTACCACATTCCCTCCTCGATTGCCCAGCCCATGTCGTAACGCCACAGGAACGTGCCGTCATGACGGTACGCTTCGAGTTTGTAGGTGTCCTCGCTCTTCTTCCAGTAGCCCGGCTGCTGGTACGGATCCGTGTTGAAGTCCGGCTTTTTGACGAGGTAATCGAGGCGGCCGTCGCCGTCGAAGTCCGCGAGACCGACCTTTTGCGCGCGGCATGGGCCGTCGAGTTTGAGTCGGACGAAATCTCCGGGACCGGCTGCGGCTTGGACTCCCGCCGCCGGCTGCTCGCTCCCGCCGGAGCCTATTCGCTCGACGGTGTAGAACGGCCGTCCGTTCCCTGCGGTTGGATCCACGAGATTGCAGGACTCCGTGATCGGTCGCGCGTTGAGCCGGGTGCGGGCCGCTTGTGCAGACTCGGCCCGGTAGACATTGAATGCTGCGTCGGGCGGATCGGAGGCCAGGAGGCGCCAGCCGACATAGACACTGCCATCGCTGCGGGGCAGCGCCACAACGCCCCGGTCGAGGTGTTCCGCCGCGTGAAGTCCGGCGAGGGCGAGCCAAAGCACGGTGCTGCCAAGGAACGGACGCAAGACTCCGGAAGGAGGGCTCATGGACTGCATTCTCTCGAATCCGGATTGCCCGGGCAAGAACCGTCAACGCAGCAGCTCCGGCACAACTCCGGCATTTCTTTTGTCGTCGGGTTGAGCGCCCCGGTCATTCTCCCACCTCGAACGGGATGGCGGGGAGGAGGGCGGTGGGGGTGCGGGGGCGGGTGGCGGCGGGGCGGTTGGTCCGGCTGCCTGGGGCGGTGGCGGCGGGTCGGTCGGCGAAGACGTTGACGAGGAGGTTTCCCTTTAGTCCTGGCGGCGCCTTGGCGGCGTCGGCGGCCAGCACGAGGGTCATGCCCAGCGGCGTGTGTTTGACGTCGCGCAGCGCGATGCCTTCCGGCGGGTCGGCGAGTTCGAGGCGGGTGCGATCCGTGGCGGCTCGCCGGGGGGCAACGAGGCGGACCTCGGTGGTCTCGCCTCGAGCGAGCTTCACGGGGTCTGAAAGGAGGGGGCGCAGGAAGGGGCCCGGGCGGCTCGAGCCGGCGACGCCGACCATGAGGTCCTGAGCAGGAACGAGGTGGCGATAGGCGAACGCCTGCATGAGGTCTTCTGCGGGGACGGCAGCGCGGCGGAGTTCCCTGCCGGCGACGGTGGCGCGGCCTTCGATGCGAAGAGCGGCGGACTTGGGCGGCGTCGGAGGGAGGGTGAGGGTGACGCGGATTTGATCCTGGCGGGCGGGCACCCAGGCGCCGCCGAGCCGGAAGCCCGGAGGCGCGTCGGCGAGCTCCAGGGTGATGTCGCCGTCGAAGCCGTCCTGACGCAGCGCGTAGACGGTGAGGGGGACGGTGCCGCCCGGCCGGGCGCTGATGCTGGAGGGAACGACGCGCAGGGCGAAGTCGGGCCGGGGCGCACTGAGGCGGAGGCGGTAGGCGTGTGCGGGTCCGCCCTGCCGCTGGGCGTCGGCGAGATGGAGGGTATAGGGGCCGTCGGCCGGGAGGGTGAAGAGGATTCGCGAATCGGCGTGATGCGTCAAGAGGCCGGCGCCCTTGTCTTCGGAGTCGTCGTTGCGGGCGAGCTCGCGGCCGGAGCCATCGAGGAGCCGGAGCAAGGAATCGAGCGGAGAGTTCAATCGGCGGGCGGTGACTTCGGCGACGACGATCTGGCCGGCGCGGCCATGAAAGCGGAAGCTGTCGATATCGCCGGGGGGATTGACATGGCCGTTGACGATCTGCGGGAGGTCGAGGGATTGGGGGTTGTCGGCGGGCTGGTTGGGTTCCTTCTCGAGGCATTCGGGGAGGTCATCCCAGGCGAAGCGGACGGAGGTGAACCCGGAAGTCACGTCGGGAACCGGCAGGGGGGTGATACCCGGCGACCGGTTGGTGGGATCGAGATCCATGCGCGGGGCAGGGAGGTTCCATCCGTTGAGGGTCACCGTTATCGGCGCGTCGGCACGCGCGCCGAGGGGAAAGACGCTCGTCACGAGGGGTAGTTCGCCGATGGCGATGCGGTAGACGAAGTCCTCGCGTCCGCGGTAGATTGAGTCTTTGATTTCGAGGACGTAGCTGCCGTCGGCTGGGATCTCACAGCAGAGGATGGGATCGGGGTGGAACTGGAAATCGTCAACGTAGGCGAGTTCCTTGCCGTTGAGATCCGAGAGGGCGAGGGTGGCCTGGAACCAGCCGGGGACGGCGTCGGCGAGATAAGGAACGAGCTCGCGGGCCTGGGCGGCGACGACGAGCCTTGTGCCGCGGCGTGCGGTGAATCGGAAGCGGTCGACGTCGCCGGGCAGGATCTGGCCGTTCACCAGCACGGGGAGCGGGTTCTCGATTCGATCCGCGTTTGGCGGATCGTTGGGTTCCTGTTCCTTATGTTCCGGAAGGGCGCCGACGTGGAACGACAGGGGGTTCGAGAGTCCGCCGGTGGTGCTGAGGCGGATCTCGCGCATGCCGGGGGCGGCGTCCGGGGAGAGGGTGATTCGCGCGGTGACCGTCTCGACGAGGGCGGGATTGGCCTGGCGGTTGGGCGGGTTGGCGAGTTTTTTGCGGATCTCGGCGAGGGCTCGCTCGTCGGCGTCGGTCCAGGCGGCGGCTGTTGATGCCGGGGCGGTGGACTTGGCGGCGGCCTTGCGGTCGAGGAGTTCCTTTTGTTTGTCCCGGAGCAGGATGAACTCGCGCTGGCTGAGAGGCTTGCGATGTTCGAGGACGACGCCCTGGACGCCGTCGCCGGAGACGAAGACGTTGGTGGCGCCGTCGAGGGCCTGACCGCCGAGGGTTATCGAGAGGCTGACACCCTGTTGTCCGCCGGCCGGGTAGGCATATCCGATGTGCGGGGCGCGTTGGGCGAGCGCGAGCGGCAGGAGCACGAGCGTTGCCAGAGCGCCGGCGGTTCGGGCGAACCGCGGCAAGACGGCGGGATGCATCCAGGCCGTGCTCGGGTCGTCGTGGAGGCGCGCAGCCTGGTTCGGGTCGATGGTTCGGGACGGGTTCACACGAGTTCCTGGAGGCGGCCGCCCTGGTTGTCGTCCTCGGCCCGGGACGGTGTGACGCGGATATCGAGGCCTTGGGGGTGTGGAAGTTTGCCGTCGGGGTCGATGCCGAGGAGTTGGTAGATGGTACCGATCAGGTCGCAGGGGTAGACGGGGCGCTCCTTGACCTCTTCACCGCGGGCATCGGAGGCGCCGAGCACGCGGCCGCCTTTGAAGCCGCCTCCGGCCACGACGGCGGAGAAGACCCGGCCGTAGTGGCCGCGGCCGCCATCCCAGGGCGGTTCCCACTGGACCTTGGGTGTGCGGCCGAACTCGCCGCTCCACCAGACGATAGTCGAGGCCAGCAGTCCGCGTTCGGAGAGGTCCTGGAAGAGCGTGGCGAGCCCGCGGTCGACCTCGGGCAGACGTCGGCGCATGGCCTGGAAATGCTGCTTGTGGGTATCCCAGCCTTTCGAGTTGATCGTCACGTAGGGTACACCCCGCTCGACGAGGCGGCGGGCCATGAGGCAGGACTGACCGAACGTGTTCCGGCCGTAGCGGTCGCGCATCTCGGCCGTCTCCTGGTCGAGATCGAACACTTTGCCGGCGTCGCCGAGGATGAGGTCATAGGCCTGTTTCTCGCACTGGGCGAAAGCCTCGAGCTGGGGGTCATGTTGGATCGCCTGGCCCAAGGTGTCGAGGCGCTGGCGCAGGGCGCGGCGGTCCTTTTGGCGCTGGTCGGAGATGCCCTGGGCGACGACCCCTTCGACGACGAAGCGTTTTTGTGCCGGATCGCCGCCGGTGGCGAACGGTTTATGGCGCGATCCGAGGAAGCCGGCTTCGGAGAATCGGCCTTGGGGTTCGGTGAGGACGATGTAGGGGGGGATGAGCCCCTGGTAACCGGCATTGTAGCCTTTGAAGAGGGAGACCACAGCACCGACGCTCGGGAAGACGAGACTGCCGCCGGGCTTGCGTCCGGTTTGGACGATGTAAGCGGCGGTCTCGTGTCCATTGTTACCGTGGGTCATGCTGCGGATGATCGAGTACTTGTCAGCTTGCTGAGCGAGGAGTGGCAGGAGTTCGCCGATGATGATGCCGTCGACGTTGGTGCGGATGGGCTGGGTAAGCGGGCCGCAGTAATCGTTGCCGGCTGCCGGCTTGGGATCGAAGGTGTCCAGGTGCGCGGGGCCGCCCCACATCCAGATTTGGATGACGGCTTTGGCGGGGGCTGAAGCGGGGGCGGCGGGGCCGGTGAAGCCGAGTCGGGGGCTCACGAGGAGGCCGGCGCTGCCCAGGAGGGCTCGTTGGATGGCGGTGCGTCGGGTGATCCGGCTCGGGGTCGTGGCCGGTGCTGGCGCGGCGGTCGGGGGTGTGGGGAAGTTGAGTGCCGGGTTCATGGCGTCAGTGGCGGTAGAGGAACTCGGGGCTGTTGATCAGGGCCCAGGCCACGTCGAGCATGGCCTCCCGGGCGGGAGTGTTGCCGGACTGGACGTAGGCTCTGGCAGCCTCGGCTTCGGTGTCGGTCGGGTATCGGGAGAGGATTGTCAGGTAGAGTCGGTTGAGGCTCTCGCGCGGGTTGGGACCGGCCTGGAGCAGGGTGCGGAGCTTGCGGCTTTGTTCGAGCTTGCGCTGGATATGACTTGAATTGAGCAAGTGCAACTGCTGGGAGGCGGTTGTCCGGTTGTTGCGTTCGGATTCGAGCCCGGTGTCGCGGGGGGGGCGGCCGAACATCTCGAGGAAAGGGCTGGTGATGCTGCCATCGGCGAGGGCGATGGACCGCTGGCGTTCCGGGATGAAGGTGAACGGCTCGGGGATGGCGCTCGAGTACTTTTCGGTTGTGCCGGTGATGCTGCACAAGGCATCGATGAGCACCTCGGCTTCGAGTCGGCGGAGGGGATAGCGGGCGAAGCTGTCCTCGGGCGGCGGGGGGCCCTGCGGCGGGACCGAGGAGAGCTGGTAGGTTCGCGAGTTCAGGATGAGTCGGTAGATATGTTTGAGGTCGTACTGATGCGCGACCAGTTCTTGTTCCAGCCAGGCGAGCAGTTCGGGATGTGATGGCGGGTTGTCGGGCCGGAGATCATCCGGTTCATGGACCAAGCCGCGGCCGAGGAGCCAGGACCAAATCCGGTTGACGATGGCGCGGGCGAACCACGGGTTGTCTGGGGCGGTCAGCCAATCGGCAAACACCTTGCGCGGGTCCTGATCCGGGCCGATTCCGGGGCGGGTGCCGTCGGGAAAGAGCGGGACCGCCCGGGGCGCCGTCGTGGCCGCGTTGGTGTTGCGGGCTGCGTCCGGGTCGAAGAAGACGATTTCCTCCTTCCATTCCGCACTGGACTTGAAGCCGATCGAGGCGAAGAACGCGGCCATGCCGGCGAGGCGATCCGGCGGCCAGGATTCGGCGCGGGCGCCCATGAAGGTGAGCGCCACGGCCTTGGCGATGGCTGCCGGATCGCGGCCCTGGACGGCCCGGTAGAAATTCACCGGGGGCACCCGGAAGTTGCTGCCGCTGGCGGTGAGCAAGTCGCGCGCGAACCGATCGTAGGGGGTGTTTTCGAGCAGGCAGGTCCGGACCCAGCGGTGATAGCCTTGGACGGCATTGGGCCACAAGTTGATGGGGAACTCGGCCTTGATGCGGAGCAGGTCGCCCCACTTAAGCGCCCAGTAGTCGGCAAACTCCTCGCGGTCGAGCAGACGATCAATGAGCGCCCGGCGCCGGTCCGGGGAACGGTTCTGGTAGAAAGCGCGGAGTTCGTCGGGGGTCGGCAGGGTGCCGATCACGTCCAGGTAAACCCGGCGGACGAAGACGGCATCGGAACAGAGGGTCACCGGTCCGATGTGACGCTGTTGGACTTGGGCAAAGATCCACTCATCGATCCGCCCGTTGGGAGCAGGCGCGACAGGTCCTTCGAAGGGAATGGCCGCGGCGGCGCATTGCAGGCCGGCGCCGACCGCGACACCGAGCAGGACCTCAAACCGCCGCAACACGTTCATGAGCATCGGTGGCTGGTTGTGGAATGGACTGTCTGCTCGTCAGCCCCTCCGGGGGGCAAAGCGGAACGCCGGGATCGTATCATCACCCGCATACGCAAATCCAGACGTCAAAGTGTGGCGGGTGGTTTCAGTCGGACGGGGGGGGTGGGGGCGTGAGACGAGATCCCGGGGGATGTTGAAAACGTGGGGATTGTTAACCTGTCACCCTGTTGTCATCCGTTGGCGACCTGAATCCGGAATCCAGTCGCGCGCCCGCTCTGATTGCGGGGCGGTGTTTTGCTTTGACACGACGGTCGCTTGCGGGTGGAGTCGGGTTGGCTCTCGAGAGGCGCCCTGGAAGGGGAAGGCCGGTCGGGGGCGGTGGACAACGTCGATGCGGATTTGGATGCCATGAATACTATCGTTTCTCTGATCCGAACGGGCGGGTTGACCGTGGTCTTGGCGGTGGCGGCCGGAACGACGGCGCTCGCCCAGCCGAGCATTCCCCCTGAGAACCTCGTCAACGGGTTTGCGATCGGCTTGCAGGCGTACACGTTCAATCGGTTCACCGTGTTTGAGGCGATCGAGAAGACCGCCCAAGCCGGCGCCAAGGTGATCGAGTTCTATCCGGGCCAGGCTCTGAGCAAGGAAGAGCGGAACGTGCGTTGGGATCACAACGCCAGCGACGACGTGATCGCCAAGGTCAAAGCCAAGCTGGCACAGCATGGCGTCAAAGCCGTCAACTACGGCGTGGTCGGCATCTCGAAGGACGAGGCCGAAGCCCGCAAAGTCTTCGAGTTCGCGCGCAAGATGGGCATGCGCGCCGTGACCACGGAATCCACGGACGCGATTGACACGGCCGAGAAGCTGGCCAAGGAGTTCAACATTGGCGTGGCCTATCACAACCACCCGCGGCAGCCCAACAACCCCAACTACAAGGTTTGGGATCCGAATTACATCCTGGAACTGGTGAAGGGCCGTGACGCGCGCGTGGGGGCATGCGCCGATACCGGGCATTGGACCCGGTCGGGGATCAAGCCGGTCGAGGCGTTGCGCATGCTCAAGGGCCGGATCATCAGCGTGCACCTCAAGGATTTGAACGAGTTCGGCAAGAACTCGGCGCACGATGTCCCGTTTGGGACCGGGGTATCGGGGATCAAGGAGTGCCTGGACGAGCTGAAGGCGCAGGGATTCGCGGGGAACTTGTCCATCGAGTACGAGCACAACTGGGACAACAGCGTGCCCGACGTCACCCGGTGCATTGAGTTCGTGAAGGCGTATCGGCGCTGACCTGACTGCAATGCGATGCTGGAGCCGCCCCGGGTGAGGGCGGCGCGGGAGCTGTTCGCGGGGGGGGCTAGCCCCTTGTCAGAGAATATCTACCAACATGTTGTCGATGTTGCCCGCGCGATCCGGCGGTGCTGCTCGCCGCAGGCGAAGCCCATGTTCCCAGCGCAGTCTGGGAAAAGTCGTGGAGTCCTCGACTTGTGAAACACGTGTGGAGACTATGAGTCTGTCACCTTGTTTGCGGCACCGTTCCGCTGGACTGGATGCGGCATC
>JAKQDD010000075.1 GCA_029556615.1 Verrucomicrobiota bacterium | reverse complement strand
AAGAACGAGCCCAGCGGCACCTGGTTCGGAAAACAGCTCTCGCAGAAGTACGAGAAGAACAAGTCCGAGGGCGTCGTCATGTATCACGGCATCGCCCTGGCCGGCAATCAGGGAGGGTTGGAGGGTTAATATGGGTTTTCTGTTGTTTTTTGAAAAATCGCAAAAAAAAGAAGAAAGGGTAAAAAACCCTCCCTGTATCTACAACCCTCCCCAACCCTCCAGAAACTATCCCTGTTATCAGGGCTCTGCCGACATGGATTCAAGGTGCCGGTTTTATTCGGGGATCGACGTGGATGGATGGCATCAAAATTTGGAGAGGGAGGGTTGGAGCGTTTTTCAACCTTTTACCCGGCTAACTGTTTTTGAAAAAGTTTCGTGCGATTAAATAGTGAAAAATCTCTCCAACCCTCCCCAAAGGCTACTTTCCAGGGGGGAACTATAAAATAGAATCATTATTATTGGAATGAAATTAAATAGTTATAAAAAAGGAAAAAAGAGGGAGGGTTTGAAAAGGGGAAGCCGATGAAAAACGTCCTGGAGCTGGCCGGCAAGCGGGTGCAACTTCGCAAGGCCGCTTCCACCCACGGCGGGGAGTGGCAGGGCCCATGCCCGGGCTGCGGCGGGAAGGACCGCTTTCACGTCTGGCCGAACCAGCGCGAGGGCGGAAGCTACTGGTGCCGGCCCGGGAAGGGCTGCGGGAAGTACGGCGACAACATCCAGTTTCTGATCGATTTCGAGGGAATGACCTTCCGGCAGGCCTGCAACGAGCTCCGGATCAATGTGCCCGAGCGGCCGGCCGGGTGGCGTCCGGACGTGCCGAGGCCGAAGCCGGCGTTCAACCCGGAGACATCCGCGGCCCCCGGCGAGATCTGGCAGGAGCGCGCCGAGACATTCATTGCCTGGGCCCAGGGGCATCTCGAGAAGAACGCCGAGGCCCTCGCCTGGCTGGCGGCCCGTGGCATCGACGCCGGCACCGCGGCCGACTACCGCCTCGGGTGGAACCCCGGCGAGGACGGCAGGGACATCTACCGGGCCCGCAGCGCTTGGGGCCTTGCAGAGGAGCGCCGCGACGACGGCAAGCCAAAGGCGCTCTGGATCCCCGTGGGGCTTGTAATCCCCTACATCCGCGACGGGGTCATCCATCGAATACGGATCCGCCGCCCCGAGGCCGATCGCCGGTATATCGTCCTGCCGGGATCCTCGAAGTCCGTCATGCTTCTGGGCAGGGATCGCCGCGCATTCGTCGTTGTCGAAAGCGAGCTGGATGCCATTGCCGTGATGGCCAACAACCGGCTCGCCGGCGCCGTGGGGCTGGGTTCGGTCTCTGCCAAGCCGGACGCCGAGGCCGTCGAGGTCCTCCGCGGGGCCCTGCAGATCCTCGTTTCGATCGATTACGACGATCCGGGTGCGAAGGCCACAGCTTGGTGGAAGGAACACTTCGGCCGCTGCGACCGCTGGCCCGTGCCCCAGGGGAAGGACCCCGGCGAGGCGTTCGCGATGGGGACGGACCTTGACCGGTGGATTCGGGCAGGGCTGCCGCCGGCGCTGACCATCGAGGAACCAGCCGCGAAGAAAGCCGCGGCGCCCGAGAGGAAAGGGACCGCCGGAGAGACAAGTCCGACATCCGGCGGGATCCTCTCGGCCCAGCTTCCGGCGGCGGTGATGGAGCTGCGCGAGCTGCTGCGCAAGAACCCGGGCGTGCGCATCATCAACACGCCGGAGCGATTCGCCGTCCTGCGGGACGGCAAGTACGTCGGCGGGCGGATCAACCACCTGGTCTTTCAGGACCCGCAGGTGCGGGACTACATCCTGGGGCACCCGGCCGGCGAGATCAGCTGGGAGAACCTGATCCCATGACGGACAATACGCAAGAGTCCCCGGAGAGATGTTTCGACAACGTCGACGAGGTGATCGAATATCTCGCCGCCTGCGGCTGGGTTGCAAGGAAGTCGACGGTTTACCGGCACCGCAAGGAGGGAAAGTTCTTTCCGAAGGAGAACGGGCAGTTTCGCCAGAAGGACGTCGACCGCTACGCCCGCACTTGGCTGAAGCGCCAGTCCACGGGCCGCAAGGTGAAGGACCGGCTCGACGAGCTGCAGGAAAAGAAGCTCCTCGAGGAATACGAAGAGCAGAAGGAAAAAACGAGAAAAATAAAGCGGCAGAACGACGTCGAGGAAGGGAAGCTCATCGACCGCGCAGACGTCGAGAAGTGGCTGGCCGGGCGGGCGGGGATCCTCGAGGCGGGGCTGAAGCACTGGATCCAGAGCCGGGCGGCCGACTGGGTCCGGATGACCGGCGGGGACCTGAAGGGGGTGGGCGAGCTAATCAACGCGATGATCCGGGACCTGGACGAGCACATCAACGGCTACGCCGCGGCGAAGGAGTTCGACCTGGTGATCGAGGGGGAAGAGGAAGAAGGGCCGCTGGCGCAAACGGAGGAACAATAAACATGCCCATCCCCATCCACATCGACCGATCGCGTCCCTGGCTGCCGGAGGCTCTCCGGGAGGCCGCCGGCACGGTGCGCCTGCGCATCGTCTTCAGCGAGCCCGAGAAGAAGGTCTTCCGCAAGCACAAGCGGATCCCCGTGAGCCGCTGGGCCGAGCGCTACCGCTACGTGACCATGTCGGTCCTGCCCGGGCGCTGGAAGAACGAGGTGACGCCCTACCTGGCCGGCATCATGGATGCCGCGTGGTTCCCGTCGGTGCAGACGACCATCCTGTGCAAGTCGCCCCAGGTGGGCGGCACCGAGGCCATCCTCAACTGCCTGGCCTACGCCATCGACCGCGACCCGGGCCCCGCCCTGTGCATCTACCCTGACGAGCTGACGGGCAAAGAGAACAGCCAGGACCGCATCCAGCCCATGATCAAGGGCAGCCCCCGGCTGCGGGGCTACCTGACGGGCATCGACGACGACAGTTCGTCGCTGCGGATCAACCTGCAGCACATGCCCATCTACATCGCCTGGGCCCGCTCGGCGGCGCGGCTGGCGAACAAGCCGATCCGCTACCTGCTCTTCGATGAGGTCGACAAGTACGTCGACACGGCCGGCAAGAAGGAGACCGACCCGATCTCCCTGGGCGAGGCCCGCACGATCACCTACCGCTACAACCGCAAGGTCTGGAAGATCTCCACGCCCACGACGGAGACGGGCAACATATGGAAAGCGCTCACCACGGAGGCGCAGCTCGTCTTCGACTACTGGGTGCGCTGCCCCGCGTGCGGCGCCGACCAGAAGATGGAGTTCCGGCAAATCAAGTGGCCCCGGGCCGCCGAGCCGGGGCCGGACGGGAAGATCCACTCCGAAGACCCCGCCGCGATCGAGGCCGGGCGGCTCGCATGGTACGAGTGCCCGCACTGCCTGGCGGCCTGGAACGACTACGAGCGCGACGCGGCCGTGCGCGCCGGCGGCTGGCGGGAGCGCGTTTCGGGGCTGAAGCTCTTCGAGGCCCTGCGGGCCCGGCGCCCGATGAAGATCGGCTTCCACCTGCCGTCGTGGCTCTCGCCCTTCGTGTCGCTCTCGGAGGTGGCCGCGGCGTTTCTGCGGGGTCTGGCCGACATCAACAAGTTCAAGGACTTTCACAACAAGCACCTGGCCGAGCCCTGGAAGCTCACCGTCCTCTCGGGCAGCGAGGAGACGATCCTGGCGGCCCGCTGCCCGCTGCCGGCGCAGACGGCGCCCGAGGAGACCCTGCTGCTTACCTGCGGGGTGGACGTGCAGAAGAACGGCTTCTGGTTCGTCGTGAAGGCCTGGGCCGCCACGGGCACGAGCTGGACGATCCACTACGGGTTCCTGGCGACGTGGGCCGAGCTGGAGAAGCTGATCTTCGAGACGGTCTACCCCGTGGCCGACACGGGCCGCACCGCGCGGATCTTCCGGGTCTGCATCGACACGGGCGGCGGCGAGAAGTTCGAGGACATGACGATGACCGACGAGACCTATCTCTGGGTGCTCCGGCACCGGGGCCGCGGCGGCGTGGCGCTCTGGGGCACCAAGGGCGCCAGCTCGGCCATGCCCGGCATGCTCAAGCTCGGCGCCGAGGTCCTCATGACCTCCCGGGGCAAGAAGCTGCCGGCCGGGCTGCGGGTGCTCTCCGTCGACACGACGAAGGCCAAGGACCAGTTCCACTACCGGCTGCAGCTGGCGGCCGGCCCCGATACGCGGGAGCTGCCCGGGGCCACGTTCCTGCACGCCGGCACGGGGTCGGACTACGCGGCGCAGATCCTGGCCGAGGAGAAGCAGCGCAACGAGAAGGGGCACGAGGAGTGGGTGAACGTCCACCAGCGGCCCAACCACCTGCTGGACGCCGAGATCCTGGCGGCGGCCTGCGTGGAGATGGAGTTCCCGGGAGGCGGCCTGCGGCTGATCGCCGACGCGATGAAGGCGCAGGGCCAGGGGCGAAGGGTCATCAGTTCAGGAATCAACAGGGAGGAGAGGCGATGAGCGCAGAGAATCAAAGCAAAGTCATCAAGGGTAGAGATCGCATTTGTAGGGCCTATCAATTTGGTAAGGTCACGTTCTACTGGCTGCTTACCAAAGACAGTTGCCCCATCAAAAAGATCAACGGCGAGTACTGGGTTCATGTGGATGACTTTGATGCGTTCATCCGCACCATGATAAACGATGCCCCAGAAGCAGGTGAAAAATAATGTCAACATCCTTATTGGTCCGTGCGCTG
The DNA here is from genome assembly GCA_029556615.1 of Verrucomicrobiota bacterium. Lineage (GTDB taxonomy): Bacteria > Verrucomicrobiota > Verrucomicrobiia > Limisphaerales > J093 > JAKQDD01. Next base: position 9,477 of record JAKQDD010000075.1, on the reverse strand, counting down.
TTTTTTTGCGTCCGTTTCTGTCCGTTTCCGTCCCGCCCGATTTCCCCGTGCTAGGCTCCCCCTCGAAACGTCTCTCTCTGTCATCTACCTCTCTCCACGCGGGGGCCGGCCTGGTCAGCCGGCCCCCGCACAAAAAAAGGAGCGCATGGCAGGCATCACCCTCGCACAGGCCGAAGCGCAGCTGGCCCTCTGGATCGCGGCCGACACGGCCGTCGCCACGGGCCAGTCCTACTCCGTGGGCGGCCGCCAGCTCACGCGGGCCGACGCCGCCGAGATCCGCAACAACATCATCTTCTGGGACAGCCAGGTCCGGAAGCTCTCGTCCTCCGAGACCTCGGGCGGGCGGATCATCATCCGGGGAGGGACGCCGGTATGAAGGAGATCACCGTGCGCGGCCAAACGATCCGGGAAAACGCCGTCGACCGCGTCGTCTCCTACTTCGCCCCGGAGCGGGCCCTGCGGCGGCTGCAGTCGCGGGCCGTCATGTCCGTGCTGGGCAGCTGGCCGGGCGCCTCGTACTCGCGCCGGCAGACCTCGCAGTGGAAGCCCTGGGCGTGGGACGCCGACACGGACATCGTCTTCGACCTCAACACCCTGCGCTCGCGCAGCCGCGACCTGGTGCGGGGCAACCCCCTGGCCGGCGGCGCCATCGAGACCAACCAGGTCAACGTGGTCGGCCCCGGCCTCTCCCTGCAGGCCCGCCTGAACCGCGACATCCTGACCCTCACCGACGAGCAGGCCGACGCCTGGGAGGCCGCGGCCGAGCTGGAGTGGAAGCTCTTCTTCGAGAGCCGCGAGGTGGACTGCGCGCGGACCCTCAACGGCAACGAGATCGCCAACCTCGTCTTCCGCTCGACCCTCGAGTCGGGCGACTGCTTCACGAACCTGCCGCGCTTTGCCCGCGGCGCAACGCCCTACCGGCTGCGCCTGCAGGTCATCGAGGCCGACCGGGTAAGCAACGAGGACGGCAAGGCCGACCGGTTCGGCCTCGTCCAGGGCGTCGAGAAGGACGACAACGGCGCCCCCGTGCGCTACCACATCCAGGACCAGCACCCCGGCATGATGCTGCCCGGCTCGGCGGCGAAGCGCACCTGGACGAAGATCGACGCCTGGGGGGCGAAGACGGGCCTGCCCAACATCCTGCACCACTTCCGCCCGCGCCGGCCCGGCCAGACGCGCGGCGTGCCGTACCTCGCCCCGGTCATCGAGCAGCTCAAGATGATCGACCGCTACAGCGAGGCCGAGCTGATGGCCGCCGTCATCTCCTCCATGTTCACCGTCTTCATCAAGAGCGGCACGGGCGAGATGCCCATGCCCATGCAGCCCACGACGGAGACGGGGGCCTCCGCGTCGGACACGGATCTCAAGCTGGCCGCCGGCGCGATCGTGGGGCTGCGGCCCGGCGAGGACATCGAGGTGGCCGACCCGAAGCGGCCCAACTCCGCCTTCGACCCCTTCTTCCTGGCCATCACGCGCCAGATCGGCATTGCCCTGGGGATCCCCTACGAGGTGCTCATCAAGCACTTCACCTCGAGCTACAGCGCCGCCCGCGCGGCCCTGCTGGATGCCTGGAAGCACTTCACCACCTGGCGCACCTGGCTCGTCTCGAGCTTCTACCAGCCCGTCTACGAGGTCTTCCTCTACGAGGCGATTGCCTCGGGGAGGCTGGCGGCCCCGGGTTTCTTCGCCGATCCGCTCGTGCGGATGGCCTACTGCGGGGCCCGGTGGATCGGTCCCTCGCCGGGGCAGATCAACCCCACCGACGAGGTCTCGGCAGCCGAGAAGCGCATCGGGCTTGCCCTGTCGACGCGGGCCGAGGAGACGGCGGCGCTCACGGGCGGGGACTTCGAGACGAACCTGCGGCAGATCCGCAAGGAGAAGGCGGCCCTGGAGAAGGCGGGCATCCCCTGGGCGCCCGCCGCGAAGGCCGCAACCGAAAAGCCCGGAAGCGAAGAGGACGAGGACGTCGAGGAGAGGAGAAGCAAAAAGAGGGAGGAGAGGCCATGAAGATCCTCGACATCGTGACATCGCCCTGGGCCATCATGCCCGAGAAGCTCGTCGAGCTGCAGGAGATCTACATCACCCACCTGCGGGGCGAGAAGATCGACCTGGCCTCCGTCGAGGCCCGGCTGGGGCGGCCCCTGAACAACGAGCCCAGGCCCTACGAGGTGACGGACGGCGTGGCGGTGCTGGCCGTCGACGGCGTGATTTCGAAGCGCATGAACATCTTCCAGAAGATCTCCGGCGGCGTCAGCTCGGAGCTCGTGCGCCGCGACTTCGCGGCGGCCATGGCCGACCCCGAGGTCCACTCGATCGTGCTCTACATCGACAGCCCCGGCGGGGCCGTGGACGGCACCCAGGAGCTGGCCCGCGAGATCCACGCGGCCCGCGGCCAGGGCAAGAACCTCGTCGCCTTCTCCGACGGCCTGATGGCCTCGGCCGCCTACTGGATCGGGGCCCAGGCGCACCGGGCCTACATCTCTGGCGACACGGTCACCGTGGGCTCGATCGGCGTGGTGGCCCGGCACATCGACGTCTCCCGCTACGAGGAGAAGATCGGCGTGAAGACCACGGAGATCACCGCGGGGCGCTACAAGCGCGCCGCCAGCGAGTACGAGCCCCTCACCGAGACGGGCCGGCGCACGATCCAAGAGATGCTCGACCACATTTACAACGCCTTCCTGGCCGACGTGGCGCGGGCACGCCCGCAGCTCTCGATCGAGCCCGTGAAGACCGGCAAAGAGGAGACGATCCCCTGGGCCGACGGGCGCCTCTTCCTGGGCAGGCAGGCCATCGAAGCCGGCCTGGTGGACGGTGTTTCCACCCTGGCCGCTGTCATATCCGACCTTTCAACCGAACCTTCCCGGTGGCTGGCGAGGGACGCCTGGATCCGGGCAACGAACTGCAGGAGGTAACACAGATGGAAAAAACGGAATTCACGGCCGAGACCTTCAAGGCCGCCTTCCCCGAGATCCACGAGGAGATCCGCCGCGCCGGGTTCGACGCGGGCGTCGCCGAGGGGCTCAAGACGGGGCGCGAAGAGGGCCGGGAAGCAGGCGCGGAAGCCGAGCGCGGGCGCATCAAAAGCGTCCTGGGGAAGGTGATCCCCGGACACGAGGCGCTCGTCAACGAGCTGGCCTTCGACGGCAAGACGACGGGCCCCGAGGCGGCGGAGAAGATCCTCGAGGCCGAGGCGGCGCTGCGCAAGACGAAGCGGGAGAGCTTCGTGGAAGACGCGCCGAAACCGGCGAAGGACGCCGCGGCCCCCGAGAAGGAAGACCCCGAGGCCGAGCTGGAGAAGCTGCCCCTCGAGCAGCAGGCGAAGATCCGGTGGGATCGCAGCCCGGAGCTGCGCGAGGAGTTCAAGATGGGCGGATTTGCGGCCTACCTCTCTTTCGAGAAGAACAAAGGGAAGGTCCGGAGCTGGGAGCAGCCGCCGGCCTAAACGCAACCACAATCAACGCCAGGAGGTACGAAAAACATGGCACTTACAGCAGACACCCCCCGGGCCTACGAGCTCGGAGACATTGGAGCCTATCCCGTTCTGGCATCGACGAAGATCTACGAGGGGGCGGCCGTCGGCCTCTCCTCGGGATACGCCCGCGGCCTTGTCGACGGCGACCGCTTTGTGGGATTCGCCATCGAGCAGGCCGACAACTCGGCCGTGGCGGTGAACGGCGCCATCGACGTGAAGGTCCGCACGAAGGGCAAAATGGAGGTCACCCTCGCGAGCGTGGCCGTCACCGACGTGGGCTCGAAGGTCTACGTCTCCGACGACGGCACCTTCTCCCTGACAGCGTCGCCGGGCGAGCTGGTCGGGCACGTCTATCGGTATGTGAAGACCAACACTTGCGTCATCGAGTTCTACCAGACGGGCGCCTAGGCCCCACGACACCCAGGAGGTAACGAAACATGGGAGCAACCGGAATCGGAAGGCGAGACATCATCGGGACCTTCTTCGCGAAGGTCGAGGAATATTCCACAACGGGCTGGGGTGATCTCGTGGCCCGCACGTTCAACTCCGACCAGGCGTCGGAAATCTACAAGTGGCTCGGCATGCCCCCGGCCATGCGCGAGTGGCGCGGCGGCCGCCAGGCCAAGGGCATCCGGGAAGACGGCGTGACGATCGTGAACAAGACCTGGGAAGCCACCCTGGGCCTGCCGGTCGACTGGATCCGCCGCGACAAGACCGGCCAGATCAACATCCGGATCTCGGAGCTGGCCCAGCAGGCCGTCAACTTCAAGGCCGAGCTGCTGAGCCTCTTCATCGACAACGGCGGAGGGAGCACCTACGGCCTCTGCTACGACGGGCAGTACTTCTTCGACACCGACCACTCGACGGGCAACTCGGGGACGCAGACGAACCACCTGGTGGCCTCGGACGCCGCCAGCCTCAACGTGGGCACCGCCACGGCCCCGACGACCGCGGAGCTCAACGCCGCCATCGGCAGCGTCATCCAGCACATGTTCGGCTTCAAGGACGACAACGGCAAGCCGATGAACGCGAACGCCAAGTCGTTCCTGGTCATGCTGCCGACCAACATGCTCAACGCCGGCGTCAACGCCGTGGCCTCCCCCATCGTCTACTCGTCATCGGGCAGCTACCCGAACGCCCTGACGGTCGCCGAGACGGCGATCGGCTTCAATGTCCGGGCCGTCGTCAACCCGCTCCTGACCGACACGGACGCCTTCGTGGTCTTCCGCACCGACGCCCCGGCCTCCGCCCTCATCTTCCAGGAGGAGGAAGGGATCACGATCTCCGCCATCGCCGAGGGATCGGAGCACGAGTTCAAAAACAACGAGCACCTCTACGGTGCGAAGCGGATCTGCAATGCGGGCTACGGCTACTGGCAGTACGCCTGCAAGGCGACCCTGAGCTAGTCAAGGCTCACAAGTGACCGGGAGCCCTCCCGGTCGTCGAGGGCCGGGAGGGCTTTTTTCAGCGAGGAGAGAACCATGGCCGTCTTCCAGCTCATCTTCCGGGAGCCCTGGCCCCTGGGGCAGGAGCTCCGCCCGCCGGGCGAGATCGTCCTCGAGGGCGAGTGCCGGATCCCGGGCGCAACCCCCGACAAGATCGAGAAGGCGATCCGCTTCAACGCGATCCAGATCCGCGAGGTCCCCGCGCCGAGCTACAGCGACACGGCGGCGGACGCGCCCGCGGCAGCCAGGCGGAGGAAACCGAAATGAAGGACCGCCTCGTCGTCATGGGATCGGCCCCCTGCCTGGAGACGGACATGATCCGCCTGCTGGGCGGCGCCATGGACGTCGCGGACTGGGACTTCCTGGCCGTGGGCCTGGACTGCGCCGACCGCTACCTGGGACGCATCGAGCACGCCGCGAGCTACCACCCCAAGGAGTTCCCCCAGTTCCGCGAGCGCCGCGCGAAGGCGGGCGGGAACCTGGACTACCGGCAGCATTCCCACGGGGCCGTCTCCGGCCTCGAGATCCGGGTCTGGCCCTACTTCTCCCCGTCGGGATCCTCGACGATGCTGGGCGTCGAGGTGGGCCTGGGGCTGGGCTACGCGAAGATCGTGGTCTGCGGGGCCCCGCTCGACGAGAAGGGCTACCGGCGCTTTCAGGAGGGCTGGAAAGTGCGCCTTCCCGCGATCAAGGACAAGACGCGCGCCATGAGCGGCTTCCCCCGCGAGCTGCTCGGCGAGCCGACGAAGGAGTGGCTGGGTGTGTAGGGACCTTCTCATCCTGGGATCCGCCCCGTGCCTCGGCGAGGACCTCGCGAGGATTCCCGCGCCGGAGCGCTACGACGTCATGGCGATCGGCCTGGACGCCGTGGACCGCTGCGCCCTGCCGCTGAAGTACGTCGCCACGAACCACCCCGAGGACATCGAGCCCATCCGCCTGCGCCGAGCCCGGTTCGGCGGGAACCTGGACTACCGGCTCGTCTGCTACCGGCAGGCCCCCGGCGCGGACATCGTCCAGCCCCTGGGGCCCGTTTCGGGCTCCTCGGCCATCCTGGGGGCGATCGCCGGCATCACGATGGGCTACCGGAAGATCGTCCTCTGCGGCTGCCCGCTCACGGGCAACGCCCCCGAGGGGAACCCCTACGAGGCCTTCCGGCCCGGCTGGGAAGCCGAGGCCGGGCGCGTGAAGGGCCGCGTCTTCTCCATGAGCGGCTGGACGCGGGAGTTCCTGGGCGGCCCCGAGGAGATCACCGTGGGGGCCGTCTGGGACGGATCCGAGTACTACGGCCCCGACTACGTCAACCGGCTCTACGCCTCGGTTGCGCGCAACACGACGGCGCCCTTCGACTTCGTCCTGTACGCGGGGCCCTGGGTGCACGACAGGCTCGCGGCGCTCGACCCCCGGATCCGCGTCGTCCACATCGGCCTGCCCTACTGGTGGAGCGCCATGTACTTCTGGAGGCCCGAGCCCCCGGGCGTGAACACGAAGGACGTCCTCTACCTCGACCTCGACCAGGTGATCACGGGGGACCTCGACCCGATCCTCCGCTTCCCGTCGGATCACGCCTACATGAAGGACTACCCGGCGGATGCCTGCCCGCCCGGGCGCGAGGCGCACGCCTGCGCCTCGACGGCGCTCATCCGCAACGGCGCGGGGGCCCTCGTCTGGGAGGAGTACGTGAAGGCCGGGATGCCGCAGTGGAACCCCCTGGAGGCGAAACCCGGCCGCCCGATGCCCATGGCCGTGCAGACCGTGCTCAACGAGCCGCAATACGGCGCGCGGTTCGACACCTTCCCCGAGGACTGGGTGGTCTCCTACCGGATCTGGGCGAAGCGCAAGGGCATCGGCGGGACGAAGATCGTGGCCTTCCACGGGAGGCCCAAGCCCCACGAGGTGGACGACGACTGGGTGAAGGAGAACTGGCGATGATGGACCCGTTGCGGGGATACGGCAAAATCGGGGCGAACGTGCGGATCTACCCCCTGGCGCGCCTCGTGCTGCGCGAGGGCATCGAGATCGGCTCGAACGTCATCATCGACGACTTTGCCTTCATCGTGGGCGGCAAGCCCGGGGATCCCCCGGTGCGGATCGGCGACTACGTCCACATCGCCAGCCACACGAGCTTCACCGGCGGCGGCGAGCTTGTCCTGGGGGACTTCACGTCCTACGGGTCCGGCACGAAGATCGTCACGGGCTCCGAGCACTTCACCGAGGGGGACTGCCTGACGAACCCCTCCGTGCCGGCGCCCTTCCGCCGGGCCAAGCGCAGCTTCGTCCGGATCGGCAAGCACAGCATCCTGGGCCTCAATGTGACGGTCCTGCCTGGCGTGACGATCGGCGAGGGCTGCGCCGTGGGGGCCAACTCGCTCGTCATCCGGGATCTCGAGCCCTGGGGCGTCTACGCCGGCTCGCCGGCCCGGCGCATCGGGGAGCGGCCCAGCGAACGGATCTACCAGCTCGAGAAGGAACTGAGGGAGCAATGCAGCCGGTAGTCTCCATCATCTGCATGACCTACAACCACGAGGCCTTCATCGGGCAGGCCATGGGGGGCTTCCTTGCCCAGGTCGCGGATTTCCCCATCGAGGTGATCGTCCACGACGATGCCTCGACGGACAAAACGCCAGAGCTGCTGCGGGCCTGGGCCAGGGCGTACCCGGACGCGGTGTTTCCTCTTTTCCAACGCGAGAACCAGCTGAGCAAGACGGGCGTCTATCCCATCGTCCACGCCTACGAGGCCGCCCGCGGGAAGTACATCGCGCTGTGCGACGGCGACGACTACTGGACGGACCCCTGGAAGCTGCAGCGGCAGGTGGATTTCATGGAGGCCAACCCGGAGCACGCCATGTGCCACCACGACTACCTGATCCTCGACCAGGGCGGCCTGCGCCTCCCGGACTCGCAGGCCCCCCGGGACTTCACGGGCGACGAGCTCGTGGGCCTCTCGCTGGTCGGCTACGGCATCGGCTGCTGCACGAAGCTCTTCCGCAACTTCTACGCCGAGGCGAGGAAGGATTTCACCGACTTCATCGGCGATTATCCCATGAACGTCATGCTGGGGCTGCACGGCCCCTGCAAGTACATCCCGGGAATTCGGCCGTCGGTCTACCGCCGCCAGCACGGGGCGAACTCCTGGAGCGGCCTGCCGAAAAAGGTCATGGCCGAACGCACCCGGGAGATGCACCGGCAGGTCTACGAGCGGATCTGTGAGCGGGGAGACGAGAAGCACATCCGGATCAGAAGGGCTTTTCTGTAATGGCAAACGGGGCACACGTCGTCACGGAGATGTTCGAGCGGGAACTGTGCCGCTACACGGGGGCGCCCTACGCCGTCGCCGTGGACAACCAGTCCAACGCCCTCTTCCTGGCGCTGACGCGGGAGGGCGTGCAGGGCAGGGAAATCACGATCCCGGCCCGCACCTACCCGAGCGTCCCCTGCGAGATCCTCCACGCCGGAGCCCGCGTGCGGTTCCGTCCCGTCCAGGGCAGGACGCTCAAGGGGGCCTACCGGCTGGAGGGCTCGAACGTCTGGGACTCGGCCCTGCGCTTCACGGCCGGCATGTACCTGGAACACAAGCCGTACAGCGGCGCCCTCGTCTGCCTCTCCTTCACGGGGCCCTACAAGCACCTCAAGCTGGGCAAGGGCGGGGCCATCCTGACGGACGACCACGAGGCCTTCCTCTGGTTCAAGCGGGCCCGCTACTCGGGCCGCAGGGAGTGCAGCTACCACGACGACCACTTCGACATGCTGGGGTGGAATTTCTACATGATGCCCGAGGTGGCCGCCCGGGGCCTACTCATGATGCCGCAGTTCTACCACCTGGACGGGACGCCGAGGGAGATGGAGGACATCGAGCTGCCCTATCCGGATCTCTCAAAATACGAGGTGTACACGCGATGACGACCCCCGAGATCTTCGACGACGTCTGGCAGCACGGCCACTACCGCGAGGGCAGCTGTGCCAAGCGCATGATCCCGCACTACACGAAGCTCATGGAGCCGGGGGCGACGATCAACGACTACGGCTCCGGCACGGGCCGGGCCGAGGTGGAGCTGATCAAGATGGGCTTCCGCGTCAACATGGTGGACTTCTCGGCCGTCGCCCTCGAGGACGAGGCCCGGGCGCTTGTCGACGGGGATCGCCTGACCTTCACGCTCGCGGATCTGGCGGCCCTGCCGGCGGATTTCCCCGTGGCCGACTGGGGGATCTCCATCGGCGTGATGATGACGGTGGACCCGGCCAAGCTCGACACGATCTGCCGGGAGATCCGGCGCACCTGCCGCAACCTCTGGGTCGAGACCTACGACACGCCGGACATCCGCCGCGGCCGCGACTTCACCACGATCCACCGCGACGGCAAGTGGTGGGCGGCCAAGCTCGCCGAGTTCTGGCCGCACGTCGAGGCGCACCCCAGCCCGGAGCACAAGCGCCGGGCCATCACGATATGCCGCAGCGATGCGGAAGGAGGTCGGAAATGAAGAAGTACTTCGCCGTGCTGTTTTGCGCGCTTGCGCTGCCCGGGCTCGCCGTCGCCGCGCCCTTCGTGGTCAGCGATCCTTA
>JAKQDD010000062.1 GCA_029556615.1 Verrucomicrobiota bacterium | reverse complement strand
CCCCAGGGGGGGCTTTGACCCGTACGCAAAACGCCAACGTGAAGCCGTCTGCGATCAGCTGAAAGCACAGCAAACGTCCGTCGGGGCGGCAACGGCGGCTACCAGATTCGGGTTTTAGATCTTGACTCTCTCATAGCAGGTTCAGAGTTGCCCCCCCCCGGGTGACCGTGATCCGTTGCCTGCCCGGTGGGGGAGGACGGGATGAACGGGATGAACGGGATGGACCGAGATGGGTCCAGACTGCGCCGGGCGAGGATTCAGGGCCGGAATCCTGTCTTGCGCCCTGATCCGGGCCACCGCAGTCTGGACCCAGGTATAGGACCGGCCCGCCGCCGATCGGACGATCCGGCCAGCGCACCGTCGCGTTGGGGATACGAGTCGTCCGGATCCCGGTGATGCCCCATGAACTCCTTGCGCCAGCTCTATCGGATTGGCTGTGGGCCCTCTTCGAGCCACACGATCGCCCCCCAGCGGGCCGCGACGCAGTTCGCGAACGCGCATCCTGCGGCCACGGCGTTTCGCGTGACGCTCTATGGGAGCCTGGCGGCCACCGGCCGGGGTCATCTCACGGATCGGGTGCTGGCGCAGACCCTCGCCCCCCGGCCAGTCGAGATTCTCTGGGAACCGGCCGTCGAGCTGCCGCCGCAGCCAAACGGCATGCGGTTGGAGGCGCTGGATGCGGACGGCCGGAGTCTTGGCGAGACCATTTACCACAGCGCAGGCGGGGGGGCCTTGCTCGGGGAGGAAGCCCAGGCCTCGCCCTACCCTTTCACCTGCCTCGGCGAGGTCCTGGACGCCTGCGAGCATGCCGGGGAGACCTACTGGGAGTACGTCAGCCGCTGCGAAGGCCCCGACCTTTGGGCCTACCTGGGGGAGATCTGGAATGTGATGGGAGACTGTGTCGAGCGCGGCCTTCGGAGCCATGGCGCCCTGCCCGGAGGGCTCGGCCTGCCCCGCAAAGCGGCTTCGCTCCATCGCAAAGCCTCGCTCCTGGGGCCCGAGTTCCGCAGCGAAGCGTTGCTGGCAGCCTACGCTTACGCGGTGTCCGAGGAAAACGCCGCGGGCGGCGTGGTGGTCACCGCCCCCACGTGCGGCGCGGCCGGCGTGCTCCCGGCCATTCTTTACCATTTCGGCAAGGAGCGCGGGGTGTCGACCGACGACATGGTGCGCGCGCTGGCCACGGCGGGTCTTTTTGGAAACGTGGTCAAGCGCAACGGGTCAATCTCCGGCGCGGTGGTCGGATGCCAGGGGGAAGTGGGCACCGCCTGCGCCATGGGGGCGGCCGCTGCCGCCCAACTCCTGGGCGCATCCCCCCGCCAGATCGAGTATGCGGCGGAAATGGGACTCGAACATCACTTTGGCCTGACGTGTGATCCGGTGGCGGGCCTGGTTCAGATCCCGTGCATCGAGCGCAACGCCCACGCCGCCACGCGGTCCTTGAGCTGCGCCCGATTCGCCATGCTCTCCGACGGTTTGCACCGGATCAGCTTCGACGACGCGGTGGCCGTCATGCTCGAGACGGGACGCGCCCTGCCACGGGTTTACCGGGAAACCGCCCTGGGCGGCCTGGCCCAGGTGTACGCCCGGCGCCTCGCGGAACGGTCCCCCGGCAAGTGACCGCGGGAATCGGGAAAGCCCTTCGGGGCTCGCCATCCGGCCCAAGGCGGGCTAGAGTCAGCCCATGAACGATTGGACGAAGCGCTATCTGGAAGCGCAGAAGGCCGCCCTCGACTCGATCCCGGTGGCCGCCGTCGCGCATCTGGTGGGCACGCTCGCGAAAGCCTGGCGTGACGATCGCCAGATCTTCGTGTTCGGCAATGGCGGCAGCGCGGCCAATGCGTCGCACTTCGCCACCGACCTCGGGAAGGGGTCCTCGGACAAGCTCGGGCGCCGGTTCCGGGTGCTGTCGCTCAATGACAACGTCAGCTGGCTCACGGCGATCGGCAACGATTACACCTATGCGGACGTCTTTGTGCGTCCCCTCGAGAACTACGCGCGGGCGGGCGACGTGGTGCTCGCGATGAGCGTGAGCGGGAGCTCGCCCAACCTGGTCAAGGCGATCGAGTGGAGCAAGGCCAACGGCCTGCACACCATCGCGCTCGTCGGCGGCAAGCGCGGCCGGCTGGCGGAGATCGCCCACGAGGTGATCGTCATCGACGACACCCACTACGGCCGGGTCGAGGATTGTCACATGGGCATCTGCCACATGCTTTGCTACGCCTTCATGGAATGTCCGGAGGCCGTCAACGCCGATTAGCACATCCTTATGAAACCCCTGTGGATCTCCCTTGGAGTGGGCGTCCTTTGTCTGGCCGGGTGCGGCAAGAAGGCGCCTCAACCCGCTCAAACCAACGCGGCGCCGATCGGCAATCCGCTGACCGCGCCCGCGGATTACGTGGGGGCCATTGCCCGATCCCAACGCCAGGCGGCCAAGGTCACCGACCTCGCCTCGCTGACCCGCGCGATCCAGATGTTCCAGGCCACCGAAGACCGGTACCCGACCAATCTCAACGAGCTGGTCGCGAAACAGTACATGCCCGCTTTGCCCGCCCTGCCTTCCGGCATGAAGTATCAGTATGACCCGAGCTCGGGCCAGGTGAAGGCCGTCAATGTCCCGTAGGAGAACCCGCGGTTCATGAACGAGCAGATTGTCCTCCTGGACTTCGGGTCCCAGTACACCCAGGTGATCGCCCGGCGGATCCGCGAGTGCCGTGTGTACTCGACGATCGTCCCGTACGACACGCCGGCGGCCAAGATCGACGCCCTGTCGCCCAGCGGCCTGATTCTCTCCGGCGGCCCGTCGAGCGTCTACGATCCGAACGCGCCCATGCCGGATGCCGGCATCTTCGAGCTGGGCATCCCAATCCTCGGGATCTGCTACGGCGTTCAGCTGCTGGCCCATTTCCTGGGCGGCCGGGTTGAGCCGGGCCAGAAGCGGGAGTATGGCAAGGGCACCCTGCAAGTCACCGATCCCTCCTGCCTCCTGTTCCGGAAGCTGCCGGAGACCCTGACCGTCTGGAACTCGCACGGCGACCGCCTTTCGCGGCTGCCGCGCGGCTTCGTTTCGGTCGCGCGCACGGAGAACTCGGACTACGCGGCGATCGAGCATCACGCGCGGCGGTTTCTCGGTCTCCAGTTCCACCCCGAAGTGGCGCACACACCGCGAGGCAGGGAAGTCCTGGCCAATTTCGTCCATGAGATTTGCGGCTGCGGCCGGACCTGGACGATGCGCAACTACATTGATCAGGCGGTCGAGGAGGTCCGGCGGCAGGTAGGGGACGAGCGGGTGATCCTGGGGCTGAGCGGGGGCGTCGATTCGAGTGTTGCCGCCGCGCTTCTCCACCGGGCGGTGGGCGACCGGCTGACCTGCATTTTCGTGAACAACGGCCTGCTGCGCGCACGGGAACCGGAGGTGGTCCGGGAGGTCTTTGGTCGGCACTTTCAAATCCGGCTGCGCTGTGTGGAAGCCTCCCGCCAGTTCCTCAGGCGCCTCCGCGGCGTGACCGAGCCGGAGCGCAAGCGGAAGATCATCGGGCGCACCTTCATCGAGGTCTTCTCGGATGCGACGCGCCGCGTGGGTCCGGCGCGGTTTCTGGCGCAGGGCACGCTTTACCCGGACGTCATCGAGTCGATTCCGATCGCCGGCAACCCGGCGGCTCTGATCAAGAGCCATCACAATGTCGGCGGCCTGCCCAAGAAGATGCGGTTCGAGCTGGTCGAGCCCCTCAAGTGCCTGTTCAAGGATGAGGTCCGCCAGCTCGGCAAGGCGCTGGGGCTGCCCGACGCGATCGTTCACCGCCAGCCGTTCCCGGGACCGGGTCTGGCGGTGCGGATCCTCGGCGAGGTCACCGGCCCCCGGCTCCAGATCCTCCGCCAGGCCGACGCCATTGTCGTCGAGGAGATCAAACGCCACGGATGGTACTACCGGCTGTGGCAGAGCTTCGCCGTCCTTCTCCCGGTCCGAAGCGTCGGCGTCATGGGCGACGAGCGCACCTACGACTACACCATCGCCATCCGCGCGGTTGAATCCCAGGATGGCATGACAGCCGACTGGGTGCGTCTGCCTCACGATCTCCTCGAGCGGCTTTCGAGCCGCATCATCAATGAGGTCAAGGGCGTCAACCGGTGCGTCTTCGACATCACCAGCAAGCCCCCCGGCACCATCGAGTGGGAATAGCTGCCGGCGAGCGGGGACCGTGCGGCCGCGCAAACCGTGGCGTCGCCTGACGATGAACCCCATCCCAAGTCCAGACCCCGCGGGAGAGCGCCGGCCCACACCGCCGTGGACCAGCCGGCGCCGCTTTCTCGAGGCGTGCGCCTGCGCCCCGGTGGACCGGCCCCCGGTCTGGCTGATGCGCCAGGCGGGACGCGCCCTGCCCGAGTACCGCGAGCTCAAGCGTCGCTACTCGTTCCTCGAGCTGGTCCGCACCCCCGAGCTGGCGGCGGAGGTGACGCTCCAGCCGATCCGGCGCTTCCAGTTTGATGCCGCCATCGTGTTCAGCGACATCCTGGTGATTGCCGAGGCGCTGGGACAACCCTATCGCTTCACGGACACTGGAGGCGTCGCGATGGAATTCCCGCTCGATTCGGCAGCGGCGATCGCGCGCCTTGATCCGCGCGGGGTTCGGGACCGGCTGGCCTATGTGGCCGGGGCGTTGCGGTTGACCCGGCAGGCCCTGGGCGAAGGGACCGCCCTGATCGGGTTCGCCGGAGCTCCCTGGACCCTGGCCGCCTTCATGCTCGGCGGCAGCCGACAGGATCGGACGCGGCGCGCTCTGGATCTGCTCGAGAGCGACCCGCCGCTCTACCGGAGGCTTGCCGGGGTGCTCACGGAGGCGATCGCCGAGTTCCTGCGGCTGCAGCTCGATGCCGGGGCGGACGTGGTTCAGGTGTTCGACACGCTGGCAGGCGAGCTGGGCGACCGGCGTTTCGCGGAGGCCTCGGCCCCGTGGCTCGGGGAGATCATCGCCCGCCTCGAAGGCAGAGCGCCGGTGATCCTTTTTGCCCGTGGGCTGCACGCGAGCTGGCCGGTGCTGGCCGGCACCGGCGCGCGGGTGCTCGGGATTGACTCCGGGGTGCCGCTCGCGGAGGTCCGCCGACGCCTGCCGGCGTCGGTGGCGGTTCAGGGCAATCTCGATCCCGCCTTGCTGACCACGACACCCCAGACGGTCGCCGCGGCCACCCGGGCCCTGCTCGAAGCCATGCGCGGCCAGAACGGGCACATTGTCAACCTCGGCCATGGTGTTCCCCCGGATAGCACGCTGGAAAACCTCGGGGCGCTGGTGGATACTGTGCGGGGATTCGCATGAGCCGCCTTGACGTCGATCTCGAGCTGGTCCGGAAATACAACCGGCCCGGACCGAGATACACGTCCTATCCGCCGGCGACCCAGTTCAGCGAAGCGGTGGGGCCGGCCCGGGCGGCCGGGATCATGGCCGCCACCAGCGGCCAGCCCCGCGACGTGTCCCTCTACGTTCACCTTCCGTTTTGCGAGTCGCTCTGCTGGTTCTGCGGGTGCACCACGGTGATCACCCCCGACTCCCGCCGGAGCGCGGCCTACATCGAGGTCCTGGGCCGCGAGATGGCGCTGGTGACGCCCCGGTTGCACCCGGACCGGCGCGTGGTCCAACTCCACTACGGAGGCGGTTCGCCGACGTTTTGCACTCCGGACCAGCTGCGGCGGCTGGGGGAGTTGATCCACGCGCAATTCCAGTTCGCGCCCGACGCGGAGGCGAGCGTCGAGATCGATCCCCGCCAGCTCACGAAGGACCACCTGGCGGCCTTGCGATCCACCGGGTTCAACCGCGCCTCGCTCGGGGTCCAGGACAACAACCCGTTGGTCCAGCAGGCCGTGCATCGCATCCAGCCGCGGGACCTGACCGAACGCGTCGCCGGCTGGATCCGCGAAGCGGGCTTCACCGCGCTGAACATCGACTTGATCTACGGTCTGCCCCATCAGACCCCGGCTTCGTTCGCGCAAACACTGGACGAGATCCTGGCCCTTGCTCCGGACCGGTTGGCCGTGTTCAGCTATGCGCACGTGCCCTGGATGAAGCCGGCCCAGAAGATCCTCGACACCGGGATCCTGCCGACCCCCGAGACCAAGTTGCAGCTCCTGAAACTGACCATCGAGAAGCTGACCGCCGCCGGGTACGTGTACATCGGCATGGACCATTTCGCGCGGCCGACCGACGAGCTGGCCGTGGCCCAGCGCCAGCGCACGCTCCAGCGCAACTTCCAGGGGTACAGCACCCATGGGGGTGCGGACCTGTATGCGTTCGGGATGTCCTCGATTTCGCAGGTCGGGGACGCTTATTGGCAGAACACCAAGGATCTCGCCGACTACTACGCCCGGCTCGATGCCGGCGAGCTGCCGGTGGTCCGCGGCTTCGTGCTGAGCGCCGAGGACCGGATCCGCCGGGCGACGATCATGGAGATCATGTGCAACCTGGGGGTCGACTACGGCGCGATGTCGGAGCGGCTCGGGATTTCGTTCACGGACTACTTCGCCCCGGAGCTGGCCTCGCTCGAGGACCTCGAAGCGGACGGTCTGCTGATCCACAAGGCGCACGGCCTCGAGATCACCAACCTCGGCCGGCTCCTGGTGCGGATCATCGCCATGCGGTTCGACGCTTACCTTCCCGGGATCAAGGAGCGGCGCCACGCCATGACCATCTGACCGCCTCTTGCAGCCCTGCCCCCACGAGGACCCGGCACATGACCATTGACCCAACCCCCCGACCCAGCTTCTCAGCCCCGGATCCAAAGGCGCCCTCGCGCTCGGTGGCGATCGTGGGAGGCGGGATCACGGGACTGACCTGCGCCTTTTGGCTCGCCCGGCAGGGGGTACCCGTAACCGTGTTCGAGGCCGACGACCGCGTGGGCGGCGTCATCCGATCGGTCAGCCGGGACGGATACCTGGCCGAGTTCGGCCCCAACTCGATCCTCGAGACCTCGCCGAAGATCGTTGCGCTCATCCGCGATGCCGGACTCGAGGGGCGCCGCTTGTACTCGTCGCCCGAAGCCGAGAACCGCTATCTTGTGCGCGGCGGCCGGCCGATCAGCCTGCCGGCGTCGCCGTTCAAGTTCTTCGGCACGCGGCTCTTCTCGACGGGGGCGAAACTGCGGCTGCTGATCGAGCCGTTCGTGCGGCGGGCACCGGCCGATCAGGAGGAGACGGTCGCGGCGTTCGTGCTGCGGCGCCTGGGACGCGAATGGCTCGATTACGCCATCAACCCGATGATTGCCGGGATCTACGCGGGGGACCCGACCCGGCTTTCCGTGCGCCACGCCTTCCCACGGCTGCACACGGTCGAGCAGCGCTACGGCTCCCTCATCCTCGGCCAGTTCCTGGGCGCCCGGGAGCGGCGCCGGAGGGGCGAAGTCTCGAAGCAGGAAGCCAGGAAGGTCTCCTTCGACCAGGGGTTGCAGGTCCTGACGGACGCCCTCGCGGCGTACCTGGGCCCGGCGGTCCGTTGCCGGACCGCGGTCCATGGATTGACACGAACCGCTGCCGGCTGGCGTGTTGTCGCCCGGACGGGGGAGACCGAACAGACCTCCGAACACGCCGGCGTGCTGCTCGCCGTCCCGGCCCACCGGTTGGCCGACCTCGCCATCGAAGGCGCGTCCGCCCCATCCCTGGACCGGCTTCGCGAGATCCACTACCCGCCGGTGGCCAGCGTCGTTCTCGGCTTCCGCCGGTCCGAGGTCGTCCATCCGCTGGATGGCTTCGGCATGTTGATCCCCGCCGTCGAGCCGTTCCGGATCCTGGGGACTTTGTTCTCTTCGTCGCTATTCCCGCACCGCGCCCCCGAGGGGCACGTGACCCTGACGAGCTATGTGGGCGGGGTGCGCGCCCCGGACCTGGCGCTCCGTCCCGAGGAGGAGCTGTACTCGATCACCGTGGCTGATCTCCGTCAGCTCCTTGGCGTGCGGGGGGAGCCGACCTTCCGGCACACGGTGTGTTACCCGCGCGCCATTCCCCAGTACGAAGTGGGCTACGGCCGGTACAAGGACCTCATGGACAACCTCGAACGAACCGCTCCGGGCGTGTTCCTGGCGGGCCACTTCCGGAATGGGATCTCGCTCGGGGACTCGATCATCGCCGGCCACGACGTCGCGGATCGGATCGCCGCGTGGCTGCCCCGGTGAGCGAGGCGCGCCTCAGGTCACCGGGCTGCCGTGAGCGCCCGAAGCGCCGCGTAGAAAACCGGATCGTCGGCCTGGCCCTCGAAGCGGAAAGGATAGGTCTGGTTGCGGGCCTGCAGCATGAGGCCGTAGCCGGCGCCGTTGTCGACGCACGCCCGCAGCGCCGCGACCGCTTCCGAGCCGGTCTTGTCATCCTCATTGCAGACCACGGGTTTGCCGAATCGCTTCAACGTCGCGATGCGGTCCGGGATCCGGGCGACCGGCGTGCCGTTCCAGTGCGGCAGAAGGAAGTCGGCCGCCTCGGCGACTTCCGCGTGGATTGCGCCGTCCCCGTACCCGCTTGCGGAGACCAGGAGGTCGGGCGCGGTCGCCCTTGCCAGCCGGATCAGGCTGGCCTGGCCTCTCGGGCTGCGAATGACCGGGTGGACAAATCCCCCGTGCGGATACTCGTTGGCGATCTCGAGGAGCACGTTGGCGAAGTGCCGCTCGCGGACCCAGCGGGCGGCAGCCACCACTCCGGCGCGCACTGCGGCCTCGTCCTCGAGAACCGCGGATTGCCGCTGATAAAACAGGCCGAGAATGACCGCCAACCGCTGCTGGTCACAGGCCCGGATGAGCCGTTCCACCCGGGCCATGTACCCGGGCCGGAGGCTGCCGTCCGGATTGAACGCGGAGTTCAGCGCCCCTTCGTAGCCCGGCATCCCCCCCTGCAGGCACACCGTGAACGCGTTCACGCCCGCCGCGGCGTAGTCCGCGATGCGCCCGAGAAACCGGTCGGTGTTCGCCTCGGGATCGAGCTCCGGCCGCTTGCGGTCCTCGAAGACGGCGTTGACCATTCGCACGTTCAGCAACAGGCCCTCGGCGGCGCTGCCGGGGTTGGTCAGCCGATCGTTGATCCGCCAGCGCCCGTCGCGCAACGCGACACGGGTGCTGGGCTTGGGGGTTGCCGTTTCGCCCGGAGACACGCTCGTCGACGCGGCGGAGAACCCCTGGCTTTCGGGCGTTCCTGCGCGCGACAGGCTGTCCGCCGCCGCGGCGACCAGGGGGATCAAGGCGACAGCTGCCGCGACCGACTGGAGCACAAAGGCGGGTCGACGCCGCACAGCCGTCCTGCCGCCCCCCCGGTTGACGGTCCGTGGCGGCACAGGGGACACGTGCAACCGCAATCGTCGTTGGTCAGTGCTCATGAGGACCTTGTTGTCTGCGCCCGATCCGAATTCCAATCCGATAATCCGATGAACCAGGACGTTTTGACCTTGACAGCAGAGGCCACGCACAAAATATTGGGGGTTAGATTCTCGATGAGCCCAAGATGTTGTGGTTTTAGTGCGCGTTGTCTTGCGACGCAGAGTGGGGTCGAGCATTCAAGAGGATATGATAGGTTTTTGTTCTCAAACACGCAAGACCAGGAGTAAGATGGGGGACGTCATGGCGACAATCGACCAATTGAAGTTCGATCTACTGGTGCTTCTGCGTCAGAAATCTGTGCTTTACGGCGATTTCACCCTATCGTCGGGGTTGCGGAGCAGCTACTATGTGAACTGCAAGAAGACCACACTCGACCCAAAGGGTGCTTGGCTCGTCGGGCAGGTCATGTACGATCTGATAAGGCGCGAACAACGCAACTTAGGCGTCAGGGTGGATGCCGTGGGAGGCTTGACAATGGGGGCGGATCCGATTGCTTTTGCCATCAGCAGTGCCTCGTACCTCCATGCCGATGACCCGCCGCTTCAGACGTTTATTGTTCGAAAACACCCCAAGGCTCATGGACTCTCGAAGCTCATCGAAGGCAATTTCCAGCCTAGCCAAAGCGTTGTGGTGATCGATGATGTGATCACCCGAGGTGATTCCACGATAAGTGCGATAGACGCTGTGCGGGCCGAAGGTGGCACAGTCGCGTTTGTCAGTGTTCTGGTCGATAGACAGGAGGGGGGGCGCGAGAAGATCGAACGGCTTGGTTATCGTGTTGTTTCGGTGTTTCAGCGCGACGATTTGGCTCAAGAGCATGTCCCCTCGCATGCGGAGACGAATCTCGCATCTGCGTGACCTGATCAGGGCTGGGCTGCATCAGGACAAACTCGAGGGTCTTGTCGCTGAGTGTAACTCGCTGGCTCAAGATTCTGAGTTGTCACGTTGAACAGTTTTCGGGCCCAGCGCTGAGTTGACCTTAACCTGCTGGTGGGAAGTCGGATCAGCGAATTCCGAAGAGGTCGCCGTTTTGTCAGCAGCCGCAGAATCCTGGAGCCAGCAGCCAGCATGAGGATCTGTGCAAAACTGAATTCCGGTCTTGCTAGTGTGGTGTCCCTCAAATGGGTGGACATTCGTTGCGCCCAAAACGGCCTGGGACGAGGCGCGAGGAGGGAGTGTATCCCTGGCGATACTCGACCGACGGAGCAACGAAGCCCCAGGCCGTTTTCGGCGCAACCCCTTGG
>JAKQDD010000051.1 GCA_029556615.1 Verrucomicrobiota bacterium | reverse complement strand
CGCCCAAAACTCGCGCGGATTCAAGAATCGTGCCAAAACCGGGGTTAACCTGCTGAAGACCAGCGGCTTAAGTGCTTGGTAATCAATGGCAGTCGGTTACGGCGGCGGTTTCCGAAAAGGTGGGCGTAGGATTATCCGTCTAAAGGTCTATAGTTCAGATTCCGGTTTTGCTTTCACTGCGACGCTCTGACCGCCAGCCCCCAACGACCCGACCTGAGGATGGCAGCGTCACCCACCTCTTGTCCGAGGACTCTAACCCCGCAGACACCATCCCAGGCAGAGCAAACCGCCCGCGATCGCCGTGCGCGCAATCCAGCGGCCGCGCCCGTCAATTTCCGGCATGTGCGCTTTCGCCTCCCCCAGAATCCCGACGAGGAGACCGCCCAGGGCCAATAGGAACGCAATGGGATTGGGCCTCCCGTGCGTCGGCATGAGACCCGCCCCGGCCAGGCCGCTGAGCGCCAACGCCACCCACGCCCAGTCATTCCAGTCTCCCAACAGCGGCCGGCCACGCTTGCCCCGAACCCCGGTCTGCGACTTGGAAGGCGGAATCGGCGGAGGCAGCGGAACGCCCGCCGGAGGCGGCAGCGAAGCGCCGGGGCGCCCACCCTGATGTCCCCCCACCCGCCCCCCACGGCCCCTTCTCGGCGGCGGCACCCGGTGCGCACCGGTGCGAACTGCTTCGATCGACGGGAACGGATCCCGCCCCCCGAGCATCCGGGTGCGAAGGCACCAGGGACAGTGCTCGACGTGGTCCGCGTAAACGTGCTGGCTGTTCCATTGGCATGTCACCAGGTGGGACTCGGCTTCCTCGAGTTGGTACTGCCAGCTCCGCGGATCGGGACGGAGTTCGGGGCGGAAGTGGCCGTCCCGGAAGCAGCGCAGAAACAGGTCCTGCAAGCCGGGAAACAAGGCCTCGAAAGCTGGCGCCGTGGGTTTGGCCCCGAACGGCACTTGGGGAGCGGCGCCATAGGGGAAGTGCCCCGCCGCGATGCGGGCCTCGATCGGCGGCGGCTCGCCTCGTCCCCGATACAAACCCGCAAACGGGTGCGTCCCCTCCATGAGCAACTGAAAGATCAACACCCCCAATCCGAAACAGTCGTGGACCGGATCGCGATCGCACTCCGCGAAGCTGCGCCCCTGCAGCTCCGGCGGGGTGAACTCCGGCTTCCCCACCCGGCACCGGAACACGGTACCCGTGTCGTCATCCCGCACCTGGAAAGAGTCGGTGTCCACGATCGTCACCAGCGCGGTCTCCGCCACAAGCACGTTGGATTCGTTGAGATCGCCGATCACGTAACCCCGCTCGTGGAGGGCGCGGACCGCAATCGCCAGGTTCCGGGCCGTGCGGTGGAGGTAGAAGGTGCTGAACAACGGCGACCGCTCCCGCCGCGTCTTTGGGTGGCTGACCTCGCCAATCGGCTGCATGCCCTGCACCCGGGGCATGAGGAAGCCGCTCACCGGCTCCGCCCGCCCCGCTGGCAGGAGAAGATCCGTCGGCCAGGCAATCGAAACGTGCTGCTGCGCGGCCATCGGATCCGCCGGTGGATTCGACAACATCACCCGTACTTTCCGGCTTCTCTCCGCGCCCGGCTTGTGCCAGACCTTCGCCACCAACCCTGGCGCGCCAGGCACGGTGTAAATCCGGGCCTCCCCGCCCGCCCCCAGCAGGTGGAACTCGTTCAGGGTGAGGAGTTCCCCGTTCGATGCTTGTTGCAGGCGCACTGCCAGATCCCTCGACGTGCGCGTCGACGAACGACACCGCCGCAGCTAATCGCCTGGCGCCTGGGCCATGCCCTGCTCGTGTCGTGCCCTCGCGGCCGCAACGTCGTAGCGGTCGTTGTCCGGGTGTTGCGGATTCAGTGGCGAGATCGCCCGAAGCCGGGAGATGATGCCCGGCAGATGCGCCAGCAGATGGTCCACGTCGGCGTCCGTGTTGTAGCGGCCGAGGGAGAATCGGAGGCTGCCACGGGCCCGCATCGGGCTCAGTCCCATGGCGCTCAACACGTGCGACGGATCCAAGGATCCCGTCGTGCAGGCGGACCCGCTCGAGGCGCAAATCCCTGCACGATCCAGCAGCATCAACACCGCCTCCGCCTCGATGAAGTCGAAGGCCAGATTGGTCGTGTTTGGCAACCGCGGTTCCCGGGCGCCGTTCAGCGTTGTGTGCGGCACCGATTCGAGCAGCGTGGTTTCGACCCGATCCCGAAGTGCCCGCACTCGAGTGTTCTCCTCGGCCAGATGGGAGAGCGCCAGCTCCGCGGCCCGCCCGAACCCCACGATGTAGGGCACGTTCTCAGTGCCGGCACGCCGTCCCTTCTCCTGATGACCGCCCACAACGAACGGCTGAAACCGGGTGCGGCGCTTGATGTAAAGGAGCCCGATGCCCTTGGGCGCGTTCAGCTTGTGTCCGGACAACGAGAGCATATCGACCCCCAGCGCCCGCACGTCGATCGGTAGCTTCCCGGGCACCTGAACCGCGTCCGTATGACAGAGCACGCCCTTGCTTCGGCAGAGGGCGGCCACCTCGGCCACCGGAAAGAGCACGCCGGTCTCGTTGTTGGCCCACATCACCGAAACGAGCGCCGTGTCCGGGCGCAGGGCCTGCTCCAATGACTGGAGATCCAGCGTCCCGTCCGACCCGACCGGAAGCAGCGTGACGTCGAATCCCCGCTTCCGGAGCACCTCGGCGTGGCTGGTGTTGGCTGAATGCTCGACGGCGGTCGTGACGATGTGGCGCTTGCTGGTGACATGAAGCGCGCTCGCCCAAGCAGCGTTGTTGCTCTCCGTGCCGCAGCTTGTGAAGACCACTTCCCGCGGCTCCGCGCCAATCAACGCCGCCACCTTCTCGCGGGCCGCGTCGAGGTGCGCTCCAACCTCGCTCCCGAAGCGATAGGCGCTGGACGGATTCCCCCAGCGCTCGGTCAGGAATGGCAACATCGCGTCGACCACCTCCGGCGCCACCGGCGTCGTCGCGTTGTTGTCGAAATAACAGGTTCGAGATCCACTCATAGATACCATCACCCCTCCCACCGCCTCACACCCGGATCGCACCGGGAATTGGCCGCCTCCTCATAGGAAAGCGGCTTTCACCCAAATGTCAAAACGTCAATCGGCAGCCGGATCCACGATCACGATGCCCTCTTTTTCCGCCAGAGCTGCCACGATCATGTCCACCGTCCGTCCGATCGCCCCGGTGTTGGCGCGTACCACCTGCCGCGCTTTGCGTCCCAGTTCCTCGCAGCGCGCGGGATCCGAGAACAATCCCTCCAGGGCCGCCTCGAGCCCCGCCGCGTCCTCGACCTGAAGGGCGCCCCCCTCGCGGACAAACGTCGCCGCAATCTCCCTGAAATTCTGCATGTTCGGCCCAAACACCATTGGCTTGCCCAGCGCCCCGGGCTCGATCGGGTTCTGGCCGCCGACGCCGACGAGGCTTTTTCCCACGAAGATCGCCGTGGCGTGCTGGTAGAAGAACTTGAGCTCCCCGGTCGTGTTGACGATCAGGCACTGCACCGCGCCCGGTTCGAGGCGGGTGGCGGCCGTGATTTCCCGCCGATACACAAACGAAATCCCGCGCGCCGACAGCACTCGCCCCACCTCCTTGCCCCGCTCAAAATGCCGCGGCACGAGAATCAGGAACAGGTTCGGATGCCTTGCGCGCAGCCGGAGGTAGACGTCCGCCAAGACGGCCTCCTCGCCATCGTGCGTGCTGCCGCCGAGAAGCACCGGAGCATCGGCAGGCACGCCGATCTGCCGCAACAACGCCTGGACGTCCAGCAACTGGCGCTCGTCAACCGGCGCCGCGTCGAATTTCAGACTGCCCATGACGTGGATCGCCTCAGGCCGGAACCCCAATTGCCGCAACCGGGCTGCGTCCGCCTCGCTCTGCGCACCCACGCCGCGGAACTGGCGGAACAACGGCCGGAACAAGAACCCAAACCACCGGTAACCCCGAAACGACCGGTCCGACAGACGCGCGTTCACCAGAAAGACCGGGGTCCGGCGATCCCGGAGCTTCCAGAGGAAGTTCGGCCAGATCTCAGCCTCGACGAGCACGACAACATCGGGGTGAACCGCTGCCAACGCCTTCGAGACGCATCCGCGGAAGTCGATGGGATAGTAGATCTTCTCGATGTGCCCCGGCAAACGCCGGTGCAACTCCCCCATCCCGGTCGAGGTGGTCGTCGAAACCACGATCTTGATATTGGGCACCCGGGGCTCGAGAACCCGGATCAACTGGGCGCACAACCCCACCTCGCCCACACTCACCGCGTGGATCCATAGAACGTGCCGGTTGGTCACCGAGTGCTTGACCGCCGACTCGTAACGCCCGAATCGCTGGGCAAAACCCGCCCGCCAATTGCCCCGCCGCCGCATCTTCCAGAAGTAATACGGAGCGCTCAGACAAAAGAAGAACGCAAAAAGACAAATGTACAACGCGCGCATGCGATCCTGCACCGTCTGCCGCTACGGTCTGCAAGAGCTCATTCCCGCTCTCTCCAGTTCCGGGGCGGATCTCTAATAGCCCGAATGGGGTGCCCATGGCAATGCCGCAGTCCGATCTCGCTTTCCGCTCGACAGAGCCGGAGACGCTTCGAATGATGCGCGTCCGGTGGTGTGTGACGTACGCACGCCCCGGCCTGGTGACTCCAAACGCCAATCTGCCCGCGTCACTGGCATCCTTCGGGGTGCCGGGCTTGGGCAACGCGTATCGTTTCGCCATCTTCAACGCGTTGTCCTACCAGATCGTCCTCGGTAGTCCCATGGTCCTGTACGCCAAGAGCCTGGACGCAAGCGCCACGGTCCTCGGCATCATTGCCGGCATGATGCCGCTGCTCGTGATCTTCCAAATCCCGGCGGCGCGCCACATCGCGCGCGTGGGCTACAAGCGGTTCGTCTACGCCGGTTGGGGCACCCGCGTGATGTTCATTTTTCTCATGGCCTCCGTTCCCCTGGCCAGCCGCTTCCTCACGCCCCCCAACCGGATTGCCGTCATGATGTTCCTCCTGTTCGGATTCAACCTCTCCCGCGGCATCTCGAGCGCCGCCTGGCTCCCCTGGATCACTGCCCTCGTTCCCGCCCCCGTCAGAGGCCGCTACCTCGCGCGGGATTCAGCCTGCGTGAACGCCGCCAGCGCGATCACCCTCGTTCTCGCAGGCGCCGTGCTGGGCGACAACCCCTCCGATTGGCGGTTTGCTGCGATCTTTGCCTTCAGCGCCTTGACGGGAGCCGTCAGCCTCAGCTTCCTGAAGCGGATCCCCGACGCCCCGGATCCCGAGGCGGGCACCGAGAATCCCGAGCCGGTGCCCTGGCGTGAAATCGCCGCCTATCGACCCTTCCGCAAACTGCTGCGCATGAACGTGGCGTGGTCGCTGGCGTACGGCGGCCTGGGGGCTTTCACCGTGGCATACCTCAAGACCTCGGCCGGACTGGCTGAGGACCTGATCCTCTACGCTACGGCCGTTTCGTATGTAGGCGGCATCGGGGGCCTGGTGCTGTTCGGATCGAGACTGGACCACCACGGCAGCAAACCGGTGCTCCTGGTTTGCCTGCTGGGCTGGATCGGAGTGCTGGCAGGCTGGGTGCTCCTCGCCGGCAATGTCGTGCCGGTGCACCTGGCGCTCCTCCTCGGCCTGCACGGGTTGATGGGGCTCGGCTATGCCGTGTTCTCGATGGCCAACACCCGCCTCGCCATGGCCGTCGTGCCCGTCATGGGACGCAACCACTTCTTCGCCTTCTACTCCGTGCTCGCCAACCTGAGCCTCGGCGTGGCCCCCGTCCTCTGGGGCCTGCTGATTGACGCCCTGGGCGATGGCGTCCTGCGAGTCGGCCGATTCGAGATCAACCGCTTCAGCCTCTTCTTCTTCCTCGTGCTGGGCGTGTTCGGTGTCACCGCCGCTCTCTGTCGACGCCTGCATGAGCCCCGGGCCGCGCCCGTCGAGGATCTCCTGCGGGATCTCCTCTCGCAGACCCCCCTTCGCAGTTGGATCCGCTTCTGGCCCCGGGGCTGACCCGTCGGATTTCTGCTTGAACCCAGGCGCGGCGGTTGCCGATGCTGCCGGGTGTCGGGCGCACCGGCGGCAACTGCCGCCATCAGTCCACGCCCGCCATTGTCACCATGCCAGACACCATGCCGTCGTCTTCCCCAACCGACTCCGATTCGGCCCTGCCGCCAGCCGATTCCTTCGCTCGACGCCACATCGGACCCCGCCCGGCAGACATCCGCCAGATGCTTCGCGACTTGAACCTCGCCTCGCTCGAAGATCTGGCCCGGGCCGCCGTGCCGGAGGCAATCCGACTGTCCGCCCCTCCGGACCTGCCGCCGCCCCTGTCGGAAACCGAGGCCCTCGATCGCCTGCGTGAGATCGCGCTCAAGAACCAGGTCTGCAGATCACTGATCGGCATGGGATACGCCGATTGCATCACGCCTGCGGTCATCCAGCGGAATGTGCTCGAGAACCCAGGATGGTACACCCAGTACACCCCCTACCAGGCCGAGATCTCCCAGGGCCGCCTCGAATGCCTCCTCAATTTCCAAACCATGGTCAGCGACCTCGCCGGCCTGCCCATCGCCAACGCGTCGCTCCTGGACGAAGCCACCGCCGCCGCTGAAGCCATGGTGATGTGCCACCGGCTCAAAGCGCCTACCGGCAGAACCTTGTTCCTCGTCGCAGCGGATTGCCACCCGCAAACCATCGAGGTCGTCCGCACCCGCGCCCAACCCCTCGGAATCGACATCGAAATCCTCCCGCCCGATCAGATGGCTCCGGATGCCCGCGCGTTCGGCCTTTTGCTCCAGTACCCCGCCACGGACGGCGCGGTGACCGACCTCGGCCCAATCCTGGCTAAAGCCCACGCGGCCGGCGCCCTCGGCGTCGTGGCTACCGACCTGCTCAGCCTTGTCCTGTTGCGTCCCCCGGGCGAATTCGGAGCGGATATCGCCGTCGGCAGCGCCCAACGCTTCGGCGTGCCCCTGGGCTTTGGCGGGCCGCACGCGGCGTTCATCGCCACCCGCGACGAGTTCAAACGCCAAATGCCCGGCCGTCTCGTGGGCGTCTCCCGCGACGCCCGCGGCCGCCCCGCATGCCGCCTGGCCCTCGGCACCCGGGAACAGCACATCCGGCGCGAGAAAGCCACCAGCAACATCTGCACCGCCCAAGCCCTGCTTGCCAACATGGCCGCCCTCTACGCCGTCTACCACGGGCCCGACGGCTTGCGCCGCATTGCCGGCCGTGTCCACGCTCTGGCCGCACGTTTGGCCGCCGGCCTCAGACGCCTCCAATACCAGATCCGCAATCACACCTTCTTCGACACCTTGACCGTCACCGTCAATCCCCTCGAGCGCGACGCGATCCTCGAAATCGCAAACCGCCACCGGATCAACCTCCGCCCCGCCGGTCCCAACACCATCGGGGTCACCCTCGATGAACGCTCGACCCCCGAGGAAGTCGCCCGACTCCTCCGGATCTTCCACCAGGATCGCGACCTCAGCTTCGACCCCGCCACCCTCTCCCCGCTCCCGGGCGGCTTTCCGCCGCGGACCTCGGAGTTCCTGCGGCATCCCGTGTTCACCCGGTATCACTCGGAAACCGAAATGCTGCGCTACCTGCGCCAACTCGAGTCGCGCGACCTCTCCCTCTGTCAGGCGATGATCCCCCTCGGGTCCTGCACCATGAAGTTGAATGCCACGGTCGAGATGCTCCCAATCTCCTGGCCCGAGTTCGCACGGGTTCACCCGTTCGCACCTCCAGCCCAGACCGGAGGATACCGCACGCTCTTCCGTCAACTCGAACGCTGGCTGGCCGCCATCACCGGTTTCGCCGCTGTCTCACTCCAACCCAACGCCGGGTCCCAGGGCGAGTATGCCGGCCTGCTGGTGATCCGCCGCTACCACGAAAGCCGGGGCGAAGGCCACCGCCGGATCTGTCTGATCCCCGCCTCAGCCCACGGCACAAACCCCGCGAGCGCCGTCATGGCCGGATTGCGGCCCGTCGGGATCGCCTGCGACGCCGCCGGCAACGTCGACCTCGAGGATCTCCAGAAGAAAGCCGCGGCGCATGCCAGGGAACTGGCAGCGCTGATGGTGACCTATCCGTCGACGCACGGCGTGTTCGAAGCCGCGATCGCCGAGGCGTGCAGGATCATCCACGCCCACGGCGGCCTGGTCTACCTGGACGGCGCCAACATGAACGCCCAAGTGGGCTTGACGCACCCGGCAGCAATCGGCGCCGATGTCTGCCACCTCAATCTGCACAAGACCTTCAGCATCCCACACGGCGGCGGCGGACCCGGTGTCGGCCCAATCTGCGTTGCCGAACCCCTGACGCCATTTCTGCCCAGCCATCCTCTCGCTCCCGATAGCCCATCCCCGACCGCCGTCGGCCCCGTCTCGGCCGCTCCCTGGGGCAGCGCCGGCATTCTGCCCATCCCTTGGGTCTACATCGCGTGCATGGGAGCCGCCGGTCTCACCGAGGCAACCCAGGTCGCCCTCCTCAATGCCAATTACATCGCCCACCGCCTGCAGCCTTACTACCCGGTCGTCTACCGCGGCCCCGGCGGATGGGTGGCCCACGAGTGCATCCTCGACCTCAGAGCCTTTCACAGCGTCACTGCCGAGGATGTCGCCAAGCGTCTCATGGACTATGGCTTTCATGCCCCCACCCTCAGTTGGCCCGTGGCTGGAACCCTCATGGTCGAACCGACCGAAAGCGAGTCGAAAGAGGAACTGGACCGGTTCTGCGATGCGATGATCGCCATCCACGCCGAAATCCAAGCCATCGAAACCGGCCGGATGGACCGCCTCAATAACCCCCTGAAGAACGCGCCGCACACGGCCGACATGATCGCGGATGATGCCTGGGACCGCCCCTACGGCCGCCGTCAGGCCGCCTTCCCCACCGCGCATCAGCACCAGTTCAAGTTCTGGCCCGCCGTCGCCCGCGTCGACAACGTCTACGGCGACCGCAACCCCGTCTGCACCTGCGCCGGCATGGAGGCGTATGACGGAGCCAACGAGGCTGCCGCAGGAAAGCCGGGTTAGAGTCCTCGACTTTTCGAACATGGGGTCAACAGGTCAAGCTTGGTCCCTGCCGTTCCAGCCCTGCCCCCCTGCCTTCGAGGACTCTACATTAGCGAGGCGCGGAAGAGGGATGGGCAGGCACAGCAGGGTCTTCATGTGCCTGAGGACTCGACCGCGTCTGAGGCGGCGCCTCGCTAGGGTCTGTACATGCACAGACCCTCGGCCGCGCCACCGATCAGCGCCGGCTCACGCCGGCGGCTGCGCCTGGCCCGTCCGCGGGCACTGGCCGCGGCGGGTTGCAGGGGGATGCCCCGCGAACAGCCCCCGCACCGCCCTCACCGGTTGAACGACCGGCTGAGATCCTCCGCAGCAACCGCTCGCACCTTCTTCTCGTGGCGGGATTGCTCGATCAAGGACCCGAGTCGGCGTTCGTACGCGGCGCCATCGAGCGGCAGATGGACTGTTTTCTCCTCGAGTGACGAGTACAACATGGCATTCGCCAGCTCGACCGAACGGCTCCCCTCCGCTCCAGGCACGATGAGCGGCGTGCCATCAAGGATGGCATCCACGAAGTTCTGGGTCAGCGTCGAGTGATGCGCCGGCACCGTGTCGAACGGGATCTCGACGTGCCAAACGTCCGGCTTCGCAAAACCGCTGGTGGCCGCCCGGCTGAAGTCGGTCATCGGCGTCTCATTGCGTGTGAACAGAAGCCGATGGTTCTCGAGCACCAGGCGGCCCCGCGTGCCGGCGATCTCGAACCGGTTCGTGCCCGGAGCCTCCCCGGTTGAAGTGATGAACACCCCCGTCGCCCCCGATGACCACTCGAAGTAGGCCGTGACGTTGTCCTCGACCTCGATGTCATGAAACCGGCCCAGCTGGCAGAACCCCCGCACCCGCGCCGGCATCCCGCAGAGCCACTGCAGAATGTCCAGATTGTGGGGACACTGGTTCAGGAGCACGCCACCGCCCTCCCCTTTCCACGTGGCGCGCCAGCCGCCGCTGGCGTAATAGGCCTCCGTCCGATACCAATCCGTGATGATCCAACTGACTCGGGTCACCTCCCCCAGTTCGCCGGCATCCAGCAGCCGCCGGATCTTGAGATAACGCGGCTCCGTCCGGAGCTGGAACATGGCCGCAAACACACGATCCGGATGCTCTGCATGGGCGGCGATCAACCGATCGGCATCGGCCTTGTGAACCGAAATCGGCTTCTCGACCAGCACGTGCAAGCCCTGGCCGAGAGCGGCGATGCCCAGGGACGTGTGCTGGTAATGCGGCGTGGCAATGAGGACCGCGTCAACCTGGCCCGACCGCAGCAGTTCCTCACCCTCCTTGAATCGCTCGAGCCCGGTGTACCGGTCCAGCGGCGCCACCGCATCCGCAACCGCGGTCAGCACCGCCCGGTTCACCTTCCCAGCCAGCAGATAGTCGGCATGATGCCGGCCAATGTTGCCCATCCCAATGATGCCCAACCGCACGGTGGTCATGCCATGAGCATAGGGCCTGGCCAGGATGTTGCACAAGCTCCGCGGCGCGCCGTATCCGGGCGAGCGCAAGAATCCAGGATCATCATGGCTCCCTCCCTGTCCCTCCGGCCCATCCCGGGCCCGGGCCGAACCGCTGGAACTCCGCGGTCACTGGTGCAACCACCAGCAGATCGCCACCTCGACGGCCGTCACACCGGCCAACCCCAGCCAGGTCAAAGCCTCCCGCACCGCCAGTCCGCCCTGGGACGCCCCCCCGAGCCAAAAACGCAGCCTCACGGCGCCGCACTCGATCCGGTCGCCATTGCGCAAGTCAGCCGACTCGACCGGCGCGCCATTCACCAGGACTAAGGCCCCCTCACCAGCCACAAGGCGAAT
Organism: Verrucomicrobiota bacterium; assembly: GCA_029556615.1. Lineage (GTDB taxonomy): Bacteria > Verrucomicrobiota > Verrucomicrobiia > Limisphaerales > J093 > JAKQDD01. The sequence continues at coordinate 85,888 of JAKQDD010000051.1, read as the reverse complement.
GCCCCGCCCCGGGTCCCGTTCGAGTTGAAAGTGAAGATCCCACACCCCCGGCGCCTCGAGCGGCAAGTCCATCGACGCCTTCCGCCCGACCCGGAATGGAAACCGGCGGGCTTCGATCTCGCTGCCCGCCGGTAATCCCGCCTCGATCGCCAGCCGGATCATCTACCACCAGATCCGCTGCGGAACATGAACGCTGTCGCCGGGGTAGATGGGGATATCATACCTCGGGTTCTTGATGGCCTTCTTGCAGTCGATGGTCAGCGTCGTGCCGTCCGCACGCGTCACCGTGACCTCGGTGCGCTTGGCGAATTCGGTAAAATCCCCCGCCACCCGGATCGCGCCGAGGAGCGTGATCTCACCCACAAACACATACCGGTCTGGTCGGCGGACGCAGCCGCCGACGTAAAACACCCGCTCCTGCGGCTTGACCGTGACCGTCAACCGCACGTAGTACTTCGGCACGTACTCCTTCCGGATCTCCTCCTGAAGGTCGCCCGCCTTCTTGCCCTTGGCCAGCACCGTCACGCCAAACGGCAGGGTGATCGTCCCGTCCTCGCGCACGACCGCCAGCATGCCCGGCGGCGAGTCCGGGATGTCGGTGAACAATACCTCGAGCTTGTCGCCCACCCGGATGTTGTCGATGCCGATAAGCGAACTGCCGGCCGGAGCGGCCACGACCGGAGCCGGTTGGGCTGCCGGAGCCTGACCCCCGGGTTCCGACGGCGTGTAGCATCCCGCCAGCACCAGGGCCAGCAGCCCGGCCCCCGCCAGTCTTAAACCCCATCCCCCAACCCATTCGCGCACATTCATGGTCTGGCTCTCCTGGTCCGCCCCCAACGGGCCTGCGATCAATACTTCTGCTTCAGCTCTCCCTCCACCGCGCCGGCCGGCACCTCGGGCTTCTTGGGGCCTGCGGCTGTGGCTCCGGGCTTCGGCTCCTGGTCCTCTCGCTTGGAGTAGTAGTCGTAGTAATACCCGCTGTAGTAGTAGTAGTACGAGTCCTGAGAAATGTTGATGTTGTTCAGCACAACGCCGAGCATGGTGCCGCCCACTTTCTCAACCATCTGCTTCGCCCGCAGCGTCATGGCCTGGGGATACTTGCGGTACTGCACCACAAGAATCGAAAGGTCCACCTCGCTCGCCAGAATCGACGCGTCGCTCACCCCCATGATCGGCGGGGAATCGAAGAAGACAAAGTCGTACCGCCGCTTCACGTCCTCGATGAACTCCTTCATCCGCGTCGAGTTGAGGATGCCGAGAGAACTGCTCGGCAGCTTGCCGCTGGGCATGAAGTCCAGGTTCGGCAGCTTGGTGGTCTGAATCACCTGCTCGAGCGTGTTCTGCTTCATCAGGTAGTTCGTGAGACCGATCGCGTTCGAGATGCCCAGGAACTTGTGCAGGCTGGGCCGCCGCAAGTCGGAGTCCACCACCAGCACCCGCTGCCCGCTCTGCGCAAAGACCGTTGCAAGATTCAAGATCGTCGTCGACTTGCCCTCGCCGGCACCGCCGCTCACCACCGTCAGCGTGTTCCCGTTCGGGTTCTTGCGGGAGAACAACACGTTGGTCCGCAGCACGCGGTACGCCTCCGCATGCGGGCTGTCCGGGCCCTCCGCGATCAACATCCCGACATTCTGCGGAATCACCCCCAGCACCGGCGCCCCCAAAGCCCGCTCGACATCGTCGATCGTCTTCACGCTGGTGTCCAAATACTCGATGAAGAAGGCCAACCCCACCCCCATCACCAGGCCCACCGCCAATCCCAGGGCGATGTTCAACGGAATGTTCGGTCGCACCGGCCGCAATCCCGGTTCCGCCTGCTCGACAATCTCGACCATTGACAGCCTCGGCATCGCGCTGTCCACTTCCTCCTGCAGCGTCCGCAGCACGATCGCGTCGCGGATCGTCTGCTGGTTCTCCAAATCCCGCTTCGCCTGGAAGTACTCGCCCGATTTCTCCGCCTCGGCGGCCACCGCCTCCCGCCCCTTCTCGACCGCTGCTTCGAGTTCGTCCTGGCGCGCCTTCAACGACACCACTTGATTCCCGAGCCCGATCAGCACGCCGTCCAACCGGTCTTCCACCTGCTTGTTGATCTGGTCGAGCAGAGCTTGTTTCCGCTGCACCTCGGGGAACTCCGGAGAGTAATCCTTGAGCAGCTTGGCGATCTCCTGTTCGACCAGCGTCAGGTCGGTGAGGATCTGGGGCAGTTGCTGCTCGGAGGGCATGGCGGTCGTGACCGACTTGCGCAGCGCCTTCCGATCCAGCTTCTTGAGCTCGTCCAGCTTGGTCGAGTAGAAGACGTACTCCGCCTTGGCCCGCGTGAGCTCCTGCGCCAGCGCGCTCAACTTCTCCCGCTCGAGCGAGGCCTGGTAGCTCGTGGCCTCAGCCACCGAATCCGGAATGCTGTACTTGGCCCGCAGATCATCGACCTTTTTCTGGAGCACCTCGACCTTGGCGGTCTGCTCCTTGAGCTTCTCTTCCAGCTTGCCGATGCCCGCCTTCGACCGGGCCTGAAGCACCTCGACCCGCGAGGTCTGGTACGTCTCCGCAATCTTGTTGGCGATATCCGCCGCAAGGTCCTTGTCCTCGTCGTAAACCCGGATCTCGATCAGCGTGGTGTTTCGCGACTGGCGGACATCCAGATGGCGCCGCAGCAAGAGCGCGGTCTCGGGAGTCGTGAGCTTGGTCTCGTTGTACCGGGCAGCCAATCTCCGGTTCAAATCCAGGCTCTCAATGACCTTGTAAAGAATGGGCTTCGACTGGATCTTCTCGAACTCCGTCTGCATGAAGTACGGGTCGAAGCCCCGCTCGACCTGCGAACGGCTCAGGCCCTCGATGTCGGTCGCGTTCTTCTCAACGGCAATCTTGGCGGTGCTCAAATACGACGGCTTCAGCCAGAACGTCACCGCCGTCGTCGTCAAAACCACCAGGAGAAAGACCGCCAGTATGACGGTCTTCCGAATCCGGATGATCCGCCAGTAGTCGAGAAAGTGGAGCTGGCTGTCCGTGGAGGGGCTGGTTCGAGTAGGGTCCATGAGTCAAAAAAAAGGAGGCCAGATGAATACGTCCAGCCTCCCCACGTAATCTCAAATTGCAGGCGCGATAGCGTCGATACTCAGTAGTTCGCCTTCACCCCGAAGTAGAACCGGTTCCGGTCAAACGACCGATAGTCAAGATCCGAATCGAGGTTGTCGTAGGCGTAACCCACTTCCACGCCCAGGTTGTGCGTGAAATCGTAGGCCAGATTGACGTCGACCGTGTAGTAGTCATCCTGCTCGCCGTCCTGCGGCCCGTTCTGGAACTCGCCCATCTGATACGAGCCGCGGAGACTGGCCGAGAGCTTCTCCGTGAGCCGATGGTTGATCATGGCGTACAGCGTCGTGGCCTCCTGGGCCATCGTCACCTGGTTCGCAGCATCGATGTTCGCCACGTCCGTCGGCCGCAGGTCATGCCGGGCGCCAATCACGAACTTGCTCCCCTGCAGGTACTCGTACGACAGCGCGGCATCCACGTACGGCGCCCAAATGTCGTCCGCGTTCGCGTTCGGGTACTGCGCGTAGTTGAAGCCCGCGCGAAGCTGGGCGGCCAACTGCGGCGTCGCCGTGTAATCCAACCCCACAAACCCGTAGTTCGACTCCTGATCGCGGATGTCGCCCGTCAGCGTGGTCGCCGGAATAATGATGTCGTCGCTCGTGTAGTCGATGTACCCGAATTGGTAACCCACCAACCCGACAAGCGTCGGCTGGAACATCCAGCGCAGGTCGAGGCTCACCAGGTGCTCCATCCGATCCAACACCGAGGAACGGCTCCCCGCCCCCAGCGCGACGTCGCCATTGTCTTCCTCGTAGTCGTAAATGGTGTTCGAATAACCCAGCCGCGACCCGAGCTTCTCCGTCAGACCAAAATTGAACCCGATTCCGCCGTAGTTCCGGAAGTTGTTGTTCTCGGTTCGGGTGTACACACCCGGCATACCGCTCGGATCGAGGACCTCAGGCTCGGACGAATAAACGAGCGAGTCATACAGATCCACCTTCACCCGCTCCGAGAAGGTGTGGCTGAACCCGATCTCGCCGACGTGCGTCATGTCGATCTCTTCGTCAACGCGCGCCTCGTACCACCGCATGTCGAACGTGTACTTCGCGTTGAACGTCGTGAGATCCCGCATCAGGTTGTACGCCACCGACGGCGTGAACTGTACACCCCAGCTCGACTCCGGCCGGTAGGTCGGAACCGCTGGGTTACGGTCGGAAGGCGCCGTGTTGTAGTTGTCGTCATAAAACCCGCGCAACTTGGCCGAAACGCTCCACGGCTTGTTGACCGCAGGTGAATCCGCCAACTGCGCGTGCAGACTGGCTGCCCCTACCACGGCAATACTAGCACAGGCGATCGCTCTCTTCATAAAATGTCGTCCTTCCTGACTTGGATCCCACTCGAACCACCCCGTTCAAAGTTCAATTGAAAGGCTACTCGCTTTTACGAATTGGCGCTCGCCTTGTCAAACATAAATCTCTCCAACCGCAATCATTTCCGCCGAAGCCCCCTCCCCCCCCCCCGAGAACCGGGCGGTTCTAGACCGCCAGCCGCACCCCCCGCTCCTCAAGCTGCTCGATCCACCGCCGCGCGTACCCCAACGCCCTATAAACCTCCTCCAATCGCTCGAGCGGCAGGGCGCTCCGTCGCCCGGCATCCCCTGGCGGCGGCGCCGATTCCCATGCCCCATTCATCGCCTCGAGCTCCGCCCAGAGCCCCGCCCGGATCCCCAGAATCCGCCCCCGCAGCGCTTGCACTCGCTCCGTCCAATCGGCGGAACGCTGCAGCCAGCCAACCCGCAGGATCGGCGACGTCACCCGGTCCCGTTCCGCCAAGAAAGCGTCCACCGACCGGCATAACTCCCCCACCTCGGCGAACAACTCCACCGTGCCCGGCGTAATCCGCTGCACATCGCGCGGGGGAGCGCCAGCCTCGAGTTCAATCAGGTGCGCCAGCCGATCCCGCGGCTCGCGCAGACACTGGTAAGCGGCGTTCAAAGCCGCAAATCGCTCCGTCGCCACGGCCCGCTCCGCGTCCCCGGCCCGATGCACCCGATCCGGATGCTCCTCCCCCGACCGCGCGAGGAACCGGGCTTTCAACACCTCGGGATCCAGCCAGGGCCGGCGCGGCTCCCCCATCACCGCAAAATGATCGGGCTTCATTCTCCCTTCCACCGATGCTGAAACGCCGTTCCCCGCCGGTCAGGCCGAGAAACTCTCCCCGCAGGCGCACGTCGTCGAGGCATTCGGATTCTTGACCTTGAAGCCTCCACCTTGCAGGGCTTCGATGTAATCGAGCTCGGAACCGGTGACGTACAGCGCGCTCTTGGGATCCACCACCACGCGGATCCCGGCGCTTGCAACCACGATGTCGCGCTGGGCAGGCGCATCCTGCAGGTCCATCTTGTATTGAAGCCCCGAGCATCCTCCCCCCACCACCGCCACACGCAACACACCCCCAGGCCGCCCCTGGCGCGCCAGCAGGCTCTGCACCTTCTCGGCCGCCGCCGCTGTCACGCGGATCAGACGCTCGTCCCCCACCCGGAATCCTCCGGCACCCGCCGCCCCCGATGTCGTCGCGGAATCGGTCATAAGTCAACAAGCTTGACCCTATCGCGCGCGCGCCCCGCCGTCAACCCGCCCGGCCGATTCGCCGACCCCAGGTGTGGCGCGCGCCGTCAAACCAGAACAACGCCAGCGCCACCCAGATCACACCAAAGCCAAACGCCCGCGCCCACGTGAACGGCTCCCGGTACACCAGCACACCCAACACCAGGCCGCACGTGGGCGAGATGTACTGCAGCAGGCCAATAGTCGAAAGACGGATCCGACGGGCCGCCTGCGCGAAGAGCAGCAGCGGCGTTGCTGTGACCACGCCCGTCAGACCCAAGAGCAGCGTCCGCCAGCCGTCGCCCGTCGCGATCGCCCCGGCGCCACAAGCCTCCTCGAGCCCAAGATAAGCCGCCGCCGGCAGACAGAGCACCGCCGTCTCCATCGCCAGACCGGGCAATGCCTCGAGCGGAGCCGTCTTCTTCAGCAGCCCGTACGCCCCGAAACTCAGCGCCAGAATCAACGCCTCCCACGGCAACGCCCCATGCTGCCAAGTCAGAAAGACCACAGCCCCCGCCGCCATTGCCACCGCCAGCCACTGCAGCCGGCGCAACCTCTCCCGCAAGACTCCCACCGCCAACAAGACGCTCACCAGCGGGTTGATGTAGTAGCCCAGGCTCGTCTCAACGATTCGATCGTGGTTCACCGACCAGATGTACGTGAGCCAGTTGACCGCCAGAAGCACCGACGCCGCGGTGTAGATCGCCACCGTGCGCGGCCGTTGCCAGGCCCTGCGAAAAATCGCCCCCTCGCCCCGCAAACCCACCAGCGCCATCAGGAACACGAACGACCACACCACCCGATGACCCAGAATCTGCAGGGCCGGCACCGATTGCAACAGCTTCCAATAGACGGGCAGCAAACCCCAAAGCACGTACGCGCCAACGGCCTCCGCCACACCCGAGCGCCGATTCGATTCCATAGAGTTCAATGCGGCCCCGGGGCTGCCTGGCCGATCCAGATATCGGCCGCCCGTCTCGCACCCCGGGACACCTTCCCGTCCGCAGCCGGATTAAACCGGATCCCCCCGCCACCCGCCAATCTCCAATCTCCAATCTCCAATCTCCAATCTCCAATCTCCAAGCTCCAAGCTCCAAGCTCCAAGCTCCAAGCTCCAAGCTCCAAGCTCCAAGCTCCCGCCGTCCGCCCTCGCCCTTGCTACAGACGCGGCTTCCAGTCTAGAGTCCTCGACATGTGGAAGTCGTGGACAGCAGGTGAAGTTGGGCCCCTGCGGTTCCAAACTCACCCCCCCGCCTTCGAGGACTCTACGGTAGCGAGGCGCGGAGGAGGGGTGGGCAAGCACAGCAGGGTCTTCATGAGCCTGAGGACTCGACTGGGTCTGAGGCGGCGCCTCGCTAGAGTCCTCGCCCCGTGAAACGCGGCGTGATGAGGCGTTACGACTGGAGCGCAGGGACGCTGGCCATCCTCGGCCTGTTGGTGGCCTTCTTTGCCGTGTTCCTGTTTTACCCGGTGGGCTTGATGTTGCGCCGGGCCTTCGAGGCGGACGGCCGGTTCACCCTCGAGTTCTTCGGCTTGTTGCTGGCCAGCCCCCTGCAGCGGGAAGCGCTGGCCAACAGCCTCACGATCGCGCTCACGACCACCGCCCTGACCACGGTCCTGGCGCTGCCGCTGGCACACGCCATGACCCGCTACCGGTTTCCAGGCAAAGCCCTCCTCAGCGGTCTCATCCTGGTGCCCATGATCATGCCGCCGTTCGTCGGCGCCATCGGCCTCAAGCAGTTGCTCGCCAAGTTCGGCTCGCTGAACCTCGTCCTGATGCAGATCGGCTGGCTGCCGTCCGGGGAACCCGTCGACTGGCTCGGCCGGAGCGGGCTCGCCGGCATCATCCTGCTCCAGGTCTTCAACCTGTATCCCATCCTCTTCCTCAACGTCTCGGCGGCCATGGCCAACATCGACCCAACGCTCCGCGAGGCCGCCCAAAACCTCGGAGCCGGCGGCTGGCGGCTCTTCCGCACGGTCACCCTCCCCCTGATCCTCCCCGGCTACTTTGCCGGAGCCATCCTCGTCTTCATCTGGTCCTTCACCGACCTTGGCACGCCTTTGATCTTCGGCTTCTCGCGGGTGGTCCCCGTGCAGATCTTCGACGCCGTGACCGAGCTGAACACCAACCCGATGGGGTACGCCCTGGTGGTGTTCGTGGTGGCGCTGACCCTGCTGTTGTTCATCCTCTCCAAGCGGGTGCTCGCAGGCCGCCGCTATGAAATGATGGCCCGCGGCCACACCGCCGGCACCGAGCTCGCAACCCGCCCCTGGCAGACGGCTCTCCTCTGGTCGGCGTTCGGCCTCGTGATTCTCCTCGCTCTCCTGCCCCACGCGATGGTCATCATCCACTCGCTCTCCGGTCATTGGTTCTTCAGCGTCCTGCCCGCGGACTGGACCGCCCGCCACTATGGCGAGGTCTTCGGTCATGAGCTGACCGCCTCGAGCATCCGCAACAGCCTGTTCTACTCCAGCCTGAGCGCGCTCCTGGACCTCGTCCTCGGCGTCCTCATCGCGTGGATCCTGACCCGGCGGCGCATTCCGTTCGCGGGACTGCTGGACGCGCTCGCCATGCTGCCCCTGGCCCTGCCGGGCCTGGTGCTCGCCTTCGGCTACGTCGCGGCTTTCGACAGTCCCATCGCCTGGCTCAACCCCCGGGTCAACCCGACCCTCCTCCTGATTGTCAGCTACAGCGTCCGCCGCCTGCCGTACATCGTCCGCTCCGCCTACGCCGGCTTCCAGCAGACCAGCGTGACGCTCGAAGAGGCCTCCGCCAACCTGGGCGCATCCCCGTGGCGTACGCTGCGCCGGATCACCCTGCCCCTCGTCATGGCCAACCTGGTCGCCGGCACTGTCCTCACGTTCTCCTTCGCCATGCTCGAAGTGAGCGACAGCCTCATCCTCGCCATGCGCGAACAGTACTTCCCGATCACCAAGATGATCTACCAGCTCCTCGGCCGGATTGAACCCGACGCCCCAAGCGTCGCCTGCGCCCTCGGTGTGGTCGGGATGCTGATCCTCACGACCAGCCTCCTCGTCGCCGGCCGCATCCTCGGCCGCCGGATGGGCCAGTTGTTCCGCGCCTAGCCCGGCTCCGGACTCACATGGTCGGTCCAGCCCAGGCCCAGGTCGCCCGATTGCCCAAACACCAAGTACCGGTGAATCTCGACCGCCGCCCGACGCGCATCGCGGACGGCAGTCACGACCAGATCCGCTCCCCGCGACAGGTCCCCTGCCGCGAACACCCCGGGCAGATTCGTCCGCCAGTGATCGTCCACCTTAACCCGCCCCTCCGCATCGCACGCAATCCGCCCCAAGTCGCTCCCCCGGGGAAAAGGAACCGGCATGAAACCGTAGGCCACTAAAACCACGTCCGCCGCCACCTCGAATTCGCTCCCCTCGACCGGCACCGGCCGGCGCCGTCCGCCGGCGTCGGAAGCCCCCAGCCGCATCCGAAGGCACCGCACCCCCGCCACCCGGCCCGCCCCATCGCCGCGTAACTCGGTCGGCGCCGTCAGGAACTCGAACCGTGCGCCTTCCTCGACGGAATTGTCGAACTCCTTCCGGCTGCCGGGCATGTTGGCGCGATCCCGCCGATAAAGACACACCGCCTCCGCGGCACCTCCCCGTATCGCCGTGCGCAGACAGTCCATCGCCGTGTCCCCGCCCCCGAGCACAATGACCCGCCGGCCCGCCACGTCGATGATCGGCGGCTCCGCCGGCGACGGGGCGTTCTTCTGAATCAAAAACGGCAGGGCGAAATGCACACCGGCCAGATCGGCGCCGGGAATGCCCAGCGGCCGCGGCTGCTGCGCCCCCAGCCCCAGAAACACCGCGTCGAACTCCGCTTCGAGTCCCGCCAGCGAAATGTCCCGGCCAAGAACCACCCCCGTCTGAAGCGTCACGCCCCGCCGCAGCAACACTTCCACCCGACGGGCCACAACGGACTTCTCGAGCTTGAACCCCGGAATCCCATAGACCAGCAGCCCTCCCGCCAGCGCTTGCGCCTCGAACAGCGTCACCGCGTAACCCCGCCGCGCCAGTTCGTCGGCACAACTCAGCCCCGCCGGCCCCGCACCCACCACCGCAACCCGGAAACCGTTGGGAGGCGCCGGCGTCGCATCCACCGCGCCGTGGGCGAAGGCATACTCGTTCAGGAACCGTTCGATGGCGCCAATCGCCACCGGCTCCGTCCGGCTGTTGAGAATGCACGCCCCCTCGCAAAGCCGGTCCTGGGGACAAACCCTCGAACAGATCTCCGGCATGTTGCTCGTCGATCGCGACAGCGCCGCAGCCTCGAGGAAACGCCCCTCCGCCGTGAGCAGCAGCCACTCCGGTATCCGGTTCGCCAGCGGACAACCCACCATGCACAACGCCTCGGGACACTGGATGCACCGCCGCGCCTGCTCCTGCGCCGCCGCCGCATCGTACGTGGCATAGGTCTCGCCAAAATCCGTGATTCTCTCGCTCGCCGGCCGCTTCGGCGGCGGCGTGCGGCACACGTCCCTCCAGACATGCTGCAACTCCTGGGTGTTGCGCGGGATCTCGCTCATGAGCTTGAATTGACTTCTGCGGCTTGCAGCCGCCCGCCTGCCATGAACCGTTCCACCATCCCTACCACCGCCCGGATCCAGAGCGGATGCTCGTTCAAACAGGGAACCCGGATGAACTCCCCGCCGCCTGCCGCGAGAAACCGTTCGCGGCCTCGCACGCCAATCTCCTCGATCGTCTCGAGACAGTCCGCCACAAACGCCGGACACAACACCAGCAAACGCCGCACCCCCCCACGCGCCAACCGCTCGAGCTCGCACTCCGTCGACGGCTGCAGCCAGGGGTCCTTCCCCATCCGGGATTGAAACGCGACGCTCGTCTTCCCCTCCGCCACCCCGGCCGCCGCCACAAACGCCCGCACCGTGCGCAAACACTGGTGCCGATAGCAGGTCCCATGCGCCACACTCGGCACCTCACAACAGTCGGCTCGCCGCAGACAATGGCTCCCCGTCGGATCCGACCGGCGCAAGTGCCGCTCCGGAAGCCCGTGAAAACTGAACAGCAAATGATCAAATCCGGCCCGCATCGGTTCCTCCGCACTGGCCACCAACGCCTCAATATAGCGCGGATAGTCGTAGTACGGCGGCACAAACTCGAACCGGATCGCCGGCGCCCGGCGCAACGCCACCTCGCGCACCCGCTCGACGGCCGTCTCGTAGCTCGACATCGCGTAGTGGGGAAACAGCGGGACCACAAGCACCTGCCGGACACCCCGTCCGACCAACCGCCCGATCGCCCCCCCAATCGACGGCTCCTGATAGCGCATCCCCAGCTCGACCGGCAACCCCGCCCCACGCTCAACCGCTGCCGCCAAACGCCCCCCCGATACCACCAGCGGCGAACCCTCCGGCGTCCAAATCTCCCGGTACGCCGACGCCGACGCCCCCGTGCGCCGTGGCAGAATCGCCAGCTCCACCACCGCCAGCCGCACCAACCACGGCAGGTCCAGCACACGGCCGTCCATCAGGAATTCCCTGAGAAAACGCCGGACATCTCCCGGCGCCGGTGACGCCGGAGACCCCAGGTTCACCAGCAGAACCCCGCGATCGCTCATGGCTGCCGTCGCGCCGCCCTCGCTCCCTGCCACGGCGCCAGTTGTTCCCCCGCCCATATCTCCGCCAGGGCCTGACGCCGGCGGACCAGCGCCGCACGCACGCCTCGGACCAACACCTCCGCCGCCTGCGGCCTCGTGTTGTAGTTCGACCCCATCACCGATCCGTAGGCCCCCGCACTGCAGATCGCCAGGTACTCCCCCGCCTGCACCCGCGGCAATGGCCGGCCCTTGCAGAACCAGTCGCCCGATTCGCAGATGGGCCCGACAACGTCGGAAACCACCGCCCCCCCACCCCGACGCCGAAGCGGCACAATCTCGTGGTACGCGTCGTAAAAGGCAGGCCGAATCAGATCGTTCATCCCCGCATCCACAATCACAAACGTCTTCCGCCCCGTCCGCTTCACATACTCGACCCGCGTCACCAGGATCCCCGCGTTGCCCACCAGCAGCCGGCCCGGCTCGAGCAAGATCCGCAGCCCGAGCGGACGAAGCCACGGAACCACCGCCGCAGCATACCGTTCCGGCGTCAGCACGCCCCGCGCCGCTCCCGACCGCCACCAGCGCGGTTCGCCACTCGCCAGCGCAGGGCGATACACGATCCCGGCCCCCCCCCCGATGCTGAAGAACTCGATCCCGTGGCGCGATGCCAGCTCCGCCGCCAGCGGCGCCACTTTCCGCACCGCCCGCTCGAACGGCCCCGCCTCCGTCAACTGGGAACCAATGTGCATCTGCACCCCCCGCAACCATACACCCCGCAGCCGCGACGCCCGCCGGTACATCCCCGCCACCTGCTCGAATGCAATCCCAAACTTGTTCTCGTAGGTCCCCGTCGTGATCTTCGCATGCGTGCGGGCGTCCACCCCCGGATTCACCCGGATCGCCACCGGCGCCCGCCGTCCCATCCGCGACGCCAACCGGTCAATGCGCACCAACTCCGGCTCGCTCTCGACGTTCAACGCATACACCCCCTGCGCCAATGCCAGCCGAATCTCGTCCTCAGTCTTGCCCACCCCCGCAAAAACACACCGCCCAGGATCGGCCCCCGCCGCCAACGCCCGCTCGAGCTCCCCACCGCTCACCAGATCAAACCCCGCGCCAAGCCCGGCAAAAACCCGCAGCACCGCAAGGTTCGAGTTCGCCTTCATCGCGTAGCAAATCAGCGGATCTAACGACCCGAGCGCCGCCTTCAAGCGGACAAAGTGATCCGCCATCGTCTGCTCCGAGTAGACGTACAGCGGCGTCCCATGCCGCCGCGCCAACGCTTCCACCAGCACCCGCTCGCAATGCAAACGACCCGCGACATGCCGAAAACCATGCATGACCCGTACTTCTGCCAGAGCCCGCCGCCGTTGTCACGGACGGATCCGCCCCCCGGATCCTCGCCTGACGCCTGCGGCTCGAACGTGGGCCATCGGCTCCCGGTAGGACGATAGCGGGACAGGCTAACAGTAGGACCCCGCGAAGACTCCTCGCGCCGTCCTTACCGTTGCCGGAGGCTTTACGCTGCCGGTGCAGACCGCTATGCTGCCGCCCGTGGAACCTATGCCCTACACCGTGCGGCGGGCCAACTTGGACGACTTGCCCGCACTGCAGGGGCTCTGGGAAACAGCCCTCTTGCCGGCACTCGAACTCGAACGGCAATTGACCGATTTTCAGGTGGTGCTCAGACCGGATGGCATCCTGGCGGGCGCCGTCGGACTCCGGATCGCCGCAAACCAAGGTCTCCTCCACAGCGAGGCGTACTACTCCTCCCAGCAGGCCGCCGATGCCAGACCCCACGCCTGGGCCCGATTGAAAGCTCTCGCCCAAAATCGCGGTTTGGTCCGCCTCTGGCTGCAGGGCAACCCTGACCCGTTCTGGACAGAACTGGGCTTCCAAACCGCGTCGGCCGAGGAACAGCAGTCGATCCCCCCCGGTTTCTTAACGGGCAACGGGCCATGGTCCACCCTGGCCCTCAGAGAGCAACTCCGCATCGGATCAGCCCTCGAACGTGAACTCGAGATGTTCCACGCCTCGGAACAGGAGGCCGCAGAACGGCTCAGACGGCAGGCCGCAGCCGTCAAGTGGATCGGTGCCCTGATCGCCCTCGGCTTCCTCGGCGGTGCCTGCATCCTCCTGTTTCAAGTCCTCCGCCGACAGGCCGGAAGCAGACGCCGCTGAAAGCCACCCGCCGCCCCCCCCAAGGGGCGCCCAAGAGCCGCTATTGAGTGCCCCGCCGCATCAACTGCTCGATGAATCCCGTCGAGTACACCCCGCGCCGGAAATCAGGGTCCTGCAATATCATCTGCTCGAAAGCAATGGTGGTCTTGATCCCGGTGATCATGTACTCCCCAAGTGCACGACTCATCCGGTCAATGGCCTCCCGACGGTCCCGACCATACGTGATCAGTTTCCCAATCATCGAATCGTAACTCGAAGGAATGACATAACCGGCGTAGGCATGGCTGTCCACACGCACTCCACGCCCTCCCGGCGCGTAGTACATCTCAATCCGGCCCGGCGATGGACGAAAGTCGTCGAACGGATCCTCGGCGTTGATCCGACACTCGATCGAATGTCCGCGAAAGTGAACATCGCCCTGGGACAGCTTCAAAGGCTCACCCATGGCAATGAGGATCTGCAGCCGGATCAGATCCGTCCCCGTCACCTCCTCCGTGATCGGATGCTCGACCTGTATCCGCTTGTTGACCTCAAGGAAGTAGAAGTTCCCCTGGTCATCCACGATGAACTCGACCGTGCCCGTGCTGTTGTACTGGGCAATCTCGGCTATGCGCACCGCAGCCTTGCCCATTTTCTTGCGCAAGTCCTTGAACTTGTTCTCGATAAGAGGCGATGGCGTCTCCTCGATCAGCTTTTGATGCCGTCGCTGAATCGAACAATCCCGCTCCCCAAAGTGGACAATGTTCCCCCGTTGGTCCGCCAGAATCTGAAACTCGATGTGATGCGGATTCTCAAAGTACTTCTCGATGTATACCCCGGAATTCCCAAACGCCTTCTCCGCCTCGTTCCGGGCGGTGTGATAGCCCTTGACCAGGGAAATGTCGTTGTGCGCAATCCGCATCCCACGACCTCCGCCACCTGCAATCGCCTTGATCAGAACAGGATAGCCGATCTTCTTCGCCGTCGCCAAGGCCTCCGTCTCGGTCTCCACCACCCCGTCCGAACCCGGCGGCACGGGTACCCCGGCCTTCTTCGCCAGCTCCCGACTCACCGCCTTGTCCTGAAGCGCATTCATCGCCCGCGAGCTGGGCCCGATGAACCGGATGTTGCACTTCTCACAGACGTCCGCGAAATGCGGGTTCTCAGATAGAAAACCGTAGCCGGGATGAATCGCGTCCACATCCGCGATCTCCGCCGCGCTGATCAGCCGATCAACCCGCAGATAGCTCTCGCTGCTGGGTGCCCGGCCGATGCAAATGGCTTCGTCGGCCATTTGGACATGCATGGAATTGGCGTCTGCCTCGGAATAGACAGCGACTGTCCGAATACCCAACTCCTTGCAGCTGCGTATGATGCGAACTGCTATCTCCCCCCGATTGGCAATCAGGATCTTCTCGAACATCAGGTCGTGGTCAAATCGGCCGAACCTTGAATAGCGGTTGCCCAAACTCGACCGGCTTCGCGTTCTCGACCAACACCTGGGTGATCACTCCCCGCACCTCCGCCTTGATCTCGTTCATCACCTTCATCGCCTCGATGATGCAGACCACTGTCTCCGGACCCACCTCGGTCCCGATCTCAACGTACGCAGCCGACTCCGGCGAGGGCGCCCGGTAGAATGTCCCAATCATCGGCGACGTGATGTCAGCTCCCACAACCGCTGTCGATGCCACCGGTGCCTGCGATACCGCTATCGCAGCCACAGGCACGGCGGCACCCGGCAGTTCCTCGTAGCCCACCGGCGTCGGACCGCCGTTCGGCCCCCGCTTGAGCTTGATCTTGAACCCTTCTTTCTCCAACTCGAACTCCGAAATGGAGTTCTTGCGCATCAGGTCGATGATGGCCTTGATATCTTTAAGATCCACGGCACTCTCTGGGTTGTCAGCGTTCTTCTACGTTCAGAACCTTCGCCGTCTACCCGCATTTAGCAAAAAAGCAGCAGCCGATACTCGACCCTGCTCTATTCAAAATCCAAGATTCAGCCTGAGCCTAAACGCCTCGCGCCAAACCGTCAAGAAAACAAATCATGCGCCGACGCTCAGGCGTGAAAGCCTGAAAAAAAACCCGCAAAACCCCAAAAATCAGAAGAAAACTGCCGCTAATCCACAACGTTAACGATAGTGGCCGCTTCAAGACCCAATAGGTACGAGCCTGCCCCAAATCCACATATCTGGCCCCGACAAACCCCAGCCGTCAACGATCCCCTCCGAAAGTCCTCCCGCGCATGCAGATTCGATAGATGCACCTCGATCGTCGGTACCCCCGATGCCGCGATCCCGTCCCGCAACGCCACGCTCGTGTGCGTCAGACCCCCAGGATTCAAGACCACCACGTCATACTGCCCCCTCGCCGATTGCACCCAGTCGATCAACTGCCCCTCGCAGTTCGTCTGCCGGAACTCAACCTCCACCCCCAACTCGGCCGCCCTCACTCGGACCCTGGCCTCGATCTCCGCCATGGTCGTTCGCCCATACACCTGAGGTTCTCGCTCTCCCAGCAGATTCAAGTTGGGCCCGTTCAGAAAAAGCACTCTCATCCCGGCCTCGCACCCTATCCTGACGCTTCGCCCTTGTCGATTGCTTTCACCCCTTCTCCCGGCCCCCAGAGCCATCCCAGAACCGCAAACGCCGGCCAACTGATCGCCGGAATGTAGAGTCCAAACTCCACCCCACCCTGCAGCGCCCAAGCCAGCAACCCAAGCCAGACCGCAAACCGCAACGGCTCTTCCCTGCACCGTCGATAAGCCCCAGCCACCGCCATCCCAACAAAAGCGCCATAGCCCAGGAACCCCGCAAGCCCGGAATCGCTGCCCTGCTGCAGATAGTCGTTGTGAACCAGTCGCGCCATCTCCGCCTCGGGAGGCTTCAGTTTGCGGTAGATCACCATGAATGTCCCAGGCCCCGTCCCCACGACCGGATGAGTCAGGGCGGTCTGAACCGCAACGTGCCAGTAATCGAAACGCGCGCCCACACTGAGCGCCCCGCGCCGGAAGTAGTCACCATGCCGGAGAACCAATCCGGTCGTCCCCAGCCCCACGATTCCGACCACAATCCACCACCGCCACCGACGCACCGCCTCCACGTGCCATAGCCCCACACAAACCAGAACCACCGCAATCAACCATCCCGCCTTCGACCCGGACCAGTACAAACACGCCATTCCGCTCAATAGAATCAGGCCCGAGATCAGGCCCCGGCTGGCCGGCGTCAGCCGGACTGGCGCCCGCCACGTCACAAGACTCAGAGCCGGCGTCCAGAATAACAGCAGGCCCGCCAGCGTGTTCGGATACAGCAACGTCCCAAAAACACGGTCGCTCTGCAGCCGCTTGATCTGCTCCGGCGTCAACTGCTCCCACCCGGGCTGGGAAAACACCATCTGCCGCGTGGCCTCGAGTCCGCCAAAGTGCTGCTCCAACGCGGTCCACATGACAAAGGCCACTCCCAACCAGGGCCCAACCCAGAAAACGCCCGGACGATCCACCCGCGTCAGCGCCAACGCCCCCAGTATGAACCAGACGACATTCCCCGTGAAATGGCCCAGAACGACCCGCGTCAGCCCCGCATCGACGCTGCCCGTCGCGGCCACCCATTGCCACAGCCACCATAGCCCAAGACACCCAACCACCCACCACGACCGGGGCCGACTCCAGTTGCTGGCAGCCAGCCCTAAAACCGTTACCCCCGCCAGCAGCCAATAGCCCCACGTCACCGGCCACGGCTGGAAAACATACTCCAGCAGGTTGCTCGGCGGCTTGATCAGCGAATCCAGAATCACCGGGTTCCCGAACTTCACCGCCGCCAGACCCAGCAGGAGGCCCGCGCTGACCACAAACCAGCGCCCAGCCAGCGCGGACGACGCCCGGCTGCGCTCCGGTTCCTTGGGCATACGATTGGACATCGGGCTGTGCAAGGCTCTGACAGGCACGGGCGGCCCCCGGGCATTCCGGGCGCGCAAAACCCGAAACGAGGCGGCGCCTCGCTAGAGTCCTCGACTTGTGGAACGTGTGGTCAACAGGTCAAGTTTGGTCCCTGCCGTTCCCAACCCACCCCCCTGCCTTCGAGGACTCTATATTAGCGAGGCGCGGAAGAAAGGGTTCGAAGAGGCAGGAAGGCTTCATGGGATCGCGGACTTCGTTAGGTCTGAGGTGCGCCTCGCTAGAGTTCCAGCTTCAACAAACCCACCTCGAGGGCCAATGCCTCCTGGACGTTCGTGTGCAGCAACTGCTGGGTCTGCTCGATCACCGTCAGGTTACGACGCGCCGACGCTGGTGTCAGCCGCCGGGCAATCGTGCGGGTCTTCTCCGCCAGATCCGAGTAGGTCCAACGCAACTCCTGCGCGCCAAGGGTCGCCAGCCAGAGATCCCGAAGCCAGTATTGCAGCGCCACCAGCACCTCGATCCGTCGGCGCCGGTACTCCGCCTCGATCGCTGCCTTCAGCTCTTCGGCCCAGCGATCCCGCAGATCCGGCTCGACATCCGTGTGTCGCGCCAGCGGCGACGACGCCGTTGTCTCCTTCTCGACCTGCTCGCGCAACGCGCTCAAACGGTCGAGCAGGCGGCTCAACAACCGGTACCGGCTCAGCAAGCTCCGATTCCCCTCGAGCGCCGTCGCCACAAACTCCCGAACCCAGACCTCGAGATCGCGATCGACCGTCACCTCCCCAGCCGACGCCAGCGTGATCCGCAAACAGCGCGATCGCACGGTCTCGAGCATCCGCTCCGGTTCCGTGCTCAACAGCAGCAGGATCGAGTCCTCGGGCGGTTCCTCGAGGGTCTTCAAGAAGGCGTTGGCCGCAGCCAGCGTCAGGCGGTCCGCCGCCACCACCACGCCCACCTTCCAAGCGCTCGCCGTCGGCTTCAGGTGAATCGTCTGCAGCAACGCCCGAACCTGATCGATGCTCGTCGCCCGACTCTTCATCTCGGGCCTGACCCACACCACATCCGGATAGACCCCCTCCGCGACCTGCCGGCATGGCCGGCAGCGGTCACAGCTGTCAAGCCCCAGCCCGGCCGCTGATCGCTGCGGCGGATTCTCGCAGTTCAACGCCGCTGCCAGCGCCGTCGCCAGCACCTCGAGCTCCGCCAGACGCGGTCCGCTGAACAGGTAGGCGTGCCCCAGCCGACCCCGTTCCAGGCTCCGCTGAAGACGGGCAACCGCCTGGGTCTGCTGGCGTAGTTGTGCGAAAGCCATCGAACCCACCGCCTCTCAAACCGGATGCCGCCGTTCCCCAACGAGTTTCTCGAATCGGGCGCCGGCCTCCGCCCAGGCATCGCCATCCGTCGGATGAAAGACCGACGTCTCGAACGAAGCCCTCACCACCTCCCGCGCCGCCGCCAGCGTCCCCAGTTCCCCCATCGCCAGAGCCTGCACCAGGATGTTGCCTGCCGCGGTGGCCTCCACCGGACCCGTCACCACCGGGATCTGGAGCGCGTTGGCCGCAAACTGGTTCAGCAGCGCGTTCTTGCTGCCGCCGCCAACGATGTGCAAACGCTCGATCCGCCGGCCAATCAACGTCTCCATCTGCCCGAGCGTCCGCCGGTATAATAACGCCAGGCTCTCGAGAATCGCTCGCGCATAGGCCCCGGCATCCCCCGGCACCGGCTGCCCCAGCTCCCGACACGCCGCCGCGATCTTCGTCGACATGCCCCCAGGACTCAAAAACCGGGGGTCCGTCGGGTCGATCAGCGACACAAAGGGCGGGGCCTCCGCCGCCAGCCGGGTCAGCGTATCGTAGTCGTACGAAGCTCCCTCCCGCGCCCACTCGCGCCGGCATTCCTGAAGCAGCCAGAGCCCGATGATGTTCTTCAGCAACCGCACCGAGCTCCCGTAGCCAACCTCATTCGTGAAGTTCAGCTCCCGGCAACGGTCGGTCAACACCGGTTCCGACTGCTCGACACCCATCAGGGACCACGTCCCTGAACTGAGATAAGCCCAGCAATCCCCCGATGCCGGCACCGCCGCCACCGCAGCCCCGGTGTCGTGCGAACACGAGGCCACAACCTCAACCCCGCCCAAACCCGTCTCCGTCACCAACCCCGGCCGCATCGGCCCCAGCCGGGTCCCCGACGGCACGATCGGCGGCAGAATCCCCATCGGCAGTCCCAAACGCTGGCACAGGGCCGTCGACCACCCCTTGCTCCGCGGATTGTACAACTGGGTCGTGCTGGCAAGGGACTCCTCGAAACGCGCCACTCCCGAAAGCCAGTGGTTGAACGCGTCCCCAATCCCCAGCACCAGGGCGGCCTGCGCCAGCCGCTCGGGGGCTTCCGCCGCCAACTGGAACACCGTGTTGAAAGGCAGAAACTGTAATCCGGTCTCTGCAAACATCTCCGGCCAGCTCACCCGTGCCTTGACCCGCTCAACCCC
This sequence comes from Verrucomicrobiota bacterium, assembly GCA_029556615.1. GTDB lineage: Bacteria > Verrucomicrobiota > Verrucomicrobiia > Limisphaerales > J093 > JAKQDD01. The sequence continues at coordinate 66,122 of JAKQDD010000051.1, read as the reverse complement.
CCGGCCGCAACGCTCGTCCCGATAGTGAAACGCCGGCTCCATCTCCCGACCCTCGGCGTCATACAACACGTAGTCCACACCCCACGAATCAGTGCTGATGCTCGATATCGTCAGCCCGCGCCCCGCGACGACTCGCAGACCCGCCTTGAGCTCGCCCCGCAGTCTCGCCATGTCCCAATGCAGGGAGTCGCCCGCAGCGACGGGGCCGTTCGGAAACCGGTGGATCTCCTCGAGACTGAGCCGCCCCTCCTCGAGGCTTCCCAGAATCAACCGCCCACTCTCGGCACCCAGATCGCAGGCTAAATGGCACGTGGACATAGAAACCTCGGTTATGGAGTTGAAGACTTGCGTCGGGTCTGAGGCGCGCCTCGCTAAAGACTGTCGATCAGCTTCTGCATCGCCTCCTCCTGCTGCATGATCGACTCGACCAACTTGAACTGCGTCCGGCTCCGGTCCAGATTGTGATCCGGGCGGTGCACCCGGAAGTAGGTGTCCCCGGCCAGATAGTCCGCCAGGAACCGGATCCCGATGGTGAACGTAATCAAACGCCCGGCAAAGGCCAGGTACCGGCGCTCCGCCGGATTCAAAAACCCGCTGGCCGCACCAACGTAGCCCCGCGCCAGAGCCTCGAACATCGGCATCTGCATCTCGACCTTCGACAAGTCCTTCTCGTCCTCGAGCGTCGGACTCGTGGTTGTCCGCACCATGTCGCCAAAGTCGTAATGGACCAACCCCGGCATCACCGTGTCCAGGTCCACCACGCACATGGCCCGGCCAGTCTCCCAGTCGAGCATCACATTGTTGAACTTGGTGTCGTTGTGGGTGATCCGCTCCGGGATGTCACCCCGCGCATGGGCATCCAACAGCGTGCTCACCCACGACTCCTGGCGCAGCGCAAACTCGATCTCCCGAGAGGCAAACTGGGCGCGATTGCAGTGGTCCACCTCGATGGCGCGACGCAGGGCATCGAACCGCTTCCGGGTGTTGTGAAAATCGGGAATGGTCTCGTGCAACCGCTCCCCCGGCAGGTCGGCCAGCAGGGCCTGAAACTCCCCAAAGGCCTTGCCCGCTTCCAGCGCCTGGCTCGGATTCTGCACCGACTCGAAGGACTGCACCCGCTCCACAAACACAAACGTCCGCCAAAACTCCCCGTTGCCGTCGCAGTAGTACGACTTCCCATCCCGCGTCGGCACCACCGTCAACGCCCGGCGCGTCATCTGGCGCGCTCCCAGCGCCACCAGCTTCTGACGCAGATGCGTCGTCACCCGCATCACGTTCTCCATCACCGCCACCGGTTGACGAAAAACCGTTTGATTGATCCGCTGGTGAATGTACCGGACCAGTACACCCCCCTGATCGTACGTGGCCGTGTAAGTCTCGTTGATGTGACCGATCTTGCACGGCTCGGCGTGCAGAATCTGGCCGTAAATCTGGAATTGCTGAGAGACTTCCTGCAGATGTTGTTCGCGATAGAGCGGCATGATGTCACCCGTTGCACCATCGACACCGGGTGCTCCACAGAAAACCGCCTCCGCCAACCCAAAACAAGCCAATTCTAGCGAGGCGCTGCCTCAGACCCGGTCGAGTCCCCAGGCTCATGAAGACCCTGCTGTGCTTGCCCACCCTCTCTTCCGCGCCTCGCTAATGCAGAGTCCTCGACGAAAGGCGGGGAGGCCTGGAACGGCAGGGGCCGAACTTGACCTGTTGACCCCATATTCCACAAGTCGAGGACTCTAGGTCGGCCCACCCCAAAGCCGAGACCCCCGCGCGCGTCTTCAAGGCGAAAACCCACCAGGAGCCGATGGCGAACGTTCGCGCCACACGCCTTGGGCGAGGAGGATTCGGACTGGCCTCTTTCCCTCTGGATTCCCTCCCGGTTTCTTGTACATGATAGCGTCGCTATGGACGCACACCAACCCTACACGCTCGCGCCACGGAAGGTGCCCGCCCTCGATCCCGATTTCCGGCCGCCGGTCCTGGCCCGCCGCGCCCTGCGCGAAGCCGGCCAACACCGTCCGACCCCCGCGATGGTCGAGATCGCCCTCGAACAGGCTGACGGCTCCGTCTTCCGATCCGCCACCACCCTCCTGCCCGAAGACCACCCGAATTCGACCGCCAACTTCTTCCACGTCGAACGCTGGCTGAAGTTCCTGCTCTGGTCGCGAGGCGGCTTCCGAGCCCACGTCGCCGGGCCTGCGTCTCTCGTCAACGCCCTGGCCCGATACTACAAGGACACTGCCACCGGCCGGTTCGACGCCGAGATGATGGGAACCCGGATCTACGAGCGCCCGTTCGAGATCGTGGCCTGCACGCCGGAACGCCTGCCTGCACCCCACGCAACCACCCAGGCCCTGGGCCGCCATTGGAACGGATGCCGCATCGGCTTCGACCTCGGCGGCAGCGACCGCAAAGTCGCCGCGGTCATCGACGGCCGCCCCGTCTTCAGTGAGGAGGTCGTCTGGTCGCCCATCGGCGAAGCCGACCCCCAATACCATTACGACGGCATCATGGATTCCCTCAGGCGGGCCGCAAGCCACCTGCCACGCGTCGATGCCATCGGTGGCAGCGCCGCGGGCGTCTATGTCAACAATCGTGTCAAGGTGGCGTCCCTCTTCCGGGGCGTCCCCCACGAGGCGTTCGCCCGCCGCGTCAAGGGCCTGTTCCTCGAGATCCGCCAAGCGTGGAACAACGTGCCCCTCGAGGTGGTCAACGACGGAGAAGTCACGGCCCTGGCAGGATCCATGGCCCTCGGCGACAACGCTGTTCTCGGCATCGCCCTGGGCACCAGCACCGCCGGCGGCTATGTCACCCCCGAGGGGACCATCACCTCCTGGCTCAATGAACTCGCCTTTGTGCCCGTCGACTATAACCCCAACGCGCCCGTTGATGAATGGTCCGGTGACCGCGGTTGCGGCGCCAAGTACTTCTCCCAGCAGGCCGTCGGACGCCTCGTCAAGCCCGCCGGTATCGACGTCCCTCCCCATACCCCATTGCCCGAAACCTTGCACCACGTCCAAACCCTCATGCAGACGGGGGATCCCCGCGCCCGCCGCATCTACGAGACCATCGGCGCCTACCTCGGCTATACCGTCGCCCATTTCGCCGACTTCTACGAATTCCGCCACCTCCTGATCCTCGGCCGCGTCACCTCCGGCCCGGGCGGGGAGGTCATCCTCACCGAAGCCCGCCAGGTGATCGAGACCGAATTCCCTGAACTCGCCGCCCGCGTCGCCCTGCACACGCCTGACGAAAAGGACAAACGCCACGGCCAGGCAATCGCCGCCGCCAGCCTCCCCGTCGTCCCTTGAGACGACCCCCTAGCGAGGCGCGCCTCAGACCCAGCCAAGTCCGCGATCGCATGGAGCTTTCCCGCCATTCCGGACCCTCTCTTCCGCGCCTCGCTAATGTAGAGTCCTCGACGGAAGGCGGGGAGGCCTGGAACCGGACCGGACAGAACTTGACCTGTTGACGGTGAGTTCCACAATTCGAGGACTCTAGCGTGATCTTATGAACCCTTATCATCACCTCGTTAACGAAGTCGCCCGACTGGCCCGCGAAGGCCGATCCCTCCCCCTCGGCGGGTTCGCCCCAGCCCCACGCCCCACCCCCGAGCCGGCTGCTCCAACCGTCCTCGTCTTCTCCCCACATCCGGATGACGAATGCATCATCGGCGGTCTGGCGCTCCGGTTGCTCCGGGAAAGCCGCTGCCGCGTCGTGAATGTGGCGGTCACCCTCGGCAGCAATCGCGCACGCCAGGCGGCACGCCTCGAGGAGCTCCGCAAAGCTTGCGAGTTCCTCGGCTTCGACCTCGTCACAAGCCGGCCCTCCGGCCTCGAGCACGTGAACCGCAAAACCCGAGACCAGGACCCCGCCCTCTGGAAGTCGATGGCGGCCCGGATCGCCGAAATCCTCCTCGAGTACCGCCCCGGGATCGTCTTCTTCCCCCATGACCAGGACTGGAATAGCACCCACGTCGGCGTCCACCACCTCCTGGCGGACGCCCTCGCCCAAACCGGCCCCGGCTTCACCTGCTACACCGTCGAGACCGAGTTCTGGGGCCAGATGGATGATCCCAACCTGACCGTCGAGTTATCCACGGCCGACCTCGCCGACCTCGTCGCCGCCATCTCGTTCCACGTCGGCGAAGTCCAGCGCAATCCGTACCACCTCCTCCTCCCCGCCTGGATGCAGGACAATGTGCGCCGCGGCGGCGAGCTGGTCGGCGGACAGGGTGGTGCCGCCCCCGACTTCCTCTTCGCCACCCTCTACCGCCTCCGGCAGTGGACCCATGGACGCCTCGACCGCTTCTACGCCGGCGGCCGCACTCTGCCCGCCTCGACGCCTCCCTCGAGCCTGTTCGGCGCCTGAAAGCCGGTCCAAACGACCGCAACCCGAAGCGATCGCGGTGAACCCCGCCTTCATGCGGGAAGCCATTCGCCTGGCGAACCCAACCCAACCGCATCCCGTATTGATCGGCGCCCGTGGCGCGGTCTCCACTGCCAGATCCAAGTGAAACGCCTTCGGCGCCCGTCACTCGAGAGGCGGCCCCGGCATCTTCAGATCCCATGTGTCCAGCAGTGCCTCCGGGATCTCCATCAGAAAACGCGACGGTTGCTGCAGAAAGTCGCCGCCCCGCGATCCCGCCGTCCGCACCAGCGGATACGAGAAGTACAGCTCCCGCCGGGCCCGCGTGATGGCCACATAAAACAACCGGCGCTCCTCTTCCTCCCCCTCCTGGCTTTCGAGGGAACGAAAGGAGGGAAACAAGCCGTCGCCCAACATGATGAGAAACACCACGTCGAATTCCAGACCCTTCGCCTGATGCACCGTCGAAAGCCGCAGCTGCTCCTCATCCCCGGATCCGGAACGATCGCGGCTTTCCGCATCCACGTTGGTCAACAGCGCCAACTGCGTGAGAAAGGTCTCGAGATCCTGGAATTGCCCGGCAAACGCCGCCAGTTGCTCGACGTCGTCAAGCCGCTCCCGCGCGTTGACGAAAGCCTCTTGGGCGTACTCGGCATACACCGCCTCCACAATCAGCCGGATCATCTCCCCGGGCGCCCCCCGGCGGGCCGGATCCTCAAGCTGCGCCACCGTCGCGGTGAACTGGGCCCAGCCCACCGTCGCCTTCCGCGGAACCTGCGTCGCAATCCGCTGCAGGACACACGCCACCCCCGCCCCGGAGGCCGCATCCTCCTCCTTCCCCACCGCCCCCTCGCCGCGTGTGCTGCCCCCCCCGGACGGACCCCGACACGCCTCGAGCCGCCCCCAAAGGCGATCCGCCGCTTTCGGACCGACGCCGGGCAGCATCCTCGCCAGACGCTTGAACGCCAACTCGTCCCGGGGATTGCACACCAGCCGCAAGTACGCCGCCACGTCCTTGATGTGGGCTTGTTCGAAGAAGCGGATGCCGCTGGTGATCGTGTAGGGGAGGTTGTGCCTCGTGAGCGCCAATTGCAGTTCGAGCGCGTGAAAGTGCGACCGATACAGCACCGCCATCCGGTCCAGCGCCGTCCCCTCCTCGTGCAGCTCCAACACCCGCTGGACCACAAACGCCGCCTGCGCATCGCCGTCGGGACAGACAATCAGGACCGGCTTCGGCCCCGAGGGCCGGACCGGTACCAGGTGCTTGCTGTACTGCCGGGTGTTGGGCGCAATCGCCGCATTCGCCACTTCGAGAATCTCAGGTGTGCTCCGATAATTGGTCTCGATCTTGTACAAGCGGACGCCGGGATGCTGCTCGGGAAACCGCAGGATGTTCTGGTAGTTCGCACCCCGCCACGAGTAGATGCTCTGGGAATCGTCGCCCACCGCCATGATGTTGTGGTGCCCGGCCGCCAACAAGTTCACCACCTCGCTCTGGAGCTGGTTCGTGTCCTGATACTCGTCCACCAGCAGGAACTGAAACCGACGCTGATACTGCTCGCAGATATCCGAATGCTCCCGCAACAGCCGAAGCCACAGCTCCAGCAGATCGTCGAAGTCCACCACCCCCGTCCGGCGCTTGCGCTCCGCATACCGCGCCCCCAGCGCCTCGATCGGCCCCGCCACCGGCGCAAACGACCGGAACTGCCGCTCGATCACCCGCGCCACCGGCTGCCGCATGTTCACCGCCAGCGAGAACATCTCGCATAACACCGCCGCTTTCGGGAACCGCACCGCAGGCGCCCCATCCGCCGACTCGCCCAGACACGCGCTCACCAGCTCTTCCGCATCCGATCGGTCGAGTATTGTGAAGTCCCGGCGCCAGCCGATCCGCTCGCCGTGAATCCGCAAAACCCGGCTGCCGATGGCATGAAAGGTCCCCCCCCAAAGACCACCCAGGTCGTCCCCCAACAGCTCCGCCACCCGCCGCATCATCTCCCGAGCCGCCTTGTTGGTGAACGTCAGCAGCAGAATCCGATCCGGCGGCACACCATGCTCGATCAGATACGCCACCCGGTAGATGAGCGTGCGGGTCTTGCCCGCCCCAGCCCCGGCGATGACCAGAGCCGGACCGGGCGGAGCGGTCACAGCCGCCAGTTGCTGGGGATTCAATTCCGCACCGTAATCAATCCTCAGGTCAACCCGCGGCCGGAAAGGCTGCAACGCATACTCCCGCGGCATGCGCCCATTCAACCTGCAACTCCGCCCGGACAAAAGGGAAAAGCCAATCCCCCCCCGGAACGCTCGGGAAACACTGGGCATCGCCCACCCGATTTGGAGGGTCTTGCTTTCATCCCGAGGGTGTGGAACATGGGGCAGTTCCGGACTGCCATGCCGCGCTGCGCAGTTGCAGCGCCTGAACACCCGGCCGCCATGATTCTCATGACTCGCAGTCGCCGTCTTCTGCCGCTTCTGCTCGGGTTCGCCACCACCGCGCTCCTCAGCGCCGCAACCCCACCTCCCGCGCCCGCCCGGCTGGACCGCGCCGACCTCCTCGTCTACCGGGACCGCCAGGGAGCCATGCGCCCTGTCCGCTCCGTCCACGACTGGAAACGCCGGCGGGCGGAGATCCTGCGCGGGATGCAGGACGTCATGGGCCCGCTTCCTGACCGGTCCAAACGCTGCCCCCTCGAGATGATCGTTCTCGAAGAGACCGATGCCGGCGATCACGTGCGACGGTTGATCACCTACCAGTCCGAACCGGGCGGACGGGTCCCGGCCTACCTCCTCATCCCCAAACAGGCTCTGACCGGAAAAGGCCGGTTCCCAGGCGTCTTATGCCTGCATCCCACGCACGCAACCCTCGGACACCGGATGGTGGTGGGTCTTGGCCCCGACGCCAACCGGAGTTACGCCCTCGAACTCGCGCGGCGCGGCTACGTGACCCTCGCGCCCAGCTACCCGCTGCTGGCAGATTACCAGCCGGACCTGGCGGCGCTCGGCTGGCAAAGCGGCACACTGAAGGCCGTCTGGGACAACCGCCGTGGTCTCGACCTCCTGGATTCCCTCCCGTACGTCCGGCACGGCCGCTATGGCGCCATCGGCCATTCCCTGGGAGGACATAACGCGGTCTTCACCGCGGTCTTCGATGACCGGATCCGGGCTGTCGTCTCGAGTTGCGGGTTGGACTCCTTCCTCGATTACTACGGCGGTGACCCGCAGCGGTGGGCGCCGGAACAGGGATGGTGCCAGACCCGGTACATGCCCCGGTTGACTGCCTATGCCGGACGACTCGAGGACATCCCCTTCGATTTCCACGAACTGATCGCCGCGCTCGCGCCCCGTCCCGTGCTCCTCAGCGCGCCGCTGCACGACTCGAATTTCCAGTGGACCAGCGTGGACCGGATCGCAGCTGCAGCAGCATCGGTCTATCGCCTGTATCGCAAGCCAGACCTCCTGCGCCTCGAGCATCCCGATTGTCCGCACGATTTCCCCGAACCCATGCGAACCCTCGCGTATGAGCTTTTCGATCGCGTGCTGCAACCCTAGCGAGGCGCGCCTCAGACCGATGAAACATGCAGTCCAAAGGAACCGCGGGGGGGCAGCAGGGCACCCTGCCTCCGCGCCTCGCTAGAACGGTGTGGGAAAGGTCGCCGTGAAATCGTGGGCGACCATGTCCTGGATCTGGATCCCGTTTTCCTTTGTCCTTCCCTCGGTTGGCGTCTCACGTCGCGCGGATCGGGGCCCTCACTCCTGCGGGTAGACCAGGACACGATCGTGCACGATCACCGCAAGATCGTTGCGGCCGTCCCCGGTGAAGTCGGCGATCACGGCTTCGCGCGGCTCGGGTGCCTCCGGCCGCCTTCCCTTGAACGTCCGCTCCTCGAAGACCTGCCAGCGGTCGGCAGGCACCAGCCGATGCGGTGGATCGAACGTGACCAGGTCCAAGTGGTTCTTCGACGTCTCGAGGAACACGAGGTCCTTGCGGCCGTCCTGATTCAGGTCGCCGCTGACCACATCCATCAGGTATCCGTCGCGGATCGGCGTCTCGTAGTCATCCAGCACCTTGAACTCCCAAACCTCCCCGCCCAACGAAAGCCAGGCCACCGCGTTGAGCCCGATGAACGCAACGGCCTGCGGATGCGGCCCGCCGAGCACGACCGGCTCGAGGGCGGCGAAGTCCGAGACCGGGAGCGAGACACTCCGGCCCGCCTGCCAGACGCCCGCGGGATCACGCTCGCAGAGGGTGAGCGCCTTGCGCTCGGCATCCAGAAGGAACAGGCTCGCCACGCGATTCGTCCCGCTGCACAGCGGGACTGCCCCCACGATCCGGGAACTGCTGGAAGCCCCGTTGATTTGTTCTTTCACTGCAAACACCCAGCCGGGCTTGTTGGTCGAACCCTCAGCCAGCGTCTCCGGCTGCAGCAGGACGGCGCGCACGAAATTCTTCTGAGCCAACAGCAGTTCCTCCCGACCGTCGCCGTCGACATCCGCAGCCCGTGCCCACGGCTGCTCCGCGCTCCCCCCGGGCGGCGCCACATCCTGCTCCTCGAACGGGCCGTCCTCCACCTGGAGCAGGACCTTGACTTTCTCATACGGAATCAGCAGCACGAGGTCAGGCCTCTCATCCTGGTTGATGTCGTGGATCAGGAGGGCCGAGGGGTTCGCCTTGAAGCTCTCGCTGAGTCTTTGGCGGCGCGTCTTGCCCCGCGCATCGCGGAGCACGAGCTCGCGTTTCCCGTCCTGTTCAACGATCACCGCCAACTGCGGCGGTTGGCCGGAGCGCAGGGAACCCACCGCCAGTGCCAGCGGGCGTCCCTCGACGGCGATCGTCGCCGGGAACGGCACGCCGCCGTGGGCGTCCACGCGGCTGACTCCCACCTGGCGCTCGTCCGTGCTCAGCACAAACACCTCCGGTCGCTGGTCGCCATCCCAATCCGCCACCGCCACATCGCCAATCCCCGTGAAGCTCGGAAAGGTCTTGCAGGCGGCAAAGACGCCGTCGGGCTGCTGCAGGAACAGACTGATTTGCCCGCTCTCAGGCTCGGCGGCCAGGAGGTCGGTCAACCGGTCGCCGTCGAGGTCCGCCCAGACAAGGCCACGGCGGTTCTTCGTGGTCTTGACGAGTGGCAGCACCTGAAACTGCCCCTGACGAAACGCGCCCCCCAGGAGCTCCGCTGATTTCCGGCTGAAGTTCGACACCTGAGCCCGACCCGACTTCGCCGCGATCGTAATCACCTCGGTGCGATGGTCGTTGTCGAGATCATCGAGAAAACAAGACCGAACCGGCGGCAGGGCGAAATGCATCTCCGGCCCCAATTGACCGCCCACCGTCTGCAGCCGAACCCGGAACGGATACGCATGTTCCCAGTTGACAAGCACCAGGTCCGACCGGCCGTCGCCGTCAATGTCCAGAATGCGCGCCGCCTTGACCCCGCCCTGGTACGGGATCTTCTCGGGATCGGCCAGCGTGTGATCCGGTTGCTGCGCCAGAAAATACGCAGCGCTCTCCCCCAGCAGGAGCAGGTCCTCACGCCCATCGCCGTTCAGATCGCCTGACGTCAGGGCATTGGGATCCATCAGGCCGTCGTCAATCGCCCACCGCTTGGGCGCACCCCAGGCATTGGTGCCCTCATGATACTGAACCACCAGCTCCTTCGGCGTCCCGTAGTACGCCAGGTCCGGCCGCCGGTTGCCGTCGAGGTCCGTCACCACCAAGGCGGACAGCGTTTTCTCGGAGGCGATGGACTCGATCTGGAAACGGGCGTCGGGAGGCAGCTCGTTCAGCTCCCGCTTCGCCCCCGCCGGACGGGAGCCGGGCGGTTGTCCCGTCCGATTGTAAAGAAGGCTGATCTTCGATCGATTGTTGTTGGCGACCACCAGGTCCTCGAGACCGTCCCCGTCAAGATCGGCATGCCGGATCTGGCTGATCAGGTTGTCAATGGGGAAAATCTCGGGCCCGGTGAACCCAAAGCGGTTGGTGATCCCGCCCTGGCCAAGCGCGTCCACAACGCACCCCAGTGCGAGCAGCGCCGCAATCCGCCCCCCCCAGCCCGACGTCCGACCGGCGTTGGCGACCCTGGATCGCATCGCTACTGCGGCACCCCCGCGCCGCCGCTCGATTCGATCATCTGCTCGATCTCCGGGCTGCGCGGCTGACCGAGACTGATCGCCTTCTGGTAATGCCACTTCGCCAGCTCCGGGAAGGGCGGCTTCTGGCGGGCATACGCCACGGCGAGATTGTAGTGCGCCTCGGCATAGCCAGGCTCAAGCTGGATCGCCTTGCGGAAGGCGGTTTCCGCCGCTTGCCGCTGCCCCTTCTGACTGAGCGTCACCCCGAGGTAGTTCTGGGTCAGGGCGTTGTCCGGATTGAGCTGGGCCGCCCTTCCCAGAATGTCGAACGCCTCATCGTACTTGTCCTGGCGAAACCGCACGAGCCCCAACAGCGAGAGCACATCCGGATCGTTCTTGTCTTCGGCTTCCGCTCTCTTGAGAGTCGCCTCCGCCTTCTCCAACTGGTTCTGCTCAATCTGGGTGGCCGCAAGATCGGTCAAGAGCGCCACGTTCCGCTCGTCCAGAACGAGGGCCTGCTGGAACTTCCTCTCGGCTTCATCGAGACGACGGCTCTGAAAGGCGCGCTGCGCCTCCGCAACAAGCGTCGCCGCGCCGGCCGGGATCTGCCGCGCCGCGCGCCTCGAGAGAGCCGCCTCGGACCGGCCGCTCAGGTCGGCGCTCCGCTTGAACAGCGCCCTCTCTTCCGCCGTGAACGGCACCTGGCGCGCCTCGTAAACCTGCAGCCGCGCGCGCAACAACGATAATTCCTCCGCCAACCGGTCGTTCTGCGCCGAACCGGACCGGATCCGGCGGTTCTCAAGTTCCTGGGTGAGCACATTGACCCGCTTCTGCAGATCATCCCGCTCGCGCTCCAGCATCTTGATCTGCTGCTTCTCCACCGCACGCGCTGTCCGACTGTCCGTGACGGGTTTCGCCGACACCGGCGCGGCTGGAGCCGCGGCTACCGCAGGCGGCGGCGGCGCAGCCGCCGCCGGGGGCGTAACCCCGGCCTTCTGCGCCGATAACTCGACCAACCGCTGCTCGAGCGCGCCCTTCTCCTTCAGCAGCGTCTCACTCCGGCGGCGCTCCGCTTCGAGCTCGCGCTCCGCAAACTCGAGACGCTGCCGGATCTCGTCCGCCGCCTTGGACTCCGCAGCCCCGGACGCCGAAGCCGCCGCCGGGGCGGACTCGCCGCGCCCTGTCCGGCTCCTGGCCTTCTCCGTTGCCTTGCGGAGCTTCTGTTCGAGCTCCTGCTTCTCCCGGGTCAAATCGCGAACCGATTCTGTCTGGCGATCCAGCGCTTTGCGCGCCTCTTTGAGCGCCTTCTGCGCCTCCTCGAGGGCCGCCGGATCTGCAGCCTGCTCGAGCTTCTTCTGCTGCTGGGTCACGCTCGTCCCGAGCCGCTGATTCTCCTTCTCCAATTCCTGAATCCTCTTCTCGGCCTTCGCCAGCTCCCGGGGATCCACCGCCGCCGGTTGCACGGCGAGAGCCTCCCGCAGCTTCGCTTCCAGCCGATCCCGCTCCGCCTGCAAGGCTTGAATCTCCCGATTCAACGCCGCCGCCCCCTCATCAGCCTCAGCCCCCGGCACCCCTGCAGATGCTGCGGTCGCTCGGCCGCCAGTCTCAGGCTTCTCCCCGGTCGCGGGCGTGGCGGTCTTACGCGGCGGCGGCCGGTTCGGACCGAGACGCTCGACAATGTACGCCCGCCGATAGCTGACGATCTTGGGATTCCACTTCGGAAACGTGGTCTCGAGGGTGTCGAGCACCTGCTCGGCATCGAGGTACTTCTCCTGGGCTTCCTGCGCGCGCCCATTCGCCTGCAGGGTGTCAGCCTGCAGAATGAGATTGTAGAGCCGGATGAAGAGATCATCCGGTCCTTCCGCAAGCACTTGGGCGGCCAGCGCTAGAGCCGCAATCAACCCCAAAGCGCAAAACTGCTTCATGGCCGCCAGTCTAATTCGTCCCCGTCGCCTTTGGCAACGGGATTGAGTCGGCGGACAATTGACAGCGTTTCCCGCTGCGTGGTAGCGTCGCCTCCAATGCGGGGCAGGGTCTTCCCGCCGGCGATGTCAATGCCGGGGGGGATTTCTTGCTTGCACACGGCCTGCGGTGGGCGCCATGAGTTCGTTCCTCACCCAACATGTATTGGTGCTGAACCGGCTCTGGCAGGCGGTCAACGTCTGCTCGGTCCGGCGCGCCCTCAGCCTGTTGTTCGAGGGGCACGCCCAGGTGGTGTTCAGTCTTCCCGACGGCAGCTTCCAAACCTACAGCTTCGCCGAGTGGCGCGATCTCTCTCAAGAGCAACCGCACCCCGAGAGCGTCCAGGCGGTCTCGTTCCGGATCCGCGTGCCGCGGGTTATTCTCCTCCTGATGTTCGATCGTCTCCCGCGCAAGGAGGTGAAGTTCACCCGCCACAACATCTTCGAGCGCGACAGGAACACCTGCCAGTACTGCGGCGGCGTCTTTGATCGCCGGGACCTCAACCTGGATCACGTCATCCCGCGCGATCGCGGCGGGCCGACCTCCTGGGAGAACATCGTCTGCTCCTGTGTCGAGTGCAACACCCGCAAGGCGAACCGTACCCCGCAGGAAGCCGGCATGCACCTTATCCGAAAGCCCAAGCGGCCCAAATGGCGGCCTTTCGTCCAGGTCAACCTCGGCCTCCCCTACCACGACGACTGGAAACACTTCCTCGACCTGGCCTATTGGAATGTCGAGCTCGGTGAAGACCTGAGCTGAGCCCGGCCCCGGCGCGGATCAGCTCTCCCGACGACCCGACTGCGTCGCCGCCTCGATCAGCTCCCAGAACTTCGGATTGTCTTGCAACGCCTCGTCCTCGCCCAACGGCAGGTTCGAGCGGAATTGAAAGTCCCGCAGGCTGTTCCGACTCAGTATGCGGTGGACCACCACGCCCAGCTCGTGCCGCTCGAAGTACACCCGGTAGTCCCCAAGCCGGAACCGGTGCAGCGTCTTTCCCCCACGCCGCAGTTTACCGAACCGCTCGAGATCCGTGCTCACGACCTCCTGAGGCAAGCCCCGAAACTCCCCAAGAATCTCCAACTGCAGCTCCTTCGGCATCCTCGAGAGCTCGGCCGCGCTCACCGGATTGAAGATGATCTGAAACGGTTGCATGAAGTTGGTAGCGCGTATGGGAATCGCACCCATCTTTCGGCCTTGAGAGGGCCGCGTCCTAACTGATAGACGAACGCGCCACGCCGTGCGCGCTATTCCTTAATGGCCCGCGCCACGCTTGTCAATAGCCGCTGCGCCTTCAAAGCAAAAAGGGCCGCTCTGACGAGCGGCCCCTGTGAGATTACGATTCGAGCTTAGCTGCGACGGCGGAGCAGGAATGCCACGCCACCGAGCAGACCCAGCGCCAGGATCGAAGGCTCAGGAATGACCACGGCGTCAACCGTGAAGCTCTTCCCATTCAACGCATCGAGCGTCTTAATGGGTTCCGTCGCGTTAGAAGGGAGGGTGAACGGGATGATGTCCGAGGCACCGGCTTTGTATCCGCTGCCCGGAGCGATCGCGGCGGCGTAGGACGGAGCATTCTTGTCGTACGCAACAACCTGCAAGTAGATCGCCTGACCCCAGTCGGTTCCGTCAATGCTGACAAGCGAGCCAGTGGAATAAACTCCACTGCCCACGCCTGACTTCATCTTGAACGGCAGAACAACCGGCACCCCACCACTCTGTGCAGGAGCCAAACTATCCGCCGCCTTACCCCACATCAGACCCGCCACGTACGTGTCGCCCAGGAGAGCGCCCGTCCCCGCTTCACTGAAGGTGAACTTCAGCCCTGCGCTCGACACCTGACTGCCCCAATTGAGCTGGGGTTGGGCGAGAGCGGCAACCGTTGCCACGCAGCACGCAACTGCCAACAGTAGTTTCTTCATAGCTTTTCTTCCCTGTGCTTTCTTTCGTTCTCTTGGTTGTTTGTGTTAGTTCGGATTGTTCACGTCAAACGTGCGAGCCCAGTCCTTCGCAGCGGGCACTTGGACCCAGAACGCCTGTCCCACGTTGATGGTCGGTTCCCCCGTTTCCGTCCACTCCTCGAAGTCCACGTCCCAAGCGTACAGCGTGTATCCACCGCCATAGGTGTAGACCGTAAACGAAATGTCGCTCGGGAACTTCAGTTCGCCCACGAGCTTGCCGGTCTGCGGAACGATCGAGCTGACCATGTTGAAGCCCTGGGCCAGCTTGTTCAACGTCGCGCCCTGGACAACTTCGCCCACGAACGTCACCTTGGCCGCCTCGACGATCTGCACGAATGCACCTTCGCCCGGAGCCAAAACCATCGCGCCGTTGGACCACTCTTCGAAATCGGCATCGTAGCTGGCAAGATCGTACTTGCCACCCGAGTACTTATAGATCGTGACCGATTTCCCGATGGCGAAAAGGTCCTGAACCTTGTTCCCGGCCTTGTTGTCCAGCGGGTTCGAAATCAGGTTGTAGCCCGGAACCAAATCCGTGTTCACGTAGCCAACCGCGTTCACTGAATAAACCTGCGCCATTGCCGTTGCGGCAGTCGCAACACCCAGCGCAGCCAGAAGTAGCCTTTGAGTTCTCATGGTTTCCTTTGTTAGGTTGTTTCCGTGTGCGCCGTCAGTCTCGGGAAAACACCCCTTGGTGTCAATGATTTTCTGGACTTTTTTTGAACGCTCATTGACCCACAGGCGGGATTTTGTTTTGTCATTGATAATCAACAACATACATCGATTTTTGCGCTCTGATCCATCCCCGCTCCAGCCTAACCCTAACACCCAGTTGGCCATACCGGATCTCGCCCCACCCGAGAGGCTTGCGGCCGCCACCGCCAACCCGCTAACCTGCCGCCCGTGCTCGGCACCATCATCAACGCCGCTTCCGTCATCGCCGGCAGCGCCGCCGGCCTCGCCACCCGGGCACAACTCGCCCCAGCCCGCCAACAGCAGCTCCGCATTCTCCTCGGCGCCTTCACCGTCTTCATCGGGCTCAGTATCACCTGGTCAGGATTACGCGGACCCTTGACCACTTTCGCCGGTCGTCTTCTCCTTCTCCTCACCGCCCTCATTCTCGGTCGATTCGTCGGGCACAGCCTCGGCCTCCAACGGCACCTCAATCGCGTCGGCCAGTTCGCCCGACAACGCCTCTTTCGCGGCGACACCGCCTCGCCATCACCGTCCCGGGGGGATGCGTTCGTCGCCTGCAGCCTGCTGCTCTGCGCGACGCCGCTGGCCCTCCTCGGACCCCTGATGGAAGGGCTCTTCGGCGACTGGCGGGTCCTCGCCCTCAAGTCGGTCATGGACGGCCTCGCGGTCTGGGCCTTCGCGCGGGAACACCGATGGCCGGTGGCGGCCAGCGCCTTCCCGTTGTTCGTGTGGCAGGGCACGCTCACGCTCCTGGCGCGCGCGCTGCTGCCGCCCCTCGAGTCTGCCCTCGTCCTTCCGGCCATCAGCGCGGCGGCCGGCATGCTGGTCTTCACCGTGGCGCTCGTGATCCTCGAGATCAAGAAGGTCGAGCTCGCCAATTACCTGCCCAGCCTGATCGTCGCCCCCCTGCTGGCATGGGCGATTCAGCACTTTTAGCGAGGCGCCGCCTCAGACCCAGTCGAGTCCCCAGACTCATGAAGACCCTGCTGTCGCTCCCCACCCCTCTTCCGCGCCTCGCTAATGCAGAGTCCTCGAAGGCGGGGGACTGGGGTTGGAACGGCTGGGACCAAACTTGACCTAATCGCATCGACCTTCAGAAGTCGAGGACTCCAGTGGCCCCCGGATTCCCTTGTCCCCAATTCCTTTGTCATTCTGAGGTCCACATTCCCTTGTCATTTTCCCGGGCCTGCGCTCTAACCCGGATGGGTGCAGCACATCCCCACTCCGTTGCCCTCCCCGATGGCACTGCTCAACGCGCGCGCCGCCGCGCCAGCGCGCGCCGCGCACGGGAGATCACCCAACCCGAACGCTCGAGCGCCGTCCTCGCCGCTTCCTCCGAGACACCCGCCAGCTCCTGCACAATGCGAACCGCACGCCCCCGCAACTTCGTGTTCGAGGGCTTGAGATCCACCATCAGGTTGCTTGCCACCTTCCCCGTCCGCACCATGCTCAGCGTCGTCAGCAGATTGAGAATCATCTTGGTGGCAGTTCCGGCCTTCAGCCGGGTCGACCCCGTCAGCACTTCCGGCCCCACGTCCGGCGCAATCACAATGTCCGGCCGCGTGCCCGGCAAGAACCTCAGGTTCGGGTTGCACGTGATCAGGATCGTGGCCGCGCCGCAACGCCGCGCCTCCCGGAGCGCCCCCCAGACAAACGGGGTCCGGCCGCTCGCGGCGATTCCCGCCACCACGTCGCGCGCATTGACCCGCCGCCGCCGCAACGCGCGGCCGCCCGCCTCGAAATCGTCCTCCGCCCCCTCGACCGACGTCGTAAGAGCCTTCGCGCCGCCGGCAATGATGCCACGGACCTGGCCGGGTCTCGTGCGAAAGGTCGGGGGACACTCGCTCGCATCCAGCACCCCGAGCCGCCCGCTCGTCCCGGCGCCCACATAGAGAAGGCGCCCCCCCCGACGGAAGGCTCGGACGACGCACTGCACCGCTGCCGCCAGCCGCCTGCGCTGCGCCCGCAGCGCCCGAGGCAGACCTTCATCCTCGGCGAGCATCAGCTCGATGGCCCCCTCGAGCGGCATGCGGTCCAGGCGCAAAGATCGCGGGTTCCGTTGCTCCGTCGGCGATACCGCCGTCGCAACCGGAATCCAGCGGGCGCGTTCGCGCGCTGCAGCCGCAGACTTCAATCGCTTTCCCCCTCGGGGTTGCATGGCGCGAGTATTCGTCGCCGAAAGCCGCTTTCAAGGGGAGACTTTGGGCTCGACAGCGGCGTGGGCAGCCGCCAAAAAGCGGCCGGACTCTCGACACAACGCTGTCAGACCCTGACCTGCCATGGAACCAACCTTGCCGCGACTTGAACCGATGACCGTGGGCAGTCTGCTGGACCGTGCCTTCCGGATGTACGGCGGCAATTTCGCCCTCATGCTGGGGATTGTGGCGGTGAGTTACGTGCCGATCTATGCTGTCTCCCTGGCGCTCAACGCCTGGGCGATGACCGTGGGGGGCGAGAACGCGATCTATATCAAGGCGGGCGCCCAACTGGTGATCCTGCTCCTGGGCGGCCTGATCGCCTACCCGCTCTCCGAGGGGGCTGCCATCGTCGCCGTCAGCGAGCGATACCTCGGCCGGCCCGCCTCCATCGGGCAGGCCTATCGCCAGGCCCTTCGCCGGTGGGGCACCATTCTCAACGCCCAAATCTCCGTGGGCCTGCGCGTCCTCCTCGGGCTCATCCTGCTGATCGTCCCGGGCGTCATCTGGGCCCTGAACTACTCGGTAACGGTTCCGGCGGTGATGCTCGAGGGGCTCAAGGCCACCGACGCCATGCGACGGAGCAAGGAGCTCACCCTCGGCGAGCGGAGCAAGGTCTTGAGCATCATGTTTGTCATCGGCGCCTTGTTCTTCGTGGTCGGCATCGCCATGGCCGTGGCGGTCTCGATGGTCATCGCGCTCGATACCCCCGGCGGCGAACTGGTACTCGAGGTCACCAGCGACCTGGCGCAGCTCTTCACCTCACCGCTCGGCGTCATCGCCCCGATCCTGCTCTACTACGACTTCCGAATCCGAAAGGAGGGTTTCGACCTCGAGATGCTGAGCCAGGCCATGGCCCATGGATCCGCAGCGGGAACCAGCGCCACACCCGCCGCGCCGGGGATCTGACCGGGATCGTGAATCCCAACCCTCCCATCGATGACGCCGTGGTCCGCGACACGGTGGAACGTGTGCTCGCCCGACCCGAGTTCCACGGCTTCAGCGATGCCCCCTGGTTCCTCGAGTTGATCCAACGCCTCAAGGAATGGGCCCAAACCCTCGGCCGCTGGGCCCAGGCCAACCCCGTCGAAGGCTGGATTCTCTTCAGCTTCCTCCTCCTGGTGGGGCTCGCTCTTCTGGCCCATTTGCTCTACGTCGCGCTGGGCGACGCCCTCCCCGGACGGCGTTCCGCAAACGCCGCCGCGCGCAAGTCCTCCTGGCACGTGCTCGAGGGAACCGCCGCCTCATGGCAGGAGGCCCTGGCTCGCGCCCGCGAGGCCCTGGCCGCCGGGAACGTCCGGCGCGCCGTCTGGATCGCCCACCGCGTGCTGCTCGGGCTCATGGACGAACAGGGCAGCCTCCGTTTCGCCGCCGGCAAAACCAACGCCGATTACCTGGGCGAATGCGACCCCGGCCATCCGTGGTGCGGGCTCCTCGAGCGTCTCACCGCCGTGTACGAACAGGTGATCTACGCCCATCGCCCCCCCATGCCGGAAACTCTGACCGCGCTCGTGGCCCAGGTCGAGACCTGCCGGACCTCCGCGCTCCTCGAGAGCCAGCCTCCCACCCAGTCCACAGCATGAAAGGCCCGGCGTTCAGCCTGTTCGCCAGCACGCCCGACAGCCCGTGGCGGAATCGACTGACGGCAGGGATCGCCCTCCTTCTCCTCATCGTGCTGGCCGCGTTTTTGGGACTGGTGACGCCAACCCGGCGCTCCGACTTGCAGCGGCGCCCGAGCACCTACTTCACCGATGCCTCCGGAGCGCGAGCGGTCTATCTGGTCATGGAACGTTGCGGGCTGCGCGTGCGCCCGTGGCGCCGGCCGCTCTCGATGTTGCCCGCGGTCTCGGGCACCAACGCGCCCACAACCCTGGTGGCGGCCGGACCCAGCCGGCACCTCAGCCGGGCCGAAGCCGACGCCTTGCTCGAGTGGGTCCGCCAGGGGGGACAGTTGCTCTTCTTCTTCGATCGCCCTTGGCTCATCGCAGGCCGGCCGCAGTCGAACGAAGAGTCCGAAGAGCCCGAGGATCCGCCCGACGCCACCGACGATGCCCCCTCGAGCCTGCCTCCCAACCCGGAGGCTCATCTCCTGGGGCGTCTGGGTGTCCAGACAACCACGGAGGCCCAACGCGAAGCGCAAACCGCCCAGTTCCCACATCCCAACGACGAAACCCGGTCGCTCGCAGTCCACGTCGCGGCGGGATTGGATTGGACCGGAGACGGCCGCGTGATCGGCGAGTGTGCCGGCAAACCGGTCGCCATGGCCATCCCCCACGGCCTCGGACGGGTCGTCGCCGTGGCGG
Source organism: Verrucomicrobiota bacterium (assembly GCA_029556615.1). Lineage (GTDB taxonomy): Bacteria > Verrucomicrobiota > Verrucomicrobiia > Limisphaerales > J093 > JAKQDD01. The sequence goes on along the minus strand of JAKQDD010000051.1, from coordinate 46,571 downwards.
ATGTGGCCTTCATCAGCAACGGATCGTTGGGCCGGGGAGACAACGCAGTCTGGCTGGCCGCCCTCTGCGCCCAGGGCCGCCCGGGCCCCCTCGCGTTCGATGAGTACCATCACGGCTTCGGCGAGGTGCGAAGTCTCGCAAACCTTACCCTCGGCTTCCTCAGCACGCCCTGGGGATGGATGGTCCTCCAGGGCCTCGCCGCCGGCGGCGGCTACGCCCTGCTCTACCGCCGCCGGATGGGACGCGTGACTGAACCACCCCCGCCCAGCCTCCAGCGCGCCTCGAACCTCATCGACGCGCGGGCGGGCCTGCTCGAAGCCGCCCACGCCCAATCGCTCGCCGCCGAATGCGTCGTGCAGCACCTCGGCCATCAGCTCGGCTCCAGGGGTGGCACCGCCACCGATTGGGCCGAGTTCTTCCGCCAGGCAGCGGCGCGAGCGAATGACCCGGACCGCCAACGCCGATTCGCCGAGCTGGTCCGGTGCTACGAAGCCTGCCGGCGCGGCGGTCCGGAAGCCGAGGCGGCTCTCGCCCCACTGTGCCGGGTGACCGGAGAAATTCAACAGGACATCAGCCATGAGCGATGATACGAAAACCGTCAGCAGCAGCCCCTGGCCGCAACAGGCCCAACAAGCAATCCAACAGGTCGTGCTCGGCCAGGAAGCCGCCGTGCAGTCCCTCCTGGTGGCGTTCGCCGCCGGCGGCCATGTGCTGCTCGAAGGCGTGCCGGGCGTCGCCAAAACCCTCCTCGCCCGATGCCTTGCCGCCGTCATGCGCTGTTCCTTCGCCCGCATCCAGTTCACCCCCGACTTGATGCCCTCGGATATCACCGGCGTAAACGTGTTCGAGCCCAGGACCAACGAGTTCCGCTTCCGCCCCGGACCCGTGTTCGCCGATCTCGTGCTGGCCGACGAAATCAACCGCGCCCCGGCCAAGACGCAGGCCGCGTTGCTCGAAGCCATGCAGGAACGTCAGGTCAGCATCGATGGCGAACCGCACCCGCTCTCACCCGCGTTCACCGTCGTCGCCACCCAAAACCCCATCGAGTACGAAGGCACCTATCCCCTCCCGGAAGCGCAACTGGATCGCTTCCTCATGAAGGTCTGGATGGGCTACCCCAACGAATCCGAGGAACGACTCATGCTGCAGACAATGCACGACCTCGGAGAACGCTCGATGCACCCCTTGTCCGCCGTCACCCCGGTGGCCACACCCGACGACTTGCAGGCCCTTCGCCGACAGGTCCAAACGACCCGCGCCGACAGCGCCGTCCTCGACTACATCCTCGCGCTCACCCGCCAATCCCGGGAGCTGGCCAGCGTCGGTCTCGGGGCAAGCCCGAGAGCCGGCGTCATGCTCCTCCACGCCGCCAAGGCGCTCGCCGTCCTGCGCGGCCGGGATTACGTCATCCCGGAAGACATCCAGGCCATCGCCTACCCCGTGTTGCGCCACCGCCTGCAGCTCACCCCCGAAGCCGAAATCGAAGGCCTCACACCCGACAAGTGCATCGCCGCCCTCCTGGCCCAGGTGGCCGTCCCGCGCTGAGGCCCCGGCAACCCCACCTGCCCAGACACCTTCATGATCCCCACCTCCCCAGGCCCACAGGAGAGCGCCCCGGTCTTTCTGCCGAGTCTGCGCCTGATCCGGCTCCTGGCGGTGAGCGCGCCGCTCTGGCTGCTCTCGGCCATGATCCCCGGAGGCTGGCTCGTGCCAACCGCTTTCCTGGCGCTGCTCGGCCTCTTGTGCTGGCGCGAAGCCCGCACGGGGCCCGGAGCGGGAAACCTGGTCCTGCACCGCCGGTTGCCCCCGCGCCTCTCCCATGGCGAAGAGCAGCAAGTCGAAATCGAACTGCTCAACCGGTCCGGGCAACCACTCCGATTGGTGCTGCGGGATGAAGTGCCCGAAGCCCTCGACACCCTCGAACCCCTCGCGCCCGTGAGCCTCCCCGGCGGAGCCCGCGCCCTCTGCGGATACCGCGTCCGCGCCCTGCGCCGCGGCCAACATGCCTTCGGCCGCATCATCGTCCGCCAACAGTCCGGCCCTGGGCTCTTGCTCCGGGAATCCGCCTTTGAAATCCCCGGCCACGTCAAGGTGTACCCCCGGTTCCGCGGCGTGGACGATTACCAGCTGCTGGCCCGAATCGACCAGCGCGACGAAATCGTGCGACGCCCGCGTCGGGTCCACGGGGCCGGTACCGATTTCGAGAGTCTCCGACTCTACATGCCCGGGGAAGACCTGCGGCAAGTCGACTGGAAAGCCACCGCGCGACGCGGCGCGCTCATCAGCCGCAACCGCCAGGTGGAACGGGGACAGCAGGTCGCCGTCCTGCTCGACGCCGGACGGCTCATGGCCGAGCGCCTCGACGAGGGAACCAAGCTCGATTATGCCATGAACGCCGCCATCATGCTCGCTCATGTCGCCCGGCAGCGCGGAGACGCCATGGCCGTCGCCTGCTTCTCAAACCGCATCGAGTCCTTCCTCCCCCCTGTCCGCGGCGTGGCCATCGTGCCCCGCGTCATGGAAACCCTCTACGCCGTCGAGCCGCGCCCGGTGGAATCGGATTACTGGCAGGTCACCGCGGAAATGATGGGGCGCCTGCGACGTCGGAGCCTCGTGATCCTGCTCACCGACGTCCTCGATGCGGCCAGCAGCGCCGGACTCCGGAACAACCTCACCCGCGCCGCGGCGCGGCACCTCGTCCTTTGCGTGGTCCTGGTCGATGCGCGTCTGCGCGAGGCCGCCGAAGGGCTGCCGGCCGGACCCTCCGGCAGCTACCGCAAGGCCGCCGCCTGCGACCTGCTCCGTCGCCGCCGCCTCGCCCTCGAACACCTCCGCGCCGGCGGCATCCTCGTCCTCGAAACCGAACCCGCCCGGCTCAGCATCCAGTTGGTCCGCCGCTACCTCGAGATCCGAAAGGCCGACCTGCAATGACCGACGAGACCATCAGCATCGCCACCCCCGACCACGGCACCCTCGAGTTCGAAATCGCCGGGCTCGGCTCCCGGTTCGCAGCGCATCTGGTGGACCTCCTGCTGATCGGACTGCTGATGGGCGCCCTCGTGCTGATCGCAGTCCTCTGCGGCCTCGGACACGCGCTCTCCATGGACGACTTCTTCCGGGACGACATCGGCTGGGAACGCTCCTGGGGCATCGCCCTCCTCATCCTGGCGTTGTTCCTCGTGCTCTGGGGGTACTACGTCTTCTTCGAAACCTTGATGCGCGGATCCACTCCCGGCAAACGCCACTTCGGCGTCCGCGTCATCCGCGAGGATGGACTCCCGATCGGATTCCGCGAGGCGGCCCTGCGCAATCTGGTCCGGGCCGCTGACGGCTTCCCGCCCCCGACGTACGTCCTGGGCGGCATCGTCCTGTTCCTGGACCGACACGGACGCCGCCTCGGAGACATGGTGGCGGGCACCCTCGTCGTCCGGGAGCGGTTCGAGCTCGAGTCCAGCACCGCAGCCGGCGCCGCCTGGGCCGCCCGCGTCGAAAGCGGCCGATCCCGACAGGCCGTCACCCTGCCCGGCGGCACGCTCTCCGCAGGCCAGATCGATCTCATCGAGCAGTTCCTGAACCGCCGATTCGAGCTCGCAGCCGCCCGCCGGGATGCCCTGGCCTGGCACCTCACCGCACCGTTGCTCGAACTGATGGGCGAAACCCGCGCCGCCTGGGAACACCGGCCCGACCGCACGGCGGAGTGCGAACGCCTCTTGCTCGAGTTGATCGATCGAAGCCGGCGCGCCCCGCCGGCTGCGTCGCGCGTGCCCGCCGCCGCCCCCGCCCGCTGGTTCTGAACCTCTCGCACCCCCAACCCCATGGAACTTGGCGAGGAAAAACTCAAACACTGGACCGAGTTCGCCGCAACCGTCAGCCGCTTGTCCCGCCGCGGTGTGCGGGGCCTGCGCGCGTTGAGCGGAACCGAGTTGAACCGGCTGGTGGATGACTATCAAGTGCTGGTCGCCGACCTGGCTCGAGCCCGATCGCTCGGGGCGCCACGATCGGTCGTCGACCGGCTCAACCGGATCGCCGTCGCCGCCTACATCCTCCTCTACGGGCACCTCCGCCGAGACCGGGAGGGAACCACCAAGGCCGCATGGCTCACAGCCTTTGCCCGGGCCGTCCGCCAAAGCCTCTGGGCCGTCGCCCTCTCCGCCACGATCATGTTCGGAGCCGCCGTCGTGGCGTTCTTCGCCGTCCAATGGCAGCCGGCCCTGGGATTCGACATGGTCCCCGCGGAGTTCCTCGACTTCGATCCGGCGCGACCCGACAACCTCCACCACATCCCCAGCCTCGCCCGGCCGGTCGTCTCCTCGGCCATTGTCGCCAACAACATCCAGGTGACCCTGCTGGCCTTCGGCCTCGGTCTGACGGCAGGCCTCGGCACCACCTGGCTGCTGATCGTCAACGGCGTCCATATCGGGGCGGTGGCCGGCTGGTTCACGTTGCACGGCAAAACCCGGGCCTTCTGGGGATGGGTCATGCCCCACGGCGGCACCGAATTGCTCGCCATCTGCCTCGCCGGCGCGGCAGGCTACGTGCTCGCCGCAGCAATCGTCTCCCCAGGCCAGGTCCGGCGCGCCACCGCCCTGCGCCAGGTGGGCGGACGCGCCCTCGTCATCCTCACCGGGTGCATGGTCATGCTGGTCGTGGCCGGCTTCATCGAGGGCTTTGTCTCACCCAGCACGCTGCCCTTCGCCGGCCGGGTCGTCTTCCTCGGCGTGAGCCTCGCCCTCTGGTTCCTCTACTTCGCCGTCGGGTTTGACCCCGGGAAACGCAGCGGATAGTCTCCGTTCTCTGTGGCCAACGAGACGCGTTCGATTATGAAGATCCTGGTCTGCGATCCGGTGTCGGCAAAAGGCGTGGCGCTGCTCCAGCGGCAGCCTGAGTTCGACGTCGAGGTGCTCGAGAAACGGCTCCCCGAGGCGGAACTCGTCCCCAGGCTCCCGGGCGTCGCGGCGCTCGTCGTCCGGTCGGAGACCAAGGTGACACGGACCGTGATCGATAATGCGCCCCAACTGCGGGTCGTCGGACGCGCCGGCGTGGGCGTGGACAACGTCGATGTCGAGGCCGCCACCCAGCGCGGCGTGGTCGTCATGAACACCCCCGGCGGCAACACCATCTCGACCGCCGAACTCACCTTCTCGATGCTCATGGCGCTCGCCCGACGCATCCCCCTCGCCCACACCTCGATGCACGCCGGCGAATGGAACCGCAAAGCCTTTCAAGGCACCGAATTGTACGGCAAAACCCTCGGCATCCTCGGCCTCGGCCGCATCGGCGGCGAGGTCGCACGACGCGCTGTGGCCTTCGGCATGCGGGTGCTGGCGTACGACCCCTACCTCACCCTCTCCCGCGCCAAGGCGCTCCAGGTCGAGCTGGTCGAGAAGGTCGACGATCTCTACCCCCACGTCGATTTCCTCACCGTCCACATGCCGATGAGCGATGAAACGCGGGGCATGGTCAACGCCGCCGCCTTCGCCCGCATGAAACACGGAGTCCGCGTCCTCAATTGCGCCCGGGGTGGAATCGTCAGCGAGTCGGATCTGATCGAGGCCATCCGCTCCGGCCACGTCGCCGGCGCCGCGCTCGACGTCTACGAAAAGGAACCGCTCCCGGCAGACTCGCCGCTGCGCTCGCTCCCCCAGGTCATCCTCACCCCCCACCTCGGGGCGAGCACCGAGGAAGCCCAGGATAACGTCGGCATCGAGGTCGCCGAGGCCATCACGGATTACCTCCTGCACGGAACCGTGCGGAACGCCGTCAATTTGCCCAACCTGGACGCAAAGACCTGCGAGGGCGTGAAACCCTACCTCAACCTGGGGGAACGACTCGGCCGGCTCGTGGCCCAAATCGGCCCCAAACGCAACGACCGCCTCGTGGTGACTTACGGCGGCAAGGCCAACGAGCTCCCGACCGACCCCGTCACCCGGGCCGTGCTCACCGGGTTCCTCTCGTTCGCCGGAGGCAAGGACGTCAACCAGGTCAACGTCCGCACCCTCGCCGCCGGCCTGGGCCTGCTGATCGAAGAAATCAAGTCCAACGAGGAGACGGATTTCCATGAGTGGCTCCACGTGGCCGCGTACGCCGGAGACCAGAAAGTCTCCGCCGGCGGCACCTTCTTCAGCGCCCTCCAGCGCCCCCGCATCGTCCGCCTCAACGGCGAACCGGTCGAAATCGTGCCCAAGGGTGTCCTCCTGCTGCTCAACAACACCGACCGCCCAGGCATGGTCGGTCACATCGGCTCCCTCCTCGGCCGCCACCAGGTCAATATCGCCAGCATGAGCCTCCACCGGGAAAAGGCCGGTGGCAAGGCCCTCACCGTCCTCAATCTCGATAGCGTGCCGCCTGAACCCCTGCTCGACGAACTCCGTCGCGATCCCGATATCAGCAATATCCGCGTCGTCCGCCTCTAGCAAGGCGCACCGCAGACCCAACAAAGTCCCCAGGCTCATGAGACCCTTATCCCCCTTGATCGCCGGCGCCTTGATCGCATGCGGATTCGCCGGCGCCCTCGCCCTCGCCGGCGACTCGAAGCCGCCCCCGGCGGACTTCGAGCTCTTCGCCAACCCCGTGGTCGCCAAAGGCGACGGATTCGAAATCCGCCAGAACGAAGTCGATGACATGGTCAGCGGCCTTAATGCCACCCTCTCCTCGACGCGAGGCCAGACGATCCCCGATGCCCAGCGGCGCCAGATCCGAAACCAGATGCTGGATCGCTTGCTCCTCATCCGCATGCTGCAGCAACGCGCAACCGACGAAGACCGGACCAAGGCCCAGGCGGCAGCAGACCAGTTTGTGGCCAACACCAAGGCCAAGGCCCGATCCGAAGAGTCCTACCGTCGCCAGCTCACCGCCGCCGGCATCAAACCCGCCCTCTTCGAAACCCGCGCCTTCGAACAAGCCCTGGTCGAAACCGTCCTCAGCCGCGAAATCAAGTCCAAGGTCGTGATCACTGACGAACAGCTCCGGGAATTCTACCAGGAGGGCATCGACCTGCCCGCCCGCCAGATCCGCGAGACCCTCAGCCGCTTGGAGCAAAACCTCGAGACCAATACCCCCGCCTACACCGAAAACCAAACCCGCCTCGCGGATCTCAAGAAGGCCAACCTCGCCCGCGTCGAACGACCCGACCGCGTCAAAATGCGCATGGTCTTCCTCAGCACCCGCGACCGGGCCTCCGGCGCGGATCTCCCAGACGACCAAAAGGCCGCCAAACGGGCCAAGGCCCAACAGGCCGTCGATCGAAGCCGCGCCGGCGAAGACTTCGCCGCCCTCATCCGGGAGCTCTCCGAAGATCCCGACCTCGAAACCACGGGAGGGGAATACACCCTCTCCCGGGAATCAGTCACCTATCCCGAGCTGCGGGGCGTCCTGTTCGGCCTCTCCGCTGGCCAGGTCAGCGAGGTCGTCGAAACCAAGGCGGGCTATAACGTGGTTCAAGTGCTCGAACGCCTCCCCGGAGGCAGGCCCACCCTCGAGGAAATCGAGAAAGACCTGCGCGAGCTCCTCGCCGGACAAGAGATGCAACAGCGCCTCCCCGCGTACTTCGACCAGCTCAAGAAGGATTACCACGTCGACGTGACGAGCTCTCCCTGAGAGCGGCGTGGCTCAGGCCGACCGCGGGCGCCTGTAGCTCTGCCACGCTGCAAAGCCCAAGAGCAACCCGGCAGCCAGATAGGGCGTCGGCTCCGGCACAACCTCGATCCGGTACCCGAATTGACCGGGATTGCCCCCAAACGTGTAGAGGTCCGGAGGGGTCGTCGACGAAGAGATGTAAACCGTGTCCGGACTCGATCCCGTGACGGGGTCCGAGAACAGAGTCAGGCCGTTGCGGGTGCTGGTGCCGTCGGTCATCGTGAACTGCTGGGTCACCAAGACCTCCTGCGGCAGATAGACGTTCAGAAACGAAAAGTCCACCTCGTCGGTGGCGTAGTAGCCCGCCGGCAACCCGCCGTCGGCTGTGAAATCCCACGGCATGATGCCAGTGGCCAGAAGCGGATTGGCGATGGCGCCACCTGTGTACGGAACGGTGTTGTCGTAGAACTTGATCTCCATCGTCCCGGTCAGGATCGACCCGCTATTCCCGCCAGAGGTGGAGTTGTACAGTGAAGCCGAAAACCAAGTCAGCACGCCCGGCTGCGCGAGAGTGAGCGAATCGCCGAAGACGGGCAAGTCGACGTTGGGTTGCGAGTACCCTGCGGTTGCAGTCGTGCTAAGGTTGTCATAGACAACGGTTTGGGCTTGGACCGCTACGGTGGCAGCCGTCAGGAGAAGCAAGGAGGCGGGAAGGGAGCGAGGCGTTGTCTTCATGAGCGATCCACTGGATACGTCTTGTCCGGGCTGAACTCCGCGTGGTAGTGCGGAGCCGTGGCTAGTCAAAACCGCCTGATCTGTCAAGTCGGAAGAACGGACCCGGATCCTCGCCTTAACGCCTGTGGCTCGGGTGGGGCGCAACTCTGAACCTGTCCCCATATCCTGTCGGGTCATCCTGTTCATCCCGTCCATCCCGTCTTCCCCACACCGGACAGGCAACGGAGCATTCCCCTAAACTCAAGCCTCCGGAATCCTGTCTTGCACCCGATCCTCGCCTCACCGTTACACCGCCTTCTGGCGCTTGGCTGGCTGCTTGGCTGGCTTTTCGGCCGGCTGCTTGACCCGTTGCTTGGCCGGCTTCTCAGCCGATTCCGTCTTGGGCGCTTGCCGCGCCTTTTGCCACTTCTCGAATTGCTCGGGCGTGAAGAGCTTCTTCACCTTTGCTGTCGTCCCGTCCCGGATCTCCTTGGCCTTGGCCCGGCGCTCTTGAGGCGTCACCGCCGTGTTCTCCCGGAGTTCCTTCCGCTTCTTGGCCTCTTCCTGAAAGAGCGCCTTGTATTGGGTCTTCTGATCCTCCGTCAATTTCAGGTCTTCAACGAGTTTCTTCTGCTGCTCGACACGGGCGCCGGCCTCAGCCTTGGGCCGCTCGGCCTTGCGCCCGGGGTTCTTCTCCTGGGCGAAAGCCGAGGGGACGCAGACAAGAAGTCCTCCCAACAAGAGGGCGGTCAGACAGCGGGTGGGATGTGGTTTCATAGGTCGTCGACGTGTTGTTCCGCATTGGGCGTTCCAATCAAAACGCTGATCACGGCAGCCTCATTCGCGAGGCGCCGCAGCGGAAAAGACGTCGGCTCGAAACGGCGGGTTACAAAGCCCAACCCCTGGCTCGCGAGGCGCCACCTCAAACTCGGTCGCGGACTCTAGCCGCGGCGGCGACGCTGCGCCAGCACCGCGACCACAATAATCGCTCCGGTCAGCATCAGCCGGCTGGCCTCGGGCACCGCGTTGATGCTGAGGATCTTCTCGAGATAGCCAATCGTGAGCGTCCCGAGCAGCGTCAAACCGATCCCCCCCCGCCCGCCACTCAACGTGGTGCCCCCGATCACCACAATCGCAATCGCCGTCAGCTCATAGCCCGCACCCGCCTCGGGATCCCCCTGCTGTTCCTGGGCCGCCTGGCAAAGCCCTGCCACCGCCGCCAGCGCACCGCAGACCGCGTAGGCCAGTATCTTGGTCCGATCCACCGGGACACCCGAAAGCCGGGCAGCCTCCTCGTTGCCACCAATCGCGTAGAGTTGACGACCCCACCGATGCCGCGCCAGCACCACCCACGTCAGCAAGGCGCAAACGACGAAAATCACCGTCACCACCGACAGGTTGCCGTCCAGAATCCGGTTGTCGATGAACCGGAACACCGCAGGCACGTCCACATACCGGTACGTCCCGTCGGCGTTCTTCACCGCCGTCGAGACTTTCATCCCGTCGGACAGCGTCTTCGCCAGCCCGCGCGCGAAAACCATCATGGCCAGCGTGGCGATGAAGGGCTGGATCCGAAACCACGCCGTCAGCATCCCCGCCGCACCGCCGCATGCCGCCCCCATCAGGAGACTCGCCGGCACCGACACCGCAGGCGACCATCCCCAGTGGATGCTCATCAGCGAGAACACCACCGCCACCAGGGCCACCACGCTCCCCACCGCCAGGTCGATTCCCCCCGTGATGATCACCAGCGTCATGCCGCAGGCCAGAATCCCAAAGACCGACGTGTGCCGCAGCGCGTCCCGATGCGTGCCCACCTTGAAAAAAGCCCCGTCGGCGTTGAACACCACGCCCAGCAACAAGACCAGCGCCAAAGCCAGCCCGGCGCGAAACGCCGGGTTCGTTCCCAGCCTGCCCAACGGGGTCGAAGAAGCGGCACTCATCAAAGGGTCTCCTGGCTCACCACCGTCGGTTCCGCAGTCGCGCCCATCGCCGCGGCAAGCACCTTCTCCGGCGTCGCCGCACCCCGGTCCATCCGGGCCGTCACCCGCCCCCGGTGCAACACCACGATGCGATCGCTGAGCGCCAGCAGCTCCGGCAATTCCGAGGTGATAAGCAAAATCGCCAAACCCTGCGCCGTCAGCGCATTCATCAGCGCGTAGACATCCCGCTTCGCGCCGACATCAATGCCCCGCGTCGGCTCGTCCAGCAGCAGCAACCGCGGCTCCGTCTGCAGCCACTTGGCCAACGCCACCTTCTGCTGGTTCCCCCCGGACAAGGCGTTCACCTCGAGACCCAGCGAAGCCGCCCGCAGCGACAATCGGCGGCCCAACGCCTCCGCCACCGCCACCTCCCGCGCCGGCCGCCGCCAGCCGCCCGGCGACAGCCGGGGCAGATCCGCCAGGGTCGCGTTCGCCGTGATCGACAGCGGCAACACCAACCCCGTGGCTTTCCGGTCGCTCGTCAGCAGCGCCACCCCTTGGCGGATCGCCGCCCGGGGCGACACCACCTCCAAGGGCCGGCCGTCCAGCCAGGCCTTGCCTCCCACCCTACGCCCGTAGGCGCCAAACAAACCGAGAAACAGCTGGCTCGCCCCCGAACCCTGCAGCCCGCCAACGCCCACAATCTCGCCCGCGCGCACGCTCAGCGAAACACCGTCGACCGCCGGCTGAGGATCCGACGGCGACTCCCGAACGCTGAACGACTCGAGCCGAAGCCGCTCCTCCCCCATCTGCGGGGTGTGCCGCGGGAATTGGGCGTCCATCTGACGACCCACCATCCACTCGATCAAACGGGCGGGCGGCAGCTCCGCCGCCGCCGCCGTCCCCACCCGTTCGCCGTCCCGGAGCACCGTGATCCGGTCGCCAATCCGCTCGATCTCCTCCATCTTGTGGGTGATGTAAACGATCCCGCAGCCGCGCCCCTTGAGCTCCGCGATCAACCCAAACAACCGGTCCACCTCCGGCGCATTCAACGCGCTCGTCGGCTCATCCATCACGATCACCTGCGCCTCGCGCGAGAGCGCCTTGACAATCTCCGTGAGCTGCTGCTGCGCGATCGACAGGGTGTCCACCGGGGCCGTCACCGGAATCGGAATGCCCAATTGCCGAAACCAACGCTCCGCCTCGCGGCGCTGCTCCCCATCCCGCACGAAGCCACGCCGGGTCAGCGGACGACCCAGGAAAATGTTGTCCGCCACGCTCAAACTCGGGACCAGCGAGAGCTCTTGATAAATGACCGCGATGCCCAGCGCATTGGCCTCGAGCGGACTGCGCGGCCGCACCCGGCGCCCAGCAACCTCGAGGTCGCCCTCGTACTCGGTGTGCACCCCGCCCAGAATCTTGATGAGCGTGCTCTTCCCCGCCCCATTCTCGCCGGCAAGAATCAACACCTCGCCCCGCCGCACCTCGACGTCGACGCTCCGGAGCACGGGAACCGGCCCGAACCGCTTGCTGATGCCGATCATCCGCACCAGCGGCGGAGGACACGTCCCCTCCAGCCCCTCGGGTCCCGTCAGGGACGGACTGCCCTCGGGATTCACGCCAGATCGACGTCCCCGCACAGGTGGACCTTCAGGCCGAGCTCCGCCAGCGCGGCAGCCTTCACCCGGCAGGCCCGGTGCGCCTGCTTGAGCGTCGGCGCGTACACCACCTGGATGTGGTTCGACTTGTGGCGCGCCATCATCTGGTCGCGCGTGATCCCCCGGAAGACCGCGTGCAGGATCGGCCACTGCGGGCTCGTCTCCCGCCACCGCCGCTCGGTCTCCCGCGCCGGCAGACTCACCGCCTCGAGCACGCCCACGTCCGCCTGCAGGCATCCGTCCATGACGAACACCCGGCTCCAGACCATCCAGCCCGGCCGCGACACCCCCTTCAGTGTCCCGCCTCCCAATCGGAAGTACATCGGCGGCTGACGCACACTGCTCGCCCCGGACCAGCCCCCAACCAAGTGGGCCGGCGGCACCGCGCCGGATATGAGGAGCACCCAAACGTAGTCGTCCAAGCCCTGCCCCCGGTAGTGCTGGCCCCACCGGACATCATGCAGCGTGTTCTCCGGCGCAAAACCCAGCTCCCGCCATAGCCGGTAGGTCACCAGCCCGTCCAGGCCCGCGCATTCATCCACTTCGTTGAAGTGCGGCAGCGCCTCGCCCGCAAATAACACCCGGTCCGTCTCCGGACAGACCACCGGCGGCCGATCCACGTTGTTGAGCATGCCCTCGACCAGATCGCTGGCCGGCGCGAGATCCTTGAGCCCCTGCTGGTACTGAATGCCGACCGCCGAGCACCCAAACGCGTCCGCCATCCGAAGCGCCGCGACGTACATCTTGCACTGGAGCAGCGTCTGACGCTCGGTCAGCTCCGTGGCCTCGTCCCGGCCCCACTCGAACCGCAGACCCTTGCGCTGCATCCACGCCAGCACCATCGCGGCGTCCGCATCCGACACCTCCTGCATCGCCGCGTACAGGGCGGACTGGCTGAGACGCTCCTTGTACACGCCCGTCGGCGCCAGCAGTTCGTCCGGGATGATCGCGTTGTACATCCCCATGCAACCCTCGTCGAACACCCCCAGAATGGCCTTCTCACGCCGGAACCGGCGCGCGAACTCGCGCCCGAGTTGTTCGTCCGCCGCCGGCAGCTTGAGCAGACCCAGGTCGCGGACATGGCTCTGATCGTGCGCAATCGTCCCGCTGGCCAGCCACTGCCGAAGGCCGCTCCTGAAAAACCGGTCGGTGAAGGTCTCGCTCCAGAGGCTGCTGTAGCGAACGCCCATCTTGGTCAGCGACCCGTTGAGATTCAACATCCCCACCAGACCCGGCCACGTGCCGCTCCAATTCGCCACGGTCAGGATCGGCCCGCGATGCGTGTGCAGCCCGGGCAGAAGATGCTGGCTGTATTGCCACACCGATTCCGCCACCACCAGCGGCACCTCGGGCTCAATCCCCCGAAACACCTCGATCCCCATCTTCTGCGAGTCGATGAACCCGTGCCGTACCGCCGGGTTGTACGCGTGCGCCCGGCGAACCGTCCAGCCCTCCCCGCGAATCGCCTCCGTCAACCGCGCTTCCATCGCCGCCTGCTCGGCCCAGCATTGCTGGTTCGCCGACAACCGAAGATCGCCGTTCGCCACAAGATACACGCGTCGGGATTGGGAAGTTGCTTTCATGATCTGCTCCAAATGCACCATCCGGCTCCAGGCATCGCCATCAAGCCGGCGGGGCCCTCATCCTCCAAACCGCGGATTCTCCCCCGCGCCGCACAGGACCCCGTGGATCGCAATCCTAGTCCTCAGACCCAACGACGGGCAAGATGGAATGCGCGTGGACTTCCCGCCCGATCCCGCTTACAAGGGACCCGCCATGAAGCTGCTGGTCTTCGCCCATACCCCGCCGCCCACCCACGGCCAGAGCCTCATGGTGCAATTGATGATCGAGGGCTTCGGAGGCGATGCCCGTCAGGCAACGCCTCCCGATCCGCCCCCGCGGTTCGGCATCGAGTGCTACCACGTCAACGCCCGCCTCTCCCAGGGTTTCGACGACATCGGCTCGATGCGGCCCGGGAAAGTCTGGCGCGTCCTCGCCCTCGCTGCCCAGGCCGTCACCTTGCGCCTCCGGTATGGCATCCGCGTCCTCTACTACGTCCCCAGTCCGCCCAAAAGAGCCTCCCTCTACCGCGATTGGCTCGTGCTCGGCCTCTGCCGTCCCTGGTTCGGCCGCCTCGTCCTCCACTGGCACGCCGTGGGCCTCGGCGAGTGGCTCGAACACGAGGCGCAACCCTGGGAACGAGCCCTGAGCCGATGGCTCCTCGGCCGGGCGGACCTGAGCCTCGCCGTCTCGGAGTTCAGTCGCGCCGACGCCGAACGCCTCTCGCCACGCCGGACCTCGGTGGTCTTGAACGGTCTCCCGGATCCCTGCCCCGACTACGAACAGTCCGTGGCACCCCGGCGAACCGCCCGCGCCGACCTCCGCCGCCGCCTCTTCGCCGCAGAAGCCGGATCCGCCGTCCCGGCCTCTCCCAACGGGCTCGCAGGCCCGGACCCGGCAACGGCCCGCGTGCTGTATATGACCCATTGCCGCCGGGAAAAAGGCCTGTTCGACGCCATCGAGGGCGTGCGCCTGGCCCGCGAAACCCTCGCACGACGCGGCACCCCCCTCAACCTCGTCTTGCGCGTCGCCGGCGATTTCCCCAGCGAAACAGACCGGCAGGAGTTCGCCCGCTGCCAGGCGGAAGCCGGCGACTGGCTGCAATCACTCGGGTTCCTCGACACCCCCGCCAAACAACAGGAACAGGCCCAAGCCGACCTCTTCCTCTTCCCCTCCTACTACCCGACCGAGAGCCTCTCCGTGGCCGTTCTCGAGGCCATGGCCTACGGACTGCCGGTCGTGGCCACCCGGTGGCGCGCAACGCCCGAGGCGCTCCCCGCCGGCTACGATGGCCTCGTCGACCCCCGGCAGCCGGACCAGATCGCCGCAGCACTCCTCAAATTGCTCGGCGACGACGGCCGGTCAGTGCGGCTCGAGTACTGCCGGCGGTTCACCATCGAACCCCACTGGCAATCCCTGGCAGCGGCGCTACGGACCCTCGGCTAGAGTCCTCGACTTGTGGAACCTGCGGTCAACAGGTCAAGTTTGGTCCCTGCCGTTCCAACCCCACCCCCCCGCCTTCGAGGACTCTCCATTAGCGAGGCGCGGGACAAAGGGTGGGGAGGGACAGCAGGGTCGTCATGAACCTGAGGACCCGACCGGGTCTGAGGCGGCGCCTCGCTAGCCCGAACCCGCCGCCGCAGCCGAGGTCTCCCCGGCCGGTTCGACCGCGAGCCGCTTCCGCAACAGGCGGTAACACACAATCAACATCCCCGCCTGCAGCGAGAAGTTCTTCATCGCATACTCGGCGTCCCCGTGGAGCAGGTAGAACGCAATGACGTTCGCCAGCCAAAGACTCGCCAGAACACACGACCCCCGCACGAAGTTGTCGTTGCAACCCCAGCGGCGCACATACCTGATGATCCGCAACGCCAGCACCGTGCCCGCCAGCAGAAACAGGCTCATGCTCAGCATGCCGAAGAAGCCCGTGTTCACCATCAGCCCGATGAACCCATTATAAAACGCCCCCTGGTTGAGCAGGAACGTCGTGCCCGTCGGATCATACGTCATCGAGTACTCGTCCATGTACCGCGTAAATCCCCGGCCCACCCAGAAGTACTCGGGGATCAACTCCATGCCGAGCCGGAACATGTTCTTCCGCGCGGAAAGCGTCGAGGCCGCGTCGGCAGCCGCCAGGCTCTCGATCTCGATCCCCGGCAGGAAGGAGATGGCCCGCTGGGCCGAGGAGGGCAGATACCGCGCCGTGCCATACGCCAACGCCAGGACCGGGATCACCACCGCCAGCCCAATCGCCACATTCCTCCGGGTCAGAAACCGCTGCGCCAGCGAGCAAAACGCCAGCACCATCACCCCGATCGCCACAATGAACCGGTGCCCGCTCAAAAGTCCCAACCCCACAATCCCGCCAAAGAGCGGAACCAGCCAGACCGCCTTGCGCCCGAGAAAATCGCTCAGGCTCACCCGCATCAACAGCAGAAACAGCGCCCCCTGGCTCGCAAAGGCAAACGATTGAAACCGACGCACCCCGAACCGCGAGGCCTGGAACTCGAAGAACTGCGCGTCATTCGACAGCGCGAAGAAGTTCAGCAACGCCTGGCCCACGCCCAGCGCCAGCACGAAGTCCGAGATCAAATACGTCGCAGCCAGGATCCACTGCAGCGTCAGCAACCGCACCACCGTCCTCTCGTCGGGATCGATCATGCAGAACAACAGCGGAAAGATCGCACACGCCAGCTGCTGGAAGTAATACCGCCCGCCGGCCTGCGTCGACCCCATGATCCGCAACCCCACCCCCCGGACGAACATCGTCACCACCAACACCAGGCAGTACATGACCGCCGCCCTGAATATCCATCGGTTCTGCCGGATCGTCTCCCGAAAGTCCACCGGGTACCGACGGAGGAACATGTTGACCATCACCCCCGTCCACGCCAGCAACGCCGCCGCTTCCCAAAGAAACGGGTCTCCCGGCAGAAACGGCACCACCAGCGCCGAGCTGAACGTGGTGATCGCCACCAGAAACGCAATCTGGGAGTGATACGGGATCGTCACCAGCCAGCCGAACCCCGCAAACAGCACCGCCACCATCATCGGCTCCCCAGGCAGCAGCAACGACAGGAACAAAAGCCCGACGAACATCACCCCGTACCACAGGATGAGATAAAACTTCAGCCGTAAATCGCTGGCGGACGTCATGATGCTCGGACCGGGTCCGTAATCGCGCTGTTTTCGTTGCTCTTGCCGGGGCCGCCGGCGCAGGTCGGGACTCCTCGCCCCCACCCCCGGCAGCCATGTCGCCCCCAGCTTCTGCCGGATTTGAACGCGCGCGGCAACCCATTTCTTGCGCGCCGACATGGGGACACGCGCCGACATGGGGACAGACTCCTTATCGACAGGTCAACGTTGACGCGGTGAGCCCGCTCGGGTTGCAGTGGGGTCCTCCGGGGCTGGGCCCCCTGGAAAGCGGTGCCGCTCGAGGCGCGGCACCCCACTCCACGACGCTCTCGCGCGGGACGAAGGGCGGTCGGCGCGGACGCCAGTTTTTGGAGTGCGGCTGCCCCCTGCCGCTTTTTCTGGCCGGGTGGGTGGATTCAGCCCGCAGCAACAGGGCGATAGATTCAGCATCGGCCCCTGATGCTGGCGTGGGCCAAGCGACATCACTGACGGTGTCGTGGAGAAAACCGGGGTCTGGCACGCACAAGTCCCTGCAAATCAAGCCAGCGACCTGCACACCTGCCGAAGATGGGTGGGGTAGGCGAGGAGGCGCTCAGCCGGGGACCCGGAGGAAGAACCGGCTTCCCCATCACCAGCGCTTCAAGACCGGCAGGGGCCGGGGGGGAGGAGGATTGCGCCCGTGGGATCCCCAGAGGGTCCGCGGACCTGGTCGGAGGCCAACCCAGCGGCTGTCCTCGGCGGGATGATGAACCGATGAACCCACGATGAGCGGCGCTGCGAGGCGCATTGCGGGCGTCGGCCGACGATGAACCTGGCACTCTATCGCTCACGCACCCACCGAGACACAGCGCGGCTTGGCCGCAATCCAAACCCGGAGATACGCGCCCAACGCGTGTTCGCGGACAGGGTTGCGTTTCCAGAGGGGCTGCGGCACCCTTGAGCCTCGGCGTCCACAACCTGGCAAGGTCGGCCCGCGGGAAACGTCCATGGCAAGACCCCGGGGCGATGGAATCATCAGTGACATGTGTGGCATTTGCGGCATCTGGCATTTTGACCCGGCTCGACCGGTGGATCGCGACGTTTTGTGGGCGATGACCCGCACGCTGGTCCATCGGGGACCCGACGAGGAGGGAATCCACCTTGAGGGCCCGATCGGCCTCGGCTTCCGCCGGCTCAGCATCATCGATCTCGCCGGCAGTCACCAGCCGATGGCCAACGAACCGCAGTCGGTCTGGATCGTGTTCAATGGCGAGATCTACAACTTCCAAACCCTGCGCGCCATCCTCGGCGACCGCTACCGGTTCCGGACGACCGGCGACACCGAAACCCTCCTCCATGCCTACGAGGAGAGCGGCATCGCTTGTGTCCACCAACTCCGCGGCATGTTCGCCTTCGCCGTCTGGGACCGGGACCGGCAAAGCGTGGCGCTTGCCGTCGATCGGTTCGGGAAGAAGCCCCTCTATTACGCCCTCGACCGGGAGAAGTTGGTGTTCGGCTCGGAGCTCAAGAGCGTCCTCGAGTGCCCGGAGGTCGACCGCACCCTGGACGACGAGGCGCTCGATGAATACCTCGCCGCCGGCTACATCGCCGCCCCGCGCTCGATCTACCGGTCGATCCGAAAACTGCCCCCCGGACACACCCTGGTGGTCGACGCCCGCGGACAGGCACAGCTGCGCGAATACTGGCATCCGCGATGGGCGACGACTCCTTCCTCCGACGGTCGCCCGCCGGCCGATCTGGCCGCCGAATTGCGCCAGCGCCTCGAAGACGCCGTCCGGCTGCGCATGATCAGCGATGTGCCCCTGGGAGCCTTCCTCAGCGGCGGCGTCGACAGCAGCGTCGTCGTCGCCCTCATGAGCCGCCTCTCCCCCCAGCCGGTCCGCACCTTCTCGATCGGCTTCGACGAGGCCGGATACGACGAGAGCCAGTATGCGCAACTCGTGGCCGATCACTGCCGCACGGAGCACGTTCACGAGGTCGTCCGCCCCGACATCGTCGGCATCCTGCCCAAACTGGTCCGTCAGTACGACGAGCCGTTCGCCGACAACTCGATGATCCCGACCTACTACGTCTCCGCCATGGCGCGCCAGCACGTCACGGTGGCCCTCAGCGGAGACGGCGGCGACGAGATCTTCGCCGGCTACCAATGGTACCGCCGCGCCTATCGGCACGCGCTCCTGCACCGGTTCGTGCCGGCCCCGCTCCGGCCCCTCGTGGCCCGCCTCGCCCCCTGGATCCCTTCCGCCGCCCGGATCGGCCCGTTCCTCGAGGTCATCGACCGGCCCATCCAGCACTGGGCCATGCCCGCAGAGTACTTCCCCACCCCGCTGCGTCACGCACTGTACCGACCCGAGCAGCGCCAGCGCGTCAGCCCCTACGACGCCGATGCCGGCCGACGCGAGATTCTCGATTCCGTCGCGGCCCACCATTGGCTTGGCCAATTGCAGTACAGCGATTGGCGGACCTACCTGCCCGGCGATATCCTGGTCAAGGTCGACCGCGCCAGCATGCTCGCTTCCCTCGAAGTCCGAAGCCCGCTCCTCGATCACGTCGTGTTCGAGTTCATGGCCGGCATCCCAGCTGACCTCCGGCTCAATGGCCGCGAAAGCAAGGTCCTCCTCAAACACGCCGTCCGCGACCTCCTCCCGCCGGTCATCCTGGGACGGCGCAAGCGCGGATTCGACCTGCCCATGGGACAATGGCTCTGCGGCCCCCTCCGCCCCATGCTCGAGGATCTCCTGCTCGGCCCCGATGCCCGCGTGGCGGCGTTCTGCGAACCCGCAGCCATGCGGCGGCTTGTTGCCGCCCACGTCGACGGCCGTGCCCGACACGACGGGCGATTATGGGCCCTGCTTTGCCTCGAACTCTGGGCCCGTGATGGCCGCCCCCAGCCATGAGACGCCTCCTCTTTTGCACAGACGCCCTGGGAGCCGGCGGAGCTGAACGCCAGATGGTCGAGCTCATCACCCGCCTCCCCAGAGACCGCTACGAGCCCCATGTCCTCTGCCTGCACGGCGCCCGCACCGGCGTCAGCCGCCACTTCGGACCCGACCTCGAACGCGCCGGAGTCCCCGTGACCGACCTCGACCTGCGTTGGACCCCCGAAGAGGCCGCCGTCGGCATCCTCCGGATCATCCGCTGCGTCTGGCGGCTCCGCCCCGCCCTCGTCCACTCCGTCAATCATCACGCCAACCACCTCACCCGCCTGGCACGCCCCTTCCTCCCGCTCCGGACACGACTGATCACCGCCGTCCGAACCGATTACACGCGGCGTCAGTTGTTCTACGAACGCTGTGAACAGCGGCTCGCCCACCGGATCGTCTGCAACAGCCCCCACATGGAACGAAAACTCCGCGAACGCGCCGGAGTCCCCAACCCCAAGCTCGTTTGCATCCCCAACGGCATCGACGTCGCACGGTTCGCCGCGAACCCGGACCCCGGCCTGCGAGCCCGCCTCGCCCCCGGCGCCCGGCGGCTCGCGGTCATGATGGCCCGAATCACCGAACAAAAATCGCCCCACCTCCTCGCCCACGCCCTCGCAACGCTCAAGGCTCGGGGCGCCCTTGACCCCACCACCCAGGTCTGGGTGGTCGGCGAACGCGATAGCCGCTCGGTCCAACAGCAGCTGGATGCCGCCATCGAGTCCGGCAAACTGACCGGCACCCTGTTTCAACATCCCCCCACCGAAGCGCCCGAGGCCTTCTATCACGCCGCCGATTTCACCATCCTGGCCTCGCTCTGGGAGGGCCTCCCCAATGCCGTCCTCGAATCCTTCGCCGCAGGCCGCCCCGCCCTCGTGTCAGAAGCCGCCAACGCCTCCGGCCTGGTCGAGGACGGCGTCACCGGATGGGTCGTCCGCACCGGGGACGTCGCGCACCTGGCAGAACGGTTGGCTGAAATCCTCGCGCTGCCCGACGCCGCCTGGATCGTCCTCCAAGCCGCCTGCCGCCGCCGAGCCGGCGATTTCAGCATGGAAGCCATGGTCCGCCGATACGAGGCCCTCTACGACGAAACCCTCGCCAAGTTCGATCTTTAACCGGCGCAACATTCCCGCCAGACTCCCCGAGCGCGCTGACAACCGCGCCTCCGCCGCAGGCGCACCACGCCCCGGCGGCAGCCGATCCCCGACGATGCAGACCCAACCCACATCACCGACCCGCATCCTGCACGGCGCCGATATGTTCGATCGCATGGGCGGCGTACAGGCCATGCTCCGGCGCCATTGGCGCGATGACGCCGCCTGCGGCGTCCATTCCCAGTTCATCGCCTATTTCGATCCCGAAACGGGGCCCTACGACCGCGTGCGCGGCCTGGGACTCACCTGGCGACACTCCATTCAAACCGCACGCCGGCGATTCGCCGCCGCCCTCCCCGCCGAGACCGAGACCGTCGTCTATCACGACTTCTGGGGACTCGGGTTCTTCGCCGAGTTCGATCAGGCGCAACGGCGGATCGGATTCCTGCACGCCGTCTGGCCCGGCCTGCCCGAACTTCTCCCAGTCGCCGCCCCATACCTCGACGGCCTTTTCTGCGCCGGACGCCCGTGGCAAACCCTCGCCGAACAGCGTTGCCCCGACTTGTCAAGGGAACGCATCTGCGTCACCCACCTCCCCGTCGACCGCCCGGCCGCTGATACCCGCCGGGATCCCGTCCTCGGCCAACCCCTCGTGCTCGGCTTCGTCGGCCGGCTTTCGCCGGAAAAAGGCGTCCACCGCATCCCCCCGCTCGTCCGTGCCCTGACCGCAGCCGGCTTGGACTTCCGATTCGAGATCCTCGGGGACGGCCGTCTCGGCCCCTGGCTCCGGCGGGAGATGGCCGGCGAACCCCGACTGCACTTCCACGGCCAGAAGAGCGGCAGCGCCTACTGGGACGTCTTGCGAACCTGGGACGCCATGGTGGTCGTCAGCGACATGGAAGGCGGCCCCACAGCCCTGTACGAAGCGATGTGCGTGGGTGTCCTCCCCCTCTTCCCCGCCGGCGGCGGCGGCGGCGCCGATTACGCCCGGGCGGTCGATCCCGAGTTCCTCTACCCCCCGGAGGATTTCCAGCACATCGCCAGAGTCCTCCAGCGGCTCGTCCGCCGGCCCGCCGCGGAGATTCAGGCCCTGCGCGATCACGGCGGTGAACTGATCCGCGATCACCTGGGCCATCGCTACGTCAACACCGTCGCCGACTTCGTCCTCCATCTCGGCAGCCTCCCACGGCGCTCACGCGCCACCTTCCCCCGCCGCCCGTTCTATCTCACCGACTACTGCCCGTTCGGCCTGCTCCGCCGGATCTCAGTCCGCGCCCTCTGGCGCGGCATGCGCCCGTGACCCACACCCCTAGCGAGGCGCGGAGGCAGGGCGCCCCGCCGCCCCCCACGGTTTCTCTGGACTGCATGTTTCATGGGTCTGAGGCGGCGCCTCGCTAGTGAAACAGATCATTGGCGCGCTCCGCCCCGCCGGTGTGATAGGCGCCAACCTTCCTCCAGACCGAGCCCCGGAACACCTTGCGCAACGCCCGGGGTGAAACCAGCCGGCCCAACAGCACCGGGTCCCTCCAGATCAGCCGCGCCAGCAACCGCCGGTTGAGGAGCACCAACCGCTCGAGCGCGTTGGGCGCATCCGCATATCGCTGTCGGAGACACAGCCGCTTCTCATGCCGCGTCAGCACCCGCGACTTGAGAATCTCCTCCGGAAACTCAAAGTGCGTCACCCGCACCCACTTCTCGCCCCACGTGGTCTCAACCCCCGCCTTGACCAGCGAGCGACACGCAACCAGCGCCGGCGCCTCCGCCACCGCCTCCATCAACAAACCCATCGGCCAGAAATCGGTCCCGTACTGAAGGAACGGTAGCCGCGCCTGCAGAAGTTCCGTCCGGACGATGTTCGACGAGCAGAAACTCAGCCAGTTCACATACCGGGGAAACGCCTCACGGCCGCGGGCAAACCACTCCGCCGCCGCCGGACAATGCGATCGTATGGGCTCCCCTTCCGCGGGCGCGTATTCATGCGGCAGGTGGATCCAGCCCAGTTCCGGATGCGCCTCGAGCGTCGCCACCACCCAGGCCAAGGCGTCGGCCGCCACCCGGTCGTCGTCGCCAATCAGCCACAGGAACCGCCCGCGCGCCTGCGCGTACACCCAGCCCAAGTGAATCACCTGGCCGCTGTTGACCGCATGATTGACAATCCGCAGCTGCGGATGCGCCGGCAGCGACTCGAGATAGCCCCGCGTATCATCGGGGGACCCGTTGTTCGAGACCAGCAAATTAACCCGAGGCAGCCCCTCGAGGGCAGGCAGGAGAATCCCGAGAAGTTCCTCGAGATGACGCCGCCGTTTCCAGGTCGGCACCAGCACGCTCAATAACGGTTCGGTCGACATCGACATTCTCCTTCCCGCTCCAGGCTCGCCCCAACCACCCGCGCCGGGGCTCGCCCCTCCGCCCCGCAGCGTTCCTCAGGGACAACACGCCGACAAGCAGAATCCGGAACATCCCCCTTTCCCCGGACTGCGCTGGGGAAAAACGGCCCGCGAAGCCGGTTCTGCCCCTCCCCCCATCGGTGATCCGCCCCGAATCTGCGCGGGGACAGTCCCTCGCCGATTCAGGACGGAGCGCAGATTAACCCTCCCCGCGAAGCCGGCTCTGCCGCCATCCCCAATCGGCGATCCGCCCCGAATCTGCGCGGGGACAGTCCCTCGCCGATTCAGGACTGAGCACAGATTGCCCTCCCCGCGAAGCCGGTTCTGCCGCCCTCCCCAATCGGCGATCCGCCCCGAATCTGCGCGGAGATCATCCCTCGCCGATTCAGGACGGAGCACAGATTGCCCTCCCCGCGAAGCCGGCTCTGCCGCCATCCCCAATCGGCGATCCGCCCCGAATCTGCGCGGGGATCGTCCCTCGCCGATTCAGGACGGAGCACAGATTGCCCTCCCCGCGAAGCCGGCTCTGCCCCTTCCCAATCGGCGATCCGCCCCGAATCTGTGTGGGGATCGTCCCTCGCCGATTCAGGACGGAGCACAGATTGCCCTCCCCGCGAAGCCGGTTCTGCCCCTTCCCCATCGGCGATCCGCCCCGAATCTGCGCGGAGATCATCCCTCGCCGATTCAGGACGGAGCACAGATTGCCCTCCCCGCGAAGCCGGTTCACCCGGCACCGGCCGGAACGGTCACCGCGGCATCCGGGTGCCAGGCCCGGCGCTTGGCCCGAAAGATCGCCGTGGCCAGCGGCAGCATTAACGTCTGCGTCACCGCGTAGGCCAGACACGCGCCGAAAGCGCCGAAAACCAGCGTCCCCCCAATCACGCCCGCGCTGGTGGCCAGGGCGTTTGCCACCGAGACACCAAGGAACGGCTCCCGCTTGTGCGCGCGCAGGTAACACGCCTGGCCGAATACCGCCTGGTTGACCACCGTCGCGATGACCAGGAATACCGTCGGGATGAGATCAAGAAACCGGGATCCCAACGCGAAGTGGTTCTTCAGCACCGCCACGGCCGCCAGCAGGCAGACCCCGCCCAACGCGCAAAGCACCACCGCCTGTGTCGTCACGCGCCGGAACAACGCATCGAGCTCGGCGAACTGCCCCTGACTGATCAGCATCCCGTACCGCGGTGCCTTCGTCGTGACCCACGCGGACGCCATCATCGAGAGCGCCCCCACAATCTGCCACGTCATGCCCATCTGCCCCGCCACCTCGGGGCCCTGGACGTAAAACAGCACCGGCGTGAAAAGACTGAAGATCAAGTACCCGCTTGCGAAACTGATCGCCATCCGCCACTGAAACGGCCAGAGCTCGCGCAACAGACCGCCCGCGCCGGCCATCGAGTGCCTCCAGAGCTGCGCGATCAAAGGTCGCCGCGTGGCCGCCAACAAGCCCACCCCCACCAGCAGACCTGCCGCGGCGGCGACCGGTGCCGCGTAGAGCCGCGCCTGGGCCAGCAACGCAGCCCAGGCCGCCACGCCCAGCGCCACTTGGTTCAGCGTGCGATAGGCGTTCACCGCAGCCACCTGGTTGCAGCCCTCGAGAATGAACCAGACCGGTTGAATCGCCAGATTCAAACCCGCCGCACCGCACAGGAGCCACCAGGGAACCACCCAGTTCGTACCCGAAACCGCGCGGCTCCCCAGAAATGCCTGCCCCGCCGGCCCGATCACCAACATTAACAGCAACCCCAGCACCGCGTACCAAAGCAACGCCAGCCGACCCAGCCCCAGCAAACGGCCCAAGGCCGTCGAGTCCCCCTCGAGCCGGCCCTCGCGGAATTGCAGCCGCGCATACTCGTGGCTGGTGAATTGCACGAGACACTGGTTGAACCCGAGTTCCAGGATCACTTGCAGGCCCAGGATCGTCGAAAACGTGTAGAAAAAGCCCTGCTCGACCTTCGTCAGATAAGTCCCGATGAGCAGGATGCTCACCGGCCCCGCCAGAAGACTCCAGAATCGCCCGCAAAGATTGAAGAAGATCGCCCGGTCGATCCCCAGCCAGTGATTCACTCTCTGCAAGAGCACAGCCATTACCTTGTTCGACGCCTCAGGCGCACGCCCGGACGCCATGCCGGTGCCAGGCCAGCGTCCGGCGAATCGCATCCGCCAGCGGAGTGAATACGCCCAGCCCAAGCTCTTCCCGCGCCCGCGTGATGTCCGGCACGTAGTAGTCAACCCCCTCGCCCAATCCCAATCCACGGGACGAAACCGCCGGCGCCGGCAGATCAGCCGCCGCCGCCACCGCCGCCGCTAATCCCTGGATCGTGATCGGCTGATCCGAACCCACGTTGTACGCTCTCCCCGCCGCGCCCCGCAACAGCAGCACCCACAGCCAAACCGCAAGATCCCCCCCGTACAAGTAGGATCGCACCGCCGTGCCCGTGCCGAGAACCCGCGGACAACGGCCCTCGAGTGCATCCGCCAGAAACTGCGCCGCCGCCCGATGCGAATCCAGCGGGAGATACGGACCAAGAAAGGCAAAACCCCGGGCCCGAATCACGTCAAACCCATACTGGCTGCCGAGCAGCATGCACCCCAATTCCCCCAGACGCTTCGCCTCACCGTAGGCCGAGCCCGCGTCGGATGCCAACGCACGGGGCGGATCGTCCTCGCCCGCAGGACCGCGGCCGGGAACCGCCGGGCCATAGACGGCGCCCGAGCTGGCGTACAGCAACCGCCGCACCCCGCGCTCGTGCGCCAGCTCCCCCACGCGCCGGATGCCCCCCAGCGTCGTCTCGAGCAAATCCATCCCCCCTCCCGCCTCCGCCACAACCAGTTCGCTCCCCGCATGAATCACATGCGTGAACGAGCCGTCGGGAAACCGGAAACCGCGAAGATCCCCCGGGTGAAGGCAGACCGCAGGATGCCGAGCCAGATGGGGTGCGCGCCGGCCAAACGCCTCGGGGCGCCGGGTCAACACCACCACACGCACGCCCAACCGCAGGCGGTCCTCAGCCCAAAGCAATGTTTCCAGCAGCCATGAACCGTAGAACCCCGTGCCCCCCGTGATGAAAAGCCGGGCGCCCCGCAGATCCCCCAGCCACGGCTCCAAACGCGCCAGCGCCGCCTCCAAGTCGAAGGCCAGCGGATGCTCGGACGCCGCTTGCGTCGGGGTGGTCATTCCCAGGCGTCGATCCGAATCTGGCCTGCGGGAACACCCTTTGCGCGAAGATCCATGGTGAGTGCCGTGAGCATCGCCGGCGGTCCGGAGAGATAGACCGCCCGGGACGCGCCCGCGTTCAGTTCCTGCAGGATCCTGCCCGCATCCAGCCGCCCCGCAAGACAGCGCGGAGAGCGAGGCCACCCCGCCACCGCCTCCGAAAACCCAGGATCCGGCGTCTCGGCAAAGAACAGCACGCTGAACCCCGGCACCGTTTCGAGCCGCGCGCGCAGCAGATCCTGGAACAGGAACAGGGCGGGCGTCCTGGCCCCATACGCCAGGAAGACACTCCGGCACGGGTCCGGTTCGAGGTTCTCGAGAAAGGCGGTGAACGCGGTGAGACCCGTGCCGCCCGCCAGCAGGACGGCATCCTGCGAACTGTCGATCACGAAATCCCCGTAGGGGAGCTTGACCCAGACCGCCCGGCCCGGCACAAGCTCCGCCTCCATCCGGGCCGTGTACCGCCCCTTGACCGCGTAACAGAGGCGCAAACGATCCCGATGCTTCGGCGAGC
This sequence comes from Verrucomicrobiota bacterium, assembly GCA_029556615.1. Lineage (GTDB taxonomy): Bacteria > Verrucomicrobiota > Verrucomicrobiia > Limisphaerales > J093 > JAKQDD01. Next base: position 19,871 of record JAKQDD010000051.1, on the reverse strand, counting down.
TCGCAATGGAAAACACTCTCGATTCCGGCCAAAAACCCGCCGGGTCGTAGTCGTCCACCGTCAGGTGCAGGAATTGACCGGGGCGAAACGCCGGCACCGGCACCGCGGGCTCGAGGTCCACCGTGTACACACGATCCCCATGGTCGGTGATGCCCGCCACCGCGCACCGGATCTTCCGGGGCATGCTCATGCGGCCGCCCTCTCCCCGACGAACCGGTCGAACGTGTCGATCACATGCCGGATCATCGCGTTCGTCAGCCCCGGATAGACACCGATGAAGAAGGTGTGCGTGGTGACGTGATCGCTGTGGGCCAGCGAGCCGGCAACGCGGTGCGGAATGCCGGCGTAGGCCGGATGCCGCAGCAGATTGCCGCAAAACAGGTTCCGGGTCTCGATCCGCGCCGCCTCGAGCGCCTGGACAATGTCCGACCGCGCAAACGGCGCCTCGGGACGAACCGTCAGGACGTAGCCGAACCATGCGGGATCCGCCTTCGGCGGCGCGCGATGGAGAATGAAATGGGCGGCATGCCGCTCGAGCCCGGCGTGAAGGGCCGCATGATTCCGCCGGCGCGCCTCGAGGAACGCGGGCACCTTGCGGAGCTGGGCGACGCCCACCGCCGCCTGCATGTCCGTCACCTTCAGGTTGTACCCGATGTGGCTGTAGACGTACTTGTGATCGTACCCGTGCGGGAGCGTGCCAAACTGCTGGCCAAACCGCTTGCCGCACGTGTTGTTCTCCCCTGCCGCACAGTAGCAATCCCGGCCCCAGTCGCGGAAACTCCGCGCGATCCGCGCCAGGTCCTCGTCCCCCGTTGCCACCGCGCCCCCCTCACCCATCGTGATGTGGTGGGCCGGATAGAAACTGAACGTGGCCAGATCGCCGAACGTCGCGGTCAGTCGGCCGTCATACCGGCTGCCCAAGGCGTCGCAGTTGTCCTCGATCAGCCACAAACCGCGCTGGTCGCACAACGCCCGGACCTCGGCCACGGGAAACGGCACGCCCATCGTGTGCGCGATCATGACCGCCTTGGTCCTCGCACTCAGCGCCGCCTCGATCCGGTCCACCGTCGGCACATACGCCCCCAGCTCGACATCGACAAAGACCGGGACTGCTCCATTCTGCAGAATCGGATTGACGGTCGTCGGGAAACCCGCCGCCACCGTGATGACTTCATCGCCCGGTTGGATGCGGCGGTCCTTCAGCCGGGGCGAGGTCAGGGTCGACAACGCAACCAGATTGGCCGAGGACCCCGAATTCACCAGGAGCACGTTGTCCACCCCGAGAAACTCCGCAAGCCCGCTCTCGAACTCCTCGGCGTACCGGCCCGCCGTGAGCCAGAAGTCCAGGGAGGCGTCCACCAGATGCACCAGCTCGGCCTCATCATAATGGCGCCCGGCATACCGCACCCAGTCCTCGCCCGGTCGAAACGGACGCACCGGCCGGGCAGCGTGAAACGCGCGCACGCGTTCGAGGATGTCGCGACGCAACTCGGAAGGATCACTCATGAGCAGGAAGTCCCACCGGCACACCCCACGTCAGCGTCCACGGCAGCCGCGCTTCAGCCGCCGCCGATTCGTAGGCGGCAATCTGCCGCGACGTCAGGCCGGTGGGATCGCCGGACAGGGTCGCGGTCTCGCGATACCAACAGGCGGTCTGGGCCACCGCCGACGCGAACGTCCAGACGGGTGCCCACCGCAACAACGCGCGCGCCTTGTCGATCGAGAGCTGCAGCAGCGCCGCCTCATGCGGCGCGTTCGGATCGCTCCGATCCTCCCAGCGACCCGGCCAGTGGCCCAGAAACTCCTGGACAAGATCCGCCACCGTCCGGTTCGCCTCGGGACCCGGGCCGAAGTTGAACGGCCCGGTCAGAGCCTCCGCCGGACCGGGAGCGAGATCGGGACGGAACAGCAGGGCGCCAAGCCAGAGATAGCCGGAGAGCGGTTCGAGCACGTGCTGCCAGGGCCGGGTCGCCTGCGGGTTCCGCACCTGGATGGCCTGCCCGGCCTGCAACGCCCGGACACAATCCGGCACGATCCGGTCCCTGGCCCAATCGCCGCCGCCAATCACATTGCCGGCCCGCGCGCTGGCGATGCGGACCGGGTGGCGGGCGAAGAACGAGCGGCGAAACGAGGCAATCGCAATCTCGGCAGCCCCCTTGCTCGCGCTGTAAGGATCATGCCCCCCGAGGGCATCGTCCTCGCGGTAACCGAAATTCCAGTGGCGGTTCTCGTAGCACTTGTCGCTCGTGACGCAGACCACGGCACAGGGGCGGGTGAGGGCTCGCAGCGCGTCGAGCAGGTGCACCGTCCCTTGCACATTGACGGCGAACGTCTCGACGGGAGTGGCATACGACTCCCGCACAACAGCCTGCGCCGCGAGATGAAAGACAAACTCCGGCTCCGCCTCGCGCACGACCGACGCCAGACGCGCCCGATCCAGGAGATCGCCGCGATGATGCGTCACGTGGGAGGCCAGGTTCAGCTGGGTGAAGACGTTCGGATCCGTCGGCGGATCCAGACTGTAGCCTGTCACCTTGGCGCCCAGGCGCAGGAGCCATGCACAAAGCCAGGACCCCTTGAACCCCGTGTGGCCGGTCACCAGCACCCGCCGCCCACGATAAAGGTCCGCAAACACGCGGAGTCCCGTCGGCGTTGATGGAGTCGCGGTGGACATGAGCAGGCGGTCAACGGTTCCGTCACCAGATCTTCCAAGGCGCCTGCCCTGAGGACCATAGGTCGTTCAGGATCTGCCACTCCCGGTACGTGTCCATGCACTGCCAGAATCCCTCGTGCAGAAAGGCCTCGACCTCGCCCTCGGCGCACAACCGCGTCATCGGTTCTTGCTCGAGAACCGTCGGGTCGCCCTCGAGGTAGGCCCCGATGCGCCGGTTCATCACAAAGAAACCGCCGCTGACGTAGGCCGCCTGCTGCTTGGGCTTCTCCTTGAACGCGCCCACCGCGGTGCCGTTCAGCGTCAGATCGCCAAAACGCCCCGCCGGCTGGACAGCGGTCACCGTGACCGTCTTGCCGTGGCGCCGGTGAAACGCAATCGAGGCGTTGATGTCGCTCGTCGTCAGCCCGTCCCCGTACGTCAGCAGGAACTCCTCGTCCCGCACGTGCGGCAGCGCGCGCTTGAGCCGGCCCCCGGTCATCGTCAGCTGCCCCGTATCCAGCAGCGTCACGGTCCAGTCCTCCTCATCGTGGCCGCTCAAGTACGTGATCTTGGGCTGACGCCCCAACCGCAGCGTCACGTCGCTCAGGTTCCATTGGTAGTTCCGAAAGAAATCCCTGATGACCTCGCCCTTGTAGCCCAGACAGAGGATGAAGTCCTTGTGCCCGTGCGTGGCATAGGTCTTCATGATGTGCCACAAGATCGGCCGGTTGCCGAGCGGCATCATCGGCTTGGGCCGGAACTCGGTCTCCTCGCGCAGACGCGTGCCCAATCCCCCACACAAAATCACGACTTGCATACCCATCGCTTGCTGCCAATGGCCCGAGTGTGACGGGGCCTCGCCACCACTGTCAACCGAGGAGTCCACTCCCGAATCTGTGCGGAACTTCCCCTCGCCGATTCAGGGCGGAGCACAGATTGCCCTCCCCGCGAAGCCGGCTCTGCCGCCCTCCCCGATCGGTGATCCGCCCCGAATCTGTGCGGGGACCATCCCTCGCCGGCTTTTATCGCAACGCTATCGCGGGCCTTTCGCGTCTTCCTGCACGAAGACGTAACCGCCTTTCTTGTTCCCCACGACCACATCCGGCCGACGGTCGCCCGAGACGTCCACGGCCATGACCTGGGTCCCAACACCGGAGTTGTTGTCGATGAGGTGGGGGATGTACTCCGCCGTATTGCCAGGGCCGCGCACGAGTCGAAACCAGTAGAGGACAGCCGGGGCGTTGGGTTCGGGGTCGCCCTGGGGCCCGTGGGCCCAGAACCGCTTGCCGGCGATCAGATCCTTGAGACCGTCCCCGTCCATGTCGACGAGGTCGATGGCGTGCACTTGAGAGAACGCCACGCCATGCCGGTTCTCCTGGGGGGTCTTGCCGATCACAAGGTGGGGCTGGAAGCTGATCGCGGCGCCGTCGCGGGTCTGCTCGAACCACGCCAGCCGGTACCCGTGGGCGGCATAGGCGGTGATCACATCGTTCCGGCCGTCGCCGTTGACGTCGTAAGCGTACATCTGGGCGCCGCCGACGGGGACGCCGGCCTCGGGAGGCGGCGGACAGAAGGTGAAGGGATGGTGTTTCCAGACCGGGTCGCCTTCGAGCGAGGCGGGTTGCTCCCACCAGCCGTCCTTCTCGAGCAGATCAAGCCGGCCGTCGCCGTTCACGTCCCCAACCCCCACCCCGTGGTTGTACTTGTGGTAGTTCTTGTTCGGGGTGACGGGATGAAACGTCCACGGCCGCTCCGGATGCGCCGGATCATGAACCGCATAGCCGAAGAAACCTTTCGAGTTGCAGACGAGCTCGGGGGCGGGATCGCCAACGAACTGGGTGAACATGGGCGATTCGTTGTCGGTGACATCGAGAACCACGTGGCGGGTCCAGAGCCCGGCCGTACCCCGAGGATTCTCGAACCACCACGTGGGCTCCCCCGGCAGGCCGATCAGCAGGATGTCGATCCAGCCGTCGTGATTGAAGTCGCCGGTCCAGGTGAAGAAATTGTCCGAGTAGGCGTTGTTCGAGCCGAGGGCGCCTTCATACCCGGGCACCTGTTCCTCGCTGCCGTCGGATTGCTTGCGCTTGAACGAGGTGGCGGTGGGTGTCCGGTACTCGTGGCGTTGGGTGAACTCCGGACCAGCCCACCAGAATGGGCCGTAAACGACGTCCTGGCGGCCGTCGCGATTGAAGTCGCCGGCAGCAGCGCCTTCGGCCCAGAAGTGCGGAGTGAGCGTGATCTTGCGGAAGGTGATGTCCTTCGCCCAGGCAGAACCGGCGGCGAACCCGGCGAGGAGAACAAGGGTCGACAGTTTGCTCATGGCTCAATCTCTGGCAGGTGGCTCGCCGCCGGTCAAGCCTCGGCCATCGGTCGTCCGTCCTCGGCGAGAGACGTCGGCGAACCGGCTTCGCTGCGGCGCGCTGGGGACAGCGCGCCGACGCACTGACGCACTGACGGCGGCTCACCGTGGCGCGGTGCCGCCGCTTTCGAGGCGGAGGAAGTCCGCGTAGGCATCGCGGAGGCCGGTTTCGAGGTCGATTTGTGGTTTCCAGCCCATGGCTGCGAGCTTCGAGCTGTCGAGGAGTTTGCGCGGGGTGCCGTCCGGGTGGGTCGGGTCCCAGCGGATCTCGCCGGTGTAGCCCACCGCCCGCGCCACGGCTTCCGCCAGCTCGCGGATGGTGAGGTCGCTGCCCGACCCGATGTTCACGATCTCCTCGCCGTCATACTCCCGCATGAGGTGGATGCAGGCGCGGGCCAGATCGTCCGCGTGGAGGAACTCCCGGCGCGGCGTCCCGGTGCCCCAACACGTGACCACGCGATCGCCCCGCACCCGGGCCTCGTGAAACCGGCGGAGGAGTGCCGGGAGCACGTGGGAGGTCTCCGGATCGTAGTTGTCGTTGGGCCCGTAGAGGTTGGTGGGCATGGCACTGATGAAACGGCAGCCGTGCTGCCGGCGGTAGGCCTGGCAAAGCTTGATGCCGGCGATCTTGGCGACCGCATACGCCTCGTTGGTGGGCTCGAGCGGCCCGGTGAGGAGGTGGCTCTCCTGGATCGGCTGGGGAGCGAGCTTCGGGTAGATGCAGGAGCTGCCGAGGAACAGCAGCTTCCGCACGCCCGCACGCCACGCCTCGTGGATCAGGTGGCACTCGATCATCAGGTTCTCGTAGAGAAACTCAGCCGGCTGATCCCGATTCGCCTGAATGCCTCCGACCCGCGCAGCGGCCACGAAGAGGTACTCGGGCTTCGTCTCGGCGAAGAACCGTCGGACGGCGGCGGCCTCGAGGAGGTCGAGCTCGGCATGCGTCCGGCCGATCAAACCGGTGCAGCCCTGGCGTTCGAGCTCGCGCCACAGGGCGCTCCCGACCAAGCCGCGATGGCCGGCCACGTAAATGCGGGCATCGGATTTCATGATGTCAATGTCGAAGACCCTGGCCCGGGTTTCTCACCCACGGACTGGCGAATCGGGAGTCCGGGCAGTGGATGCGATAGTACCGCTGGATGGCCAGCGGTCCGGGGATCGTGGCTGCAAAGCGGTGGTCGCCGTAACTGATGATGGTTGCCAGCGGTTCGTTGGACCAGGGACCGGAGGCCTGGGGGGCCCCGACCACCGTGAACTGAGTCGCCTCGCCGTCGGCTGCGGTGAAGGTCAGGAGGACTGTCTCGCCCTTGAGAACGAGGCTCTCGATCGTCGGCGCCGGTGGGGGTGTGGTGTCGAGGTCGACGACGCGCAGGTTGTCGTAGAGAACGTAGTTCAAGTCCGTGCCGATCGAGTTGAACGTGTCCATGTACCCGAGCATCAGGTTGCCCGAGCTGAATCGCGCCGTGTCCGTGCGCCGGAAGACCTCGACGCCGTTCAGGGTGAGAACCACGGCGCCGTCCTCCTGGCGGATCTCGACGTCGACCCACTGGCCGGAGGCGGCGCCGGCGGCGAGATACGGGGGCGCCGTATAGTATGCGGCGAAGTCGCTGGCGGGCTTCGGGATGAAGCTCGGCACCGCGCCCGGCGTGGCGCCACCCAGGTAGCTCGTGTAACTGCGCCCGCCGTCGCTCGCGCTGCCGTCGGTCTCGACGGCGAACCAGACGCCGTCGCTGCCGGCTGACGCATGCCGGTTGGTGAACGCGCCCGAGTGATGGATCCCGAACGTCGCGTGCTCGGTGCTGTAGGCCGAGTTGACATCGAAACTCAGGAACATGTCGAAGCGAACCGCGAAATCGCCGCTGAAAGAACGATACCTGGGATAGAGGTTCACCCCCGCTGCACCGAGGGCCGTTGGTTCCAGCTTGTTGACCGTGAGTTTCAGACCCAGCGTCGATCCGTCGCCGTGCGGCGCCGGGACGATCCCGTCGGCGCCGTAATCATAGCCGGATTGCGCAACGTAATCCTCAATCCCATTGTTCGCCCCGAACCGGATCTCCCACCCCGAGAGCGTATCCACGTCGAACGTGTCGCTGAACAGGATCGGGCAGGCCGCGAAGTCGTCGTCGAGGATGACGCCCTCGGCGGCGGCGACTGGGCCCACAACATAACCGTCGCCGGGGACGATCGTGAGGCGGAGGGACTCCGGGCCTTCGACCTCGGCGTCGTCCGCGGGCTGCAGGGCCACGCGCACCGCGATCTCGCCCGCGGGCAGAACCGCGGTCTCGATCGCCGGAGTGAAGTCGGCACCCGAGGCGGCGTTGCCGCCCGACTCGAGATGGACCGTCAGCTCCGTGTCGGAGTTGCCGGTGCGCGTCAGCTCGAAAACGATCGGGTCCTCGGTCAATCGCTCGTACGCGTAACCATCCACGACCCTCAGCTCGACGGCCGGGATATCCGCGTCGTCGGCGATCTGGACCTCGGCGGCAATGCCCAGGCGCATGTCGCAGGCGGGATTGCCCGTAAGCGTGACCAGGACCGTCTCGATCGGTTCGCCGATGAGATCATCCATGGGCACCACCGGAACCGTAACGGAGGTCTCGTCAGCGGGGATGGTGACCTTGCCCTGGCCGAGGAGGTCAGACTGGTAATCCGTGCCGGGATGGGCGGTGCCACTCAGGCGGAACGGCACCTCGAGGGGCTGGCTCAGATCGGCGCTCTCCCGCGTGAACGTGAACGCGCCTTCGTCGGCCGGTTCCGCCGCCAGGGGATCGCTCGCCTCGACGCGGACGGCGACCGGCGGCGGCTCGGCGTCCAGGGCCACAACGCGGACGTTGTCGAAGATCACGAAGTTGTCCTCCCTGGGGCTGGCGATGGACGAGAAGATGTCCATGGTGCCGAGCATGATCGTGCCGCTGTCGAACCCGGAGGTGTTCGGTCGTTCCGCGATGACGAACCCGTTGATCTTCCAGAGGACGTGGCCGTCGCGCTGGGCGATCTCGACTTGGACCCAGCGCTTGCCGGGCATGCCCGGGGTTTCGTACTCGGGCGCGGGGAACATCGCCTGGAGGGGGTATGTTTCCGGCTGGGTGGCGTTGACCTCGAACTCGGTCAACCCGTCGCCGTTCCGGTCCAGAAAAGCGGCGTCGGCCCCCTGAAGATGGTTGGGCGCGGCGTGCACCAGCCCTTCGTAGGCACGGTAATCGATCGAGGCGCCGCCTTCGCCGGTCACGGCGTACCAAACGCCGTCGCTGTCGGTCAACGCGGTGTTGGCCCAGTTGACGCGGGTGCCGGCGTGGTTGATGCCGAAGATGGCGTACTCCGTCGACCCGTTGCCGCCGCCCCCTGCCCCGCAGTAGTTGATCCACAGGTCGAACCGGAGAGCGTGGTTGCCGCTGAAGGTCCTGGCCTTCGCGTACGCGCAGACCGCGGCGATGGCGGGGGTGTTGTCGTTCTTGTTGACCGTGACCTTCAGCCCCCGTGTGGTGCCGCCCGCGCAGTTCGGCGCCGGCGGAATCAAGCCGGTGACGCCGTGGGCCGTGAACAGTTGCGCCCCGTAATCGAAGGCGAACTGAATCGTGTAATCCGCAAGGTGCGGACTGCTCCCGGACCCGTCATAGACCGACCACTGGGCCGACGTGTCCGTGTCGAAGTCATCCGAGAAAAGGACGGACTGGGCGTTGGCACTGAGGCCGAAGGCGGCCGCCAAGGCGCTCACCAGCACCAGGCGGCGTCTCCGGATTCCGGGATGAAAGACAAGACGGAGTTTCATCGGCGCGCTAGCCGGCATACTTCATGGCTTTGGCGGAAGACTGCGAAGCGAATAACTCGAGTTTCATCCTATGCCGGCTAAAGCCCGCGAATCCCGGCACCGGTTCTCTTGTGAGATTTCGGGCTAAGGTCCTCGACTCATACAATCCGCGGTCAACAGGTCAAGTCTCGGTTTCTCTTGCTCCAGGCGTCCCCTCCTTCGCGACGCCTCGCCACGGATCGGAACACCCATCGGCTTCATGGCATACCACGCCCTCAAGTCCGGCGCAACCCTGCGGCGACGACTGTCAGTGCGCCGGTACGCCAGTGCGCCGAGCGAACGCGGTCCGCCACGGGCGGCTGCGCTTCGGACGAAGCGCGCTCCGAAGGCTGGCGCCCGCGCGGAGCGGCGCCGCTCCGCGGAACGGTTCATGCCTTTCTCGATGCATCGTCCTTCAGCTTGTCCACTGCCTGCTCGAGCAACTTTCTCATCGGGGCGTCCACCCACGGTTGGGCGGACACGCAGGCGAATCCCCTCCGCAACGCCGCGTCACTGAGCCGGGTGATCCGCGTCCCGCGGCGGACGAGGGCGGCGGCGATGCTGGCGTAGTAGAGCGCGTTCGCAACCTCGACGGGCAGCACGGCTTCCGGATGATCGCGGTTCGCCTTCGCGAAGTCCTTGGTCAGCCGGAGCAATTCGAGCGGCGGACACGGATGCCGGAACAGGTCGCCGAAGCTCTTGATCAGCAGCCCCTGCGCCTCGACCAGCAACCGCAGAACCCTGGCCGTCGGTGCGTCCGCTCCCCCCAGATCGAACACCACCGGCGCCGCCATCTGGTGGGCAAAGACCGCCCCGAGATCCTCGGGCCGCCACACCCGGCGCTCCCCGGGCTCGAGCCCGAGCAGATCCGAGAGATGCCCCGCATCCGAGTCTGGCGTGTCGCTGGTCATATCGAACACCAATGGTGTCTACGAAAAGCGCGGCCACTTCCTGCGTCGCGCGATTCCCGCCGATTGCCCTGTCGGCCTCATCCCCGCCATCCCAGGTCCCGACGCAACTGACGAAGCTCCTCGGCCACGTCGGCCTCCGGGCCTGCGTACTCCCGGACAACCTGCCGCAGCAATCGCTCGAACATGCGCACCCCCGTGTTGAATGTGTTCGATGCCTCGGCCGGGGACCGCAGCCCAAACCGCTGGACCAGAACCGCGTAAGGCAGGCTCTCCGCCCCGTGATACAGGGGGTCCAGCACGTGCGCCTTGAACACTTCCCAGCGCCGGGGACATTTCTTATTCGCGCACTCGGCTTCCATCCGCCGGAGCGTTTCTTCGACCAGCGCCTTGGCCCATGCGCAGGCCATCGCCGCCGCCCCCGCCTCCGCTTGCTGGGCGATCGCCTCCTCGCTGACCTCGTGCAGCGGGACAAAGCCGCGCGCGGGCATCCGGCGCTGGGCCCGGGTCCGCCGCAGGTGATCGAGCACAAAACGGTCGAGGCTGGTGAGCAGGAAAGTGCGGAACCTGCCCCGCGCGCGGTCGGCACACCGCAGCAGATTGGCCAGCAGCACCTTCTGATGGACGAAATCCTGGAGCCAATCCGCCGCCTGGTCCTCGCCCACTCGGAACGTCCCGCACAGATGCGCCAGCAACGGTCTGCGGTAGGTCGCAAACACCGCCGCCAACGCCCGCTGACGCACCTCGCCATCGACCCCGCCGGCCGCCCGCACTTGCGTCCAATCCGTCGTCTGAAACCCGTATCCGCCCTCCCCAGTATCCTCGCTCATACCCCAAGCGACTACTTCACCTTCAGCACCTCGACATGGTCCGTCAGCAGGAACAGCTCGTCGAGCCCGTCGCCATCAGCGTCGGCGACGAGCACCTCGCCATGCGCCTCTTTCCGGCTATAGCGGCAGATCATGCGCGACCCGATGATCTCGAGTTGGGCGTTCAAGACGAGTACCTGCGTGTCGTAGGTATCGACCACGTCATCCGGCTTGGTGGGATCGCCCGCGAGGTTCTCCCTGCGAATCGTGTCGTGCTGGCTGCACAACAACACAATCTGCGGACCGCCCGACGCGGTCATCTTCGCCGAGGCGACCGTCTGCCAACGGACATGATTGTACCGCTTCGGAATGATGTTCACTTTCCGCAGCCGCTTCAGGTCCCGACCCAACACGTGCAGATCTCCCTCTTGATCGACGAAGACCAGCTCGTCCTGGCCATCCCCGTCCAGGTCCAGCACGGCGTTCTGAGCCCACAAATTCGCGCCCGCGGCGTGGCGGCAGAGCTCGCGGCCCGAGAGGTCAAAGGCGTGAACCCGGCCCACGTCCGCGGGGTCTGCTTCTCCCGGATGTTCGCTGACATGCGTCCATGCCACGAGGTCCTTGGCGCCGTCGCCGCTGATGTCCACGGCCACGAGACTGGTGCCCGCGCACTCGCCGGTCATGTGCGTTCGCCACAGCAGTTGGCCGTCGTGGGACACGGCGAACACATATGAATGGCGGTCATCCGAGCCGTCAGGCGCAATGTTGTTGTTGCTGGGAGCGGCGCTGCCGAAGAACAGGTCGCGTGGCATCCCTTTCTCACGTTCCAGGAGCTGGACGTCCTTCACCGCGGGACCGGTCAGGTACTGCCAGAGAAGCCGGGTGGTGGCGAAATCGTAGCAGGCGATCCCGCGCGGCGCGCCGCCGTAGGCGGTGAGCAGACGGGCCACAACCCTCGTGGGCACCCCGATCTCGTTTCGGACGAGCACCCCGGGACGCAGACTGGAGGCGATGCTGCGGTTCTTCGGATGCTCCGGGTGGCCCACTGCATCAAACTGCTTCAGCCGAAACATGCCATCTTTAACCGGGGCGAGGTGCAGGTTGGTTCCCGAGGTTTCCCAGGAGACCCAGGCGTCCACAAAACCGTCCCCGTTCACGTCCTCGACGTGTTCCATGTGGGCATTCCAGATACCGGCCTGCGAAAGCGCTCCCGCGCACAGTTGCCGTCCCTCGTAGGAGAACGCGAGCAGGGTGTCATTCCTGATGATCATGAGGTCGGCCCGGTCGTCGCCGTTCCAATCGCCGGCCCGCGCGTCTGTCCAGAGGGCGATGGACGGTGACGAGAACGTCTGCACGGTCACCAGCCCGCGCTCCGGCCACAGCAGAAAGGCGGCAATACCAAGAACGAGCGCTCCCGCAGCCGCCAGCCGCCAGCGCGGCTGGCGCTCGAGCCACTCGACGCCCGAGCGCCACTCGAAGCGGAACCCATGCGGCCCCAACGGCACACGGCCTTCCCCGATCCGCCTCAGGTCCGCCAGCAGATCGGCGACGTTGGCGTAGCGATCCCGGTGTTCACGCGCCATCGCCCATTCCGCCACCCGGGTCAGATCCTTGTGCGCCTTGGGATTGACCTGCGCAATCCGCGGCGGCGGTCCCGCCAGCACCCGACCCCGGATTTCGGCCGCGGTCGCCCCCTCGTACGGCGGGCGGCCCGCCAGCATCTGGTACAGCACCGCGCCCAGTCCGTAGATGTCGCACCGGGTGTCCTCGACCTCGCCCGCCGCCGCCGCCGGCGACATGTAGGCAGCCGTTCCCTCGTACGAAACCCGCTCGACATCGAGCGTCGCGTCATTGAACAACGTCCGCGCCAGTCCGAAGTCCGCCAGCACCGCCCGGCCGTCCGCGTCGAACAGGATGTTGCCCGGCTTCACGTCCCGGTGGATCAACCCCTTCCGATGGATGAACGCGAGCGCCTCGGCAACGTCAGTGACGATGCGCAGCGCGCGCTCCGGATCGAGCCCTGATTTCTCCCGCATCCGCTGCGCCAGGCTGCCCGCCGCATAGTGTGGCATCACGAAGCACGCAGCCCCGTCCCGCTCGACGATCTCGAGCACTGGCACCAGGCTCGGGTGCTTCAGCTTTTGGAGATGACCAGCTTCGAGCAGGAACCGGCCGACGATCCGGCGCACCCCGGCGTACTCGGGCCGCAGCGTCTTCAGGGCCAACTCGGCGCCGTTGCGGGGATCCCGCGCCAGGTAAACCACTCCCATGCCCCCCGTGCCCAGCAGTCGGATGATCTCGAACGGATCCATCCGCGCCAGCAACCCCGGCCGATGCGGCGGCATCAAGTGCCGCCCCGCCACCAGCGCCGCCGTCACGTCCGAGAACGACGAGACCGGCAGACTCCCCGCCGTCAGACTGTCGTCGGACGGTTCCCCAGTCATGGCTGGAGTCCTCGCCCTTTGAAAGCCACGGTGATCATGTCACGCGTCGGCCCCCTTCGTCCCAGCGCCTCCCTCCCTTCCGGCGAGGACTCCACAATCGCGAGGCGCGGGCACCGGTGGAAAGGGACGACAGAGGCTTCATGAGCCTGGCGACTTCGTTGGGTCTGAGGCGCGCCTCGCTGAACACAGACAATTCCACAATGGCCGACACCCCGCTGGCAAGAGTTTCTTTCCCTCGATGGCGCGAGCCGAGCAGCACTTCCAGACACCATCACCTCCTCCGAACACGACCAGGCGCTGTCGGGCATCATACCAAAGTATACGACAGAAACTGCGCTCGCTACGCAAGATCACCCTTGGATCCTGCGTATTGTTGAGCGGTGAACATTGTCTTCTGAGACACCGTGATTCGAAACCCGGAAGGAGATCACATGTACAAGTACTGCGTTGTCACTCTTGCGTTCGTCGGGGTGATTCACGGCGCGAGCATCCGAGTGTCGTTCGTGTCTGACCCTACTGGTGCGATCGTCACGGTCACAGAGCAGGGGAGAGTGCTGTTCAGCGGCCCGACACCGATCACAAAGCAGGTTCTGAAGCCCAAAACGAGCGCTGTCACCGTGGAAGTGTCCAAGCAGGGTTATCTTCCGCAGCAGCGATTTCTCACGAGGCAGGATCACGATACCACCATCCTCTTCCAACTCCAGAGTGCCGAGAAGAAGATCGGTGTGTACTCGAGTGTGGCGGCCACCCAGGTTCTGGTCGACGATGAACCACGGGGTGAATGCGGGCCTGCATCACCGCTTGTATTATCACTCCCCGTCATGGATACACAGCAGGCTGGGAGGGTTTACACGGTCGCTGCGAGAAAGACCGGCTGGAAGCCCGCCGAGGCAAGACTCTCGATGAGCGAATCGTCTGTGCCCCCTGAGGTTCGATTCAGACTTGAGCCGGAGCGAAAGACCCTGCACATCACGAGTGATCCTGCCGGCGCCTCGGTATTCGTCGATGGTGAAAGTCGCAAGGAGAAGACGCCCTGTGACATCACGATAGCGTTCGTCAGGGTGGACGAATCAGAGCTGAGATCAGTGAAGGTTGAAATCGAGTTGGACGGATACGAAATGCCGCCGAATCACACGCGGCGGCCTGCCAAGATCGTCGAGCATTTCACCCAGGAGAAATCGAGTATTGACTTCAAACTGCAGAAGGCTGAGGACGCGGACGTGCCGGGTATTGAGGTAATTGTGCTTCCGACCGGCGCCGCACTGGGTGTGCGCAAGACACGGGCCATGTTGAATCCTGCGGAGGATTCGCCGACGGTCGCGTCCTGTACGCAAATGACGGAAAACCGGCCCATCGACCTGGAGGAGTTTGCCAGCACCATGGGGGTCCCAGCCACACAGTTGCGGGATTTGATCCTCCGCTTGGACTGGGACGATATCGAGAAGACCATTCCTCCGACAGCTACAGAGGTGCTCAAAGAACTGCTCCAGAAGTACTTGGGAGCGATAACATCCCTGACGATGTCTCCGGATGGCAAGTACCTTGTTTACTCGGAGTTGGAGCCCGTGTTCCAGCGGTTCGATGACGTCGGGACGCGCAAGCCTGCTTCGCGATTCTGGGGACCTGTGGCTGGCAAGCACCGGTTCGAGGGCGAGTGCGCGATCCCGTGCAATACGGCGAGGCTGAGTTTTAGCCTGAAGGGCACCTTGAAGGCCATAGCCGTTCCCGGCAAAGGTACCACGACCATTACGGACAGCGCATTCATCGACAAGGACCCGTCGTTCACGCGTGACGGCAAGTATGTATACTTCGCGAGCAACCGGGACGGCGAGAAGTTCTCATTGTGGCGCGTGAGGTTCGAGCCGCCCACCGGAACCGGTATCACCCGCATCACAACTTCGATGTACGCGGACCATGAAATCTGCGTCTGTCGCGCTGAAGGCCAACAAAGGCTCGTCTTCGCGCGGCTCAGCCCGAACGCGAAGCCTCATGAGCAGCAGATTTGGATCTCGGAACTCGACGGCACGCTGCCCACTCAGTTCCGCTATGGCTTCAATCCGTTCTGGACGCCAGATGGTGCGATGATCGCGTTTGCGCGAATAGACGGCAAGACCGGTTGGAACAAGGTCTGGGTCATGCGCGGCGACGGTGCGGAGCAGACGCAAATGACGACGGGCGATTTCGATGACGTGCGACCTGCCTGGTCCCCGGATGGAATGCACGTGGCCTACGCATCCTCGTTCGGCCTGGACCGGAACCGGAATCACAACTACGACATTTGGGTGATGAAGTCCGATGGCACCAAGGCGACCCAACTGACGACGAATGGATCCGAGGACACATGCCCGACTTGGTCTCCGGATGGCAGGCACATCTACTTCGTCTCAAACCGCGGTGGCGCGTGGAACATCTGGCGACTTGAGACCAAAGAACTGCCGTAAGCCGCTGGACGGAGGGGATGGATCGGAATCCTCGTGCTGACCCAGACTTCAGGTTCACCCGTCTCGGGGGTCATCAAGTCCGGGTGCACCACATTTGACAACGCTGATCTCGCGTGCTCCGCGGGAATCCCTGCCAGCAGGCCCACCCACGCCGGTCACCGGCTTTGCGGGTCTGACCCTGAGGCTGCTGAGCGCGGAGAATTAGCGAGGCGCCGCCTCAGACCTAACGAAGTCTGCGATCCCATGAAGCCTTCCTGCCTTTCTTGCCCACCCTCTCTTCCGCGCCTCGCTAATGTAGAGTCCTCGACGGAAGGTGGGGAGGCTTGGAACAGCAGGGATCACACTTGACCTGTTGACCCCATATCTCAAAAGTCGAGGACTCTGGAGTGGGGTGGATCCGCGTCATTTCTCTTGGCCCTCCGCCGTGTTCGGCGATTCGCTGTGCTGCCTGCCACGCGGGCGATCTTCTCGGCGGGTGCGTTCGGTTGCGGTTGCATCGCGCTGTGCCGTGGAACCGTCGCCGCCGAGAAGACCGGCCGGTTCACGCCATCCCCGGAGTCTCCGTTTCGCCACGAAGGCGCCCTGTTCTTCGCTCTCGCGTAAGTGGGGGCATCGGATCAACGTATTGACTATTGATGGGATCGAAACCCAAGGAAGACACTGGCAGGACCAGACCCACGGTGGGAGCCGAGAGCGCGCTGGCCACCCGGCGCAGCCTGCTCAGCCGGTTGCGCGACCTGGGTGACGACACGTCCTGGAAGGACTTCTTCGACACCTACTGGAAGCTGATCTACAACGCTGCGATCAAAGCCGGCCTCTCCCACACTGAGGCACAGGACGTCGTTCAGGAGACTGTCATCAACGTTGCCCGCCGCATTCAGGAGTTCAAGTACGACCCGGCACGCGGTTCATTCCGCGGTTGGCTCCTGCACACCACCCGGTGGCGCATCCTCGATCACCTCCGCAAACAGCACCACGAGTCGGGGGCCGAGGGGCGCACCCATGCCACCCTCGGAGCGGATTCGATCGAGCAAATCCCCGATCCCGCCTCCGCCCGGATCGAGGCGGTGTGGGAGGCCGAATGGCATCAGAACCTTCTGGACGCTGCAATTCGCACCGTCAAGCAGCGGGTGCGCCCCAAGCACTTTCAGGCGTTCGAGCTCTCTTCCCTCCAGCATCAGCCCGCCCGGAAGGTGGCCGAGACCCTCGGCCTGAGTATGACCATGGTGCATGTGGTCAACCACCGGATTCGCAACCAGATCCGGCAGGAGGTCAAACGCCTTGAAGAGAGCGGCATTTGAGAGACTGTTCTTCCCCGCCATGCGCTCGCCACGATCAGCCCCCGCCGCCGCCCGCGACCCGCACGAGTATGTTGTCATTTCGGCCGAGGCCGATTACGATCTTCGCCGGAAGATCCTGAAGCAACTCGTCGAGCGTTGGATCAGGCGACGACAGACAGTGGCCGCATCCTCGACCACAAGAGCAACCACGCATGGCTGATCTGCCCCCCAGCACCGCGCCGCCGGTCATCCCGGACCACGAGTTGCTCGAACGGATCGGGCAGGGGAGCTACGGCGAGGTCTGGCTGGCCCGGAGCGCCATGGGCACCTTGCGCGCCGCCAAGATCATCCGGCGCGCCAGTTTCGCGGACCCCAGGCCCTACGAGCGCGAATTCAGCGGGCTGAAACACTTCGAGCCCATCTCCCGGAAGCACGAGGGACTCGTCGACATCCTCCAGGTCGGGCGCAACGACGATGCCGGCTATTTCTACTACGTGATGGAGCTGGCGGACAATGCGAACACGGGTCCCCCTGAGGTTCCTGCCCCAGCCGCGGATCCACCCGGCAGCCCGGCCTCCACGGCCACGAGTGACCCGGGAGGAAGATCGGCGACACCGGCGCCGGACGGCTACAAGCCCCTGACGCTGGAATCGCGGATCCGAGGCCACGGGCGTCTGCCGGTTCCGGAGTGCGTCGCGATTGGTGCTTCCCTGGCCGATGCGCTCCGTTTCCTGCACGACCAGGGACTTGTCCACCGCGACATCAAACCCTCAAACATCATCTTCGTAGGCGGCGTGCCGAAGCTTGCTGACGTCGGCCTCGTCGCCCGAAGCGATGACGCCCGCAGCTTCGTCGGCACGGAAGGGTTCATTCCCCCCGAAGGACCGGGCAGTGTCCGCGCTGACATCTATGGCTTGGGTAAGTGCCTGTACGAAATGGCCATGGGCAAGGACCGCATGGCCTTCCCCAGCCCGCCAAGCCATCTCGATGACCTCCCCCAGCGCAGCGAGCTGATCGAACTCAACGAGATCATCACCCGCGCGTGCGAGCCCGATCCGGCCCGTCGCTATCCGGACGCCCAGGCGATGCTCTCCGACCTCGAACTGCTGCGGCAGGGCGACTCGGTCCGGAGGGCGCGAACCCGTTCGAGGCGCTGGCGCGTCGCAGCCCGGTTCGCCCTCTTCGCACTGCTCTGCGGCGCGGCCATCCTCGTGGCCAAGAGTGTCGGCCCGAAACCGGAACGCATCCTGTTCGCCGAGGAGTTCGATGCCCACGAACTCGACACCAACCACTGGGACTCGAACCACTTCAGCCGGGGAACCGACCCCGCCAAAGGTAATCGGGTCCACGACGTCAGGACCGTCGGCGGCGCATTGGTCCTCAACGCCAGGGTCGAACATGACGAGGGTCTCGCGTGCAGCGAAGCTGTGTGGGTCGATCTCCGACACGATTTCCGGCCCCTCGGACCCTGCCGACTCCAAGTGACCCTCTCAGGGGAGAGCTACGGCGGGGCGATAGGAGCGGTGGTCTCTGCAGGGGGCGATCCCATCCATATCCAAGAACTGACCGGAGGGCGGCTCGTCGACGATTACGACGCCCTCATGTGGCACACGAATCAGATTGCGCCGGCGACAGTCCGAGCCGACTTCCTTCCCGCGGTGAACGCTGCCGTGATCTGGCCCAATGCGGATCGACTGGATCAGTTCGAGGTCCTGGACCTGAGCAGCCTCCCGCAGTGGCATCTACGATTCCTCTGCGGCGCGCAGACGTCCCAGGGCTTCGGAACGTCCAGGGGGGAACTGCGAATCGAAAGGGTCACGATCAGCGCCCTCGATTCACCGTATGCCCTCGTGGGCCGTGTCATCGAAGACGTCAGCGAGTGGCCCGTGAAGGACGCCCTGATCCGGGACGCCTCGGGCATCTCGCTGGCGACCACGGCTTCGAGCGGCGCGTTCTGCCTCACCCAAAGCCCCCGGGGACCGCTGACGATCGAAAAGGCCGATTTTGCCACTGTCCGGCTCGAGACGGGACTTGCCCGCCGACAGCCGCTATTGGCCCGGCTGCCCAAGACCGTGTTCGGTCCCGGCGATGTGGTGGCCAGGATCCTGTACAGAGACATGGATATTAAAGATATCAGCTTCCGCCAGGAAACCCTCTGGGCCCTTGCGAGTGATGGCTTCGATGACAACAGGTTCCTCCCCATCGATCCAGTGCGGCCATCGTCGGCTTGGCTCACCCATAGCGTTCCCATCAACACCCGCTTGCAGGCATTCGCCCAATGTGGGGACCGCCTCCTGGGCCTGACCCACTGGCCGGGCTGCCTCCACGACGTGACGGCGAGACCTGATCGGCTCCTGCTGAAGCTCGAACCGCCCAACACCTCCAGGCCCATCGACTGGCCCAACGACTGCGTGTATGACGGCCAGTACCTCTGGTTCACCGAAGTCGACATCAGCAATGCTCGCTGGTGCCTCCATGCGCTGGACATCCAGACGCTGCGGGTCCCAAGGTCCCTGGAAAGCCGTGATCCGGAGATCCGCGCTCTGGCATGGGACGGCAACTGGTTCTGGATCTCGAGCCGGACCAAGGGGCTCTACGCGATTGACCGGGATGTCGCCCTCCGCAAGGGAACCGTTGAGGCCGGGATGGCGAGGGGCCCGTACCCCGGGCACTACATACGGCTGGCGTTTGGCGGCGGCACCCTCTGGGGTCTCGACCACAAACGACGCTGCCTCTGCAAGATCCAGACGGACGACCCTCGCGCCACCGCCACACGCGACTCGAAGGAGCTGGGTCCAGTGTACGACCGCGCCGTTTACTCCAAGGCCGTAGGCTCGCACGCAAACGCGGTTCTCAGCGAATAGCAGGTCGCCCCGACTTCAGGCCGTTAATGCGCAGAGCTAAAAGAACCGGGCCCAGCCCTGGGGGCGCCGTAGGCGGCGACCCGCAGCTGGCCTGGTCAGCGATCCCAGGCGGCTGCGCTTTAGGCGAAGCGCCCTCCGAAGGCTCATGCCCGCGCTGCTGGCTTCTCGAACGCGATAGCGTCTTGATCGGGTCGGGTGCCGGGGATTGCGCCCCGGCACCCTCCCACACCACCGGACGTGCGGTTTTCCGCATCCGGCGGTTGAACGGTGCGACCTTGCTACATGGCGGTCGCAAGCTCTGAGGGCATCACAAAACCCCAGCG
>JAKQDD010000033.1 GCA_029556615.1 Verrucomicrobiota bacterium | reverse complement strand
CCTTGAGCGCCCCGTTCATGGCTTCGAGCCGTTCGAGGGCGAGCCGGGCGAAGTGGAAGAGTTGGCGCACAGTCATGCCCTCGATGTCGTTGAGCGAGTAGCCCTGGTGCACCAGGAGGTCGATCAGGCGTCCCCAGGAGGCTTCCCGGCGAGGCCGAGCGAGCGGCTGAGCGCTTGGCCGACGCCGCGGGCTTTTCCCAAAAGTTCCTCGTGCAGGTTGACCTCGATGGCGGCGGCGAGAAGGTCGAGAACCTCGACCGGCCGGAGATCATCAAGGGCTTCGCGAGGCAGGCCCGTGGTGTGTTCGAGGAGTTCGCCAGCGAGATCCCCGCTCCGGGCGATCACGGCGCCGAGCTTCTCGGGCGTGACGAGCAGGCGCCCGTCCGGCTCGGTGAACTCGCGCGCCAAGCCCGAGAGCTTCTCGGTGAAGGCGACGGCCTCCTTCCAGCGCATCTCGCGGACGGTGACCGTCTGGCCGCGCAGGGGAACCTCCTTGATCGGGTGCAGGATGGCAAAGTCACTCATGGTGGGTGGTTGGAAAGAGCCGGGGAGAAGGCGCACCGCGCGCTCGATCCCCGGCCCCTGGGTGAGACTACGCCGCCGACCGCCGTTTGATGGCGGGCTTGGTGGTCGCGGTGGCCCGGACCTTCCAGGTGCCGAACTCGCCGCTCTGGGTTGGGAACTCGGTGGCCCGCAGCACCCCCGTGAAGGTCGTGGTCTTGAGCGGAATCTTCGAGAACTGGTTCGTCTCGAGGATCATCACATCGCCCCGGAAGGTGGGCGTCTCGAGGCCGGTGAAGGTCTCGAAATCGACGGCCACGTTGCCGAAGGTGAGGTCCACGTTGTCCCCAGCATCGACGTTGTCGGTGTCATGGAACCGGATCAGGCCCACGTCGAGGTCCACGTCGTAGTCGGTGCCCTCGGTGAGGGTGACCGTGGCGATCTTGGCCACGACGGTGTTCAAGCCCACCTTGCCGATCGGGTACCACCGCTCGCAGACGATGCTGGTGATGGTCGCCGTTCCCGCCGGGGCGGTGGCGGCGGCCTGCTGAGCGGTTGTGCCCTGGGCGGAAAGGTCCTTGATCTTCAGGAGACTCGCGTCGAACTCGTCCAGGGTGAATTCCCAGGCGTAGGTGACGACGTCGGTCTGCTCGTCGTTGGTGCGCCGGTAGCCGGCCTCGGCGACGACGCGGGTGACCGGGCTGCGCTCGTGGGCTTCGCTGTACTCCTTGACGTTGCCCAAGTCCACATAGCTGGTTTCGCCATGGGGCTTGAAGAGGACGCGGGCGGTGAGTTTTTCGTGGGCCTCAATGTGGCCGAGGGTGATGGTGCTGGGCATAGGAACGGGTGCGGGTACGGGGTTGCGGTTTGGGTTCAGGGGCCGGGCCTGCTTCAGGCTCAGCCGGGACAACGGGTGGGACCGGAGCGGCGGACTCCGTTGGCGGAGGCGGCACTGCCGCCGGCGGTGCCTCGGCCGGTTCGCCGACCTTTAGATCGATGAGGAACGCGGCGGACGCGGGCGGGAGGTTCACGACCATGCCGGCCTTGAACGTCCGGGCGTTGACGATGTGATCGCGCCGGAGGCGAATGCGGACTTCGTTCATAGGCTTTGCGGGGTTGTGGCCAGGGCCTCGGCCAGGCCCTTGCGGATGGCTTCGGCGAACACCTTGGCGGCGCCCGAGGTGTCCACGCGCAGGATCTGCCGGGAGGCCTCATCCCAGAGGCTGACGCCAGCGGTGAGGTAGATGGTGCCCTTGCTCCCGCGCAGCTCGCGGATGGGCAACTCCCGCAGGGCGGCGGCAAGGCTGCTGGGCGTGTAGTTGTCCGAGTCGGCCAGCGCCTCGAGCGCCGTCACCGACGCGACGAAGTAGGCGCGGTCCTCGGGGTTGTCGGCCAGGTGCAGGCCCGCGCCGACGAACGCGGCGAGGTTGGCGACCTTGGCCGCCTGGTCGATCTTCTCGGCCGGGGTCAGGGTCGAACAGCCCGCCACCGCGAAGGCGGCGAGGATGGACAGGAACAGGGTCTTCAGATGTGTTTTCATGGGTTCAGGGTGGGGTCTTTCGAGAGGTAGATGCAGGGGCGCGCCCCGAGTTCGCCCCGCAGATCCTGGAGCGCTTTCACCACCTGGGACTGCTGGGCGACCAGTTGGCGAACGAGCCACGCGGAGAACACGATGGCCGCAATCGCCGTCACCAGGGAGAGCCAGACGATGTCTTTCTCACGGGCCAGGTCCGCCACGTGGGTCACGGTCTCGACTTCGGGCGCGACGGCAAACGCGATCAGGACGCCCCCGTGAATGAGCCACAGGAGCATGGCGATGAAGGTCAGGCGTTTGATGCGGGCGGTCTTCATTGTCGGGGTTCGGTGGTGAGTTCAGCCAGGGCGTTTACGAGCATTCGGTTGACGCCGTTCACCTTGCCCAGGTTGTCGAAGGGCGGGTCATCGAGCGTGATCCGGTCCGGCCCCACGCGAGCGCCGGAAAGGGCTTCCATGACGTACTGGGCGGCGTCTTCGTGATGCAGGTTCACCCCGCCTGGGGCGCGGCAGACGGCGACGTTCTCCTCGATGAACACGAAGATGGCCAGGTGCTGGATCACGGCGCCCGTGCTCGAGGCGTCCACGATCCCGCCCGACTCGATCCGCCAGACGAGCAGGCTCAAGCCCTGGGCTTTAAGGGCCGCCACCCGCTCCTTGTTCGCTTCACCCAGGCCGTCATCGAGGACGATGGGCACCCCGGCCAGGCGCGGGTGCGCTTCGAGGAGGGCTTTCACGTTGGATTGCACATCGGCGAGTCTCATGCGAGCCGCGCCTTTCTCGCCTGGGCGGCCAGGGCGCCCTCGATCCAACGCCGCATCCGGCCCTCGCGGCGGGCGAGCGCCTTGCGGACGATGATCTGGGCATGCCGGCTGCCGGCCCAGCGGGTGTCGTTCTGAAGCCGGACCATGGGTTTAGGCGCGCTCGACTGGTCAACGAGCCGCCCGGCCCAGAGATGCGGCCGCAGCCAGGCTTGGACCTTGCGGCCCAGGGCCAGGAGCGACGCCGCCCAGCCGCCCTTGGCAAGACCGACCCGCTGGCGCATCGAGCGCGTATAAGCCGCCTCTTCCTGGTAATCGGGTGTGGCCTGGGCGAGTTGCCGGCGCACGCGGCCCTCGGCATCGCGGGCTTTCTTGTGAACCGGCGGCTCGAAGGGCAGGATCCGCTCGCTGCTGAAGTGCCGAAAGACTTCCTGGAGCGCAGCGTGTTTCTTCTGCCGGATCAGGTCGGCCAGGCTTTTCGACTCCCATTCGGAGGGAACGAGCGGCCGGGCGGCGCACCGGATGTCGCGGGCAAGCCGCGCTTCGCCCGTCTTCCTCGCGCCGTAGGAGCGCCCATTTACGATCCCCTTCTGCGGCGGGGTGTCCTCCACGAGTTCATCGGCAAGCAGCCCGGCCTGAAGGCGCAGGCCCTCGGCCAGCGTCAACTTCTTCAAGGCAATGAACTGGTTCATCGCCGCCTCGAAGCTGGTGGTGTCCACCCGGATGTCGCCCGTGTTCACGCCGCTTCCCTTTCGCAAGTGAACCGCGCCGCGATGTCGATCCCGCCCCGCTCGATCCGCACCACCCGGTAATCGGTCGCGTTGCCGGTATCGCGGAGGACGTCCCCGACCTGGACGGCCGTGTCCCCAAGATCAGCGAGCAGGATGGCAAGCCGGACCGCCTGGCGCAGCTCGGGCTCGACCGTGCCCGAACCCGCGTCGGCCACCGACCCCGGTTGCGGTCCCTGGTACTGCTCGACCGGGGCAGGGAAGCTCCCCCGGTCGGGCAAGAGCGTGACCGTGATCCCGCGCACGGCGAGCTGCGCCCGGAACCCCGCCACCCGCGCTTGTTGAATGAGCGTCACTTGACGTCTCCCTTGGCCGGCTTGGCAGGCCGGGCCGATCGGGCCGACCGTTCCTGCTCATCCAGCAGCCAGGCCACGTCCCGGTTCCGCCGGGCCAGCCGGCGCAGCCGGGCGTCCCGGCCTTTCTCGACCTGCATCCGTTGCACGCGCTTGAGATCGAGCGCCGTCAACGCGACGGGCTCGGGGTAGGGATCGACTCGGGGAGTGCTCATGGTCGGTTATCCGTTGGTGCGGATGCAGACGGCGCCCACGCGGTTGGCGGTCGCCAGCACCAGGTTCCAGTTGGCGATGGTCCCGAGTTCCGCGTTGCTCGGGCTCTCGGCCGCCGGGGTCCCCACCCACTTCATCCCGTTCAGGTGCATCACGAACCGGGTCCGGTCGTAGATGATCTCGTTGTTGAGCCCGAACTTCTTCTCCATCTGGAGCGCGGCCACGTCCACGACGTCGGTCTTCTGCGGCTTCTCGCCCCGGGCGATGATGCCCTTGGCCAAGAGATAGGTGTCATACACGTAGCCGTTGGTGGTGCCTGCCCGGACCAGGGATTCGCTGGTGTAGATCGGGATGCCCCGGTAGGTGCGGATGGTCCAGGGACCCCGGCTGGCCTTGTCGAAGCTGGTCTCATCGGCCAGTTCGAGCGCGGCCAGGATCGTGGGATGCAGCCAGAGGGCACCGTCCATGAGGTCGTCGGCCAGTTCGCCCATGAGGCTCTTGGCGTGGATGAAGAGCTCGATGCTCATCAGCTCCGCCGCGGTCGCCCCATCGCCCGACTCATCGAAGGCGTCCACGCGGACGGCCTTCAGGGTAGCGGCCACGCCGTTGACCCCCGCCGACCCGAACGCCCCGCGCACCATGGCGAGCAAGGTCTTCTGGCGTTGCTTGAGCCGGCGCTGGACCATCTGGGCGGTGATCTCGCCCACCGGATCCTCGCCGGAGAGTTGGGCCGCGAACGCCGTGGCCGAACTCTTGCACACGCGGTTGCAGGCGACGGCCTTCATCTGGCCGCTGGTGATCTTGTTGTCGACGGTCGGCTCGGCGTTCTCGACCTGGATCTCGTCATCCTGGTCGGTGATGTCCTTGAAGAAGGGGATCATGGCGACTTCCCCTGGGCCGGAAGCGAGTTCCGAGGCCTTGGGGTTGTCGACGACGACGCCCGAGTTGAGCAGGACCGGGAAGGTGGCCTGCTTTTCCCGCATCGTGGCGAGCCAGATGTCGGGGATCCAGAGATCGCTGATGGTCGTTGGCATGGGAGCTTGGAGCAGGGAGCACGGAGCAGGGAGCCCCGAGCCCGCGGCGTTGGGTTAGGTGTTGGGTTTGGCAGACAGTTCGGCGAGCGAGCCGACGCCTTTGGCGGCAAGGACGCGCTGGGTGGGCGTGAGGTCGGCGTCGGCCGGGGGTTGCTTGTGTTCGGCGGCCTTGGGGCGCAGGCCCAGCTTCTGGACCTCCGCGGCGACCGCCGCGTTGAAGTCGGCCATCTTCGCGGTGAGCCCGGCGTTCTCGGTCTTGAGCCGGGCGTTCTCCTCGCCTGCGACCTTGGCCGCGGTTTCGACGGTCTCGAGTCGCTTGGCGAGGGCCTCGGCATGCTGGGTAGCCTCGGCGCTCTGCGCTTGGGCGGTTTCGAGGAGGTCGGTCGCGGCGGTAAGCTCGGCGGTGAGCCGGGCGTTTTCCGTGGTCAACCGTTCGTTGGTGGCCAGGATGTCCTCCTGGTCCGGGATGTTCAGTTTGTCAGGCATACGTCATCCGTATTCATCCAAGGGTGGAACGTTCACTTGCGCGGGCGAGTCGGCGGGCCAGCGCCCGCGCGTACCCGAGGTCCCCGAGGGCGTCCACCAACCCCTGTCGCTTGGCTTCGCGCCCGTCGAGCACCTGGCCCTGCATGGCTTCATCGGGAACGCCTTCGCGGACCCGTCGAACGTCGGCTCGGAACACATCGAAGGTGCGCTGCGCCTGGCGGGTGAACTCGGCCGCGTGATCCTCGGTGACGGGTGCGCCGGGCATCCCCGCCGCCTTGAACGTCCCCTCCCGGTTGGTGAAGACCCGAACCTCGATCCCGGCATTCGCCAGCATCCGGTGGAAGTCCACCACGGAAACGTAGGCCCCAATGCTGCCGACCATGGCGCTCCGAGTGGACACGACCGCCGAGGCCTGCGAGCCGATCCAGTAGGCCAAGTTGCACATCATGCCCCCCCACCCAGGCCACAGTGGGCTTGCGGGGCTCGAACACTTGATCGGTCTCCTGGCGCCAGGACCGGCCTCGGTTGCCGTAGTGATCCCGCCGGCTCATCAGGCCCCGGGCCACGTCCTCGCGCTCCTGGGCCATCTCCCGCCCGGCGTCGATGGTGATCTTGGAGGGGCCGATGAAGTCGCATCGCGCCCAGCCGTCCGTGCTCGGGAGCGCGCCGGACGTGATGGCGCTAGCGATCACCCGCTGCCAGGCCGACCGGCCCAGGCGTGCCGCCACCTGTTTGCGACGGTCAAACTTGCGTTGCGCCTTGCCGTTCACCGCTCGCTGGTTGGTGCCGGTGAGCTTCTCGTGGAGGAAGAAGGCCGGCGGCAGACCCAAGCCCGCCACGAAGCACCCGGCGAGGTAGCTGATGACCTCGATGTTGTTGGCCGGGGCGCTGGGCGTGTTGACCTGCTTCAACTCATGGCCTTCGGGCACGGTCGGGATGTCCCCGGCGATCAGGTCGGCGACCGTGAAGCTGCGTTGCTTGGCGTTGGTCTCGGCCGGAGCTTCCTCCTCGGTCGAGACCTCGCCCGCGGGCTCGGGCGGGTTGCCCCACGGGTTCTCCTCGAGCGGCGCCCCCTGGATGGCGAGGGTGAGCGCGGTCGAGAGCTTGGAGAGGACCTTCTGAAAGCCTTTGATGTCGTTGCCATCCCGCATGTCATTCGCCCCGCGGCGAATCGGACTCATGCCCCGGTACTGGGTGTACCGTTCGAGGTCAAAGAGGTGGATGAGCGTGTTGGCATCGAGGAAGGTCTGACCGTCCAGCCAGTAGCCCAGGACCCGGCCTTGGGTGTCGAGTTGGATGCCATCGAAGATCCGGTCATCCGCCGCCGTGGGCTTGTCGATCCGCCAGGCCTCGAAAAGCTGGATCTGAGGGAAACCCGCCTCATCGGTCCAGAGGGCGAACACTTCGCCATCAGTGTCGAGGTAGAACGAGCCCAGGCGCTGGAGATCCCAGAAGTCGAACCGCCCGGTGAAGTCCGCGCGCTCGGCCCAATCATCGAAGAGGCTATTGGCCGCTTCATTCCACTTCCGGTCCAGGGTCGCCGCCCGCGGGATCATTGGGGTGGAGTAGTTGGCGACGAGGTCCGTGGCGTAGAAGACGAGCCCCACGTTGTCCCAGAGGTAGCGGGCGACGCTGGCGAGTTGGAGCCGGTTGAACTTGGTGAGCAGCCGGTGGACGTGGAGGCCGGTGGCCGGGATCGGGGTCCGGTGATCGACCGTGTTCAACGCCTCGAAGTAGTGTCGGACCGGCGTCACCGGTGGGGCCAGACTGCCGGCCTGCGGCGGGGATTTCTTGAGTCCCTGCCGTCCCTTGGGTCCCTTCGGTGGGACGGGATCGGTACGAATGTGCAAGAGCTTGCGGAGCAATGGAATCACAGGACAGCCTTGTGGAAGGTGGGGTGCAGGCGGTTGAACCGGGGCACGTCCAGGGGCGGATTCTCCGGGTCGGCGAGGGTGTTCACCCACTCCAGCGCCTCCTCCGCCATCACGGCGAGTTCGGCCGGGGTGTAGGCGCGCTCGAAAGTGAACGTGACCGAACCGCCGGCCTCGGCGGTCGAGAGGACCGTCTGGCCGTTGACCACGTTGGCGGCCCACTTCTGTGTGACCAACGCTTCCAATGCGCCGAGCAGGGTCGCCCCCTTGGTCAGTTGCGATTTGAGCGCCCGGACCAGCATCCGGACTTCCAGTCTTGGACGTGCCGTCACACTGAAGGGGTAACGTTCGGATGCGCGCATAACGTGACGCCAGGAGCGGTTTGCGATGCATGGGAGACGGATCTGCTCAAGGTCACGCTTGCCGAACGACCCACTAGACGCTTAGACGCCGTCTATGCGAACTCCCTCTCGACAAACCAGACACGCAGGAGTAAGCCTCTGTCTGACGCACTGCACTGCGTCAAACAGTTCGCCAAGTACCTGTCGCACTCATCGTCTGGCCCATGAGTTCTTCGCGCGTGAAGCCTCGGTGCTGGTTCGTGGGGGGCGGGATCCTTGGCGTGATATTATTAGTGCTATACGCATTCGGACTTTTCAGATTTCACCTCCGGTGGCGCGACATTGTCCCGCGGATGGTTCCCTCGGAGGTTCAGGCTCTGCTGGGGTCACCAGACAGCGTGGGATTCCGCGACCTGCTCGGGAAGCACACCGAGGTTGTGTGGTGGTATTGGCGCGGCATTCGCCTGTACGGCGTGGTCTTCAACTCCGACACGAACAACCGTCCGATCGACGTCTGCGACCGCTACTGCTTGAACCGCCTCAGCGAAGGGCGGCTCATGCCACCCTGCCGGAGCACACCGGTGAGGCGGCGAACTGCGAACCGGACGCGCCATGCTATCCGTGAAGGTAGAGTCGGGAGACGGTGTTGTGAGGGAAAAGCCGCTGCAGATTCCATGAGTATCACCGACAGGTCGGTGAAGGCAACGGCCTGACCTGGCGTGCTCGGGAACTGCACAGGAGACCGGCTTACGGTCGTCTGTGCCTCACATCTGGTGTTGGGCGGAGAAAGCAACCACCCTATGAAGAAGCTTACGAAGAAAGACCTGGAGCCGCTGCCACAAATCAAAGAGCAAATCGAGCGGCTCAGGCAGACATATGAGGCCTTTGCGAGTCTCGCAGGGGAAGATGTGTCCCGGTTGAACTTTGGACCTGAGTTTCCAAAGCAACTGAATGCCACACTTGCAAAAGTTGCCGCCGCTATTCAGAGAGCGATGAGGCCGGTTGAGCAGGCACGTGACCTCGTTCGACAGCAGCTGGAAGCCGAACCAGGCGCTGCACCGAAAATCGGTCCGCGACGTTGGTCGGCAACTGGGAAGCCAGGGAGGGGCCGGCTTCGGTGAGCTGATCGTTCCGCCTGACGCGGCACGACGCGTCCTGAGCATGATCACGCTTGGTTATCTATTGTTCTGTCTGGGGTGCCTGATCGCCTTGGCTGGTGATATTGGGTTCCTCGTCATCGCCCGTAGGAGTGGACCCGCGTGCTTCTGGAGTTGCATGCTCCTGCCGCCAGTATCCCTCATCTTCTTCATTCTGAACCTGAAGGCGACCTGGAAGCCTGTGGGTATTTCACTGGTCGGGCTAGTGATGGCGGGTCTTGGTTGTCAGATCGCGGGAATGGACTTTTTCGAGTGGACGAATTGACATGCAGATGAGGTCGAATATTGCGAATTGAGCCAACTTCCCTGCGCCTGATGGCTGCTCGCACCTTACGCCGTTCCCTCTGACCGCTGCCCGTCATCTAACTGCGCCGGCTTCAAGCCGCCCGAGATGACTGCCGCCGCGTCAATCATCAACTCGCAGTCGAGGTAGTGGTTGTCCCGGCGCTTCTGAATCCACAGCACCTTGATCCGCCCGCGCGAGTCCTCGCGTTCTTCCCGGACCTCCGCCGTCATCTGCTCGATGTAGTCGCGGCCCGTCTGCTTCGGGATGGTCCACTGGCCCACCACTCCATGCGTGAACAAGGCCAGATGGTCTTTGATGCTCGGATTGGACCACTGGAAAAGCGGCAGGTGCCGAGGCGCCCGTGACTTCCGGCTTCCCAAGTTGGGATCGACCAGCACCCGCCGCCACGTCCGGCGCACGGTCTTGCGGGTCCGCGGGTCCTGTCCCAGGAACCACTCCGCCTCATCCCCTTTCATCGCCTTCCACCCGGCGCCCATGCAGAACCGATACACCTCCGACGCTTTGAACCCCGAGTCGATCATGGCGTTGACCAGCGGGACCTTCAGTTGCTGCCGAATCTGCTCCAACTCAGTCGTCGTGGCGCAGCGGCCTTAGGCCAGTAACCGGCTGGCGGCCCCTGGCCCGAAGGCGCGTGCCACCCAAAAGTAGTGCTCACCCCCGCGGGCCTGCCGGTCCGCCGCCAGGAACCGCGTCTGTTCCAAGGGCCACGGATCGCCGAAGTCGTAATCCCCTTTCCGTTCCAGCAGGTAGTCATCTCCGGTCACCATCCACCGGTCCAGGTCCCAAGGTTCCCCCAGGGTCTCGGTGACGAAGGTGAACATCGGCTCGATGTCCCCACCCACCCGCATCGCGTCCACCGCCGCCAGGAACTCTTCCACGATCGACCGCCACTCGATCCAGTGCGGCAGCAGGGCGTTCCACGTGTAGCTGACCCGCGATCTCGGGGCGTTGGGGTTCTGCGGGACAAAGCGCCCATGGTTCTCAATCCACCGCCGGTCCACGGGCGTGTCCTTGATCCGGTGTCCGCACCCGGCGCACTCGAAGCGGATCGTCTCGGCCAGGGCGTCGAACCGCCACTTGCCTTCGGGCTTGGTCATGTCGTTCGAGTCCCACTTCAACTGCTCGAACTTGAGGGGCTGAAGCTGACCGCAGGCGGGGCACTCGAAGTTCCAGACGCGTTGGTCCCCAGCGCGGTAGGCGGTGTCCATGGCGTCGCCCTTGGTCCCCGGCGTCGAGATGAGGAACCGGCGCGAGTTCCAGAAGGACCGTGTCCGCTTCAGAAGCATTTCAAGGCGGCCGGGAGCATAGTTCCGGATTTCGTCAGCCGTGAGCGATCTCCAGGGGGTGGGAGGGAAACAAGCCGCCGAAGACGGTTGTGCCATCGTTGTGGAACAACCCGCGACGAAGGTGAATCCGATGCCAGGGGCGGCCGAACGCCGAACGTGAAGGGCTGAGCCGATGAACAAGAGAGCGATCTACCGAGAACTGCAAGATGGCCGCAGCGTGCTGTCCACCGTGCTCGACAGCATCTTTGACGGTGTCTACATCGTGGATCTGGACCGTCGGATCCTCTTCTGGAACTGCGCGGCGGAGGAGATCACCGGACATCGGAAGCAGGATGTCATGGGGCGCTGCTGCCATGACAGCATGCTGAACCACATCGATGAACATGGGACCATGCTCTGCTTCTCCGCCTGCCCGTTGGCCCGCTCGATTCAGACCGGCGAGAGTATCCGCGCCAAGGTCTACCCGATGCATAAGGAGGGCCGGCGTTTCCCGGTTTACACGCACATCGGCGCCATCCGGGATGAAACCGGCGCCATCATCGCGGGAATCGAGGTGTTCCGCGACATCACCCAGGAGGAGGACTTCCGGTTGCTGCAGGAGAAGTTCAATGTGCTGATCAGGCGATACGTCTCGGCTGCCACGATGGAGGAGGTGATGGACCATCTCCAGGGCGCTGTCGAGGGCCAGGCGCGGGTTCGGGATCTGACGGTGCTCTACCTGGATGTGGTGGGTTTCACGGCGTTTTCCGAGCGCAACTCGCCAGCAACCGTGGCCACGATGGTCAACGAGCTGTTCGGCGTCTGCGAAGTGATCACGCACGAATGTCACGGGGACATCGACAAGTTCATTGGCGACGCGATCATGGCGGTGTTCATTGATGGCAACGATGCGGTCGCCGCGGGCCGGAAGGTGCTGGGGGCGTTAGGGCGTCTCAACGAGCCGCGCGCGGCGCGTGGGCTGGAAGGCGTCCGCATCCGCATCGGGATCAACTCCGGTTCCGTGATCCAGGGGGAGATCGGGACCTCGAGCCGCAAGGACGTCACCGTGATCGGCGACGTGGTCAACACCGCCGCTCGCATCGAATCGGTCACGGACCCGATGTGCGTGGGGATTTCCGAGGCGACTTTTGCCCGGTTGCGAAACCCTGGTCACGGCTGGCGAGCCAGGACGGTTCAAGTCAAGAACCGGTCGGCACCAGTCACGGTTCACATTTCTGAAGCGACCTGAGATTCGCTCGAGCCTCTCGGGCTCACGGTCCTGGAGGATCGCAACACGGGAATCCCCCCAGAGGTTGGCACGCAGGCCGGGGGGGCGGGAGGAAACCGAGGCGAGACATTGAACCGATTCATGAGGCTGACGAGTGGGATTCGTCTGAGGCGCGCCTCGCTGGCCCTCTTTCTCGTTTTCTGCGGCGAGGCGGTGTCGCAGCCATGCCTCCTGGCGGCCCAGCCCCAAGTCGGCACGGAACCGGAACCGGCCCGCGCCGTGGCGCCGGCTCAGGAGAACCCTCAGCCGCTCACACAGCAGGCGTGCATCACGGTGCACACCCATGTGGCGCCTGAACTCGCCGCGGCCAGCGCTGCCATCCCCAAGACCTCGTCATTCGAATGGCGATCCTCGTGGGCGGGCTGGGACGGGCTGCACCTCGGGCTCTCGCGCAAGACGCAACTTGCGGATCCGTGGGCGGAGGTTCGCGCGCGGGTGGCCGGGACCAACGCCTCGCCCGTCTTCCATCTCGAAGAACTGAAAATGAGCGGGAAGGTCGGCGCCAAGTTCGCGCTCGACGGGGCCGCGTTTGTCACCGGCAACGAGTTTCGCGGCTTCGATGCGGGCGTCGAGTTGCGGCGCGCGCGTCTCTATGCCAAGGGTGACTGTCTGCTGGTCTTGCCGGTCTCTTACCAACTGGAGGTCGGCTACATTCCCAATCAGTTCTATATTGAGGAGAGTTACCTGTCGTTTCGGGACATCCCGCTGATTGGCGAACTTCGCGCCGGCCAATACCAGGCGCCGATGGGTCTGGACGTGATTACCAGCAGCCGCGACATCCCATTCATGGAACCGGCAGCGGCGCTGCAGGCCCTGGCTCCGGGGGTGAATGCCGGGCTGCAAATCGGCCGACCGGTCTTGGACGGGCGGGCGACCTGGCGGCACGGCCTCTTCGCCGACGTCAGCGGTCGCTCTCCCGAAGGCCACCTCAGCGTGTTCGAGACCCGCATCGAAGTTGATTTCTGAATGCCGAGGGTCGCGATTCGGTCGCCGCGGCCACCGGAGAAGCCGTTCGATACCATGGCAGGCCGCTGTGCCGATGCGTCAAGCGGCTCCGTTCGAAGGAGCCTCCGGCGCCCGACGATCCGCGTTGTCATCGACCAGATCCAACGAAGTGACGCATTCTGGACGAAATAGGCCCGACGGGCAGGCTGAGCCCGACGCGGTCTTCGCCGACCGGCAGTCCGCTGGCGTCGAAGCAGGCCAGGACCTTCCCGTCGCTCTGCGTCGCCGCCTTGCCGAAGAAAGGCCCATCGGCCGCGTGGGTGATCGCCCAGTGGCCGCGCGCCTCGATGCCAATGACGCCCACGCCGGCGCTGACCTCGAAGATCAGTTCGCCGGTCTGGGTGTTGGAGGTCGCCTCGGCCTGGCCGCTGCCGGCGCTCACCTTGACCAGAGTGTGCGCCACCTCATCGCCGTTGTTCAGGGTGTTCGAGATCTTCAGGGTCATGTCTACACAATAGACCTCATCCCACTCGATCGGGATGGCCCATTGCTGGAAAGTCAGGACGTTGAAGTGAGGAAAAACCTTACTGAAAGGACCCGGGAGTCCGTGCGACCGGCGGTGGCTCCGGTTTAGAGTCGGAGCTGAGCGAGGTCCGCCAGCGGCAGCACCGTGATCTGATCATCCAGATCGAACCGTCGTCGGCCGGGGTAAATCACGAAGAGAGTCTCGAGACGAAGATCGGCGAGCGCCACGCGCATGGACTTGCTGGTGCTGGGAGCGTCGGCGTACTTGAACTCGAAGCCATAGTGTCGGCCCCCGCGGACGACCAGCAGGTCCAGTTCGGCGCCCCCGTGCGTGGCCCAGAAGTAGGCCTCTCGTTCCGCCTCCAGGAAACGGATGGTCTGCTCCAAGGCGAAGCCCTCCCACGATGCCCCAAAGCGGGGATGCGACAGCACTTCGGTTCCTTGGCGCAGCCCCAACAACGCGTGGAGCAAACCGGTGTCCCGCAGATAGAGCTTCGGTGCCTTGACGACTCGCTTGCCGACATTCTCGAACCACGCGGGCAGCCGGCGCACCAGGAACGCGCCCGCCAGAATGTCCACATAGCGGCTGGCCGTCTTCTGGTCCAGCGATACGGCCCGCCCCAGTTCTGCCGCGTTCAGGATCCCTCCATGCACATGCGCCAGCATGGTCCAGAACCGCCGCAGACCCTCCGGCGCCAGCGTAATGCCAAACCTGGCCGCGTCGCGCGTCAGAAACGTCTCGATGAACTCCTGCCGCCAGGCGTAACTGGCCGTGTCATCCCGCGCGAGGAATGACCGCGGGAATCCGCCGCGGTACCATCGTTCCTGCATCGCTTCCGCCCCCACCTCAGCCACATCGAAACCGGTCAGATAGACAAACGCTACCCGTCCCGCCAGCGTCTCCGACGCACCGCGAATCAAGTCCGGGGAAGCGCTGCCCAGGAGAAGGAACCGGGCGGGCAGGTCCGGTCGATCGGCCAGCACACGGAGCACAGGCAGAAGCTCCGGCATTGTCTGCGCTTCATCCAGGATCACCAAACCGCGCATGGCCGCCAGCGTACGTTCCGGCGCGGCCGCCAGTGCTTGCCGGTCGGTCGAGCTTTCGAGATCGTAGAACTGCGTCGTGTCGCCCACCAATCCGCGGGCGAGCGTGGTCTTGCCGCATTGGCGGGCGCCCAGCAAGGCCACAATCGGCGCACGATCAAGGGCGGATCGCAACTCCGCCAGGCGAGCGGGGCGGAGGATCTTTGTCGCATGCATTTCTTGAAACTATGGAGCGAAAATCCATGATTTCAAGAAACTTGACCGACTTTTCCCGCTTTCAAGGCCTCATGGCGCGCCAAGCATTCATGGTCTGGCTCAGGATTCCCCGCGAGTCTCCCTTGATGCCGTAGCCCTGAAAGCCAACGGGGCCAGGTACCCCAGCTCCCGCAGCGGCTTCATCAGGCCCGCCACGTCGTAGGTGCCCTTGCCGAGCGGTTGAATCAACACGTTTGGAGTTGAGCTGGTTCAGTAACCTCCCGCGCCAAGGGTGGCGGATCGTCCATCCTCGGCACCGCCCGCTTTCCCGGCCGCTTCGCGCCGGCGGTATTCGTCGAGCATGACAGCGGTGGCGGTGGCGCCGCAGCGGGTTGCCCCGAGGTCGCGGACCCTGATCAGGCCGTCCAGATCGCGCACGCCGCCGGCGGCCTTCACCTGGACCTTCGCGGAGACGCTGGCCCGCATGAGGGCCAAATCGTGCTCGGTCGCGCCTTTGTAATTGTAGTTGCCGTCCGGTTGTTTGACGAAACCGTAGCCGGTGGAAGTCTTCACCCAATCGGCACCGGCCCGTTCGCACAGTTCGCAGAGCTTCCGCTTGAAGTCGTCACTGCCCAGGCCGGCGCCGCCCTGGGTCAGGTAGTCGTTCTCGAAGATGACCTTGACCTTCGCGCCGCGCCGATGGGCCTCGTCACAAACCGCCTTCACGTCGCGTTCGACGTAGTCCCAGTCGCCGCTCAGCGCCTTGCCGATGTTGAGGACCATGTCGATCTCGACGGCGCCGTCGCGGCAGGCCAGTTCGGTTTCGTAGCGCTTGGATTCGGTGCAGGAGTTGCCATGCGGGAAGCCGATGACGGCGCCGACGTTGACCCCGCTCCCGCGGAGGAGTTCGGCGGCGCGTCGGACGGCGTAGGGTTTGATGCAGACGGAAGCGACGCCGTATTGCGCGGCGAGCTTGCAGCCGTCCTCGAGCTCCTGATCCGTCATCGTTGGGTGCAGGAGGGAGTGATCGATCATCTTCGCCAGTTGTTCGTAGGTGTGCTTCATGCAGTGCCTCGGGTTGGGTATATGTCAGCTTTGTTGGATTCCACCGCGGCGGGCCAGGGCGATGCCTCCCATCAGACCGGCTTTGTCTCCGAGGGCCATGCGCTCCAGCACCGCCATCGGGCCTTCGTGCAACTGGGTCGGCTGTTTGTCCTCCGCCACCACGAGGCCTTCGGCATGAACCAGATTCCGGCCGCCCGGCGGAATGCTCCAGAACCCATGGCGCATGAAGATCGTAGGAGGTTCCGACGCGGCGGGGCCGGCCGCGAGAGTACCCGAGCGTCCGCGCAACCCGGGGTCGCCATCGCGGTCGGACGTGGTCCAGCGCCACGTACCTGAAGACTTGGTCGAAGCGAACCGCACGCGGAACGTGCGTCCGCCATCCCAGAACATCGGCCGCCGCAGCTTCGTGCCGTCGTCGTGGGTGAAGTCGGCCCAGGCTTCGGTGTCGGTGTGGGGATTGGCCGCGTCGCGCGTGCTGGTGAAGGTGAGTTCGGTCTCCTGCCATTGGGGGGCGGTGGTGACGGCTTCAGCACCTGTGGCATGCTCCGCGGCCAGCAGGAGGGCGGTGAAGAGTAGCAGGGAGGGCTTCATGGTCGTTGGCTTACCGGGACGGCTGTGTGCTGACGGTGATTTGCCGCCGCCAGAGTGAATTGATGCCGTAATTCGTCGCGCTCTTGTGATTGATCAGGATCGAGACGTTCGGATAGTAGCCCTTAAGCAGATGGTCGGCGATGCGCTCAAAGCCCGCCGGGCTCACCTTGCCCGGATAGAGGACCACCTGTGGATCGCCCTTGGAGTAGGGGAACAGGTTCTTGATCCAATCGCGGTTGGCCCACATGAAGGCGAACTTGATGCGGCCGTTGTTCTTCGCCTTGAGGAAGCCCTCGTTCACCGTGCGCTCGAGAAACGGCCCGTCCTCGTAGTGGTACCAGTCGAAGATGAACGCATCGATGCCGTGGTCCGCCGCTGCGTCGATCTTCTTCGCCATGACGCGCGGATCCGACTCGTCTTCGTAGCCCCACTGCGGGACCTTCGGCTGCGCGTGTCCCGGGAAGCGCGGCTTGGCGGCCTTGATCAGTTCCCACTCGCTCCACGGACCTCCTCGCTCCTTGAGGTTGCGTGGATGGTTCGGGTGGTATTGCCCGAAGTAGTAGCACGCGACGGTGATGCCTGAATCGCGCACGCGCGGTTCCTTCAGGTCCGATGCTCTGCCTCCGCCCGCGAGCATCGCCGCGGCGACCAACACCGTTGCGCTCAGATTCCTCATGGCATGATAGATCGCGGATTAGTGGGTTGCGGGCTTCACTTTCCCTTCTATAGGCCGTCGGTCTCGGGATTCAGGCGCTTGACCTGAGGTGTTCTGGGGCCGCTGACTCCTGTCCGCACGCGGATCTCACGCTCGGTTGCGACGCGCAGGGTGCTGCCAGGGTCGTAGTCAACTTCCACGCGGCCAGCATACGGGCTGTGGAGAAACGTCCCTCGGGGTAATAGACGCCGGTCAGGCCGAGCGCGGCGTCGCCGAGCGCCACGGCGTCACGTCGGGGCTGCTCGTGCCCGACGCGGCTGAGCGACTTCGAGAAGGACCTCGCCGATGGCCAAGGCGCATTACGAATTGCTCGGCGGCGACGGTCATCGAAGGGTCTTCAACACAGAGACACAGAGACGAGGTGTTCGACCCGGTTGGACTTGACGTTGGCGATCGACTCGCTGACTCGCTCGGGGTTGATGTCGAAGCCGACTGTCTTCACGCCGCACTTCTTGGCGGCGGTGACGACGATCCGACCGTCGCCGCATCTCAAGTCCTAAACCACGTTGCCTCTCTTCACTTCGGCCATCTCGAGCATTGTGTCGACGATGAACTGCGGGGTGGGGACGTAGACGTTGTCTGGCTGGCGCGTGGCCTGCTTGGGCTTGGTTGCAGGGGCCGTCTCCGCGGGAGCGGAGGACACGACCTTTCGCCCCTGCCGATCCAGGCGACGGCTGAACCGGAATCCGCGCACCCGCAGAACCGACTGTCTGTGGACATCGCGGCAAGGGCGACAGCCTGCTGTTGAACTCACGCCGTGTCGACGGCGTGAGGAAACCCGGGTGGTCACTCATCAGGCGGGGAAGGGGATGGTGTGTTCTTGAGGTCCGCCAAGATCGCCAGGATCTGGGCCTTGAAGGCCGCGGGTGCTTCAACATGCCCCCAGCCTCGTGATCCCTGGAAGATCCCATCCAACGCGGTGTCGTGGTAGCAAGCCATGACATGGGGAATGTTCTGGCCCGAGAGCAGGGCATCGAGGGCCTCTGCCTGGACTTCGTCATCGAGCGTGGCAATTCTCTCAAAGCGGTCCATGCGCGAAGGGTATTCCAGGGCTGCCATCTTGAGAAGCCTGGAGCGGAGAATTCGTAGTCTACGCACACAAACAGCCGGCTTCCGGCCGGTTGGCGGCATGGCGGAAGGCACGGCTGCAAGCGGCCCGGTGTCCGCGCTGGCAGTTCGACGAGCACGGCCAGGTGCGGGCCGGCCTGGAGGCAGTCTTGATTACCGATTGACGACGGGACATGCGATTCGATATGACACGCCGTGAGACCTCCTAGCGAGGCGCCGCCTCAGACCTAACGAAGTCCGCGATCCCATGAAGCCTCCCTGCCTTTCCGGACCCTCTCTTCCGCGCCTCGCTAATGTAGAGTCCTCGACGGAAGGAGGGATGGCCTGGAACCGCAGGGGCCAAACTTGCCCTGTTGACCCCATATTCCACAAGTCGAGGACTCTATTGGGCTCTATGCGAACAAAACGAAGGATCATCCGGTTCGGTTGGGGTGTGGGGGTCTGGCTGGTTCTCGGGGGGGTGCATTTCGGCTTGGACGCCGCGGCCGGCAGCGCGAGGCAGCCAGCGGTTGCCTCTGCCCCAGCCCCCGGCCCGGCGGAGGTCTCACGCACCCCCGCACTGCTGCCGATCCAGGTTGACGGGCAGTTGCTCGAGCCCGCGTGGAGCAAGGCAGAGAAGCTGACCGGGTTCGTGTGCCCGTGGTCGAAACGGACGCCGCCGGCGACTCAGTTCCGGGCCCTTGTCGACAGCGAGCGGCTTTGGTTTGCGTTCGAGGTGGAGGATGCGGATATCGTGCTGGCGGAAGAATTTGCCGGAGAATCGAGTGTCGACCAGGAAGACCGGGTGGAGATCTTCTTTGCTCGGGACGCTGCTCTGGACCGCTATTTCTGCGTCGAGATCGATCCTCTTGGCCGGGTGCACGACTACGCTGCCAGCTCTTATCGGCAATTTGACAGTAGCTGGAATTGTCCGGGGCTTCGCACCGCCGGGAGAATCGGTACGCGCGGATATACGGTCGAGGCTGCCATTCCGCTGCAGAGCCTCAGCCAGCTGCTGGGCCGGCGGATTTCACCGGGAGCAAGCGTGCGCGTGGGCCTGTTTCGAGCCGCGTTTCGCAAGGGCGTGCTCGGCGCTGCCGACGAGAACTGGATGAGCCGAGTGAAGCCGGACACGGTCACGCCGGATTTTCACGTTCCCTCGGCGTTTGCCGATTGGCCTCTGCCGGACGCGGAGCCGGCGGGCCCGGAGGCATTCCGGACGCGCGGTGTTGTGCTGGTGCCGGAGGATGTGCCGGATGCGGATTGGCCGGCGCGTGCGGCCCGGGCTGGGCTGACGACCATTGCGCTGCATCACGGCACGTCGACGGAGACTGTGGCCAGCTTCATCGAGTCGGCGCGCGGGCAGGAGTTCTTGGACGAGTGCGCGCGGCTCGGTCTGCATGTGGAATACGAGCTGCACGCCATGCGAGACTTGCTTCCGCGTCATTTGTTTGGCCGGCACCCTGAGTGGTTTCGGATGGACGAGCAGGGGAAGCGGACGCCGGACGCGAACCTCTGTGTGAGCTCCGAGCTCGCGCTCGAGATCGTGGCCGCGAATGCGCTGCGGCTGGCGCGTCGTCTACGGCCGACCACAAACCGTTACTTCTTTTGGGGCGATGATGGGTTGCCATGGTGCCGCTGTCCCCGTTGTGGTGGGTTTTCCGACTCCGAGCAGGCATTGCTGCTGGAGAATCGGATTGCCGGGGAACTGCGGAAGCTCGACCCGGGCGCAGCGCTGGCGCATCTGGCTTACGCCAACACGCTCACGCCGCCCTCGAACGTGAAGCCCGCGCCAGGGGTGTTCCTGGAGTTTGCGCCGATTCACCGCCGATACGACGTGCCCTACGCCCGGCAAACGGGGC
This sequence comes from Verrucomicrobiota bacterium, assembly GCA_029556615.1. GTDB lineage: Bacteria > Verrucomicrobiota > Verrucomicrobiia > Limisphaerales > J093 > JAKQDD01. Next base: position 51,534 of record JAKQDD010000033.1, on the reverse strand, counting down.
CGGAAGCAAAGGACGCGCTGTCTGCCTTGAGCGCGAACCTGGCGGTGTTTCCGAGGGCCACAGCGCAGGTGCTGGAATACTGGCTGGACGTCTCGCGCTTTTCTCAATGGAAGCGCCCGGCGGTTGAATTGCCATGGGACGAGCGCGTTCTGGCAGACGATGCCGAGACCTACACTGAAATGGGGATCCGACACATGACGACCTTCGCGGTCTGGATTGATGCGGACTATTTGAAGCGGTTTGGCGAGCCGGCGGCGATCAAGAACTACGGAGAAGCACTGGCGAATACGACCCAGCGGCATTAGGGGCCTTCAAGATGGCAAGGCAATGGGGTCGCATCGAAATCGTTGACCAGTCGCTTTTGAGCAACGCAACGTGGCGCCGGCGCGCCGGGTGATCGGGCGGCCTCCGCGCGAAACGCTCCGCCGACTGCGCCACCGGCCACCGCACGCAGAGTGGATCGGGTCGAGGGGCCAAGGGCGCGAACGGGATGGGGTCAAGAGGGCGGTCAGGGCGTGCCGGTTCAGGTCGTTCTGCGTGGAAGATACCTTGTCGTTCACTTCTGCGCTGAGGGGTAACGAGTGCGCATCGACTAAGAAATCCGGGCATCGAGTGTCCTATTCACGTATGCAGCATGCTCGACCTGATCAATGCGAAATCCGTTGCTGCCCGGTTGCAGTGCGGCCGGTGTCGAGACAAAGCGAGGCGAGTTTATGAACACGGCAGTCCCGTCCACCAAGTCGAATGTGAGCCGGTCCATCGTCCGGGTTGTATGGGAACGGAACCAGCCACCGCCAGGGCCCCTCCGGCCCCAGGCGTCACTGCGGATTCCGGTAACGCCGGCCAATCGGGAGTACCTGCGCCAGTTGCGCGCCGCCGAGTCGAAGGCTTGGGAAGCGGCTGCCCGCGACGGCGGGCGTCTGTCGTCCGCCGACAGCAGGGAAGGCCATGGGGCAGGCACTGGGGTCGCATCTGAATAGTTTACAAATTGCTTTTGAGCGTCGCAGCGCCGATGGCGCCGGCGCTCCGGATGATCGGCCAGCCTCTGCGCGAAACGCTCTGCCAACTCCGCCACCGGCCACGGCACGCAGTGTGCCGCGCCGATCCGGATCATCGAGGAGCACTGCTCCCCGCCGACATCGAGGCCTCCAATCCGGCACAGGATATCCTGCGTGCGCAACCTCAATGCGCCACGGCCTCCCTCCTGCCCCGGACCTCCTGCCCTTGGCTTGACGGCGCCGGCCTTGAGCGGGACACTTGCCTTCGCAATGGAACTGCGAAGGGAGATCAACCACCACCACAACAACCTCGAGCAGAACGCGAAAGCAACAGTTTCACTTTCCCCGTTCCGCGGTCCAAGGAATGGGTCCACCTCAGCCGTCGGACGCAAGACGGATTGCTCGACTTCCGCACGAGCGCGGACGGCGAGCATTGGCAGGACATGTCCGGCTCACCGGTCGACCGCAAGGGCATGGCCGGTCTCCCGCTGCAAGTTGGCCTCTGCCACGCCAGCTACGGCGGCGACAGCAGCTTCATCACGTTCAGTGGCTTGAAACTCACTACCCGAAAATGAAACGCCTGCTTGTCTCACTTCTCGCCCTGTCGGCCTCTCTCGCCCCTGCGAGCGCCGCCCTGCTCGACAAGCAGGCCCAGCTTGACGTCCAGACCTTCTGGGATAATCGGGACTGGGATTGGTACAAGGCCAACATTCCGTTCTTCGAATGCCCGGACACGGAGATCACCACCACCTACTACTACCGCTGGGAACTGACGACCAAGCATCTGACTTACGGCTCGCCGACCAGCGGCTATTCGTACACCGAGTTCATCGACCGACCGTTCTGGTCCGGCGCGTACGGCGCGATCAGCTGTCCGGCGGGGCATCAGCTTTACGAGGTGCGCTGGCTGCGCGATCCACGCTACGCCCGCGACTACAGCCGTTACTGGCTGCGCACGCCCGGGGCGCAGCCGCGCAACTACAGCACCTGGCTGGCGGATTCTGTGTGGGCCGTCCATCTGGCCCATCCCGACGAGGCGTTCACCAAGGACCTGCTCGCTGATCTCATCAAGAACTTCGAAGGCTGGGAGCAGCGGATGTTCGTTCCCGAGATGGGCATGTTCTGGCAAATCGGCCACGACGACGGCATGGAATTCAACATCGCCAGCCGGCAGACGCGCGACATCCTCCGCGGCGCGCCCAGCTACCGGCCCTCCTTCAACGCTTACATGTGGGCCGACGCCCAGGCCATCACGCGCATCGCCGATCTCGCCGGCGACAAGGCCAACGCCGAGAAATACCGCGCCAAGGCGGACGCTTTGAAGGCGACGTTGCAGGCCATGCTCTGGGATCCCGAGCGCGAGTTCTTCCTCATCCGGTTCAAGAACAACGAGTCGAACGAGAAGGATTACCCCGGCAAACCGATCAAGGCTGGGACGCTGATTTACGAAGATGGTCCCTTCGCCGGCAGCCCGGAGGGGCGCGAGTTGATCGGCTACGTGCCGTGGCAGTTCAACCTGCCCGATCCGGGCTACGAGGCGGCGTGGAAATTCCTCATGGACACGAACTACTTCCTCGCGCCCTTCGGCCCGAGCTTCGTCGGCCGCCACGATCCGATGTTCCTGCTTATGAAATCCTGCTGCTGGTGGAGCGGCCAGTCGTGGCCCTATGCCACCACGCAGACGCTCAAGGCGCTGGCGAACGTGCTCCAGAACTATCGCCAGGGCGTGATCTCTCGCGCCGACTACTATCGGCTCCTGCGCCTCTATGCGCTGACGCACCGCAAACAAGGCAAGCCCTACATTGCCGAGGCCGCGCATCCGGACACCGGCTCCTGGGAAGGGCATGACGGCTACAATCACAGCGAGCACTATTTCCACAGCGGCTTCAACGACCTCATCATCACGGGCCTGATCGGCGTGAAGCCGCGCGCGGATGATGTTCTCGAAGTGGACCCGCTGGCGCCGACGGACTGGCCGTGGTTCGCGCTTGATGATCTTCCCTACCACGGTCGCCGCGTCAGCGTGGTGTGGGACAAGGACGGCACGCGTTACGGCCTGGGGAAGGGACTTCGCCTGCTGGTGGATGGCAAGCACGTGGCGTCCTCGGCCACGCTGGGTGTGCTGACTGCCAAGCTGCCTGTCGGCGCCCCGGCTCCGGTGCGCAAACCCGAGGTGAACTACCTCGTGAACAACGACGGGGACCACTTTCCGCAGGTCAAGGCTTCCTTTACCAACGAGCGGACCCCGTTGGCGCGGCTCAACGACGGCAATTACTGGTATCATCTCCACCCGCCCAATCGCTGGACCACCGAAGGCTCGCCCCGCGCCACCGACTCGCTGGAATTGGACTTGGGCGTTGCTCGGCCGCTCGACAACGTGAAGCTCTATTTCCTCGACGACGGCGAGAACGTCGTCGCGCCGGAGAGCTACGCGGTGGAGCATTGGAACGGCCAGGCTTGGGCCGCCGTGCCCGGGCAGAGGCGTGCGCCCGCGCAGCCGACCGGTCACCGCGCCAATGTCGTGAGCTTTCCCACCCTCGGCGTGCAGCAGCTTCGCGTGGTCTTCACCCACGGCAAGGGCGGGCGCACCGGGCTGACCGAGTTGGAGGCGTGGGGCCAACTGGCCGGTGCGTTTCAGGTTGCTCCACCGCCGGCGGGCAACCTGGCTTTGAATCAGCGCGGCCAGGGCTTTCCCAAGGCGAGCGCGTCGTTTCACGATGTCTTTGGGGGCGTGCCGCGCCTCGCGAACGACGGACGCACCGTGTATCGCCCCAATCCCGTGAACCGCTGGACTTCCTACGGCTCCACCAACGCGACCGACTGGCTGGAGGTGGACTTCGGCGAGCCCAAGGAAATCGGCCGCATCGAGCTTTGTCTCTACGATGATCACGGCGGCGTGCAACCGCCGGCTTCCTACACCGTGCAATCCTGGACTGGCCTCGAATGGAAGGACGTGCGGGATCAAACCAAGTCTCCGGCGAAGCCGGCCGGCAGCGCGGTGAACGCAGTTTGTTTTCCCAAGGTAACCACGACGAAGTTCCGAGTGGTGTTTGCTCACCAAGACAAGGCGCGCAGCGGCGTGACGGAGATTCTGGCTTGGAAAGAATGAACGGTTCGGCTCCGGAGCCATCGTCAGCCTGAAGTCCGGCCGCGATTCGTTCGGCACGGAATACATCCAACCCGGCGGACGGTCTGGGGATGTGGTCATTCGCTTCCGTCATGCACCTGTCCGGGTTGCGCGCGGGGGAATACGCCGTCCGGGCCGGGGACCAGCGTTGCACGACCTTCAATGTGAAGGGCGGTCAGGAAGCCGTGATCGAACTGCCGTTCAGCGCAGGGGGCGGGACCAACCGCTTCTCCATTGAAGCGGTCAAGGCGAAAAGCGGAAGCAGTTTTTGCACAGACCCTAAAACCGCACAAACTGACGGCCGTGGAGCGCGCGGGCCTGCTCTTCCTCGCGATGGCGGGCGTTCACGATCGCCTGTGCCGCCTGGCGGGCAACGCCCCGGGCAAGATTCAGATCGTTCAGGTCGAACTGGTCCGCCTCCCGCGCGCCCAGTACAATCAACCCAAGCACCTGGTCTTGGACAGCGACCGGCATGAGAAGCATCGTCGCGCTCTCAAAACCCAGCCGGGCGCACGATTTGAAGGGTTCATCGGCCTCGAAGTCCCGCAGGAGCCGGCCCTCGTTTTCGCGCAGCGCCGGCGCCAGGAAACCCCTGCCGAGGGCGACGTCGTCCTTCTGCGCCGGCGCGAGGGCGAGGTTCAAGGTGCCGCGCAGTTCGAGGCGCTCCGAAAACTGCGAGCGCAGCACAACCAGGCCCCAGTCCGCCAGCGTGGCCTGGCCGAGCTGACGCAGCACCACCTCGAGCAGTTGGTCAAGCGTCTTGGATTCGCCGATCGCCTTGCCGATTTCGTCGTACACGACCACCTGGGCGTTCAGACGGCGAATGCGGTCGCCGGCGGTCCGGATCATGGCAAAGAGCACGCTGAGGCCGGCATGTCCCGCACTGCCATGCAACTCGCCAAACGACGCCGTGGACAGTCGCAGCGTTTCGGTGGCGCCGGCAGCCACCGCCGACGCGGAGCGCGGTTGCTGGTCAAAGAGGGCCATCTCGCCGAAGTAATCGCCCGGCTCGAGAACCGCGAGAGTCTTGACGGCGCCGGCGCCCGTGCCGGTGCATTTCTCGATCCGCACCGCGCCCGACACGATGAAGTACATGCCGTCGCCGGGGTCGCCTTCTTGAAAAACCGCCTGCCGGGCGGCGAATGAGCGCGGTTCGAGCACCGCGGCCAGGCGGCCAAGCGCCTCGTCATCCATCGCCTTCAGGAGCGCGATGCCTTTGAGGGTGTCGAGGTTCATTGGCGCCCCCGTCCTCCTCCGCCCTGAGGACGGTAGTCCTCTTGGGGCGTGGCCAGCGCCCTGAATTCCAGCGGATGGTTCGCCTTGCTCAGCGCGTCTTCCTCTGTGATCAACCCGGCCGCGAACAGCTCGGCGAGCGACTTCTCCATGGTACACATGCCTTCGCGCGTACCGGTCTGGATGGCCGAGTAAATCTGATGCGTCTTGCCTTCGCGGATGATCGCGGCGATGGCGGGCGTGACCACCATGACTTCACGGGCGGCAACGCGGCCAGTGCCGTCCGCCTTCGGCAGCAGAATCTGCGAGATCACGCCCTTGAGACTGGAGGCGAGCATTACGCGAATCTGCTCCTGCTGGTACGGCGGGAAGACGTCAATGATGCGGTCCACCGTCTGCGCCGCGTCCTGCGTGTGGAGAGTGGACAGCACCAGGTGGCCGGTTTCGGCGAGCGTCAGCGCGGCGGCAATGGTCTCCAAGTCGCGCATCTCGCCGACGAGAATGACGTTCGGGTCTTCGCGCAACACGCTCTTGAGCGCGCGCGGGAATGAGTGCGTGTCGTGGCCCAGTTCGCGCTGGTTGACCGTGCAGCGGATGTGCGGATGCACAAACTCGATGGGGTCCTCGATCGTGACGATATGCGCCTCCTTTTGCTGATTCACGAGGTTGATCATCGCCGCGAGCGTGGTGGACTTGCCGGACCCGGTGGGGCCGGTCACCACCACCAGACCACGGGGCAGCAGCGCCAGTTGGCACATGGTTTCCACCAGGCCGAGGTCCTCGACCGTGGGGATGTTCTCGCCAATGGCGCGAAAGACTCCGGCCACGCAGCCCCGTTGCAGGAAGACGTTCACGCGAAAGCGCGAGACGCCGGGGATGCCGATGGAGAAATCCAGTTCGCGATCCTCCTCGAACTTCGCCTTCTGGTCGTCGGTCAGCACGCTGTAGATGAGCGTCTTGGTGTCCTCCGGACTCAGTTCCATTTCGTACCCGCTGGGGATCAGCCGGCCCGCGATGCGGACCATGGGGGGTCGCCCGACCGTGATGTGAAGGTCGGAGGCGCCGTACTCGACGGCGTACTTCAGGAGTTCAGCAAGGTCCATGACTTCCTTGGAGGGTGAGGAGATTGAAGCGGCCTCCGGGCGGGTCAGACGAGACCGCTGGTGCCGGAGAAGACGCCTTTGATGTTCATGCGGAGTTCGTCGGGCTTGGGCGAGACGCGCAACGCCTCGGTATCCTCGATCTTGCCGGCCTTGAGCAGATCCAGCAGCGCCTGGTTGAACGTCTGCATGCCGTCGTGGTACGACGCCTGGATGGCGGCCGGAATCCTGGTGGTGTCGCCCTCGAGGATGAGCTTCTTGAGGCGCGGGGAGTTGAGCAAGATCTCCAGCGCCGCCACCCGGCCGCCGCCGGCGCGCGCCACGAGTTTCTGGCAGATGATCGCCCGCAGTCCCAGCGAGAGCTGCATGCGAATCTGCGGGCCGCGATCGGTCGGGAACATGTTGATCAGGCGGTCCAGCGATTCCGCCGCATCCTGCGTGTGCAGCGTGCCGAAGACGAGGTGGCCGGTTTCCGCCGCCGTGAGCGCGACCGCCGCCGATTCCATGTCCCGCAACTCGCCGATCAGGATCACGTCCGGGTCCTGCCGGAGCACGTGCTTGAGCGCGCTGGCGAAATCCGCCGAGTCCAGCGCCATCTCGCGCTGGTTGATCAGCGCCTGCTTGTTCGGGTGAACAAACTCGATCGGGTCCTCCAGCGTCATGATGTGGACCGCCTCGGTGGCGTTGATGTGGTCAATCATCGCCGCCAGCGTGGTGGACTTGCCGCTGCCGGTCGCGCCGGTGACCAGGACCAGACCGTCGTTGGCTCCCGCGATCTCCTTGAGCACCTGCGGCAGCTCCAAGTCGTCGAGGCCCAGGATCTTCGTGCCGATGGTCCGCAGCACCAAACCCGGCTGGTCGCGCTGGAAGAACAGATTGGCACGAAAGCGGCCCAGTTCCGGCAGGGCGACGGCGGCGTCGCAATCTCGCCTTGCCAGAAACTCCTGGAGCTTCTCGTCGCTGCCCAGGACCTCGCGGGCCAGTCGGAGCACCTCCTCGCGGGTGAGCGCTGGCAGTTCAAAGCGCCCCAAGCGGCCCTGGAACCGGCCCATGGGAACCTCGCCACACTGGAGGTGCAGATCGGATCCCTGGTTCTCCACCAGAATCCGCAGCAGGTTGGCGAGCGTAGTCGAGGCGGGCATGATTGACAGGCATTTGCCTTTTGGACGTGGATGGAGTGTGCCCGACCAGTTGTGGCCATTCAAGGCGAAACGCAGCGGAGGTGTCCCCGCCAACGCGCCTGGACGGCCTTTCGGGGCAGGTGGGCGGCCGCCCACCTGCCCCGAAAGGCCGTCGTGATCTCCAGGAGGGCCGGTCAGAGGGCCGCCGGAGCGGCAAACGGCGGTCGCGCTGGCCGCCGAGAGAGCACCTGGCCGCCGAGCGGGTGGCCCGCTCCGCCCGCGCCTGCTTCACGTTGGACGATGTCGGCATCCTCGATCAGGCCGAGCGCCATCCCGAGGCGCTCCTGAGCAGCCGTCCGGTTACGCTGGATGAAGTGCAGCGCGCCCCGCCGATGCTCCTGGCCGTCAAACGGGCCGTGGATGAGCGCCGGCGCGCCGGCGATTTCCTGCTCACCGGCTCGGCCAATCTCCTGCTGATGGGCCGGGTCGCCGACACGCTGGCGGGGCGAGCCATCTACCTGGAACTGCCTCCATTTTGCCCGGCGGAATGGCAGCAGGGCAGGGGCGCGCTGTCGCCGCTGGACCGCTTGTTTGCCCCCGATTTCGACTTCCGCGAATGGCCGGCTGAACCGGGTGACTGGCCGGCCTGGTTGCTGCGGGGTGGTTTTCCACCCGCTCTGGCCATCGCGGCGGACAGCGACCGCGCCCTGTGGTTCTCGGCCTATGTCCAGACCTACCTGGAGCGCGACCTCCGCCAACTGAGCGCCGTATCCAGCTTGCCGGACTTCCAGCGCATGATGGCGCTGGCGGCGCATCGCACCGGACGGCTGCTCAACCAGGCCGACCTCGCCCGCGACGCCGCCCTCACGCATCCCACCGCTCACCGCTATCTGAACCTGCTGGAAGCCGGCTGCCTCGTCACGCGCATCCGGCCCTTGGCCACCAACCCCAACGTGGCCCTGGTCAAGACGCCCAAGCTGCTGTGGACCGATTGCGGCCTGGCGGCGTCGCTGGCCGGCATCAGGGCTCCGACGGAGGCCACGAGCCGTCCCGACGCCGGGTTCTGGCTGGAACAAACCCTGTTTCAGACGCTACAAACCTGGCGCGCCCTGGACCCGCTCCAAGACCTCCAGCGGTGGCTTCGGCTCATTCATATCATCGGTTTTACTGCTGCCATCTTCGGAGATTGCCTCCGTCGAATCAATACGCCGGACTGGGCGCAGTCAGAGAATGAACCGCGCCGAATTCATGCAAAAGCCCAGAGCCGCTGCCGACCAGATGCTGCGAGGCGAAGGGAGCGAGTTTTCGGCCCCTCCTGGATGCTTGTTTTCTTAGAAGGTACTCCTTGGACGGTGTGGCAACTTGCCCGGTTTTAGGGCAAGCGTCGAACAGCGATTCGTTCTTGCTCAGCCTTGCGTGCCGCTTCGTCGGCAAGCCGCTTTTCTCCGATTTGACGCAAAGCCTTCTCAAGCTGGGAATAACCCAACGCGAGCAAGTCATGCAGGGAGTCCATCTCTGGCCGCCGCTGAAGTTGTAGCGACACGACAGCAATGGTTCCTTCCACCTCCGTACGCGCCGCACCGGGTTGGTCGCGCCGAATCAACGCATCGGCCAAAGCGAGGCGGAAGGTGCCCAGCCAGAAACCGTAATGGGGCGTGTCCGGGAACTGCTTCACGAGAGGGGCTTGGATCTCGATGGCCTTGCGGAAGCTCTGCTCCGCGCTATCCCAACGGTCCATTTTTCGGTGAAATGAGCCGAGCTTGTGGTGGACGCGCGCTTCCGAGGAGGCGTAATCCGGAACATCCGGATGCTTGATCACAAGCCGTTCGATTACCGCAAGCGCTCTTCCAAACCGCTCCTCGATCCTGTCCTCGACGTCGCGTGGAATCGGCGGGTCTGGGAGGTGTATCCGCACATAGGCCTCGCTCAGGTCATAGGCGTAGTCAGGAATAGCTGGAAACGCCTTAACCAAGCCTTGCAGAATTTCGATGGCGCGCTCGTCTGGGTCACGGCCTTCACCTCGGGGACCATCCTCCACCTCTGCTCCTTCCAGATAGCACAGAGCAAGGAGATGCTGGTATTCCGGGTTGGTTGGGGATGAGTCCGAAAGGCGTTTAAGCAAGACGACGGCTTTGGCCAGGCTGTCTTGTCGCTCGTCGGGAATGGGTGATGGACGGATTCGGCCCGGCTGGGCCGTCGCCGGCAGTGGCCGTTCGCGCAAGCCGAGGAAGAAGTAAGTGCGCGCCAACTCGAAGTGCACTCCAGACAGAGCGGAAGGTCCCGCCGCTTCGGCTTCGAGCAGCGCCAAAGCCGCCAAGTGCGCTTGCCGGGCTTCGGATGCCTCTCGCCGTGCCGTGAACAATCGGCCCAGCTCATTCTGAATCTGCGCCATCTTTAGCGTGAGATTTGAATTGGTGGGGGAGCGGGAACCCAGTTCCCGGAACAGAGACATGGCGCGCTGATACGCCTGAACGGCTTCCTCAGACTGGCCCAGGCGCTGCCGGATCGCCCCCACGCGCCGGTTGGCTTCGGCGGTCCTGAACCGCAGATCATTGCCGTTGCCGATCTGTTGAGCCAGCCGGTCATAGAAAGGCAGCATCTCTTCCAGCAGCGCGGCGGTTTCCTTCGACAGGATCGGGGCGTTGGGCGCCGCGATGACTTCGCCTCGCAATCCTTCGATCGTGGGCTGTGGTTGGGCCGACATCCGTGTCGGATAGAGCCGTTCGAAAGTGCGGTCGAGCGCTTCGATCGCGAGATTCGCGTTGGCTTCGGCTTTCGCACGCTGTGTTGCCTCACCGTTCAGAGCACGCTTGGTGCGCACGTAGCCCACGGACGAAGCCACCGCCACCAGCACGAGCAGCAGCAGGGTCGTTCCTGTCAGGCCGGCCAGCGCGGGATTGCGTCGGCACCATCGGCCCAAGCGCTCCACGGGGCTTACCCGCCGGGCGTGAATGGGCCGGTCTTCGAGGAAGCACCGCAGATCCTCCGCCAGGTCTCGAGCGGATGCGTAGCGATTGCCAGCTTCCGGGCTGATGGCTTTGAGAATGATGGTCTCGAGGTCACGCGGGATTCCAGGCGTGGTGGCTCCCGGCGGCGACGGCGAGCCTTGCGCGATTCGTTGCATCAAGCGGCTTTGGTCGGTTTCCTCGAATGCCGGCTTCAAAGCGAGCAGTTCATACAGCGTCAGGCCCAGACTGTAGATGTCGCTCTTCTGATTCGTTTGGCCTTGGAATTGTTCCGGCGCCATGTAGCGCAGCGTGCCAACGACGTCCTTTGAAAGAGAGACATCGTCGGATTGAGCCGCCTTGGCCAGACCGAAGTCCGTCAACCAGACGGTGCCCTGAGCGCCCAGCAGCAGGTTGGCGGGCTTGATGTCGCGATGCAAAACGCCCTGGCTGTGCGCGTAGGTCAACGCCTCGGCGGCCTGCAGACCAATCCGAGCCACGCTGCGCCAATAGGTCGGTCCCAGTCGCCCGGTCCGGAGGTCCTCCTCACCAAGCAGTTGCTGTGTGATGGCCGCCACGCTCGCGTGGTCTGCAGGAGAGCCAGCGACGCGGGGCTGGGACGATGGTGCATGCTGTCCGTCTTGTTTGCGGACGGCTTTCAACAACGCCGGAACGATAGCGTCCAACCCGACGCCCTCGATATACTGCATCACGTAATAGTGGAAACCCTCCTGCTCGCCGACGCCGAACACTTCCACGATGTTGGTGTGGTGCAGATTGGCCGCAATGCGGGCCTCGCGCTCGAAGCGTTTGAGGTGCTTCTCGTCCAGCAGCACTTGCCGGGGCAGAACTTTGACGGCCACCCGGCGGCCCAACGACTCCTGTTCGGCCTCAAAAACCACGCTCATGCCGCCGCGCCCGATTTCGCGGATGATCCGAAAGTCGCCCAGTCGTTCGAGTCGGGCGGGACCAAGGGTCGCACGACCACCGCTGGACCTTGCCTGCCGTGCCTTGAGCCGTTCCGTGACGACAATCGTGGGAAAAAGCTCGCGGATTTCTTCCGCGAGCGCGGGATGCTGGGTGGCGTAATCCTCGACCGACGGCTGCTCACCTTGCCGCAGGCGCTCCATGTATTCGGCCGCCAGCACCTCCAGCGGTTCGCGTTCAACATTCTGATCAGCCATATTGCCCTCCGCTGGAAGTGCCTGGCACCTGGGCGAGGATTTCCTTGAGACGCCGCAGCGCCCGCACGTAGCGGATGCTCGCCGCCTTCTGCGCGATGCCCAGCGTCTCGGCCACCTCGCTGTTGCTCAGTTCCTCGAAATGCCGCAACGCCAGCACCTCGCGGTCAATCGGGTCCATCTGTTCGATCGCCGATTGGACCAGGCTCAGCACGTCCGCTCGCTGGGCCGCGCCGCTGGGCGACGTGAACAAGCCGACCAACTGAATCGCCACCGACGCCGACGTCGCCTGTGCGAACGGCGCGCCATCGAGGCTGACCTCGCGCGCAGCGTCGCGTCGCTGCGCACCCAAGTGCTGCCGATGCAAGTCCACGAGTGTCTGATTCACAATCATGCGCAACCAGATGAACGGCGACGTGGCCGGACTCTCCGCGTAATGGCTGAGCCGCTGGCTCGCGGCCAGGAACGCCTCCTGCAGCACGTCATCCGGCTCCAACCGGCCCCGCAGCGCCTCGGCCATGCGGAAATGAACTCCCCGCCACAGCCGCTCGCGCTCCTGGGTGAACAACTCGGCCAGAGCCAGGGTGTCACCGTTGCGCAGGCGCTGCTCAAGAGACGGCGCTGGCCCGGTCGGCCCCATCCCAACGCTGGAATTGCCGGCCATGCTCATTGCCCATGTGGTTCAGAACGCATCCAGCCGACAATCTTCTACCGCTGGGGAAGCGGATTTCCAACTTTGAAAATTTTCGATCTCACCCTGTAGAAAGCCGCCGCTGGTTTCCGTTCATCCCCTTGGCCATGGAGATGCCAAAAACGTTCGGCAACGCTGGCGACAAGGGCCGCAGTGACCGGACAGCAACGACGACAACGAATTTAAGACTGACAATGAGAACGAAAGTGATCCTCCTCGCGTTGGCGCTCAGCGCCTCGACTTGCCTCCTCAAGGCCCAAGATGGAAACCCGCCGCGCATAGCCGGCCGGGGCAACGAACGCCGCGGCGAGCGGCCACGCGACAACGAAACCCTCACTGACGCACAGCAGGCGCAGGTGAAGGCCATCCTCTCGAAGTTCGACGCGAACGCGCTCACGGCGGAAACCGCCAAGGCCATCCATGAGGCGTTCCGCCAGGCGGGCTTGCGCGGCGGGCCGGCCATGGCGGAGACGATCCAGGCCGCCGGGTTCGACCCGGACAGACTGCGTGATCTTGCGCCGCCACCGGGCCGCGGCGAGGGCGATCATGACCGTGACGGCGGGCCACCGAGAGGCGGAGGCGAAGACCGAAAGGTCCGTCAGGGCGGACCGGATCAGCGCGAGCCGCAAGGCCGGCAACCGGGCGGTCAAGGCGGCTACTCAATCGAGCAGGCGATCTCGGATCGGGCGCAGTTGAACACGATCGCCTTCGATGGACTGGCGTTCCTGACGGGCGACTTTGGTTGCAACACCTTCCTGCCGCCGGGCAAGGTCGCGGATTTCTGCGGCTTCCAATCCATGCGCGACCTGGACCAGAACGAACTGGGCCACAACACGTCGTTCGTGCCTCGCGCCGCGAACAACGTCCTCCACATCCTCACCGATGCGCAGAAGGCGCAGCTTGTCGCGCTGGCCAAGGAGCAGGAGCAGATGCTCACCGACTTCGCGCACAAGCGCTTCCCGCTGGTTAAAGCATTCTGTCGGCAACTCCAAGGCGACATTCCCGCGGGCAGCGCCGGTCTCAATCGCGAGGCGGTGATGAAATGCACGGCGCAGGTGTTCGAGATTGATGGCTTGCTGAGCTACCGGCGCGCGGAAGTGCTGGGTGGCATCGTCCGTTCGCTCACCACCGAGCAGAAGGCGCATCTAGCCAAGATGGTGTTCAACAACTCGTCCACCTGGCCGGAATTGCCGGACCAGATTGACAAGCACAGCCTGTCGCACACCGCGCACGTGGCCGTGATGACCTACGCCAGCGAGATGTTCAGCTGGTATGCCGGCAACGTGGAGGCGGACGTGTATTTCTGCCCCGAGCGGCACGCGACCTATTTTGGGTCGTTCTACATGAAGGACATTCCGGCGATGGGTAACGCGAACTATTCCATCAGCACCTCGTTGACCGGCGACAGCGGCGAGGCGTTCCTGGCAGCGCTCACCGACTCGCAACGCCAACTCGTCACCAGCCTGGTGGACCAACAACGCGCGGACCTCGACGAAATCGTCAAGACGCGCCGCGCCATCGCGACCGAACTGCGGCGTTTCATGAACGAAGCCTCGGTGGACAAGGACAAGGTGATGGCCCTCTCGAAACGCTACGGCGAACTGGACGGCGAAATCTCCTACCTCTACGCCACGGCCTTCGCGCAAGTGGCGAAAACGCTGACGGCCGAGCAGAAAGCCACGCTGCTCAAACTCCGCAACCTCGACGCGAAGTTCGCTTGCACCAGCGCATATCTCTTCTCACGCGCCATCCCGATGCCTGAGGTGCCCAACACGGATTTCCTTTTCGCCGCAACTGGCGCGGCCAAGTCTGCCTCCGGCACCAGCACCGTAGCGCCTGCCACTGCCAAGTCCGGCATGGCGCTGCGCAGTCCCGCCGTGGCTGACGGCGGGCAGCTCCCCGTGGAATTCACCGGCGACGGGGCAAGTGCCACGCTGCCGTTGGAATGGACCGGCTCGCCGGAGGACACGAAGAGATTCGCTGTGGTCATGCACCACGTGGATCCCGAGGGCAAAACCAAGTGGTACTGGGTGCTCTACGATCTGCCGGCGAGCACGCGCAGCCTGCCCAAGAACGTCAGCGGCGTCGGCATGCTGGGCAACAACAGCGTCAATGGCCGCACGGAATACGCCCCGCCGCACTCGAAAGGGCCAGGTGCGAAGACCTACATCTACACGCTCTACGCGTTGTCCGCGCCCCTGAAGCTCGACGTGCCGCCAGCCCAAGTCACCCGCGAGGTGCTGCTGGCGGCCGTGAAGGACAAGACGCTGGCGACGGCAGAGTTGAACGTTGTTTACACGCGGTCCGAGGGCGTGTTCAGCCAAGAAGGTGAAAGCCGCGGAGACGTGCTTTCCGGCCTGCCCCGGTAAGGCACAACAAGTGAACGCTGCCGCGATTCCCTTCACCCAACACTTCCATAGCACCCCGAGCCGCTTGCGAATTCCATGAGAACAACCTCAGCCCGCTTCCATTCGGGACTACTCGCGGTCTTCGCGGCGTCGTCTCTCTTCGCGTACGAATCCCTGCAAGGCCCAACCGAATTGCTTTACTGGGACAAGGCCGGGGCCTATCCCGGCTACACATGGTTTGGGGCGCGGGGCACGACCTACTTGCTGGACATGGAGGGGCGGGTGGTGCACACGTGGCCCCTCGGCACGAACCCGCACCTGCTCACCAACGGCAACGTGCTCGACACCTCAAAAGACGATCCCAGCGGCTTCAGCGGTTTCACCGAAGTGGACTGGAGTGGCAACATCGTCTGGCAATACACGGAGACGCGCACCAACTACGCCCCGCACCACGATTTCGTCCGCATCTTCAACCCGAAGCTCAACGCCTTCACCACGCTCTACATCGCCAACAAGACCATCACCCACGAACAGGCCATCGCCGCGGGTTGCGACCCGGCCAACGGCCCCTACACCGGCGCGCAAATGGATGCCGTCGTCGAGGTGGACATGGCCGGCAATGTCATCTGGGAGTGGAATTTCTTCGACCATGTCGTTCAGGATTTCGACCCCACCAAGGCCAACTACGTCACCTCCATTTCCGACGCGCCCGGCCGCCTCAATCTCAACCTTCCGGGTCGACCGCTACGGCGCGACTGGCTGCACTGCAACTCGATCGACTACAACCAGGCGCTCGACCAGATCGTCATCAACTCGGTGCAGGGCGAGTTCTACGTGATTGACCACGGGAACACCTTTGTCGCCGGCGATCCGACCGCCGGCCTGGCGCTGGCCGCTTCGCCCGCCGGGGACTTTCTCTACCGCTTCGGCGATCCCGCCCGCTACGAACAGGGCGACCCGCCGTCGGTGTTGGAGGACTGGACGTCCTCCACGACCGGTCACAAGCAGATTGGCGGCTCGCATCACGTGAGCTGGATTCCCGCCGGCTCGCCCGGGGCCGGACAATTCCTGGTGTTCAACAATGGCCAGTATCTGTTCGAGCGCACGCCGCAATCGTACATGTTCCAGATCAACGGCTACTTGAACGCCGGCACCAACGACACCGGCAGCTATGTGAATCCGCCGACGGCCGGCTACATCAGTTGGGCGTCACCGAACAAGGACACCCACAAGCAGACCAAGAACCTCTCGCGGCAGGTGACCTGGATGTACTTCTCAAAAGCCAACCAGGCTTGCTTCAGCCACATCGGCTCCAGCGCGCAGCGGCTGCCGAACGGCAACACGCTGATATGCGCGGACACCGAGGGCCACATCTTCGAGGTCACCTCCAGCGGCGAAGTCGTGTGGGAATACGTCAGCCCGGTGACCTCCGCCGGCATGCTCAAATACAAGCGGGACAACTGGCCGATGGTCAACTCCGTTTTCCGGGCTTTCCGCATCGGCACGAACGATCCGGCGCTGACGGGGCGCACGTTGGTTCCGCTGGACACCATCACGGGCCGGACGCCCTCGTATGTGTCCGCGCCCACGATCAGCGGCACCACGCACTCGCCGGCCGCACCGAACGCCACAAACAGCGTCTGGGTCACGAGCACGGTGACCAACAGCCGGGCCGTGGCGCAAGTGACCCTGACCTACATCGCGGCGGGCAGCACGAACGCCGTGACGATGCTCGACGATGGGGCGCAGCAGGACGGCGCGGCGGGAGATGGTCGCTATGGCGGCGCCATCCCGGCTTTCCCCGAGGGCACAACCGTCGGCTACTCCGTGACCGCGCAGGACGACTTCGGCAACGCGGCCAGCGATCCC
Source organism: Verrucomicrobiota bacterium (assembly GCA_029556615.1). Lineage (GTDB taxonomy): Bacteria > Verrucomicrobiota > Verrucomicrobiia > Limisphaerales > J093 > JAKQDD01. The sequence goes on along the minus strand of JAKQDD010000033.1, from coordinate 34,921 downwards.
AGCGCCGCGCCGGCCGCGGCGTACTCCTACACCGTCCAGACCACCCTGGGGAACACGCCGCCAACCCTGGAAGCGCAGATCGACCGCACCGTTGCGCCTGGCTACACCTTGCTGGTGACCAACGTCGCTCACGATGTCGACGTGCCCACCCAGTCCGTCGTGTTCGGCCTCCTGAATCCGCCGGCCAACGCATCCATCAACCCGAGCAACGGCATCCTCACCTTCAGCCCGACGCTCGCCCAGTTCGGCTCGACGCCGACGCTCACCGTGATTGCGACGGACAGCGGCACACCGCCCATGCGCGCGACGAACAGCTTCAAGGCATGGGTGATCGCCAACACCGCGCCGGTGTTGGCACCGCTGTCCGACCGCACCCTCAACGCGGGTGACTCCCTGGTGGTTGCGGCTGCCGCCAGCGACGCAGAGGCGCCACCGCAATGGCTCAGCTTCGAACTCCCTTTGGCACCCGCGACGGCCACGATCAACGTGACCAACGGGCTCGTCACCTGGACCGCAACGGCGGCAGACGCTGGCACCACCAACGACTTCCTGGTCAGCGTCTCCGACAACGGCGTGCCGAGCCTCTTCACGGCGCAATGGTTCACGGTCATCGTTACGGGCACGAACGTTCCGCCCTCTGGGGATTGGAGCATGTTGAATCTCCCGGACACCGGCCAGACGCAGAGCTACACCGCCGCGCTGGGTGAGGATTCCGACTACACGCTCCACCCACCCTCGTTCACGGAGAGCGGCGATGGAACGGTCACCGACAACGTGACCGGCCTCATCTGGCAACAGGCCGACGGCGGCGAGATGACGTGGGAGAGCGCGGCGACCTACGCCGACGCGCTCGTGCTGGGAGGACAAAGCGATTGGCGCCTGCCCACCGCGCACGAACTGTTCAGCATCCTCAATCACGGCGCGGTCAACCCGGCCTTGGACACCAACGCCTTCACCGCAACCGGGGCGCAGTACTGGTGGACCGCCGACGTCCAGCCCACCGATTCCAATCGGGTCTGGGCGGCCAATGCGGGCGGCGGCATTGGCCCGCATCCGAAGACCGAGACCCTCGGCGCCGGGGGGACGAAACGGTTCCACGTCCGCTGCGTGCGCGGGGCGCCGGCCCCGGCGCGTCAGCCGATGCACGACTTCGTCGGCAACGGCGACGGCACCGTGACGGACCGGGACACCGGCTTGACCTGGCAGCAGACCGAGGTTGCGAGCGCAGCGTCTTGGGAAAGTGCCCTGGACTATGCCGAAAGCCTCTCCCTGGCCGGCCGCGCGGACTGGCGGCTGCCGAACATCAAGGAACTCCAGTCGCTGAACGACGAAACCTGCACCAGCCCGAGCGTGGACACGAATTTCTTCCCCGCCGCCAAGCCGGCCCGCTACTGGTCGTCCACGACGGAAATCAACGGCACCCACCGCGCCTGGTATGTGGACTTCCAGCTTGGCATCGTGGGTTACGACAGCAAGGCCACGAACTTCTGGGTGCGCTGCGTGCGCGGCGGTGTCACCAACGACCTTCCGCCGACCCATTCGTTCACGCCGCAGTTCGCCCACATCCCCGCCGGGCAATTCGAGATGGGCGATCATGACGGGTTCACCGATCCCCAGCATCCGAGCGATGAAGTCCCGGTTCATAGCGTCTACGTGGCCGCGTTCGAGATGGAGACGACCTTGCTGACCTGTCAAGAATACGTCCAGTTCCTCAACTCGGCACTGGCGCAGAGCTTGATCGAGGTCCGGTCGAACCACGTCTATGGCGCCGGCGGCGCGAACATCTACTGCGACACCTACGGTTCGGACACAAACAGCCGCGTGCAATGGAGTGGAAGCGCCTTCACCATCCGCGACCAGCGTGACCTCCATCCGATCACGGGCGTGCGTTGGTTCGGGGCGATCGCCTACTGCAACTGGGCCAGCGCGCGCGATGGCTATGCGCCCTGCTACAACCTGGCCAACGGCGACTGCGACCTGTCCAGGAACGGGTACCGCCTCCCGACCGAAGCGGAATGGGAATACGCCGCCCGCGGCGGCCTTTACAGCCCTTACGGCACGTTCCCCTGGGGCAGCGATACGAACGCCGACGGGACCCTGGCGAACTGGGCTGGCACATCGAATCCTTACGCGACCGGTCCTTATCCTTGGACCACGCCGGTCGGATTCTACAACGGCCAACTCCGTGCCCAAGCCGAGTTCGGCTGGCCAGGCACGAATGACACCTACCAGACCCGCAATAATGCGAACGGCTTCGGGCTTTACGACATGTCCGGCAACGTCTGGGAATGGGTGAACGATTGGTACGCCAAGGATTACTATCAGTCCTGTGTGGCCAACAACGTGGTCACCAACCCGCCGGGGCCGGCCGCGGGCGATCCCATGCCCGACGGCCATGCCTATCGTGGTTTGCGCGGGGGCAACTGGTTCAACGGCCAGGAGTTCTATGGCCACGGCCGTGTCGCCAACCGTAATCCCTCCTACTACCGCGGTCCGGGCGACCCGAACGGCCCGTGGTTCCACATGGGCTTCCGCGTGATGCGGCGTGGCGCAGCCAGCGTAGTGGCCCCGGGCGCCACGCTCACGCAGCTCGCTGCCGGTTTGCATTTCACCGAAGGCCCGGCAGCCGACGCGGCAGGCAATGTGTTGTTCTCGGACATCCCCTCCGACACGATCTACCAGTGGTCTGTGTCCAATCAGCTTTCCGTCTTCCGGACGAACGCCGGCGGTGCGAATGGCCTCTCCTTCGACGCATCCGGCAACCTGCTGGCCTGTGAAGGGGACAACGGCCGCATCACGTCCATCACACCGCAAGGCAGCGTCACGGTTCTGGCGAGCACCTACGGCGGCCTCCGCTTCAACGAACCCAACGATCTCTGGGTGGATCCGGCCGGTGGCGTCTACTTCACCGACCCGGTCTATTTCGGGCACACGGCCGTGCAGGGCGGGGAATACGTCTATTACCTCCAGCCGGATGGGAGCGCGGTGCTGCGCGTCGTGGGGGACACGGTGCGGCCCAACGGCCTCGTCGGCACGCCGGATGGCAAGACGCTCTATCTTGCTGATTGGGGCACCGCGAACGTGTTCCGGTACCGCATCAACGACGACGGCAGCCTGACCGACCCGACGCTGTTCGCCCCGGTCAAGTGCGATGGCATGACGCTGGACGCCGAGGGCAACCTCTATTGCTGCGAGAACGCCGTGTTGGTCTATGACTCCGCCGGCAATCAGGTCGAGCACATCACCCTGCCGGAGCGACCAACGAATCTGGAATTCGGCGGCAGCGATCGAAAGACCCTGTTCATCACCACGGAGGCCGGGTCGCTCTACTCCCTCCGGATGCGCGTGCAAGGCGCGACCCACCCGGGCGCCACGACGAATCAACCCCCAGTGATCGCGAACACCGCCATCACCCCCGCGTCGCCGACGGCAGCCGATCCCGTCTGGGTGACCGCTGGGGTCACCGATGACGCGAACGTGGCCCTGGTCGCTTTGACCTACAGCACTGGCACAGGCGGCGGGCCAGGCGAAACCCATAGCGCGTTCTCGGAAACAATGGCGACCACCAGCAGCAAACCGTGGACGGGCGGCAACTGCAACAACGCCTGGACGGTGACGTCGGCGGGCGCGAATAGCCCGTTGGAGCAACGCGGCCAGGCGAACTACGGCCCCGGCAACACCAACGGCATGGAATTCAAAGGCGGCACGACGAACCTGACCGACAGCATGGTGACCACCTCGAGTGCCATCGACGCGCGGGGCAGTTCGGGACTTGTGGAGTTCTGGCTGCAGACGCTGACCCTTAGCAATCAGTATGGCAATGCCGGTTGGACCTTCCAACTCGATCCGGGCACCGGCTACGTGACGCGCTTGAGCGAACTGACCAGCACCAATCACGCCTGGCGGCAATACCACTATGACCTGCAGCCCGGCGAGTTGATCAGCACGCTCAAGATGCGCTTCCAGTTCCGCGGAGGCAGCACCGAGAGTCGCATCGATCTCGATCAAATCACGGTCAAGGTGGTCACCAGCGGCAGCGTTTCGACCACGGTTCCCATGCTGGACGATGGCACCCACCACGATGGCAGCGCAGGCGACGGCACCTACGGCGCGCCAATCCCCGCACAGTCGGTCGGCACCACGGTGAACTACTACCTGACGGCCTCGGATAGCGCGGGCATGGTCACCACCGACCCGATCGGCGCACCCGGGAACACTCGCTCCTATACGGTGGCGAGCGCGCCGGCGAACCTGGTTCAGACGGTCGGACTGTTCACCAACGACGTTCGGGCCTTTCCGGGGTACACGCTCATGGCGCCCAAACATCACACCAACACCTACCTCATCGACAATGCGGGCGAGGTGGTGAACCGCTGGACCAGTCGCTACGAGCCTGGCCAGTCGGCCTACCTGCTCACCAACGGCCATCTGCTCCGCTGCGGCTTCGTGAAGAGCGGCGCCTTGACGGGCGGCGGCGAGGGCGGCCGGCTGGAGGAATACGATTGGGACGGCAACCTCGTGTGGGAGCTGGACTACGCCACGGCCACCCACATGTCGCATCACGACGTTACGCCGCTCCCCAATGGCAACGTGTTGATGCTGGTCGTCGAGACGAAATCTTACGCCGAGGTGCTGGCGGCAGGCTTCAATCCGGCCCTCCTGCATCCCGACGTTGCGGGCAAGGGCTACCTGCTGCCCGATTCAGTCGTGGAGGTGCAGCCCACCCGTCCTCAAGGCGGAATCGTCGTGTGGGAATGGCATGTGTGGGATCACTTGATCCAGGACTTCGATCCGGCCCGGAACAACTACGGCGTGGTTTCGGAACATCCTGAACGGGTGAACGTGAATGGCTGGGTGGAAAGCGCCCATGGCATCATGCCCTTTTGGAACCACATGAACTCGATCGCCTACAACCCCGAGTTGGATCAGATCGTCCTGAGCGTTCGCGGCAGCAGCGAACTGTGGGTGATTGACCACGGCACCACAACCGCCCAAGCCGCCGGTCACACGGGCGGAACGCGAGGCAAGGGCGGCGATCTCCTCTATCGCTGGGGCAATCCCGTGAATTACGGCCTCGGCACCGCCGCCAGTCAGCTGCTCTTCGATCAACACGACGCACAGTGGATTGATCCTGACTGCCCCGGTGCTGGGAATCTGATCATCTTCAACAACGGGATTGGCCGCAACTATTCGACCGTGGACGAAATCACTCCGCCCCTGCGGACGGATGGACTTTACTCCATCGCCTCCGGATCGGCTTTCGGCCCGACCGTGCTCACTTGGACCTACGCGGCGACACCCCCTTCCAGCATGTATTCGGAGGCGATCTCCGGCGCGCAGCGATTGCCCAACGGCAACACCCTCATGTGCGATGGTGTTCACGGCATTCTCACCGAAGTCACCGCCGCGGCTGAAATTGTCTGGCGCTATGTGTGCCCCGTTGTGCAAACGGGTCCGCTGACCCAAGGCGAGACTCCGGGGTTGGATGACCGCGGCCACCAATACAATGCCGTCTTCAAAGTCCGCCGCTACCCCGCCAGCTACGCCGGCCTGCTGGGCAAAGACCTGATCCCTCGAGGCACCATCGAGCTTCCGGTGGATCAGACTCTGCTCGTTACGACAATGTCCGTCGACTCAACCGCGGCGGAGATGACATGGGCCAGCGTGCCCAATCGCAGTTACGTCGTGCAATACACGCCCAGCCTCACCACCGCCGCCTGGGCCAGCATCGCCACCAACCGCAGCGTCGGCCCACTAACCTCGTTCATAGAAAGCAACACAACGCGGCTCGCCCAGCCGCAAGGGTTTTACCGGGTAGTTCAGTTGCCTTGAGCTGGCTGTAGAATGGACGCCTCACTTTCCGTTTAACCCTCTGGAATGATGACGCTCAAATGGATCAAGCACGCGGCACTCGCCGTGATCGCACTTGCCGCATGTATTGAGGAAGTGGCTGCAAAAGAAGCACTCGCCGGCTTCACCCTGATTCCGGCGGGCACCTTTGAAATGGGCGACCATCACAACTTCGTTGACCCGAAGCACGGTGGCGACGAAACGCCGGTCCACGCGATGCGGCTGGATGCCTTCTACATGGGAATCTACACTGTCACCACGAAGGAGTATTGCGAGTTCCTGAACTCTGCGCTGGCGGCGAAGCAGATCGAGATCCGCGAGGGCGGCGCTTATCTCGTCGGCGGCAAGGAGCTGCTGTGCGAGACGCGGGCGATGTCACCGTTCAGCCGCATCGGCTGGGACGGTAAGAGCTTCGCGGTGCTGGACAAGAAGGAGAATCATCCGGTGTTCTGCATCCGCTGGCCGGGCGCGGCGGCCTATTGCAATTGGCTGAGCGGGAAACAAGGCAAGCCGCTTTGCTACGACACGACGACTTGGGACTGCGACTTCAACAGGAGTGGTTTCCGCCTGCCGACCGAGGCCGAGTGGGAATACGCCGCGCGCGGTGGCTTGCAGAATCCGTATCGCAATTTCCCTTGGGGCGACGAGCCGGACGCCACGAAAGCAAACTGGCCGGAGTCGAGAAACCCATTTCGCGCCGGCCCGCAACCGTGGACAACGCCAGTGGGTTTCTTCAACGGTCAGTTGCATCGCAAGGCCGACTTCGGCTGGCCGGGCGCGGCGGAGACTTTCCAGACCGGCAACGGTGCGAACGGCTACGGCCTTTACGACATGACTGGCAACGTCTGGCAGTTCATCAACGATTGGTATGGGCGCGACTATTACGCTTACAGCCCGACCAACAATCCCGCGGGGCCAGCCAGCGGCAGCATCATGCCCGACGGCAAGCCGTATCGCGGCATGCGCGGCGGCAATTGGTATAACGGCGAGAACGGCCACGGCCGCGTGTCGAATCGCAACCCGTCATACTTCCGCGGCCCGCAGGATCCGGATCATCCTTACTACCATCTCGGCTTCCGCGTCGTGCTTCCGGTGGATGCCGAGAGCCGGCCGGTCATCAAACCGACGCCGGTTCAGCAAGTCCGAGGTCGCGAAGGCGGCCAGGGTGGCGGTGGCCGCCCTCCGCGCCCGGAAGGTCGTCCGCGTCAAGGTGGCGGAGGACAAGGCGGGGATCGTCCGCCGCGTGATTCCAACCGGCAGCCGGGCTAAGGCCGTGCGTCTCCCGATCAGTGAACCCAATCTCTGGTGAACGAATCAGCACTCAAAAAAGGCACTCTTGACATGAACGACAAATACCAAGCAATGAAGCGGCCCTTGCCAAAGGTCCTGTTCGCCTTCCTGACGGTGGCGAGCGCCACTCTATTGGCTGTGGCACAAGAACAGCCCAACGATCGACCCTCTCGGCCCGAGGGCCGGGGCCGTGTCCAAGAATCTGGTCCGGGCCGCGGCCGAGAGGGCGGCGGTGGCCGCCGCGAGATGGCCGAGAACAAGACGCCGACTTCGCCCAATCCGGGCCAGACGATCGGCCTGTTCCTGAACACCCCGAAGGCCTGCCCCGGCTACACGCTGTTCGCGCCGAAGCACAACACCGTGACCTACCTTATGGACAACGAGGGCCGCGTCGTTCACCAATGGAAGAGCGCTTACGAGCCAGGCCAGTCCGCCTACCTGCTGCCGAACGGACATCTCGTGCGCGCCTGCATGTTGCGCGTGCAAGGCGGCACGGGCGGCGGCGAGGGCGGACGCCTTGAAGAATATGATTGGGACGGCAACCTGGTTTGGGAGTTCAACCACGCCACCCGCGACTACCAGTTGCACCATGATTTCAAGCCGATGCCCAACGGCCACATCCTCGCGCTCATGGTCGAGCGCAAGTCACGCGAAGAGGCGATCGCGGCCGGCTTTGATCCCCGAATGCTCCGCGACGATTTCCTGGTGCCCGACGCCGTGGTCGAGATCGAGCCGGTCTATCCGAAAGGCGGCAAGATCGTCTGGGAATGGCACGTGTGGGACCACCTCATTCAGAACACCGATCAGACGAAGCCGAACTACGGCGATCCCGCCGCGCATCCCGAGCTGGTGGATGTCGCCTGCAATGGCCGCGCCACGGCTGCCTTTTGGAACCACATGAACTCGCTCGATTACCATGCCACGCTCGACCAGATCTCCCTGAGCGTGCGGGGCTGCAACGAGATCTGGATCATCGATCACAGCACCACGACCCAGGAAGCCGCGGGGCACACTGGCGGCAAGCACGGCAAAGGCGGCGACCTGATTTATCGCTGGGGAAACCCTGCCGCCTATGGACGTGGCAAGGCGAGTGACAAGCAACTCGTGCAACAGCACGATGGCCTGTGGATTCCCGACGGGTATCCCGGCGCGGGCCACATGACCATCTTCAACAACGGCTACGACCGGGGTTGGTCGAGCGTTGAGGAAATCGTGCTGCCGATGGACGCGAATGGGCGCTACACCCTCGAAGCGGGCGAGGCCTATGGCCCCGCCAAACCCATCTGGCACTACGAGGCCGAGAACCGCACCGACTTCTTCTCGTCGGAAATCTCCGGCGCGCAACGCCTGCCGAACGGCAACACGCTCATCTGCGCCGGAGTTGTCGGGCACTTGTTCGAGATTACGCCTGACGGTGAAATGGTCTGGCAATACGTGAACCCGATGGTGCGCGGCGGCATTCTCGCGCAAGGCGAGCTTCCGGGCAAAGACATGCGCGGCCATCTCTGGAACGCCGTGTTCAAAGCCCATCGCTACGGGCCAGAATATCCCGGCCTGGCCGGGCGCGACCTGACCCCGAAAGGCGTTATCGAACTGCCAGCTTCGGAAAAGGGCAAGACCGGCCTCCACCTCATGACCGAGGCGCAGCGCCCCGACCGCGGCCCGGGCGGCGGTGGGGGTCGCGGCGGGCAAGGTGGACAAGGTGGCAACCGCCCCGCTCGTGACGGCCAACCGCAACGCTAGAGTCCTCGACTTGTGGAATATGTGGCAAACAGGACAAACTTGGCCCCTGCCGTTCCAAACCCGACCCCCCGCCTCCGAGGACTCTATGTTAGCGAGGCGCGGGAGAGAGAGTCCGAAGAGGCAGGAAGGCTTCATGGGATCGCGGACTTCGTTAGGTCTGAGGCGGCGCCTCGCTAGAGGAGACACGACCATGAAACGCGCGCTGATCCTCTGTGGTTTGATCGCCACTTCGGCCTGTGCTTACGAACGGCTTCAAGGCCCGACCGAGCTGCTGTTCTGCGACACAAACAAAGCTCTGGCTGGCTATACGCTCTTCGGCGTCGGAAACCGCACGTTCCTCCTCGACCTCGACGGCAAGGTCGTCCACACGTGGCCGGTGGGCACGAATCCGCACTTGCTCGACAACGGCAACATCCTCGATGCGTCCAAGGATGACCCGAGCGGTTTCCCCGGTTTCAAGGAAGTGGATTGGGACGGCAGGACGGTTTGGGAATACACCGAGAAGCGCGAGAACTACGCGCCGCATCACGATTGGGTGCGCATCTTCAACAAGCAGCTCAACGCCCCCACCACGCTTTACATTGCCAACAAGACGGTCTCTTACGACCAGGCCGTCACCGCTGGGGCCGACCCGAAGAAAGCCTCGCAGGAGGGCGGTCAGATGGACGCGGTCGTCGAGGTGGACATGCACGGCAACGTCGTCTGGGAATGGTGCTTCTTTGATCACGTCGTCCAGGACTTGGACCCGTCGAAGCCCAACCATGTCGGTGCAGGCAAGACCGTTGCGGACCATCCCGGTCGCATCAACATCAACCTGCCGGGCCGGCCGCTCCGGCGCGATTGGCTCCACTGCAATTCGCTCGATTACAGTCCGGAGTCGGGCCACATCGTCATCAACTCCGTGCAAGGCGAACTCTACGTGGTGAACCACGACGGCACGTTCGTCGCCGGCGACCCGAAGGCCAGCATCGCCAAGGCTGCCGGCCCCGCGGGCGATTTCCTCTACCGTTTCGGCGACCCAGCCCGCTACGCGCAGGGCGACCCGCCGCGCGTCCTGGAGAACTGGGACTCGGCCACCTCCGGTCACAAACAGATGGGCGGCGCGCACGATGTCCATTGGATCCGGCCCGGCCTGCCTGGGGCGGGGCACCTCATGGTCTTCAACAATGGGCAGTACCTCTTCCAACGCACACCGGGTTCCTCGATTCTGGAGATCAACCCGTTCCTCGACGTGAGCGGGCGCGACACCGGCAAGTATGTCAACCCGCCGGATGCCGGCTACCGTCGCGAAACCTACGACAAAGACACGCACAACCAACCGCGCCAGATTTCGAAGCAGGTTATCTGGAGCTACAGTTCCGTGAACAGCCACGGTTTCTTCAGCCACATTGGCTCCAGCGGCCAGCGTCTGCCGAACGGCAGCACCTTCATCTGCTCCGACACCGAGGGCCATTTCTTCGAGATCACGGCCAAGGGCGAGTTGGCTTGGGAATACATCAACCCCGTCACGCGCGACGGCCCGGTGAAGACACTCGGTGACGTCCTGCCGATGGTGAACTCCGCCTTCCGTGCCTATCGCTATCCCCTCGATCATCCCGCCTTCAAAGGTCGCGACCTGACACCGAATGGCACGATCACCGAGCGCGCCGAGAAAGGCATTGATGTCTATCGCAAGCGCCCCCAAGGCGACCGCACGCAAGGCCAAGGTGGCGGCGGCGAACGCCGCGGCGGCAGCCAACATGGGGGTGGGGATGACGATCGTGAAGATCGTCCCGAACGCAAGGCTCAACGGGACGAGTGATCGCGTAACATCGGTGACGCAGATGAAAAGCCCGTTCCTTTTCCGTAATTGTCTCGTCGCCGCACTGCTTGGTGCGAGACTGTCCAGTGCCGCTACACCGCAGCCCAACTTCGTCTTCATCCTCGGCGAAGGCCACGGCTGGAGCAGCACGTCGGTGCAAATGGATGACGCCGTGCCGGAGTCGAAGAGCGCCTTCATCCGCACGCCGAATCTGGAGAAGCTCGCCGCGGGCGGAATGCGCTTCGCCAATTTCTACGCGCCGTCGCCGCGCTGCACGCCGTCGCGCGTGGCGCTGTTTACAGGCAAGAGCCCGGCGCAGCTGCACATGACGTTCATCAACGAGGGCAAGCGCGACAGCGGCGACAATCCGAACGGTCGTGTTATCGCGCCCTCGGCTTCGATGGAATTGCCGGCGAGCGAGACGACGCTCGCTGAAGTGCTCAAGCGCGCCGGCTACGCCACGGCGCACTTTGGCAAATGGCACATGGGCCGCGCCAATCCGCGCGAGCACGGCTTTGACGAAAACGACGGTGCCAACGGCAACGGCGGGCCGGACAACGTCGCCAATCCGCACCCGAAGCAACTCTACGCCATGACCGAGCGCGGCATGGATTTCATGACGCGGCAGGTCAAGGCGGGCAAGCCGTTCTATCTTCAACTTGATCACTACGCCTCGCGCCAAGGCGGCGATGCGCGCCCGGAGACGCTCGCCACGGTGAAAAGTTGGGGCGGCAATTTGAGCGAGCGCGAACTCGCCGAAGCCGCAGCAGACCTCGACCTCGACATCGCTCTTGGCCAGGTGCTGAAGAAGCTCGACGAAGTCGGCATCGCGATGAACACCTACGTCATCTTCACCACCGACCACGGCACGCCCGGACGCAATCCGCCGCTGTCCGGCGGCAAAGGCACGGTCTCCGAAGGCGGCCTCCGCGTGCCGTGCATCATTCGCGGGCCGGGCATTCAAGCGGGCGCTTGCTCGCACGTCCGCGTGATTGGCGAAGACCTGTTCCCGACCATCGCGGAACTGGCGCACGTCGCCGAGCCGCTGCCGAACGGCGTTGAAGGCGGCAGCTTCGCGTCAGTGCTCGCCAACGCGGGCAACGGCGCGCTCAAGCGACCACGCGACGAGTTCGTCGTCCATTTCCCGCACTACGACAAGGACGCCCTCGGCCCGGCCTCGGCGATCTACCTTGGCGATTTCAAACTGATCCGTGTTTACGAAACGGGCGCGCTGAAGCTCTTCAACCTCACCAACGACCCCGGCGAGCGCTACGACCTCGCCCGCGAAATGCCGGACAAAGCGAAAGAACTCGATCAACGGCTGGGTGATTACCTCGCAGCCGTAAACGCGCAGATGCCGAAGCCCAATCCGAATTACGATCCCAGCAAGCCCTCCGAAGAGCCGCCCGACCGCCGGGGACGAGGCGGCAGGAAAGCCCCATGAGACTTCGACTCTTCCTGACAGCGCTTGGGGTGTGCCTGGGCCTGGGCGTGGCGGCGGTAGCGGCGGAGGGCCGGCGCGGCGGCGGCAAGGGCGGCGCAACTCAGCCCACCCAGAACTCCGCCTGCCTCAACGTGCCGGCGCATCCGTTCGATGTGGTGCTGGGCCGGCCCACGCGGGATTCGGTCACTGTCAGTGTTCTCGCCGACCAGGATGCTGAAGGCTGCATCGTATACGAAATGGGGCGGGACGCCTACTCACAACAGACGCCGACGCGGCTGTTCAACAAAGGCGAACCGGTTGAAGTCGTGATCGGCTCGCTGCGGCCGGACACGCAGTACTTCTACCAACTTCGCATCGGCGGCACGAACGCCGTGGAGGGCTCCTTCCACACGCAGCGTCCGCCGGGCAGCACTGTTTCCTTTACCATCACAGCGGACTCGCATCTCGACAGCAACGTCAGCCCCGAGGTGTATCAGCACACGCTGGCCAACGCGCTTGCCGACGCTCCGGATTTTCACGTGGACCTCGGCGACACGTTCATGGCGGAGAAGCACGACAACCGCGAGAATGCGGCCCGCCAATACCTCGCGCAGCGGTTTTACTTCGGCCAGCTTTGCCGGTGCGCACCGCTGTTCCTCGTGCTCGGCAATCACGACGGCGAAAGCCCGCGCGGGCGCGGCAGCGACGCCGACAGCCTCGCCGTCTGGTCCAACCAGATGCGGAAGCGCTACTTCCCGAACCCGGTGCCCGACAGCTTCTTCACCGGCAACGCAGAGAAGCACCCGGAAGCCGGCCTGTTGCAGGACTATTACGCGTGGGAATGGGGCGACGCGCTCTTCGTCGTTCTTGACCCGTTCTGGTTCACACAGAAGCAGCGCGGCAAAGACGACAACTGGAGCCGCACGCTCGGCGAGGACCAGTATCGGTGGCTCAAGCAGACGCTCGAAGGAAGCCAAGCGAAGTTCAAATTCATCTTCATCCACCACCTCGTCGGTGGCGCGGACGAACAATGCCGCGGCGGTGCGGAGGCCGCGCCTTTCTACGAATGGGGCGGCAAGAGCGCCGACGGCACCGATGGCTTCAAGCAGCACCGCCCTGGCTGGCCCGCCCCGATTCACCAAGTCCTGGTGCAGAACCACGTCAGCGCAGTGTTCCATGGTCACGATCACTTCTATGCCAAGCAGGTCCTCGATGGCATTGTCTATCAAGAAGTCCCCCAGCCGGGGAATCCCGGCAGCCATCGTGTGCCTCGCAGCGCCGCCGAATACGGTTACCAGAGCGGCACCATCCTCGGCGGTTCCGGCTATCTGCGCGTCAAGGTCGCCCCAGACGAAATGACCGTCGACTATCGCTGCGGAAGCGATGGCAGTTTCAAGATCGCCGATTCCTACATCCTCAAGGCTGACAAGGCCAGGTAGGCCGAGGCAAAGACTTTGTCCACGCCACCTTTCGTGCTACAAACCTGCCGCGATTGGATCGTCATGAATCGAGCATTGACCATTTTGGCGCTAGCCGTGGTCCTTCCGGTGTTTGGCCAGCAAGGCCAACTGCCCCCGCGTTTGTCTCCGGAGGAACTGCTCCGGCAATTCGACCGCAACGGCGACGGCAAGATCAGCCGAGACGAGGCGCCGCCGAGAATGTTGCAGCGCTGGGAGCAGATTGACACGGACCACGATGGCTTCATCACGCTCGAAGAACTCAAGGCTCGCGATGCCCGCGTGGCCGTCATGGACAATCGGCCCGCTCGTGAGGCCTCCCCACAACCGGCCACCCAACCGCCGGCCGTGCCTTCAGCCATCCGCGGTCCGCACGCCTACGTGAATGCCGCTCATACCGCCGGCACCCGCGATGGCAAAACCTGGGCGACCGCCTTCGCGTCGCTTCAGGACGCGCTCGCCCTCGGCGCCGCCGAGATCTGGGTGGCGCGCGGAACCTACACGCCCGGCAACGATCGCAATGCGACCTTCCAACTCCGCAAGGGCGGCGCGCTCTACGGCGGATTCGTCGGCAACGAAACCCAACGCGACCAGCGCAATTGGCAGCAGAACCGAACCATTCTGGACGGCCGTGGCGCTTATCACGTCGTTACCGGCGCGGACGACGCCGTGCTGGATGGCTTCATGATCACCGGTGGTAGCGCGATGGGCGGCGAGGGCGGCGGCCGGCCGGGCGGTGGTGGCAGATTCCCGGGCGGCGGCCCACCTACCGGCGGGCCTCCCGGTCAGGGCGGGGGACGGCCCATTCACATGACGCCGCAGGCGATCATGGGCGGAAGCAACAACGGCTCGGGCGCCGGCATGCTTAACGTCCATGCCTCGCCGACCGTGCGGAACTGCATATTCGAGAACAATCAGGCGGGCAAGGGCGGCGCCGTCTATAACATGACCAGCACCTCGTTCCCGCCACGTCCCGACGCTAACGGCAAAGCGCCGGTCTTTAGTAACTGCACTTTCCGGAAGAACACCGCGCGCGGTCGCGGCGGCGGCGTCAGCAACGATCTCGGCACCGCGCCGACCTTTCTGAATTGCGTATTTGAGTCGAACACGACGCCCCAGAAGGGCGGGGGCATGTATAACGACTTCGGTTGTTCGCCGACGCTCATCAACTGCGTGTTTACCGGCAACAGCGCGCAGAGCGCCGGTGGCATGGGCAACGACGGCGGCTCCTCGCCGGTGCTCTACTTTTGCACGTTCACGAACAACCACGCGGTGGACTACGGCGCGCCGCTATATCAGGGCACCGGCCCGGCCAGTGACCCGTCGCTGATCAACTGCCGGATCACCAACAACACCTGCGACTGGGAAGATCCCGGCATCTACAACTGGCACGACTGCGCGCCGCTCATCATGGAAGCCGCGAACGGCGACGCCGGCTACAGACCCGGCCGTTTCGCGGAGGCACAACTGCCCCAATTGTTGAGCGAACTTAAGCAATACCAAGCGCAGCCCGCCCGTGAGCCGTTTGACGCTGCGCCTGAGAGAGTCCCGTCGTCAGAACGAATTGTGTATGCTAATGCCGCCGCCGGGGCGGCAGGCGATGGCCGGTCATGGGCCTCGGCTTACTCGTCGCTGCAAACCGCGCTTGCCGATGCCGGGAAAGACGGCGCGGAGGTGCGCGTGGCCGCGGGAACCTACCGGCTCGGCGCGGACCGGTCGGAGTCTTTCGTTCTACGTCCTGGCGTCCGGCTTTACGGCGGATGGAACGCCACGGAGCCGCAGCGCGACCCCGCGAAGAATCCGACGGTCTTGGATGGCAACCGCGCCTATCACGTGCTCATAGGCGCGGACGGCGCGGTGCTCGACGGCTTCACCATCACCGGCGGTTGCGCCGACGGCAGTGGCTACAACGGCAAGGGCGGCGGCCTGATCAACTACCGGCGCGGACCACAGACCCGGCCAAATTCCGAGGTCGTGACCGGCTTCGCGATGACCATCAGCCACTGCACGTTCACCAATAACTTCGCCCGCGATGGCGGCGCGGTTTACAGCTACGACCGTGCGAAACCGATTTTCACGGACTGCGCCTTCACCGGTAACCGCGCGGATAACGGTGGGGCAGTGCTCGATCGCGTCGGCGTTGAGTCCGTGTTCACGAACTGCACCTTCACCGGCAACACCGCGCGCTGGCGCGGCGGCGCGGTCTATTTCGACTACGGTTCGCGCCCGAAACTGACGGATTGCCTGTTCCGCGAGAACACGACCGGCGGCCATGGCGGCGCGGTGTTCAGCGTCAGCCGCGCGTCGCAACTCGAAAGCACCATCGTCACGCTCGAAGGCTGTCAGTTTCAGAGCAACACCGCCAAGGGAGACGGCGGTGGCGCGGCCTTTTGCGATAGTTCGATTGGCGTGATGCAACACTGCTCATTCGGTGGCAACCAAGCCGGAATGGAAGGCAACGACATCTTCACGGACGCGTCCAGTTCGCAGTCCGCCAGCGACGCTGCGCCGCCATCGCAGTCCCCAGGGTTGCGCCGGCTCGACTCGATCCCCCAACGCCCGGCCCCTTGATGGCGCTCGGGGCAGGCCGTCTCGGCCAAGGCCCGCGGCGGCGGGGTCCTCCGGGGCTGGGCCCCCTGGAAAGCGGTGCCGCTTGGAGCGCGGCACCGCACTCCACGACGCTCGCGCGCGGGACGAAAGGCGGTCGGCGCGGACGCCAGTTTTTGGAGTGCGGCAGCCCCCTGCCGCTTTTTTCGGACGGGGGGATGAATGCAGCCCGCGGCGAGCGGGCGACAGGTTCAGCATCGGCCCCTGAGGATGGCGTGGGCCAAGCGACATCACGGACGGTGTCGTGGAGACAACCGGGGTCTGGGGTGCGCAAGTCCCTGCAAATCAAGCCAGAGACCACCACAACGGCGGAAGATGGCCTGGCCGCGCGGAACCGTGGGCCCAACACCCCGTCGCTGTCGTGGACTATTGCCACACCCTCCAGGCCGCGGACTGGGACCTGGACGGCGATGTGGAGCTGCTGGTGGGCGGCATGACGCAACCGCGGGATCGCGGCCTCAAGCTGCTGCTCGACGCCGGCGCGGGCACGAGCTGGACGGAGTTCGTCCTGCAGACTCCAGCGCCTCGGTGCCGCCGCGCCCGTGTATCGGCTTCTGGGCGCCGGTGATTTCGCAGCCAGGAATCCCCCACGCGACGGCCACCTGATTGACAGCACGCTCGGATTTTTGCTGCCTTGGGGCGGCACACCGGCTACACCGGACTTGGACCGCTTGAATCCGGTTTTCTTCCGCGGCTTGGATGGACTGTTCCGTGACCTGAAGGCGCACGCGATGAACATGGAGTTGCTGATGCTGAACTTCTATCGCCGTCCGTGCACCGGCATCGGCCTCGCCACCGGAGAACTCCCGCGCACGCGCGTCACTCTGCGCGAGGGCCGCTGGATCATCAACGACCGCCTCACCCATCCCGGCAGCGCCGCGGCGGGCCTGCTGATGAACGTGCGCATGGTCAACGCCGTCTTCGAGAACTGACCCTTCCACCAAAAACGCAGGTTCCCATGCAGCACGCTGAACGACCCTCACCGTCGACGCGCCCGTCGTCGGGCTCGTGGCGCCCTCGGATCTTGTCCTTGACGGGCTGGCTCGTTGCTCTGGCGGGTGCGGCGACGGTCGCGAACGCCGCCGACACTCGAGCCGTCCGGGCCGGTGATGTTCTCGATCCTCCGGTGATCCTCGAGATGCCCGGCCAAGCCCCGCAGCGAGCGGACCTGACCCGCCTCATTCACCTGGCGGGCACGACTCACGATGAGCGGGATCGGTTGCGCCGGCTCCGCGAGCTCGAGGCGCGCACGGATCTCGATGCGACGCTGCGGGCGGATCTGACCCAGCTGCTGCCGGTGGTGGACGACTGGGCTGATGGCAAGTCGCGCGTCGTCGCAGACCACAGCCGCGCGGCGGAAAACGGTTACCTCTGTCGCTTCTTCACAGGCCGGGTGCGCCCGGCGGGCGACGGACCGTTGTACCCGCGGGAGCTGTCTCCCGGTTCGCCCCTGCGGCCCCTGTGGGCGTTCTACCGCGGGCGCATGTTGATCTGGCAGGTGATTCAAAGCAGCCCGCTGCTGTCGGTGAAGGAGCGTCGCGAGAAGTACTTCGGCGAAGCCCGGGAGTTGCTCCAGGAAACCCGCGCGGCGTTTCCCGAGAACCGCGTCGTGCGCATGTACCTGGGCGAACCCATCCCGTGGCCCAAGTCCTACCCCGCCGACCCCGCGGCTCCCGCCTGGGCCAACCTCCAGCGCGAGGGGCTGGAGAAGCTCGCCGACGTGATTCATTGGTGGATCGCAGAACGCCAGCTTCCCGACGGCCAGTTCGGCGGCGGTTGGGGCGACGACGTCGAAATGTGGCGCTGGTGGGTGCCGGTGATGATCGCGTTCGAGGACCCGGCCGTGACGTCCGCCCAGGAACGCCTCTCGGGCGGCATTTTCCAGCAACCGCACCTGCGCGAGGGCTTCACCTCCCGCGTCACCGACGTCGAACATTCCAACGAAGACACGACCGACACGATTTTGCCCATGATGCACCTGCAACCGGATGATCCGGTGTGGAAGCAGCGTGCCCTGCGCCTGGCCGAGCTGATGCGCGAGCGTTGGACGGCGCGCAATGAGCGCGGCTTCTTGCAGTTCAAGTCCATGTATTTCAGCGTGGACAGAGTCGATACCAGCGTCGCCCGCGCGTTCGACACCGTCTATCATCCGTCGATCATCCAGCCGGCGCTCCTCTACTGGCAGCGCACCGGCGACCCGGCGTTGACGGCACTGTTCAGCGAGTGGCTCAAGGTGTGGGTGGATGCGGCCTCGCGCGCGGAGAACGGCAAGCCTGCCGGCGTGTTGCCCTCGGCCATTCGCTGGCCCGATGGCGGCCTCGCCAAGGCCGACCGGCCCTGGTGGGAGCCGTTTTCCCTTGGCCACAATGACGCGCTCTACAACTGGCCGGGCGCCACACGGCTGATGACGTCCACGCTCTTGCTGGCCTATCACACGGCCCGGGAAGAGCGATACCTTGAACCCATTCGCTCGATGGCCGCGCTCTGCGTGAAGCATCGGCAAGCGCCCGAAGGCGAGCCCGGCTCCGAGTCCTGGTGTGCGCGGAGAATGTCAGGGTTCCTGTCCGACGCGCTGGCCAAATACCGGCTGCTCACCGGCGACACGCAGTACGACCCGTTGCTCCGGGCGGCTGCCTCGGGCTATGTCCGCTACCGGTTGACGGGCGATGCCGCTCCGCTCGAAGCCGCGCTGCGGCGCAACGCCGAAGCCTTTCGCTCGAACTGGGAGGCCTACACCGCCGAAATGCGCTGGACCGACCGCGTGCTGTCGTTCACGCGCAACTTCTTGATCCATCTCCCCGAACCCGCTCCGCCCGCGCCGTCGCCGGAGATCCTGTATAGCAGCGCGACCGGGGATCCGGGGAATCCCCTGGTGTTCCCGCTGAACGCCGTGCGCTGGCGGACGCCGCCGCGAGAGATCGCCGCGCTCGTCACCGACTCGAGCCGGACGTCCTTCGCCGCGGCATTGTACCACTTCGGCGCCCAACCGCGGGCCCTCGAGGCCGAGTTCTTCCTGTTGTCGCCCGGAGAGTACCAACTCACTTTGACGGCGGCCGGCACAGACAACGCGACGCCACTTCAGCAACGGGCAGTTCATGTTGAAGGCCCGCGCGTCCGCGTCTCGCTGCAACTGCCGGCCCGGCGGTTGTGCCTGGTGAAAGTGTCAAGACCATGACACCGGCCCCACCCATGGATATGATGATGCATGTCTTTTCCAAGCTACCGTCGCCCGCCGACATTCTGCGATGAAGACATTCCGCTCGTTGACTGCCTCGATGGCGCTGGTTCTCTTCTTGACAGGCGCTGGGGTGCCCCAAACGACGACCGGACCTTCGTGGCCGATTCCGGATTGGCCCCGCGCCACCCCGGCGGAAGTCGGATTGGATGAAGCGACGCTCGCACAGGCCCGCGACTATGCGCTCACCGGCGGCGGTTCCGGTTGCATCCTACGCTACGGCCAATCGGTCATGGCCTGGGGCGACCCGAAGCAGCTTTACGATCTGAAATCCACGACCAAATCGTTTGGCGCTACGGCGCTCGGCCTGGCGGTGATGGACGGCAAAGTGCAGCTCGATGATCCGGCGATAAAGTTCTGCCCCGACCTGGGTGTGCCGCCAGACACAAAGGTGCCGACCGGTTGGCTCGACAAGATCACGCTGCGCATGCTGGCGACCCAGACTGGCGGCTTCGAGAAGCCCGGGGGCTTCGGCAGATTGCTTTTCGAGCCGGGCACGCAGTGGCATTACAGCGACGGCGGCCCCAACTGGCTCGCGGACTGTCTGACGCGCGTGTATCGCCGCGACTTGAACGAGTTGATGTTCGAGCGGGTGTTCGGCCCCATCGGCATCGGCCGGAACGACTTGCGCTGGCGAAACAACGCGTACCGCCCGCCGCAAGGGGACGGCATCCCGCGTCGCGAGTTTGGGGCCGGCATCAGTGCCAACATCGCGGCCATGTCGCGGTTCGGTTACCTCTACTTGCGCGAAGGTCGTTGGAAGGACCGCGCCATCCTGCCGCGCAGCTTCGTCGAACTGGCCCGCCGCACGGCGCCCGAGGTGGCTCGGTTGCCTGTCCTGGAGCCGCCGACTCCGGCCGACCGCTTTGGTTCTGCCTCGGCGCATTACGGATTGCTGTGGTGGAACAACAACGATGGCACCCTCGCGGACGTGCCGCGGGACGCCTTCTGGACTTGGGGACTTTACGACAGCCTGATTGTGGTGATCCCCAGCCTGGACCTCGTCATCGCGCGCGCCGGCAAATCGTGGTTGCGCCAGAACGGCGCGGGCCACTACGGTGTGCTCGAACCGTTTCTGGGGCCGATCTGCGCCGCCGTTCGTTCGGAGTCCGAACACCCGCCCGAAAGCGCTCCGGTCCCCCCCCAGCCCGATCATCCGCGAGATCCGATGGGCGCCCAAGGACACCATCGTCCGGCGAGCGCGCGGCAGCGACAACTGGCTTGCGTCGCCGGGCTGGCTGCGGTCGTGCCTGATCGTTCAAGGTGCGGGCGGTTTACCTGGCCGCAAAAGGAGCCGAGCGCGGGCGAGTGACGGATCGCTTGCTCCTCAATTATCTGCCCGGCAACCGCACCTGGGTTTCCGGGGCCGTCCTATCGGACTACCAAGCCGTCATGCGCTGCGGCGAGTGAAAACGAAGGGCACGATGCTCTGGCACAGACCCTTACCTGAAACTGATCTGCTGAGCACACGTGTTCATGCCGTCAGGTACTCACGGGGGAACTTCCACGGTGCACGGTATTCCGGAACCGCCCGACGGGCTGCTTCTTCGTCCCCGACGATGCGCTCGCTTTGCGGATCGAAGCGGATCGAGCGGCCCAACTGCAGGGAGAGCAGGCTGAGCACAATCGGCACATCCACCTTCACATGGTGGAAGACACTGCAACTGGGCTGCTGACGCGATCTGATGCAGTCGAGCCATTCCCGCTCCTGACCGGGGGAAGGAGGGATGGACTTTGCCGGGACGGACTTGCCCTTGAGCGCATCACCCTCGGGCACCAGTGTGGCGGCGCCGAGGTAATCGGCGTAGAACGTGCCGTTGGCTCCGTGGAAATAGACACCCAGGCGGGTCCGGGGCCGCGGGTCCCCCTGCAAATCAAAACCGTAACTGTTGGTGAGCGACATCATCCAGGTGAGCGTGAGGTTGGGGTAGCGCCAGAGCACCTCGTGATGATCGTAGGCGTCGCCATCATCGCGGACCACGAAGCGGCCGCCGGAGGCGCTGGTCACCAGCGGGTAACCCAGGTCGAGTGCCGTGATGGGAAGGTCGAGCATGTGCGGTCCGTTACCGGGAGTCCAACCTCCGCTGAAATCCATCCAGGAACAGTGGTGATACGCATCCGTCGCCAGCAGCCGGTTGTAGCGCACCAGCGGTCCGGGTCCACACCACAGGTCCCAGTCCATGCCTTCCGGAACGTCCTGCTGACCCCCGGTGCCGATCCCCCGTGGAGTCTGGTTCATGACGTTGAACGCGCGCGCCACGCCGATGGGTCCGAGGTTGCCGGACTGGACGTATTCAATGACGCGGTGATGCTCTTCACGGGCGTGGTGCTGCGTGCCCACCTGGCTGATGCGCTGGTGTTTCTTGACGGCGTTGCGCACCGCGAGGCTCTCGGCGAGGTGCATGGTCATGGGTTTCTGAATGTAGATGTCCTTGCCCGCCTCGCAGGCGGCGATGGCCTGGAGCGCATGCCAGTGGGGGAGCGTGCCGATGATCACCGCATCGAGGTCCCGCTGCTCGAGCATTTCCCGATAGTCCCGGTATCCCCGGCTGCCTTTGAACCGCTCGACAATCGGTTCGAGCCGGTTCTCGTCCACATCGCAGACCGCGGTGACCACCACGTCCGGATGCACGGCGCAGTTGCTCAGGTTGACCCGCCCCATGTTGCCGCAGCCGATAAGACCGACGTGAATCCGGCTGTTTGGACGCGGACTGGCGGAAGGTGTAGGATCGGCCGCAGAGGCCAGATGCGGCGCGGCGAAGCCGATGGCGGTGATGGTAGCGGCCTTCTCGATAAAGGCGCGGCGTGGAATGGAGGGGTTGCTGTTCATAGGGGGGTTCTTGGCGAACGCATCGTCGGAATCTTCTGGGTCACGGGGTCTGCGCGATGACACTGATCTCATCGAAAGCAGCCGTTGTAGCCGTCGCCGAAGAAATCGGCAAGCGGGCACAAGACCGCCGGCTCCGACGCATCGTCGAAGGTGATCTCGAGGACGATCCCCCGCGCGGTGAGATCGGGATTGTGGTGCCGGGTGGTGTGGATGTGGCGGATGATCCCCGGCATGACTGTTCGATGGGCGCGATAATGGCCAGGCGCATCGCTTCGCTTGCCCTCGCCGAAACCGTGTGCGTGCTGGGCGGGTCGTTGAAGATCTGCTTCGGCCCGGCCAACGCGTTGCAGGCTGCACAGACGCTCACAAGAACATCCCAAAGCGGGCGGTTTACGCATTCAGTTTCAGTCGCCGGCTGGAGACGGCAGGGCGAAGCTGCTCGCGCGGCCAGGGCGCCTGCTCACCCCGAGCCCAGGGATCAGGGCCGACCCATCGAGTGCGTCTCCCCTTGATGACCAACTCGGCGCGCTCGAAATCCAGCGTCACCAGGGCCCAGACGGGGTTTCGGTACGCCGCCACGTGCGTCAAGTAGGGGTAGGCCTTGTGCACCTCGGGTGGGTACGTCTCCCGGCGGGCCGCCGGGTTATTCAGCCACCAATACGAAGCGCTGTTGATTTGGATGTAACGGATGCCGTTGACCGCCCGCGCGTAGTCCAAGTGCAGGTGGCCGCCGAACACGGCCACGACGCTGCCCCGCCTTCGCTGCTCGGCCCGCTCGAGGACGGCCCGGACTGCGGCGCTGTTCTCCAGGCAACCTTCGTGGTCGGCATCGAACGGCTGATGGATGAACACCAACACCGGTCGGTCGGTGGCTGCGAGTTCGCGTTCGAGCCAGGCGAGTTGGTCGGCTCCGACGAACCGCTTGTATCCTGCGGCCTTGCCGCCGGGCTCGTTGCCGTCCAGGACAAGGCCCCGGACCGGACCGGCCGAGAACACGTAGTGTTTGTCCGGCATGCCGTAAAAGGCGACGGTTTGCTCGCGCGCGAAGCCGCCATCCATGTCGTGGTTGCCAAGCACGTGGAACCGGGGGCCGGGAAACTGGTTCCAGGCATCAAGGAACGGTCGATTGCGCGGGGCCGGCCAGCAGAAATCGCCAAGCTGCAGGATGAAATCCACCTTGGCTCTCTGCATGGCTGCCACGAAGGCGCGTACCCGCTCGATCCCGTCGGGCATCACATCGGGATGGATGTCAGCGATCAATCCGAACCGCACCCGGCGTGCGGGCTTGGTCTTGCCAGCGGCATGGGCGGCGCCAGCCAGGAGGGCTGGCCCGAGGCTCAGGCGACGGATGAACTCACGCCGTGTCGACAGCGTGAGGGAATACGGGCGGTCATTCATCAAGCCGCGAAGGGTATTCCAGGGCTGCCATCTTGAGAAGCCTGGCCCGGGGAATTCGTAGTCTTCAGGCGCAAACGCAGTTGAGGGTCTGTGCAAGAATTACTTCCGATTTTGGCGGGAGCGCCACCGGGCCCGATGCGAGGACCTCGGCGAGATCGGTCGAGCCGCCCGAGGGACGGAGTGTATCCTCTGAGACACTCGACCGACCGAGGAACGATGCAGCGGGCTCGGTGCCGCCCCGCCCCGAAGGGCTGGGGGGCTTGGGCTCGCTGGCGTCGTTGCTCATCAGTCACAGAGGTCAAGGCGTTCTTTGAGCATCCCGTTGACCTCTTCAAGGCAACCGCGAGGAAGACCGATGTGTTGCGCGCAATCCTCCGCGCAGCCGATCACCCGCGACGTGTCATAGGTCGGCAGCCGCATCGCCTGGGCCCGGTAGAACTCCGGGTTCTGGAAAGCGGCCAGGCGGATCAGGCGGTTCCGCAGCGCGGGCGGCAGGTCCTCCTTGGCGAGGTAGATCTGGTCGGCCAACGCCAACTCCAGTTCCACCGGCAAACGGACCCTCGATCGGGGCTTCCTTCCTTCGTCGCGAAGGAGGAGCTGTCCAGGGGGCATCATCTTCACCTTCGGTCGCGGCCATCCTGACGCCGAGAATGCGACCGCGCCCCTCGGCCGACTGCACCAACCCTTCGAGTTGCGCCCTCGACACGCGCTGCACCGAGGCGAGCAACGCCCACTGGTCCGAATGAGGCTCGAAGGCGTCATCAATGAAGACGCTGTGACCATGATCTCGCGCGTGCCGCTGCAGAGGCAGGGCGATCAAGTTGCCGAACCCGCACTATTCCATCCAACCGCGTTGAGGCATGCAGCGCGCGTCCTCTCACCGTCCGGGTCGGATCTGCTTCAATCACCTCGCTCCTGGAATCGATCCAGAAATATGAGGCATTCAGTTTCATTTGCACAATGGAGCGTAAAACGCTATGATGCGCCAACCGAATGAAACCGGAAGAACCAGCCCGAGGCCGCCTGGTCGGCGCGGCGGCGGCGTTCGTCGACGCCCATCTCGCCTCAGGCCGAGTGGCCTTCTCGCTGGCTGAACTGGTTCAGCGGACCGGCCTTTCCCCCATCGCAGCGAAGAACCAGTTGCTCAGGCTGGGCCCGCAGGTAATCCGAGTCTCCCCTCGCCAGCAGTTCTTCCTAATCGTGGCCCCTGAACACCGGGCGATCGGCGCTCCGCCCGTTCTCTGGTGGCTTCATGATTACATGAGTTGGCTCAGGCAACCCTACTATTTGGCGCTGCAATCCGCCGCCAGCACGTATGGCGCTAATCCCCAGGCGCTCCAAGTGACCCAAGTGATAACCGACCGACCGCGCCGCGAGGTCAGGGTCGGTCGACTCCGGATCGTGTTCTACGTGAAGCGGCGGATCCAATCGGCGTCAAG
The DNA here is from genome assembly GCA_029556615.1 of Verrucomicrobiota bacterium. Classification (GTDB taxonomy): domain Bacteria; phylum Verrucomicrobiota; class Verrucomicrobiia; order Limisphaerales; family J093; genus JAKQDD01. The sequence goes on along the minus strand of JAKQDD010000033.1, from coordinate 9,848 downwards.
TCAGCCGCAGGCAAATGCCTTTGCTCCCCTCCTAATCAGCACGCCCGAGACGACCGCGTTCGATCTCGTCCGATATGCCCCACGCGTTGGGGGGATTGGCGGCGTGGCTGAGACCCTTACCTCGCTGCTGCCGCTTCTGCGTCCGGGTGAACTACGGCGCGTGCTGGAGGCGGAGGACGAACCGACCACGGCGCAGCGGCTTGGGTATCTCCTCGAAACTCTCGGCCATGCCAAACTCGCCCACACCGTCCGTGCCTGGCTTCCGGCCCGGTTGCCGGTGGTTCGGCTGACATCATCGTTTGCCGGAGAACGGAAGGCTCAAGTTAATCCGCGCTGGAAGGTCCTGAACAATTCGGGTGAAGCCAGATTGCACCTGCCATGACGTCGACACTCCCGATCACCCGCCGCGATATTCTGGCGCACCAGGTGGCGGTGCCCTGGCCCAGCCAAAGACAGGTCGAGCAGGATCTCATCTTGTGCCGTGCTATGGTGGCGTTGTTCACCGACGAGTTTCTCCGCCACCAGATCGCGATGCGGGGTGGCACGCTGTTGCACAAGGTCCATCTGGCGCCCGCCGCCCGCTACAGCGAGGACGTTGATCTGGTGGTGGTCGGCAATCGTCCCGAAGACCACATCCGGAAGGCCCTGCGCCGGGTGTTGAATCCGATGCTGGGCGCCCCGGCAACATCGGTCTGGGATGCACTGAGCCTGGCGATTCGCAACACGGTCAGGCCTTCACGAGTTCTCCGGATGACGTATGCCGTTCCATCCCTCATCGACCCCGGCACGACACTGGGCATCGTAGTCGAGGCGAACGTGACCGAGCGCGCCGCTCATCGGCCGATGGTCGAGATTCCTTTCGGATTCACGTTTCGCGACGCGGAGGTGAGGGCGCAACTCAAGGCTTATGATCTGGCGGAGATGCTGGGAACGAAACTCCGGGCCTTGTTCCAGCGACGCCGGGGACGGGACTTATTCGACCTCTACTGGGCGTTGACGCGAGCCGTACCGCCCGTTGATCCTCGCGCGGTCATCGAGTCGTTTCAGTACTACCTGCAGCAGGAAGGCAGCGTGGCCAACCGCCGGGAGTTCATCGGGTTGCTCGAAGGGCATCTGGCCGATCGGGGATTCTGCTCCGACACTGCGTCGTTGCTGCGCACTGGCGTGGTGTACGATCCGCAGATCGCTGGAGAGTACGTGAAGACGAATCTGCTGTCGCTGCTTCCGGCGTGATCAGTCGCCCCGGCGCCCGTTACGAAGTAAGAGAGATGGCATTGCGCATCGACGCGAATTGCGGAGCTGTGGGCTGGTAGCCATCTCCGCGTTGACATGCCCCTCGACGTCCACGCCTGACTCCCTCACCACAAACGCAATCGGTCATCGACCGCAGCAATGTTTGAATTCCTTGCCGCTGCCGCACGGGCAGGGTCCATTGCGCCCGACTTTCGTCGGTGGCCGCCGGGCCTGTGCCGGAGTTCGGGCGTTGTGTGCTCGCCTGGCGTTCCGGTGCAGTTGGCGCAGAACTCGTTGGCGCCGCCTTAGCCGAACTCTGAGTTCGGAATTCGCAGCGTGCAGCGCGGCGAACCGGTCCAGGGCAGACGGCCACCCGGGTGGCGCTGCCTTTCTCACATCGATCGCGCCCGTTGCGTAGTTGTCGACCTTCGGGCGATGGCGCGCAGCCTTCGCTGGCCTGCCGGCCGTAGCTGGCCGCCAGGCGCTTCGCGCTGAGGGAAGCCCGCCGTCGCCCTTCGGGCTATGGCGCGCAGCCTTCGCTGGCCTGCCAGCCGTAGCTGGCCGCCAGGCCAGCGAAGGCTGGAGGCGAGGGTCAGAATCGAACCTAAAACCGGCTTCAGACGCGCCAATGTGGCACGTTCTCTAAGGCTAGGCAAGCAGTAGGCCGCCACTATCCGAACGGAGGCGCTTACGAGGCAATCGCTGGAGCTTTCGCTGGAGGTTCGAGTTTCAATCGGCCGATCGGTGGGTGCGACACGAGGTGGGCATCGACGGTGATCGCAAGCCTGATGTCGGCCTGATGGGCGACGAGCGTACCCAACTCAACTCGCTCTGCTGGTTTTCCATCCCGGCCAATCCTCGGCAGCCGTGGTCGCGGCATCTGATCGGCCCGCCGGTTCACGGCGCAATCACGCCCAACGGGGCCATGGACCTTGATGGCGACGGGGACCTTGACGTTCTTCGCGCCGACACTTGGTACGAGAACCGGGACGGCCAGGGTGGTACGATGGATGGTCGGAATTGCCGTTCGCCGATGGGCTGTGGCATCGCGCGTGAAGGTGCCTACCTCCAGACTTGGGAATCCAAACGCTCGGTCCGCATGGAAAACGTGGGCGAGGGAGACCTCGTCAACCCGTGGCTCTCCAATGGGCGCAACACCTTCCGCAGCGTCGCCGAGATCGTGGCGACGGCCTTCGAGCCTCCAGGTCGCGTCGCCACCGGTCGCCACGCGTAACGGACTCGCCTGCCTGCCCTTGGGATGTGCCATTCTGACCCACAAGTTCTGCTACGGAGCCACTATTCCATCCCGCTCGAGATGACTTTCAGCGGCAAACCGACCGGGGCTAGGGACTTGGCGACCGGGCTGGCGCTCGGCCTTCCGCAACGATGGGGATTGGTCCTCGGGCCTTATGAACTGCGCGCTGTCGCGGTCGCTCCGGACGTGCAAATCACAGGCTTCGCGGCAACGCCCCCGGAGCCGATCGTGACGCAACTGCGCACGGAGGCGGAACGAACTCTCGCGGCGATGGCAAAAGCTCGATCGTCTGCCAACCGGAATCCCGGCATGGACGAGTTTGAGTTGCGCATGCGCGATGCCTTGGCCGCGGGGCGATTGGCCTGGCTCCGTCGGGCGCTGACAAGTTACGTGGCGAGAAGGTGCCGGGTGCTGGCTGCGTAGAGGGAAGGCGTTGATTGCATGAAGTCAACCACGCGTCGTGAGTTCATCAAGGGGACGGTCGTTCTGGCCGGATCGGCGTGGGGCGTCCAACCTCAGGCCGCGCGGTGCTGGCAGGCGGAGGGACTATCCCACGTCGCGCCGGAGGCGGCTGAGGGCGCCGGCGGCAGTGCGAACGGCTCGTTGTTGGACTTAGTCGCTTCCGGCTATGTGTTCCGGGCTGGCGCTCCGGCGGGCCAGAACCCCAAGGAGACGCAGTGGCTGACCGAGGGCAAGGAAGACGCGTTGGCTGGCGTGATGTGGGAGGAGCATCGCCCCGTACGGCAAGTGGAAGTGACTTTTGCCCAGGACGTCCCGGATCGATCGCCGCTGATTCTCGAAGTGGCCACGAATACGCCCACCGAGAAGCAGGACAACCGGCCGAGCTGGTGGACCAGGAAATACGAGCCATTCCCGGGGGCGGCCACGAGAGGCGCCAATGGACGCCAGGTGGTCTACACGACCGAACGGGAGGCAATTGTCCAGCGGTTAGCCCAGTATGACAGTGGCTTTCGCTACGAAGCGGATCCGCATGGGCTGATCTTGATCGACAGGCTCCGGGTGCGCTTCCAGGGAATGGGACCGCGGCCAGCGGTCACCGCGTTGCGCGCGTACGGCGTTTCCTCCGTTACGCCCTTGCGCGTCGAGATCGAATGGGGCCTGCAGACCGGACAGCGAAGTCGGGCCTTCGATGGCCACCTGGAGATCTACAACGGGCGGTTGGGATCCCTCAGACCCCTCGCGGACGGAGTGGGCGTTACCTTGAATGGGCCGGGCGCATGGCGTTCGGCCCCGGCGGCCCGAGGCCGACGCGGGATTGCGGTCGAGCTCTTTTATGTGGCCAACGACGCGCAGGAGGTCCGGTTCAAGCCGGCAGGCGATCTTCCGACCGGCTCCAATGGCTTGCTGACGTATCACCCCAACCGCACGGTGGTCACGGTGCGGACCGCGGGCGGGACCTTCTCCTTCGCGCCGCGAGACCTGGAAGCGGGTGAACCGGTCTTCGTTCCCAGCCTGGGCTTCTGCGTGAGCCGAGGTGGGAGTGGGCAATCGGCCACGTCATTATTGCGGCAATGGGTGGACAAGAAGCTCGCGACGACCCGACAGCGCGTGCGGCAGAGGCCTGAGCAAAGCCTCGCGCAGGTTTTGGCCGACCATTACGGGGCTCAGCGACCGGCATATCCGAAGCCGGAGGCCGAGCCGCCCATGCAGATCGAGGTGCCCGATGAGCTGGCCTCGGCCGCCTGGCGGCTGGCTTTCTGGCACGTCAAACGGCGGTGCGTGCTCGAGAGCGGCACCTATCAGATTGTGATCTGGCCTTACCGAGCCCTGCTCGGGCAGGAGTCCTGGCGCATCTTCAATGCGCTTGATCAGTTGGGGGAACACGACATCCCGCGATCGGGCTTTGGGCCTTGGTTCAAGTCGCAGGGTCAGATGGTGGCCCGCGGTATGTTTTCCGGCCGAGCGGGTGCGCTCAACGTCAGCGGTTGGGATCTGAACCATGCGCAGGGACACGGCTCGATGCTCTACGCCATGGCGCAGCACTACCGGCTTTCGGGCGACAAACCTTGGCTGACGGAACACCTGGCAAACTTCAAGGCGGCCTGCGAGTGGATCGTCCAACAACGCCAGCGGTGGATCGAGACCGCCGGGCCCGATACGTGGTCCGCGGGACTCATCCCCCCTTGCGAGATGGGCGACTACGCCGATTGGCGCTGTCTCTACCAGACGAGCGTCTTCTACTGGCGGGGACTCAAGCACGCCGCCGAGGCCATCGCGGAGCTCGAACCGGACACAGGGGCGAAGTACCGCGACGAGGCCGAACAGTTGCGCCAGGCGATCATTCGGGCAGCGGACCGCTCGAGCGCCGTCGCCCCCGTGATTCGCGTCAGCGACGGCTCTTATCGCCGGTCCATTCCGCCGGCGCCGTATCTGCGCGGTCTGTTTAGCGAGATCGGCAATCCGTTTGGCGGGGCCCACGCCGGCAGCCTTGTCATGGACAGCGACCTCGGCGCGGCGGCGCTCGGTCTAGGTGTGGTGCCGGCGGATGATCCCCGCCTCGACGAGTGGCTCGATGTACTCGAAGACAACCTGTACCGGGATAACTGGATGGTTCGGCTGCACACGCAGGCACGGCAACCGTCCAACCCGGAAGCCTGGTTCAGCATCGGGGGCTACTACTACCAATGCGGCTACTCGCAATCGGCCCTGGCGCATCTTCTGCGCGATGACGTGCCTAACTATCTACGATCGACTTTCAACCAGTATGCGGCGGACGTGGACCCGGATAAGGGGTACCAGTTCCGCGAACATCCCAACCGCACCGGCGAGGGCAACGGCGGCGACAAGACGTTCGAGGTGGGCGCTTTCCTCGAGCGGATGCGCGCCCTGTTCGTCCTCGAAGACGGCGACCAGCTCTGGCTGGCGCGGGCCACCCCGCGGGCCTGGTTGGCCCAGGGCCAGAGGATCTCCGTGAGAAACGCGCCGAGTTGTTTTGGCACCGTTGCGTACGAGATCGTTTCCGATGTGGACCACGCCGCGATTCGCGCGAGCATCGAACTGCCGTCCCGCCTGGCGCCCCAGGCGGTGCGGTTGCGATTCCGCCATCCCCGGGGCGCCCGCATTCGGAGTGTCGCGCTGGGCGGAAAGGCCTGGCCAGACTTCGATCCGGACAAGGAGTTGATTGTGCTGAAGGGCCTGGCGGGCAAAGTCCTCGTGCAGGCGAACTATTGAATGAAAACGCTGGCACCCCAGAGCTCACCTCATCGCACCCGCGCGCTCGCCGCGCTCTGCGAAGAACTCAATCGAACCAAAACCTGCTTTCCAGGCTAGCACTTACGCCTGCGCTACGCGGTGCGGGAGACCTCCTGAAGCGAAAAAGCGGACATTTTCGCATCATACCATTTCAGGAGTTCTGGACTCCGGATCGTGTTCTACGTGAAGCGGCGGATCCAATCGGCGTGAAGTCAGCCGCAGGCAAATGCCTTTGCTCCCCTCCTAATCAGCACGCCCGAGACGACCGCGTTCGATCTCGTCCGATATGCGCCACGCGTTGGGGGGATTGGCGGCGTGGCTGAGACCCTTACCTCGCTGCTGCCGCTTCTGCGTCCGGGTGAACTACGGCGCGTGCTGGAGGCGGAGGACGAACCAACCACGGCGCAGCGGCTTGGGTATCTCCTCGAAACTCTCGGCCATGCCAAACTCGCCCACACCGTCCGTGCCTGGCTTCCGGCCCGGTTGCCGGTGGTTCGGCTGACATCATCGTTTGCCCCTGCCAATCATTTTCCGCGGAACCGCGAGTCGGGGACTTGCCGACGGGCGGACGTTCTGGTAGAACGATTCTGTCAACACGAACGAAACCCCTAGCGAGGCGCGCCTCAGACCAATGAAACATGCAGTCCAGAGAACCATCGCCTGCACACTGGCCGCCATTTACGCGGCCTCCGCGGTTTGCGCGGCGGCACCGCGCATGGACCGTTCGAAACTGCTCATCGGCGCGTACTGCCTGCAGGCGAACGCGCGTACCGAAGCGCACGTGAAGGCGATCAGGGAGTGCAGCGTGGACTTTATCGTCGGCGTGGGCGCCGACGACCGCTCCACGCTCGACCTCTTCGCGAAGCACGGTGTGGGCGCAATTGTCAACGGAGTTGTGCCCGGCTGGTGGGGCGGCGACGGAGAGAACGCCGGCAAGCTGCGCGAGAAGAATCCGCCCGACGTCTATTCGAAGGGCGCGGCCACGCTGCAGGACCACCCGGCGATCTGGGCGGTCGACATCGGCGACGAACCTTCCGCGCTCGACTTTCCGTATTACGGCGAGGTCGTGCCCCAATTGAACCGCGAACTGCCGGGCGTGCCCCTCTACCTGAACCTCTATCCGAACTACGCGAGCGTCGCCCAGAACACGGGCAAGCAGACTGTTAATCAGCTCGGCACCACGACCTACGCGGAGCACGTGGCCGAGTACTGCCGCCACGTGCCGCTGGACTACATCTCGTACGACTTCTATCCCTACGTCGGGCCCGCGGGCTTAGACAGGTTCCTCTCGAAGTGCTACGACAACTTCATCCTGGTGGCGGATGCCTGCCGCCGCACCGGACGTGGATTCTGGTACATTCCGCAAGTGAACTCGCGCGAGGACCAGCCGCCGACGAGCGAGAACAGCCTGCGGTTCCAGGCCTGTGCCGCTATGAGCTTCGGCGCGGAGGTGATCACCTGGGCGTGCTGGAGCAAGGGCTGGTGGACGAACAATGTGCTCGACGCCGCGGGCATGCCGACGGCGCAGTATGCGAAGCTGAAGAAGGTCAACGCCGAACTGAAACGCCTCGGGCCCGAGTACATGAAGTTCAGATCCACGGCCACGCACTTCGTCGGCTTCCCGAGCGAGTCGTCGCGCAACCCGAAGGAGCCGGTATCCTGCCCCGACGCGCTTGACACTGCCTTCTTCAAGGGTGTGCGCGCCGCGAACGGCGCGCCGCTCCTCGTGGGTGAGATGTCCGCGCGCGATCCCGCCTGCACGGCGCGAGCGCTCTTCGTAACGGCGGCGGACAACCCCGAGGATGCGAAGCCAGCTTCGTTCGAAGTCATCTTCCGCGCGCCAGGCCCCAAGGCTTACGGGGGCGACGGTCGCGTCCCCGTGAGAATACTGCCGGATGGATCCTGCTCGGTTCCGCTCCGTTCCTGCCACGGCGTCCTGCTTGTCTCAGGCGAGTAAACGTAAACGCAGCCGCCGGAAAGCGGTCATGCAATCGGCGGGGTTTTTCTTCCTGGTGGCGTGGTACCGGGCAAAATGATCCGCGAAGATCGTCCGTGGTATCCGTCTCGCGCCACCCGCGAAGCCATCGCCAATTCGCTCTGCCATCGCGATTATATTGTCCCTGGCGGCGCCGTCGCTGTGGCCATGTACGACGACCATCTCGAGAGCACGAACCCTGGCAGGTTCCACTTCGGTCTCAAGGCCGACGACCTCAGCAGGCCGCACGCGTCCAAGCCGTGGAATCCGCTCATCGCATCGGTCTTCTACCGCGCGGGCGTCATCGAGCAGTGGGGCATCGGCACGCTGAACATCCTCGACTGGTGCCAGGAAAACGGGAATCCGCCGCCCCGATGGGAAGAACAACCCACTGGCGACATCATCGTGACGTTCTGGCCGGTGTCTCAAGCGGACGCGAAACCACCCCGGCAAGGTCCAGGCAGAGTCACGGGTGAAGTCACGGGTGAAGTCGGACGACTGTTGCAGGTGCTGAACACCCCCATGACTCGGACTGCAATCCAGGTTGCGATGGGTTTGAAGGGGCAGGCGAATTTTCGCGACCGATATCTGGCCCCAGCCCTGGCCAACGGCCTTATCGAGCGCACGATCCCCGACAAACCCCAGAGCCGCCTGCAACAGTACCGACTCACCGAGAAGGACCGCACCGCCCTGGAAAGGCTGAAGCATGAAGGAAGAGTGAGAAGCCTGAGCATTTGAAGGTCGAGGAACCAGTCTTCAGCCTTCCATGAGTATCGCCCGCCTGGTCATCGAGGACGAGCGGGGCTGCTTTGTTCAGGTGGCGTGCCTTCGACCGGGTCGCTTTATCCTGGAATGGCGGGGGGGCGGCCCGCTGCAGGATCCTGAGCGCGGACTGTTCCGATCTCAGGCATGGAGTCCGCGAGGCCGCGTGCTGCACAAGATCAACCTGCGGAAGGGCACGTCGGGCTCTACGAATCCGAAGTGCTTGGTGTGGAGCACGTAGTGGACACTCTCCTCGCGTTTTGGCTTGGGCATCCCAGGCCCCGCTACTTGTACTGGCGCCCCATTGGCCATCTGCTTTGCTCGACCGTCGGCACTGCATCGAAAGGCGGATCCACTTCACCACCTTCCTTCCCAATGCGGCGTACCGGCAGAACATCTTGCCGAACCTGGGACGGTGCGCGACGTGACCTTGCGCGGGAACATCATCCTCGCCCGAGAGACCGACGGCCTGTCGTTTCCAAACGAGCTGCAGGGCATCGGCTGTTTCGACGGGCCGCTGGTGCGTTTCACGGTCGAGGATAACGTGGTCGGGGTGAACCATTGGCATGGCATCACGCTGGGAGACGCCCAGGGTTGCGACATCCGGAACAACGCCTGCTTCAGCCGCTGGTCCGGGCGGGCGAGGCCGTGGGTGCAGGTGGGGCAGAAGAAGAACCTGGCCCGCGGCAACACGGTCCGGGGTAATCTGGCGCACAGCCTCGACTTGAGCGCCGATGTTGAGGTGAAAGCGGAGAACAACCGGTTTGTGACGGAGGCGCAGTTCCAGAAACGCCTGGCCGAATTGGCATCCGAGATCGATGGCAAGTTCGGCAGGCGGCATCCAACAGCGGACCGACCACGATTGAAGCCACACTGAAAGGGACGGTCACCGAAGCACCCGGCCAGTTGCCGTTGATCTTCTTCGCGGCGGCCGTTCAAGAGCCGGAACTTGCACGGCTTCCTGCTCGTATACCACGAGTGCCGGGAGCAGGACCTGCCCATTTCTGGCGTAGGCTCGATGAACGGCCGCGCTGTTGTGGCCGAGTGCTTCCGTGGCGAAGCGCTCCGGGTAACCAGCAGCTTTGGCGCGCTCAGCCCAGTTCGACAGCTCAGAGCCGTTTCTTGGTGAACGCGCGACCGGACCCGGTTTTGAGGTAGCGTTCGAAAGCGGCGGCGCGATCAGCGTCTCGGAACGCGATAGCCGACTTGACTTGCCAAGGGCGGTACTTGGATGTGTGAGGCACATCGCCGCGGTTGTGTCGCGCCAGGCGATCCTCCAAGTTCGTTGCCAATCCAACGTAGAATCGCTTGCGATCAATGCTGGATTCGAGAATGTAGACGTAGTGAAACCCTGGCGTCATTCCACCTCCCCCACAAGGCCTGGCAAACCGCGTCCAGCCCGCGCCTTGA
>JAKQDD010000238.1 GCA_029556615.1 Verrucomicrobiota bacterium | reverse complement strand
AGCGAGCAACGCCGTCTGGTGGCAAAAGAACGGCCGCCCAAGGGGTTGCGCCGAAAACGGCCTGGGGCTTCGTTGCTCCGTCGGTCGAGTATCGCCAGGGATACACTCCCTCCTCGCGCCTCGTCCCAGGCCGTTTTGGGCACAACGAATGTCCACCCCTTTGAGGGACACCACACTAGTGTGGCGTATTCGACGGAAGGCGAACAGGCCTGGAACAGGAGAGACCAAAACGTGACCTGCTGACCCCACGCTCCAGGAGTCGAGCACTCCAGTTGGCACGCTAACTGCCTACCTCGACGGTCAGCCGGGAGACGTGCCCCGTCGGATCGCTCAGTCACTCGAATGCGATGCCCGACGCCAAGGAGGGGGGGACGGCGAACCGACGGGCTCTCCCGGCCTGTTCCGTTCACCATCAACCTTCATCCAAGGAGATCCATGAAACGCATCGCTTGTCTGTTCATCGGCACACTGGGTTGGTTCACGTTGCAGGCCGCCGGGCTTCTCATGTTCGACTTCCCCGGACCGGACCCGGCCGGGGACGCGACCGTTCCCGTCATCGAACACCTCGCGGTCAGCCCGTTCGCTCGGGTCAATGTGGGCGTCGCCAGCCAGGCGGATCTGTTCTCGAGCTCTCAATGGACCCAGGCCGGAGCGCTCGATCCGACCGAGTATGTGGGGTTCACCCTCGAACCCGAGAGCGGCTGGCAGCTGGTTCTGGACACGATCACCTGGGACACGTCGCGGTCGAGCACCGGACCCCAATGGGGCCAGGTCGCCCTCTTCCGCAACGGACAGTCGCTGCTCACCAGCGATCCCTTCGCCATCACGACCACCCTCGGCAGCCAGAGCCTCGACCTGGCTGACTTCATCGGAGACGCCGGCGACCTTCTCGAGTTCCGGTTTCACGGCTGGAACGCCACCGGCACCGGGAACCTGCGGCTGGACAACGTCACCGTGAACGGCTCCCTCACAGCCATCCCTGAACCGTCGTCGCTCGGCTTGATGGCGAGCGCCGCCCTCGGCTGGCTGGCCTGGAGACGCCGCGGGTCCTTTGTCCCGAGCCTGCGTTCTGCCAGCGGCCGTGGCGCTCTGGGCTTTGGCTTCGGCGCTCCTGCGCTGCGCCGTTGCCTCCGGCAAATCAGGCTCGTCGAAAGCTCTCCCGGGAGCGATAAGAGGGCATGGACGAAATCGCGCTGGCGGGTGTGAGCGTGTTGCTGGTCGAGGATGAAGCCCTGCTGCGCCGGCAGTTGGGCGCTTACCTCGAGCACCTGGGAATGGACGTCACCGCGGCGGGTACGCTCGCCGCGGCCCGCGAGTCGCTGCGCCAGTCAGCCTTCGACTACGCGATCCTGGACGTGAACCTGCCGGACGGCCGGGGCACGGACCTGCTCCGGGATTCGAGCCTCTCCGCAAACACCGGCGCCATCGTGATGACCGCCGAGGGCGGCGTCGGCGGTGCGGTGGAAGCCATGCGGCTGGGAGCCCTGGATTACCTGGTCAAGCCGTTCGACCCACCCGAACTGCCGCTGGTCATCCAGCGCGCCCGCAACGCCCGGCGCGCCGCCCGCCTCGATGAGCACCGGCGCGAGGGAGAATCGGGACAGGAGTTTGTCTTTGGCGTCGCTCTGGCCGACGTCGAAGAACAGCTTCGCCGAATCGTGGCCGCCGACCAGCGCCTGCAAACCAGCCTCGCTCCCGTGCTCATCGTCGGCGAGACCGGCACGGGCAAGACCTCCATCGCCCGATGGCTCCATCGGCACGGCCCGCGCGCCGCCCAGCCGCTGGTCGAAATCAACTGCTCCGCCCTCCCGGAAACCCTGGCCGAATCGGAGCTGTTCGGACACGAACGCGGAGCGTTCACGGATGCGCGCTCCGCGCGGATCGGGCTCTTCGAGGCGGCAAGCGGGGGCACGCTCTTCCTGGACGAGTTGCCCAGCCTGAGCCTGCCGCTGCAGGCCAAGGTGCTCGCCGCGATCGAAGACCACACGATCCGCCGGCTCGGAGGCAACAAGGCCATCCCCGTCGAAGTCCGCATCGTCGCCGCCAGCTACTGCGACCTGCGCAGCCTGATTGACCAAGGACGGTTCCGGGAGGATCTCTATCATCGTCTCGACCTGTTCCGCCTCCACCTGACCCCCCTCCGGGAACGCGGCGACGACATCGAGCGGCTGGCGGGAATCCTCCTCGAACGGCTCTGTCGGCGTCACCGACTGCCGTTGCGGACGCTCTCCCCACGGGGACGCGGTCGGTTGCGGGCTTACCGCTGGCCCGGGAACGTCCGCGAGCTCGCCCATGAGCTCGAACGTTCGATTGTCTTCGCCGAAGACGGTCCGCTCAACCTCGATCATCTGCCGGTGCCCGAGCCCGCCCGCGCCGAACTGGCCGGCCCCGCCGCCCCCCACGCGATCGAGGACTGGCTGAATGAACGTTATGTGTTCCCCGAACAGGGTTTTTCCCTCGACCAGGCGCGCGCCCGGCTGATCGACCTCGCGCTCCGGCAAGCCGGCGGAAACGCCTCGGCAGCCGCCCGTCGGCTGGGGGTCTCGCGGGACGTTGTCCGCTACCACCTCGATCATCGATCCCCCCCGGAATGACCCCCGGCCCTACCCCTGCTCCATGGTCGCAGGGGGAGGGAAAAACCGGCGCGCGCACGACACTCAACACGTGCCATGCGCAAGTCATCGTCTCCCCCGCCTCCCGGCCACGGGAGGAGAGGGTTGGGGGAGAGCAGAGCTCTGGTTCAGCGCGCGGGGATCATCCCGGACTGTCGAGCGTAGTTGAACAAGCCGCCCGCATCGACGACGGGCCGCACGTCGCCCAACGCCTTGAACGCGTGTGAATCCCCGGAGCCGGTCAGGGTGATCGTGCAGGCCTCAAGGTCGACCGTGGCAACGTCCCCGGTCCGCACCCGTTCGCATAACCGGCTCAGGCTCTCGCAAGGATACAGCTCCCCGGTCGCCACAGCGTTGCGGAAGAAGATCCGGGCGAAGCTCTCCGCCAGAACCACACGGCATCCGGCCGACCCGAGCGCGATCGGGGCGTGCTCCCGCGAGCTGCCGCAGCCGAAGTTGCGCCCGGCAATCACAATCGGATAGTCGCTGTCCAATGCTCCTTCCCGGACAAAGCGGACCGGATAGAGGGTGTCCGGCAGTCCGCACAGGGCGTAGGAGCCGAGCTTCTCGTACTCCTCGGGAATCGTCGGGACGAGGTTCAAATACTGGGCCGGAATGATCTGGTCCGTGTCGATGTTGTCGCGAACCACGTAGACCGGACCGCTGATGACGCGTTGCATGGGTCGACGATGCCGCCCCGGACGCACCGCGTCAACGCCCCGAAGCGCCCGGCCTCACTCCGCCAGCAGCTTCTCGACCTTCGCCTCGAGATCCCCCCGCGCGTTCAAGTCCCGAAGCACGCCCTTCTTGTCCACCAACCACATGGCGGGAATGGCATTGATGCCAAACTCGACCCCGAACTGGTTCTGCCATCCCTTGCCATCGAAGAACTGCGGCCAGGTCATGTGCTCCTTCTCGACGAAGGCCGTCAGCGCCTCCTTCTTTTGATCGAAGCTGAGGCCGACAATCTCGAAGCCCTTGGGATGCAGCCGCTCGTAGGCGGCCTTCACCTTCGGCAGCTCGGCAACACAAGGCCCGCACCACGTCGCCCAAAAATCGATCAGCACCACTTTCCCGCTCATCTTGGCCACATCCACCTCGCGGCCATCCACCGCCGTGAATTTCAGCGCCAGCGGCTTGCCCAACGCCTCGATCTTCTTCAGCTGCCCCGCCGCCGATTGCCGCACCCGCTCCGGCGTGTTTGGGTTCTCCCTCAACTCCGCCGCCAGCTTCCGCGCCGCCTCGCCCTCGGAACGGGTCAGCACCGACATCAGCATTTGGTAGGGCAGCGCGTTGGTCGGGTATTGCCGCATCAAATCCCGCGCCCCTTTCTCCAAAACCGCAACCATCGCCGGCTCGCCCTCCGACTGGCGGGCCATCGCCTCCATCTGCACTCGCGCGCCAAGCAGCCGGACCCGGTCGTTCTCGCTCGTGGCGGGGTCCTTCAACAGCTCCTCCTCGACAATCCGCAACCGCTCCTTGGCGGCGGCGTGCCCCAGTCCCACCGCGTTCTGGAGCATCTGCAACTCCATGCGGCGCGCCCCCTCGCTATGACTGCTGTTCGGGAACCGGTCGCGAAAGGCCTTCACTTTCTCCGCCACGCCCGCCATTTGCGCCGCCCGCTGCTTGCGGAGCTCCGCCTGTTGCTCGGCGGTCGGCCTGGCCGCCGCCGGGCCCTGCGGCGGAGCCGGCAGCCGCATCGCCGCCTGCAGCTCCTTCCAGGCAGCAGCCTCCTCGTCCGCAGGCGCTGCCGCCGCTTTCGCAGCATCCGTCTCCGCGGCTGTGGCGGGAACGGCCAACCCGCCGCCAACTGCCGCCAAGGCCAGACCAAGACCGAACCCCAGCGACCGAACCATGGCGAGTTCAACCCGTTTGGATCCAATCCATGAACGTTGCATGGGCCATACCCTCGCAAAAGTGACCCCGATTGGCGAGTGGAAAGAACCCGAAAAACGTTGATGCCCACCCCCGCTTCCGGCATGAAGCCTTGCATGGTCTACGTGTACGCGGCGCTGATCGGCGCCCTCGGCGGAGTCACCAGCGGCTTGTTCGGAGTCGGCGGCGGCGTGGTCATGGTCCCCGCCATGATGCTCCTGCTGCGGATGGACATCAAAACCGCCGTCGGTACCTCGCTCGTCGTCATCGTCCCCACCGCCTTGATGGGCGCCTGGAAACACCATGACCTCGGCCACCTCCAATGGCGCGTTGCCGCGGCCCTCATGCCAACCGCCGTCCTCTGCGGTTTTGGAGGCGCCTGGCTCACGAAACATATCGCGTCGGCCGACCTGAAACGCCTCTTCGGCGGCTTCCTCGTGCTCGTCGGTCTCCGCCTGCTGCTGGCCCGTTGAGAGTCCTCGAGAACACTGCCGCGCTCCGAGATCCTTCCGGGGCGCGGGTCCTCTCGACCCGCAGCGATACCCGTTCGCTAAGCCGTTCCGCTGCGGCTCGGAAGAGCCGTGCTCCGCAATGCGACGGGCTCCTGCTCCACCCCCGGACCCGGTACGCGATAATCCCCCTCCCGCCGGGTCACACCGTCGCGATCCAGTTTCTCGAGGAGCGGCACCAGCACCCGCCGGTTCGTGCCCAGCGCCACACGCAACTCGCTCACCGTGGCCCGACCGCGCTGCTCGAGCTCGAATCGGATACGGCGGGCCAATTCCCCGTAGGCCTCGGCGCCAAAAACCAACTCCGGCGTCACCTCGATCACTTGGCCGGTCTCGATGAAGAACTTCAAGGCGGCCTGCCGCAGCGCGTCCGGCGCCAGAACCGCGCGCGACGGCGGATCCCAGGGCCGAGCCGCCAGCGCCTCGAGGATCTGATCGCCGGCAGCCCGCAGGCGCACCGGCAGCACGGGGCGATGCTCCCGACGCCGGATCACAGCACCCTCTTTGCAGAACCCCAACGCCGCCAGCCCGCCCAGTAACGCATCGAAAACCCCGGACGCCCGAACCCGGCCCGGCAACGCCTGCCTCAGGTCGACCAGGCTCAGCCCTGGCCGCTCCGGATGATCCCGATGTCCGGCATCCACGGCCAGCACCGCCCGGTCCAACGCCGCCCGCCAAAATGCCGGGTCAAAGACACACTCGCCAGCCGGCACGGCGTCGCCCTCCCGAACCACCGCCTCGAGCGCCTCGCGGATCTCCCGGACACCAAACCGCGACCGGGCCAGAAACCCGCCCCTCGAGACTACTCCTTCGAGGGCCAGTCCGGTGCGGATCCAGACCCGAGGATCCTCAGGCGCCCGCCGCCGGGCATCGAGAAGCTGCCGCCGCCCTTCCGCCCGCCAACCCCGCCGCGGAGCGTCCACGTTCAAGATCAGCCCCCCAGCCAGCGTCGCCTGCTCCGAGGCGTCCCGCAGAATGAACCGGTCCCCGGCCAACACCGACACCCGCGACGCCAAGCGCAACTGACCAATCCCTCCCTCCCCCGGCCCGACCTCGCCTTTCTCGCGGAGCAACAACCACCCCAGAGTGCGGCTTGTGCCCTGATGAAACCAAACCGCCATCCCGTCCCGCAGGGGACGCGCCGCGGCTCGTGGCCCCTTCGTCAGCCGACCGGACTTCACGACGTGGACATCCAGGGTGTCGGTCGCCAGAGCCACCTCCTCGACGGTCACCACGTCGCCGCGCCCAATGCCCGCCGGACGTCCCGGTTCGCGTCGCTCGATGTCGGCAAGCTGCACCGCCGTCCGCGCCCCGGGCGGGCTCACGTCGACCTCGTGATGGTAGCTCTGGAGGGACCGGATCCGGGCCGGCGTTCCTTGCGGACAAACCACAACCCGCTGGCCTCGACGGAGACTGCCGCCGGTCAGGGTACCCGTGGCCACCGTGCCAACACCACGCAGCGAAAACACCCGGTCCACTGCCAGCCGCGGCTTCCCCGCATCCCGCGTCGGCGGCACCCGGGCCAGAACCCGCGCCAATTCTCTCCGGAGAGGGTCCGCCCCTTCCCCGCTCAGGGCGTCGACACGAACGATGGGCGCCTCCGCGAGCGCACTCCCCTCGAGCTGGCTCCGAACCGCCGCCACCGCTCCGCTCCCGGCATCGGCCGCCAGATCCGTCTTCGAAAGCGCCACCACGGCCCGGCTCATGCCAAGGTACTCGAGGATCTGCAGGTGCTCCTCCGTCTGCGGCATCCATCCGTCGTCCGCGGCAATCACCAGCAGCGCCGCATCCACCGACCCCACCCCCGCCACCATGGCCCGCACGAAATCCTCGTGCCCGGGCACATCGACAATCCCAACCGAGAGCCGGATCGGTTCCCCCGTCACCGGGTCGCTCCCCGCCAACTCGAGGTGCGCAAACCCGAGGTCAATGGTGATCCCCCGCGCCTTCTCCTCCGGCAACCGGTCCGGATCGGTCCCGGTGAGCATTTTCACCAGCGCGCTCTTGCCGTGGTCGACATGCCCGGCAGTCGCCAGAATGCAGTGACGCGTCGGGTTCAAGTCGCGGACTCTAGTCGGCCAGAACCTGGGGCGCCGGACTCTCGCCCACCAGTTTGAGCGCCTCTTCCACGAAGATAACACCCGTCCGTTCCCCGAGGCTCGTGCGCGAGATGTACTCGTAGCGCTTGAAACTGTCGTAGTCCTCCTTGGCCATGATGTAGCCCAAAGCGTCGTTCGCCAGACCGAAGAGGAGGTTGTGCTCGCCCCGCATCTTGCGCTTCAGGTAGCAGCCGATGTTCGGCAGAGCCTCGCCCGGGATCGTCAGCAGTTGCGCGTTGCCCACATTGATGAGGTTGAGCCGGGTGACCACCTGGTCCCCCGTCCCCGCCATGTCGCGCGCGCCGGGAATCGCGCTCAAGAGTTGCCGCATCAGCGGCGAGTCGACCGGCAGGGTCAAACGCCGCGCCGCGCAAAACAGGGTCGGCTCAGCCTGGACCGGAGCATTCTGGACAATGCGCAGCGCCTCGTCCGCAAGCAGTCGGCCGATGCGCTGGCATTCCGCCCAATCGTTGGCTTCGCCGCCTCCGGGCCGGCGATTGTCGGCAGTCACCATCCCCCCCAAGGCGCTGTTCAGGAAGATGCCCGTGCCGCCGCCTCCCTCGGCAATCCGATCGCACAAAGGCCCCACCAGGTCCGGACTGCAAATGCCCCGTTCGCTGCCGATCACCTCCGGATGAATGGCGTAGTTGACGAGCGTGGCCACGCTCTTGCCAGCCGCGTCCACCGCCTGCACCACGTGACACCGGGCATCGTACAGCTTCTCCGCATAATAGTTGTACGCAATCTGCCCGCGCGCTTCACCCGTCGCGATCCTGAGCCCCGCCGGCTGAAGCCGGGTCACCGCCTCCGTGATGGCCTCGGCCGCCTGGACGCAGACCCTTTCCAGGTACTTGAAATCCGCCCCCGTCCCCCCGCGGCCATCCGGAAAACCATAGCAGTCAGGAGCACTGTGCGTGTGCGTGGCGCCGATCACAATGTTCTCGGGCGGGACCCCCGGAACCGCGGCCCGCACCCGATCCCCGAGCACCGCGGGAAACCCGAGGAAATCGCCCACGACCAGCGCCACCCGGTTGCTGCCGCTCTCGAACACAAGCGCCCGAACGGTGAGCTCCCCTTGCTTCTTCGTTGTCGCATGCGACGGCCCAACCCCGCCGGAAACCGGCAACAGCGGCTCCGGCGTGACGTTGCGAACGGCAATCCCCACCCGAAAGCCCGCAGCCCATGCGATGGGCGCGCCGAGCACGATCGTTGCGACAAGAAGCCAGCGTAAGGATCTCATACTGTTACCGCCGCCAGTTGTGCTCCAGACACCGGCAAATCGCAAGGATGCATGTGCGCCAGTGCGGCAGTGCGCCAGTGGGGCGGCGAGCATCCCCGCGGAGTCCGCAACGACAGAGGACAGACGACCGACGACCGACGACCGCAGGCAGCCCCTCGAACGCGATAGCATCCGGGGCGCGGGTCCTCTCCGGCGCTTTCCGATCCGAAAGCGGCTGGGGACAGCCGCACTCCAAGACGCTATCGCGCGGATCGAAGGGCCGTGGCACGAACGCCAGCTTGGGGAACGCGCCGGCAGGCACCGCGGTTCAGGCGCGCGCTTGACTCGCCCGGTCCGTCTGCGTTGAATCCGTCATATTTTTCGGATTCCAACACGCAATGAACCTGGCACGTGCATTCCTGGCGAGCGCGAACAACAACCTCGAGAAGACCGCCGTCCTCTGGGGCGACCACACGTTTGCGTACCGGCATTTCCGCAATCAGACCGCCTGGGTATCCGGCGCGCTGACCCGGGACCTGGGCGTGCGCCGCGGGGATCGGGTTGCACTCTGGCTGCGGAATTGCCCGGAGTTCATCTCCGCCTTCTTCGGAGTGCTGGCCGCAGGCGGCGTGGTGGTGCCGATCAACAACTTCCTGAAGCCCGACGAAGTCCAGTTCATCCTGAGAGACGCAGGGATCACAGTGATGATCACGGACGCCTCCCTCGCCGAGGGCGCCCACCGGTTGCAGTCAGCCTTGCCTGAATTGCGGACCCTGGCGATCGATGCCTTCCTGCCAGGCACCGACGGCGGAGACTGGGGCGAGGGGTCCTCACTCGAGGAGAACGATCTGGCGGTTCTGATCTACACCTCCGGCACCACCGGGCATCCCAAGGGGGCGATGCTCACGCACGGGAACCTGTTGCACAATGTCGATAGTTGCCGATACGTCTTCGAAGCCGCCGAGTTCGACCGGTTCGCCCTCGTGCTGCCGATGTTCCACAGCTTCATGATGACCGTCTGCATGCTCCTGCCGCTGCTGGTGGGGGGCTCGATCGTGCTCGTCAAGTCGCTGCACCCGCCCAAGAACATTCTCCACGAGATCATCCAGCACCAGGCCACCGTCCTGCCCGCCATCCCCCAATTGTTCCGGGCTCTGGCCCACGCGCCGTTGCCCCCGAACCTCAGCTTGCGCCTCGGCGTGAGCGGCGCGGCCCCGCTCCCGCTCGAAATCCTCCGCGAATTCGGCGCACGCTTCCCCGCCATCCCCCTGATCGAAGGATACGGCTTGAGCGAGGCCAGCCCGGTCGTGTCCGTCAACCCCGTCCACGGGCTTCAAAAACCCGGATCCATAGGCCTTCCCATCAGGAATGTGGAAATGAGCATCCGAGGCGAGGACGGCCAGGAACTGCCCCAGGGCCGGACCGGAGAAGTGTGCGTCCGCGGCGGCAACGTCATGGCCGGCTACTGGAACCGTCCCGAGGATACCGCCGTCGCCCTGCGGGATGGCTGGCTGTACACCGGCGACGTCGGCTATCGGGACGCCGACGGATACTACTACATCACCGACCGCAAGAAGGACATGCTGCTGGTCAACGGCATCAATGTCTATCCGCGCGAGATCGAGGAGGTGATCTACCAGTACCCCGGTGTCAAGGAGGCGGCCGTCATCGGCAGACCCGACCCGCGCAAAGGCGAGCAACCCGTGGCCTTCGTCGTCATGAACGACGGCATCGGTCTCGATCAGGACGCACTGGTCAGCTTCCTGCGGGAGCGCCTGGCCGATTACAAGGTCCCGCGTCGAATCAACCAACTGCCGGTCCTGCCGCGGAACGCCACCGGCAAGATCCTGAAGACTGCCCTGCGCACACTCCCCCACTGACGCAACCCCTCACACCACCACAGCCGTGTCAAGTCCGCAATTCACGGCCTTGCTTTCGCTGTTGACGGTCCGCTAACGGCCCCCTTAAGCTGAAACCCGTTACATCAGCGGCGCCCGACGTGCCGCTTGTGGAACTGTCTATGGCCGAAGGTTATTGCGTCAAGTGTAAAGCAAAGAAGGAGATCGCCGACGGTGTCGAAGAGGTGATGAAAAACGGCCGCAAGGCAATCAAAGGCAAATGCCCCACCTGCGGCGTGGTCATGTTTAAGATCCTCGGCGGCAAGAGCACGCCCCCCCCGGCATCCCCGGAGCCGAAACCCAAGCCCCCCTCCGACAAACCGTCGGCCGATTAACCCCAGGACCCAATCCGAGAACCGTTTCAACTGATTATGCCCCAACAGCTTGCGTACGCCCTCATCAGCCCCTACTCGCTCCATAAGTCGCGCACCGGCGGTATCATCGCCCGGTTGATCACCCGCACAGGTGTCGAACTCGCCGGCGCCCGAATGTTCGCACCGGGGACTGAGCTCGCCCAGAAGTACGCAGAGACTGTCATCTCCGCCACCGATCCCCAGGATCGTGGCGTCCAGGAGTTGACCCGGGATTACATCCTCCGGAACCTTGCGCCTGAGCCGAAGTCGGGTCGGCGACGCCGGGTGATGGCCCTCCTGTTCCGAGGGGAGGACGCCGTGCGGCGCGTCCAGGCCGTCATCGGGACCTTCTCACGGGAGCGCCGGGGCGGCCAGACGATCCGCGACACGTACGGCGACTTCATCCTCGATGACAACGACGACGTCCGCTACTTCGAGCCGGCCGTCCTTTGTGCCCCGGCAGCCGAGGACGCCGAAGCGCAGCTCAAACTCCTGGCGCGATACTCCGACACCGACGGCGGCGTGCTCGAGGACGTCATCGCTTACGGCCCCAACGAGAAGCCGGAGCGAACCTTGGTCCTCCTCAAGCCCGACAACTTCCGCTTCGCCTCGGGCCGCCCGGGCAACATGATCGACTTCTTCTCGCGGACCGGCCTGTTCATCGTCGGCATCACCGTCCACCGCATGAGCACCGCGCAGGCGATGGAATTCTACGGGCCGGTGCGGGAAATCCTCCGGACCAAGCTCAAGGACGTGGTGGCCGCACGGGTCAAGGGGATCCTCGAAAAGGAGTTGGGATTCACCATCCCAAGCTCCGAGGAACGGAACCTCGGCGAGCTGCTCGGGCCGCTGTTCGGCGAGAACCAATTCGAGAATATCGTCCGCTTCATGTCCGGCCGCAGCCCGAGTGAATGCGAGCCGGCAGCCATAACCCAGCCGGGAACAGAAAAGTGCATCGCCCTCGTCTACGAGGGCGTCAATGCCGTCTCGAAGATCCGTGACGTCCTCGGACCCACCGACCCCACCAAGGCGCCCCCGGGCTCGATCCGGCGCGAGTTCGGGTCGAACATCATGGTCAACGCCGCCCACGCGAGCGATTCCCCCGAAAACGCCCGCCGTGAGATGCGCATCGTGAACGTCGGCGACAACCGGTTCAAGCAGATCGTCGGGGAGCACTACGGGGCCCTGTGAGCTCTTCCTCCGCCCTGCAAGCCGCAGGCTCCGCCGGCGCGTGGTGGAGGTCGCTCAACCGGTATCAGTGGGCCGTCTTCATCCTCGCCTCATTGGGCTGGATCTTCGACTGCTTCGATCAGCAGCTTTTCACCATGTCGCGGTCCATCGCGATCCGCGACCTGGTTCCGGACGCCGACCTGAATCAGCAGACAACCTACGGCGGATACGCCACCACCGCCTTCATCCTGGGCTGGGCCACGGGCGGACTCATCTTCGGAGTGATCGGCGATCTCTGGGGCCGGGCCAAGACCATGGCCCTCACCATCTTCGTCTACGCCCTCTTCACCGGCTTGAGCGCCCTCTCGGGCAGTTGGATCGATTTCAGCCTGTTCCGGTTCCTCAGCGGGCTCGGCGTCGGCGGCGAATTCGCAGTCGGCGTCGCCCTCCTCGCCGAAGCCATGCCCGAGTCCGGCCGGGCCGCCGCCCTCGGCAGCCTCCAAGCCCTCTCCGCCATCGGCAACATCCTCGCCGCAGTCATGATCCGCTTCACCGACGACCTCGGCGGCTGGCGCGCCCTCTACTGGGTCGGCACCGCCCCCGCCCTCCTCGCCGCCATTACCCTCGTCACCCTCCGCGAGCCTCAGAAGTGGCTCGATTGGCGATCCCGCATCCGATCCAATCCCCAGGCCGCCCGACCCGGCCGCCTGCGCCTCCTCCTCGGCACCCCGCGCTGGCGCCGTAACACGCTCATCGGCGTCGGACTCGCCGTCGCCGGCGTGTTCGGCCTCTGGGGAGTCGCGTTCTGGAGCCCGGAGCTCATCGATTCCACCTTGATGCCCCTCCCGGCATCGACACGCACCGCCCTGATCCAGGTGCTCGAGACTCCCGATCCGGCAGCACACGCCGTTGCCGTCAGCCGTCTCGACCCGGGCCAATCCCGGGCGTATCTCAACCTGCGCAAGTACACCGTCCCGGCGGGCTCCCAATTCGACCCCGCCCAGGCACGCACCGAGCTCCCGCCGGAAAACCAGCGCGTCCGCATGCGCGGCCTCCTCGAGAAATCCCTGGACCTGAAACAGGAAAAATCGCTCAAGAGCAACGCCTTCATCCTCCAGCAGCTGGGGGCAGCCTGCGGCATCCTCTGCCTGAGCTGGCTGGCAAACCGCCTCGGCCGCCGGCCCGCCATGGCGATCGCCATGATCGCCGGCATGGCCGGAGCTTCGCTGGTCTTCGCCACGTTCTCCGAGGCATGGCAGATCTGGATCCTCTGGCCCCTGCTCGGCTTCTGCACCCTCATGCCCTTCGGCGGGTTCGCCATCTACTTCCCCGAGCTCTTCCCGACAAGCCTCCGAAGCACCGGCGTCAGTTTCTGCTACAACGTCGGGCGTTACGTGACCGCCTTCGGCCCGCTGCTCCTCCCCCAGCTCGCCCTGCAACTCCACGGCCGGTTCGAGCTCTCCGGCTTCCGGTGCGCCGCGCTCATCCTCTGCGGAGCCTACCTCATCGGGCTGGTCGTCCTCTATTGGGCACCCGAAACCCGCGGCCAACCGCTCCCCGAGGAAGACCCCGAACCCAACCCCCAAGGCGCACCGGCCTGAACCCCAGCGCGCACGACGGCCACCCCGGGGACTGCTCCCTTTCATCTCTCATTGCATGCTTGCCCGCGCCCGGGCTCTGGGTATCCTCCTTTTCCGGCTGTGGCGGAAAACCAGCCGGGGTAGGTTCCTCGTGGAACCAGCCACTGAACCAAAACCGCATGACACCATTCGCTTCGTTCGCGGCCTACGCTGGGGAGCTCGAGCCCCTCATCAGGGCGGACCGTGGCCCGGAACCGCACCCGCTCCTTGCCGAAACGGAGTTCAACCGGCTCGCCCTCGGCCTCTTCGCCCTTCAGTACCCTGCCACCGGACCGCTCCGGCGCCTGGCCGACGCCCGGCGACTCACACCGGATTGCCTCCGCAATTGGCGGGATCTCCCCGCCATACCCACCGAAGCGTTCCGCGATTGGGAAGTCACCAGCCTCCCGACGACAGAACGGACCGCCGTGTTCCACTCGAGCGGCACCACCGGCCTCATCGCCAGCCGGCACTTCCACAGCCGGGACTCCCTCCGCGTGTACGAGGATTCCGTGCTGGGCGGCTTCGCTCTCCGGGTGCTGGGCGGCATGCCCAGCCCCCACACCATCCTCAGCCTCACGCCGCCCCCGGAGCAAGCGCCCCAATCGTCCCTGGTCCACATGCTCGCCACCGTGATCCGAACCTGGGGCACGCCATCCTCGGCCTTCCTCGGTGAAATCACGGCAACCGGCGACTGGCGATGGGATGGGCCGCGGATCAGGGCGTCCCTGGCTCGAGCCGCGGACAACTCGAAGCCGGTCTCGCTGCTGGGGACCGCGATCGCTTTCGTGCGCCTGCTCGAAGAGCTCGATGGCCGGACGCTGCCCCTGCCCCCGGGCTCCAGGTTGATGGAAACCGGCGGCTACAAGGGACGCACCCAGTCGATTCCCAGGGAGGAGCTCCACCGCCGCCTCGAAGCAGCCCTCGCCCTCCCCGCCACACACATCGTCGCCGAATACGGAATGACTGAGCTCAGCTCCCAGGCCTACGACCTGACCGTGCCGCCGCTCGAGTCCTCGACTTCTGGAAGGCCGGGTCGGCTGGTCGAATCCCAGCGTCTCCTGTTCCAGGCCAACCCGCCTTCCGTCGAGGACTCCATCCGGCGCTTCCACTTCGCCCCCTGGGCCCGGGCACGGGTCATCTCCCCGGAAACCGGCACGGAAGTCCCGGACGGCGGAATCGGCTGCCTGCGCGTGGTCGATCTGGCCAACATCCGCTCGGCGCTCGCGGTGCAAACGGCGGACCTCGCCCGACGCCTGGGCGACGGCTTCGAGCTCCTGGGCCGCGCTGCCCAGGCGGAACCGCGAGGCTGTTCCCTGGCAGCCGGATGATGCAAGGACCGCACCCTGTGAACCTCCCCGACTACTTCCTGGCGGACCTGACCGGCGCCGCGGCGGTCACACCGACGATCATCACCGAAGCCTGCGTGACGCTGAAGCGTAACCGCCGACAATACCTGGCCGGGAGAACAACGGCGGATCTCATCGATACCCTCGCCGCCTGGGCCGACGACTGGCTGGATCCCTCGAATCCATTCCGCCAGGAGGCCCTGGCCTCGGGCCCCCGGACCACCGGTTTCTCGAAGGGTACCCTCGAGGCTGGACTTGACGCGCTCTTCGGATCCGTCACCCCGGAAGGACTTCGGGCCCTCGTGGCCCAGGACCTGGGCCATCCGGAGCGCCTCGACGCCCTCACGCGGTCCGAGCCGGAATCCCTCCACCGCCGTGCAGCCATGGCGCGGGGACCGGAACTGCTCGCGCACATCACCGCCGGACGCCTGCCCAACCCGGTCTGTGCGAGTCTGGTCCTTGGCCTGTTGACCCGATCCGCCCAGTTCTTCAAGTGCGCCACCGGCACCGCGTTCCTGCCCCTGCTCCTCGCCCACTCGCTGCGCGAGATCGAGCCCAAGCTGGGTGCCTGCATCGAAATCGCAGAATGGAAAGGAGGAAACGAACCCCTGGAACAGGCCCTGTTCTCCCAGGCCGATTGCGTCAGCGCCATGGGATCGGATGCCACGCTGGCCGCCCTCCGCCGCCATGTCCACCCGCCAACCACGTTCCTCGGCTACGGCCATCGCCTGAGTTTCGGCTACGTCGCCCGCGAGCTCCTGACAAGCCATCACCTGCACCACGCGGCAACCACGGCAGCCCGGGATGTGGCTGCCTGGGATCAGCTCGGCTGTCTTTCGCCTCATGTCCTCTACGCCGAGAGCGGCGGGCGCCAGCCCCCTGAAGCCTTCGCCGAAGAGTTGGCAGCCGCCCTCGATGCCTGCGAACAGAACGCCCCACGCCGCCTTCTCCCCCCCGGCGAAGCGGCCATCATCGCCCAACGCCGCGCCTTCTACGAGATCCGCGCCGCCCATGGCCGGGATACCCAGCTCTGGTGCAGCCCCGGATCGACCGCCTGGACCGTGGTCTTCGAGAAAGACCCCCGGTTCCAGGTTTCCTGCCTGAACCGGTTCGTCTATGTGAAGTCCGTTGCCAACCTCGAGGAAACTTTGCAGGCAGCCGACCCCGTGCGCCATCAGGTCTCCACCGTCGGACTCGCCGCCGGCGCGCGAGAACGCGCCCTCGCCCAGGCGTTCTCGACCTGGGGCGCACCCCGCGTCTGTCCGCTGGGACGGATGCAACAACCGCCGCTCGCGTGGCGGCATGACGGCCGGCCCAGCCTGGGCGATCTCGTCCGCTGGACCGACTGGGAACCCACACCGTCCGAGGACGAATGAACTTCTGATCATGAAGATGGAACTCCGCAAAACGTTTCAGTTCGAGGCGGCACATCGCCTGCCCCGCCTGCCCCGGGACCATAAGTGCCACCGGCTCCACGGCCACAGCTTCCATGTCGAGATCGTCGTCAGCGGCGAGTGCGATCCCGAAATGGGATGGCTGATGGACTACGCGGAAATCAGCCGTCGCTTCGACCCGCTCTGGGAACAGCTCGACCACCGATACCTCAACGAGGTGCCTGGGCTCGAGAACCCGACCAGCGAGTCCATCGCCCACTGGATCTGGGACCACCTCCGGCCCACCCTCCCCCTCCTCTCGGAAGTCGTCGTCGCCGAAACCTGCACCGCACGGTGCGTCTACCGCGGATGACCTGATGATGCAGGTCAGATCTTCCATGGTCATTTAGGGCCTGTGCAACCCTCGAATGCAGAGTCCTCGATGGAAGGACGGGAGGCCTGGAACCGCAGGAGCCAAACCAGAGTCCTCGACTTGTGGAATATGGGGTCAGCAGGTCATGTTTGGTCCCTGCGGTTCCCAACCCACGCTCCCGCCTTCGAGGACTCTGGGGCGTCCGGCGGTCAACGGACAGATTGGACGGCATTCAGCAGGTCGGACTTGATCTCGGGCGGGAGGTTGTGCAGGGAGGGTTCCTCGAAGTAGCAGAGGGCCTGGAGTGGCAGAAGGGTGTTGAAGTGCTCACCATAGACCCGTTTGGCGAAACCGAGCCCATCTGCCAGGGAACAACCGGCTTTCAATAGGGCATGTACATCCAGGTAGTCCTTCGCCTCCGCCCGCTGGTAGATGGTGTTCAACTTGGTGGCGAACAGATCGGGCAGGGATGCCACCCGCAAAACGTTGTCGGCGGTGGAGTCAGGTGCGGCGATCGTGCCGAAGGTGAGCCCGCCGAAGAAGGAAACCCTGACGTGTCCCCGCGAACCTTGGTGCAGGACGGTCAGCGTGTTGGGTTGGGCTTGAAGGACCTCGGCGACGCCAATCCAGGAGACCGAATGGCGCAGGGCCTCGATGTCGAAGGGCTGGAAGGCGAAGAAATCAAAATCGACGGAACTCCGGTGGCCGAGCCTGAGGGCCAGCGCGGTGCCGCCATACAGAATGAAGCGGTCGCGGATTCGGGAGAGTCCTGGCCACAAGTCGCGTTGACTGACCGACAGCACCTCGAGGCGCGGCGTGAAGGCGCTCATTGCGGAAACCTCCGGGGCAGTGGGGGCACCGGGCCCCGGTGCTGGCGAATGTGCCAGTAATTCCAGCGCCGTGGCGAGAAAAGACCGGCGGGGGGATGGTCGAGGACGAGGTCGAACACCTCGGACCCAAGCCGGGCCTCGACGCGCTTGACATCCCGGTCGGTTCCTAATGCCATGACCTGGGCCACGAAGCGCTGCTGATCCTTGAGGGCCTCCTGCGGGGGCATCCACCAGAAGAGTCGCTCCGCGATTCCGGTCAGGATCCGGTCCTCGGTCGTGGAATCCTCCGCATCCACGCGTAGAGCATAGCGCTGTGACGCCGGGGTGTCGGGGCTGGCGACTGCTGCGATGGGGCTTGGATTGACGACAGCCGCCGCCCCCAGGCACAATCCGACATCCTGACGGCGACAAGACCGGAAGGCGCCAGAGGGCTGGCGCACTCAGGATGACGAACGAAGCAGGACGCTGCATGCTGAAGGATCTCATCACCTGGTATGTCGGTTCCCTCGAATCGGGCGGTTACCCGCTCATCGCCCTATTGATGGCGATTGAGAGCTCGATCGTGCCGCTGCCGAGCGAGTTCGTGATTCCCCCTGCGGCCGTTCTGGCACACCAGAAGGGCACGTTCAGCATGGTTGGCATCGTGATCGCCGGAGCCCTGGGCTCCTGGCTGGGCGCCACCGTCATGTACTGGGCGGCCCGGCTGGCGGGCCGGCCTTTGGTCCTCAAGTACGGCCGCTACGTCCTTATCCCTCCGGAGAAAGTCGAGGCCGCGGAAGTTTGGGCGAAGCGCTTCGGTCCCGTGGGCGTGTTCTTCTCGCGACTGTTGCCGGTGGTCCGCCACTTGATCGGGATCCCGGCCGGCATCGTGCGAATGAACTACGGCAAGTACTCGCTCTACACTCTCGTGGGGTCGGCCCTCTGGTGCGCCGTGCTCTGCTGGGTGGGGGTCATGGCCGGCAAGGACGAACAACTGATGCAGGGGCAGCTCCACAGGATCACGCTGTGGGTCGTCGGCGCCACCGTCGTGCTCGGCCTCATGTACTACTTCCTCGTCCACCGCTACATGAAAGCGGGACCGGCCGCGCCCCCCGCCGCCGCCGGTCAACCGACGCCGGAAACCTGATCCGCACGTCCGTCAGAGGCCGCGAACGCAGGCGACTCCCTAGAGTCCTCGACGGAAGGAGGGAAGGCCTGGAACAGCAGGGACCAAACTTGACCTGTTGATCCCATGTTCCACAAGTCGAGGACTCTAGTCCGGGGTTTTCGCGGATTTCAAAGCCCGCCCCCGGGGCGGGCCCATTCCCTCCAAGCCCTATAGAGGCCGCCCGCCAGCGGGCGGGCCACCCCGGAGCCGACACCCCACGCGCCGACAAGGCGAAAATCCACCACGAGCCGATGGCGAACGTTCGCGCCGCAGGCGTTAGGCGAGGATCCGGGTGTGTTTTGCTGTCTTGCCCCCCTCCGGGGCAGTCGATCTAATGCCCGCATGCAGAGCAAGCTCTGGACGGAGGCCATCCGAACCAGCGCCGACCCGCCACGCGCAGCCCACTACCTGGCGCTGCTGCGCTCCGGAGAGGCTTCCGCCAGCCTGAGAAGAGTCCGGCCCGAAACGGCCCGGATCCTGGCCGCACTCTGGAGCGGCTCGCAGGCGCTGAGCGAGCTCCTCGTTGCCCACGCCGACTGGCTGGCCCCGTTGTTGCGCGCCGGCACCCTCGAACAGGCCAAGCCGGTCACCGCCCTCCGCAAAGACCTGGAACGGTTTCTCGCCGCGCGCGATGCAGGGCCGGATCCAACCGCCCCGCTGGATCGTATCCGCCAGTTCAAACAACGCGAGACGCTGCGGATCGCCGCGCGCGATCTGGCGCGGCTCAGTGACGCCTCCGAGATCACGCGGGAATTGTCGGATCTGGCGGACGTCTGTCTGGAGACCGTCCATGACCAATGCCGCCAACAATGGACGCAACGGCTCGGCGAACCGTGGCACCAGGACGCCGACGGCCATTGGCAACCGACGCCGTTCTGCATCCTTGGCCTGGGCAAGCTCGGCGGCCGGGAGCTCAATTATAGTTCGGACGTCGACCTCCTCTTCGTTTACGGCGAGGAAGGCCATGTCTTCAAAGACCCGCCGCGCCCCGAGGACTCCGGCAAAGGCCTGACCAACCATCAGTTCTTCAAGCGCCTGACCGAGACCCTGGTCGCCGAGGTCGGCCGGCTCACCCCCGCCGGAATGCTCTATCGCGTCGACATGCGCCTCCGTCCCGAGGGAAACGCCGGGCCGCTGGCCCGTTCCCTGCCAAGCTACGAAAGCTACTATTGGCAATGGGGACAAACCTGGGAACGCATGATGCTCATCAAGGCGCGGCGTGTGGCCGGCGATACCGTCCTCGCCGGAGAGTTCCTCGAGGTCATCCAGGCCTTCCGCTACCCGCGCGGGCTCCGGGACCAGGCCTTGCGGGACATCGCCCGCATGAAGCATCGGATCGAAACCGAAGTGGTCCGGACCGGCGAACTCGACCGCAACGTGAAGCTCGGTCGGGGCGGTATCCGGGAGATTGAGTTCGTGGCGCAAAGCCTCCAAATGCTCAACGCGGGGCGCCAGCCGTTCCTGGCCCATCCCCAGACCCTCCCGACCCTCGACAAGCTTGCCGAGTACCATCTTCTGAGTCCGGATGCCGCCGGCGATCTGGCCCATGCCTACCTCTTCCTCCGCGACGTCGAACATCGGCTCCAAATGGAGAACAACCTCCAGACCCATACCATCCCCACCGAACGCCAAACCCGGCAACGCATCGCCCGCCTGATGGCGTTCGACACCCTGGATGCCTTCGAAGCCGCCCTCGACACCCACCGCCACCGCGTTCGCGAGATCTACGAGACCTGCCTCACCACGGACGGGATCGAGGCCCCCAACCTGCCGGAACTTCAGGGAGCCGAGACGGAATGGAAATCGCTCCTGGCCCGCCATGCGTTCCGGGATCCCGACCAGGCCCTCCGCCTGGCCCAGGCCTTCGTCCTAGGCCCCGGCTTCGGCCATGTCTCAAGCCGGACCCAGGAGCTCGCCCGCCAGCTCCTCGGCCGGTTGCTCGCCTGGTGCCCGCGCCACAACACCCTCCCCGCCAACGCCGCCCGCCGGTTCCCGGATGGCGACCCGTCGGCGCGTTGGCTCTCGGATCCGGACCGGGTGCTGGCGCGATTGGACACGTTCGTCGGCGCCTACGGCGGCCGGGCGCTGCTCTTCGAAACCTGGACCACCAATCCTTCGCTCTTCGAGCTGATCGTGTTCCTGTTTGATCGATCGGAGTTCCTCGCGGAAACCGCCATCCGCACCCCCGACCTCGTCGATGAACTCGAACTCAGCGGCTACCTCCGGCGCTCCAAGACGGCCGATCAGATCCTCCGCGAGCTCCGCCACGGTCGGGAGGACGACGACCAACGCCGCTGGCTGCGCCGCTACCACCAGACCGAACGCATGCGGATCGGGCTGCGGGACATCCTTGGCCTGGCCGATTCCGAACAGAGCCTCATCGAGCTCTCCGCCCTCGCCGAGGCCTGCCTGCAGTATGCTCTGGAAGTGCTCCTCGCCCGCCACCGCGCCCGGGGCGAGCCCATCGCCATCATCGGGCTCGGCAAACTCGGCGGCGCCGAGCTCAACTACGGCTCCGACCTCGACCTGATGTTCGTCGCCGACGACACCACCCGCGACTTGCCAGGCCTCCAGCGGGTGGCGGTCGACCTCATCGAAATGCTCTCGAGCATGACCGAGTGGGGCGTGGCGTTCATCCTCGACACCCGGCTTCGACCGGACGGGGAAAAGGGCCTCCTGGTCAACCCCCTTAAAACCTACAAGGAGTATTACCTGCATCGCGCCCAGCTCTGGGAGATCCAGGCCATCTCCCGATCCCGCCCCGTCGCAGGCAGCACCAACCTCGGCCGCCTCTTCCAGCAAACCGCGGCCGCTCTCACCGATTTCAGCCGCCCCGCCAACGCCGCCGCAGCCGCCCGCAACCCCGACTGGCGACAGGAAATCGCCCGAATGCGCCTCCGGATCGAGCGCGAACGCACGCCCAAAGGGAAAGAGACCCTCGCCCTCAAGACCGGCGCCGGCGGACTCATCGACGCCGAGTTCATCGCCCAAACGCTCTGCCTCGAGCACGGCTGGCAGGAACCCAATACCCTGCGCGCCCTCGAACGGGCCCGGACCGCGGGCGCACTCCCGGCCGACGCCGCCGCTCAGCTCATCGAGAACTACCGCCGCCTGCGCCGGGTCGAGGCAATCCTCCGGCGCTGGAGCTATGAGGGCGAAACCGAATTGCCCGACGACCCCGCCCCCCTCTACCGGGTGGCCGTCCGTTGCGGTTTCACCACGGCCGAGGATTTCATGGCCGCGATTCAACGGTACCGAAGCTGCATCCGGGCGGTCTATGACCAGGTCTTCCCGAAGCCCGCCGGCGCCGGAGAGAAACCTTGACCCCCACGGCCAGCGGGCTCATGATCCCGTGCGCATGATGCTGTATGTCCGGCAAGTCCTGCGGCTGGTGGTTGTCGTACCCGACGACGCCGCGGGTGCTTGTCGCGAATGACTGGAATCGGACAAATGACCCACGGCTGACCGACAGTCGTGGGTTTTTTTGTCCCCTGCATGGTACCGGCACGTTCTGACACCTGATATGAGCACCGCCCGAAAGAGCACCGCCCCCCGCAAACCCGCCGCGGACGCCGCCGCCTCGCCCGGCCTCCTGGGCAGCCAAATCCTCGTCCAAGGCCTCGAACGGGAGGGCGTCGAGGTCATTTTTGCCTACCCCGGCGGGGCCAGCATGGAGATCCACCAGGCCCTGACACGATCAAAGAAGATCCGCGTCTACCTGCCGCGGCACGAGCAGGGCGGGGTCTTCGCCGCCGAGGGCTACGCCCGGGCAACCGGCAAGGTCGGCGTCTGCATGGCCACCAGCGGCCCCGGCGCCACCAACCTCGTCACCGGCATCGCCGACGCCTACATGGACTCCGTCCCCATCGTCGCCATCACCGGCCAGGTGGCTCAAACCATGATCGGCAAGAGCGCCTTCCAGGAAACCGACATCTTCGGCATGACCCTGCCAGTCGTCAAACATAGCTATCTCGTCACCGACATCCGCGACCTCCCCCGAATCGTCAAGGAGGCGTTCCATATCGCCCGGTCCGGCCGCCCCGGCCCCGTCCTCATCGACGTCCCCAAGAACATCCAACAGCAGCGCGACATCCCCGTCTTCCCCGAAACCGTCACGCTGCGCGGCTACGAACCGGACCGCCGCGCCCACGACGATTCGATCCGTCTGATCCTCGACTGCCTGGCCAAGGCCCAGCGCCCGGTCCTCTACTGCGGCGGCGGCATCATCACCAGCGGCGCCGCAGCCGCACTGCGGCAGTTCGTCGAGTCCACCGGCATTCCCGTGGCCACAACGCTCATGGGCTGCGGCGCGTTCCCGGAGACCCACCCGCTCTCGCTCAAGTGGCTGGGCATGCACGGGGCAGCTTACGCCAACTGGGCCGTGGCCGAAGCCGACCTCCTCCTGGCCTTCGGGGTGCGGTTCGACGACCGCGTGACCGGGAAAGTCGACAAGTTCTGCGAGCACGGCACGCTCGTGCATGTGGACATCGACCCTTCCGAGCTCAACAAGAATCGCAAGGTCCACCACGCGATCATCAGCGATATCCGCCACGCGCTCGAACAGCTCAATGCCATGCTGGCCGCCGGAGCGTCTGTCCCCTCGTTCGCCCCCTGGCACCAGCAGATCGCCGAGTGGAAAGCCAAGGCGCCGTTCCAATTCCATGTCACCCGGGAAGTGCTCAAGTCGGAACATGTCCGCGATCACATGGACGGCGACGCCAGCCAGGTGATCCTGCCGCAGGAAGCCATCGCCACCCTCTGGGAATTGACCCGCGGCGAGGCCATCATCACCACCGGCGTCGGCCAGCACCAGATGTGGGCCGGCCAGTATTATCACTACCAACACCCCCGGCAGTTCATCACCAGCGCCGGCCTCGGCTCGATGGGCTTCGGATACCCGGCCGCCATCGGCGCCAAGGTCGCCTGCCCCAATCGTCAGGTCGTGGATATCGACGGCGATGGCTCCTTCCTGATGAACGTGCAGGAGCTGGCCATGGCCCACATCGAGGGGATCGCCGCAAAAGCCATGATCCTCAATAACCAGCACCTGGGGATGGTCGTGCAATGGGAAGACCGATTCTACCAGGGCAACCGGGGCCACACCTACATCGGCGACCCGGCCAATCCCAAGGGTATCTACCCGGACTTCGTCACCATCGCCAAAGCCTTCGGCGTCCCCTGCGAACGGGTCGTCTTCCGAAAGGACCTCCGCGCCGCCATCCAGCGCATGCTCGACGCCGACCAGCCCTACGTCCTCGACATCCTCACGCCCTATACCGAGCATGTCCTGCCATTCATCCCCGCCGGAAAAACCGTGCGCGAGATGATCTGGGAGTAGCCCCCATGAAATCCCCGGTCCGAGCCTTCACAACGCTCGTCGCCTGCTGGATGACCGCCGCGGCGGCCGGCGCCGAACGCACGTTCGATCTCACCACAGAAACCGTCGGGAAACCCCCGCGCGGATGGCGCAGCACCCTGGCCGGCACCGGCTCGCCCGGCGACTGGCACGTCGTGCTCGACGACGCCCCAACCCTCTTCGCCCCCTTCTCCACCAACGCGCCCGCCACCCGCAAGATCCCCGTCATCGCCCAGCTCTCCCAAGACCCGACCGACGAGCGGTTCCCCCTCCTGGTCTACGACAACGAGGTCTACCGGGATTTCACCCTGTCGCTCCGGTTTAAAACCGTTGCCGGAAAAGTCGAGCAGATGGCCGGCGTCGTCTTCCGCCTCCAGGACGAGCGCAATTTCTATGTCGTCCGCGCCAGCAGCCTGGGCCGCAACCTCCGCTTCTACCGCGTGGCCGAGGGCGTCCGCGACCAACCGCTGGGCCCCACCCTCGAGATCCCCCTCGGGACCTGGCACCAGTTGTCCGTCGAATGCCGCGGCAACCGGATCCGCTTGCGCCTCGATGACAAGGACGCCATGCCCGAGATCACCGACAACTCCTACCTCGAAGGGAAAATCGGCCTCTGGACCAAGTCGGACGCCGTCAGCCATTTCACCGATATCCGCGTCAACTTCACCCCGCGCGAACCCCAGGCGCGCGCCCTCGTCCGCGACGTGCTCCAACGCTACCCGAGGATCAAAGCCATCCGCGTCTTCAGCACCACCTCCCAACGGCCTGACTTGCACGTGATCGCCGCCGATGACGACCGCCACTTGGGCCAGCCCGGCGGTAAATACGAGAAGCAGTGCATCGACCAAAACCTCCCGCTGGCCGGCGCCTCCGGCAAAATCGCCATCGTCACCTACCCCCTCCAGGACCGCAATGGCGACCCGATCGCCGCCGTCCGCCTCGAACTCGAACGCCGCAAGGGCCAATCCAATGCCGAAGCCGTCGCCCGCGCCCGCCCCATCCTCCAGCGGATGCAGGCGCAGGTCACGTCCCTCAAAGACCTGAGCGAGTAGTCCGGTCTGAAGCGCGCCGCGCTAAGGGCCTGTGCAATGCACAGACCCTAACCGTCACGACTTCTTCTTCGCCTTCGGTTTTGTCGTGTTCTCGGAAGCCGGCGCGGGGACCGCCACGGGCGCATTGGTGCCAGCCACAGGCGCGAAAGCGGGCTCGAGCGCCGCAGGGTCCGGCTTGGGAATATCGTACGGTCCCACCCTCCGATAACCCCCGTGAACTCGGATTGATCCCGCGTCGTCGACGCGCAAGGCGGGCCGCGCGTCCATCTGTTGGTAGGTCTGCCGGGTTTCCATCTCCCCGTCCGGGTTCACAACCACGTAGGTGAACTGCTTCGCCGACGTCTGCCACAGCAAATGCAGCCGGACCCTCCGATCAATCTGCGCCTCCGGCCGGCTGAACGTCAGCATCGGCCCCGCCTCGACAACGCGAAACACCTTCGTGTCGTAGGCATCCGTCACGCGCACGTAAAGCGTCATGTTCTTCCGCGTCAGCGACTGCACCAGGGCGTACCGGCGAACCTCGGGTCCCGCGCCACCCTCCGCCGTCCTGTCCGGAATGCCAAACTCCTGCTTCCAAACCAACGCCCCGGCCGTGATGTTCACCGCGGCAGGCTTGCTCGTGATCTCCATGCCCAGCTCGGCAATGCGAACCGTCGCGGTCACCTGATACCGCCCCGGCTGCCCAATGTTGAAGTACGGCACCAAATCCACCCACCGCGTTGCCCGCCCCGACGTCGGCAACACAAACGGCTCCACCACCGGCGGATCCCCGGTCCTGCCCACCACGAAATGCCGGTCCCCTTCCACCGTAATGTCCAGCCACTCCGGATAGTCCCCCAGCAGAAGTGACCGCCCGGAAAAATTCACAATGCGCACCGCACACCGGAGCCGTTCGTCGGCCAAATACTGATCCTGCTCGAACTCGACCTGAACGGTCACTTGCGCCAGGACTCCCGCCGCCGCGAAACACGCTCCCGCCACCCGGAGACTCAACCACTTCATGGAACCTACTCTACCAGCCCCCAAGCCCCCGGTCCAATCCCACTTCAGCCCCCGTCTCGAGTCCTCGCCTTGGGTGACAAACACCCCTTCAGCCGCTGGTTCAACAGGATGCACCACCGGTTCCGCACCCTCTGGACCGAGCGGCCGACTATAAACCTGGCACTCTATCGCTCTCGTCGCGGGGCCGACTATGAGCCTGGCACCCTATCGCTCGCGCCGCGGCGGAGGTGGCTCCCGAGCCCGGCTCAATCCAGGAGGCTGAGCCGCAGCCGGCGCTCACGCGCGGATTCGGGGACGGGACTCCCCGTTTACATTGCCCTCCGGCAATGGTACAAGTGCCGCGTGCCGCCTGATGCATCTCAACGTCTCCCCGAACCCGTGACGCCCCGGCCGCGGCGCGGGACCGCAGGCTGGGCCCTGGCAGCTCTCATCGCCTTGGCCCCGAGTCTCCGAAGCGCGGAATCGACCGCCCCCAGGACCGCGACCGACGCCCGCGGCCCCTTCACCGTGCCCGTCTACGACCGGGACCAACCCAGCCGCGTCGTGGCCCTCCTGAGCGGTGTCCTGGCCCGGTTCCAGCTCAGCAACCAGCAACCGCTCCAAACGGTGCGCGTCGACTACTTCGATGCTCAGGGGCACACCAACCTGACGCTCCTCGGCACCAACTGCACCTATGACGCACGACAACGCGTCGCGACCTCCCCCGACATGCTGCGCGTGCTCACCGGAGATGGCCGCCTCGAGCTCGAAGGCGTCGGCTTCACCTGGTGGCAAACCAATAACGACATCGTCATCTCCAATCAGGTCCGTACCCGCCTCCTCCGCCCAAAACCCGACGGCACCCCGTCCGCCCCGCTCCAGCTCTCCGCCGATCAGTTCCGCTTTGTCTACCCATCGAACCTCATCCTCTACTCCGGCCATGTCGTGGTCGAAGACCCGCAGGGCCGCTTGAAGTGCGATCAGTTGACCCTGCGCCGAACACCGGCCGGCAGCCTGGACCAGATCATCGCCGAGTCGAATGTCGAGCTCGCCGATGCCGCCTCCGGCGGTGTCACCACCGCCCAATCGGCAGTCTATCGGCTCGAGGAGGCCCAGGAAACCATCCAGCTCACCGGCCGTCCCGAGTGGCGCGAAGGCCAGCGCCGCGCCCAGGCGGATCAGTTCGTCCTCGACCGCAACCAGCATCGCCTCCTGGCGATCGGCAACGCCCAACTCGCCCTCCCCGTGGGCGCCTCAGGCGCACCCGCCCTCTTCGGCCTGCCGGGCCAACCCAGCGCCACCCCGCCCGCCACATCCCAGCGCTCAATCGAGGTCGCCGCCGCTCATATCCAGTTCCAACTCCCGGAAACCAACGGCCCCGTCCGGAGCGTCATCGCCGAAACCAACGTGGTCATCCGGGATCCCGCCCAGGACATTCGGGCCACCGCCCAGGTCGCGCGTTACGCCGAACCCGGCCATCTCGAACTATGGGGTAACCCGGAATGGACCTCGGAAAACCGGTCGGTCCGCGGAACCTGGATGGCGTTCGACCCCGTCCGCCGCTCGTTCTCGGTCCGGACCAACGCCTTCGTCCGCATCCCGGCCGAGACCTTCCTGCGCTCCCTCGCCGATCTCGGATCACCGGTCAGCACCGGTGACCGGGCCCGGCTCTCCCCTGCCTGGATCGAGATCCGCGGACACGACCTCGTCCATGAGGGCACATGGCTGACTTTCGAAGGCAATGTCCGGGCTGTCGGACTCGCCCCCGAACAATCGCTCGGCACCCTCTCCTGCACCCGGTTGAAGGCACGATTCGAAGAGCGATTGCGCGAGGTTCAGGCCCTCGGCGGAGTCCGCCTCGCCATGCCCCCGGGCGGCCAACCGGGTGCCCCCCCGCGCGAACGCAGCCTCACCTGCGAGTCGCTCGGACTCACCTTCGACGCCGAAGGCCACCCGGACCGGCTCATCGCGGACGGCGGCGTGGACGCGCGCGAAATCGAACAATCCCCGAGCAGGGAGAAACCCATCGAGCGCCAGGTGTCCTGCCGTTCCGTGGAAGCCCGCTTCCAAACCGGCAGCAACGTGGTCGAACACGCCATCGCCCGCCAACAGCTCGTGATCCGACAGGACGAACGCCGCGTCGACGGCGAACAGGCTGTCTACACCGGCACCAACGGCCAATGGGTGGTCACCGGGAATCCGGTCGTCACGCTGCCCGAGGGCAGGATCACTCATGCCGACCGGCTGGTCTGGGACCAGACGACCGGACGGTACCGCCTGACCGGACGGTTCCAGTCCCGCTGGGACCGCCTCTGGCGCGGCACCAACGCGCCTTGGCTTCCTTCAAAACTCGGCGCCCCCGCCAACCCCGAACGCCGCCGCTGAATGGAACCTGACGCCCCATCGACTCCGTCCGCCACGCCCGGCGCCCTCCTCGCAACCGAGCGGCTCGTCAAGGAATACCGCGGACGCCGTGTGGTCAACGGCGTCTCGATCACGGTCAACGCCGGCGAGATCGTCGGCCTCCTCGGCCCGAATGGCGCCGGCAAGACCACCACGTTCAACATCGTGGTCGGCCTCGTCCGCCCCGAGGAAGGCCTGGTGCGCTTCCAGAGCCGGCCGATCACGCGCCTCCCCATGCACCGGCGCGCCCGCCTGGGCATCGGCTACCTCACCCAGGAGCCTTCCGTGTTCCGCAAACTCACCGTCGCCC
Organism: Verrucomicrobiota bacterium; assembly: GCA_029556615.1. Taxonomy (GTDB): domain Bacteria; phylum Verrucomicrobiota; class Verrucomicrobiia; order Limisphaerales; family J093; genus JAKQDD01. The sequence goes on along the minus strand of JAKQDD010000238.1, from coordinate 23,691 downwards.
AAAACCTCCTCGCCATCCTCGAAACCTGCCCGATGAGCCGCGCAGACCGCCGGCTCCGCCTGAAGTACTTGCTCGATGAGCTCGACTTGACCCGCCTCGCAACCAGCCGGGCCTACACGCTCAGCGGCGGCGAAAAACGCCGGCTCGAAATCACGCGCGCCCTCGTGACCAGTCCGAAGCTCATGTTGCTCGATGAACCCTTCAGCGGCATCGACCCAATCGCCGTCTACGAAGTCCAGAAGATCGTCCGCCGCCTCCGGGATCGCGGCCTCGGCATCCTCATCACCGATCATAACGTCCGCGAGACGCTGAAGCTCGTCGACCGTGCCTACCTGATCCACCGGGGCGAAGTCATGTGCGAAGGCACCGCCGAGTTCCTCGTCAACGACCCGAAAGCACGCGAGATCTACCTCGGACCCGAGTTCAACCTCTAGCCTCCGCATGAACACGCATCCCAAGGTCACCATCGACGCCTTCTTCAACCAGCACGCCAAGGCGCTCGGCCTCACCTTGGTCGCCGGCGGCAAAGGCCTGCCCCGGCGCATCCGGGAGTCCACCGTCAACCGGCCCGGCCTCGCGCTCGCCGGCTTCACCAAGTATTTCGCCCTCCATCGGCTCCAGGTGATGGGCAACGCCGAGATCCACTTCCTGCAGTCGCTGCCCGCCGCCGAGCGGCGCCGGCGCTATGCCACCCTGCTCTCCTTCCGCCTCCCCGGCGTCGTGCTCTGCCGCGGCTATCGCCCCGACCCCGTGCTCGAAGGACTGGCAGAGCGACGGCGCATCCCGCTCTTCCGCACCCCCATGGTCACCATGCGGTTCATCAACCAGGCGACCCTGCTCCTCGAAGCGATGTTCGCCCCCCAGGCCCGGATCATGGGCAGCATGGTCGATATCCTCGGCATCGGCGTCATCCTCCAGGGCAAGGCCGGCATCGGCAAGAGCGAGTGCGTCCTCGCCCTCATCGAACGGGGCTATAGCCTGGTGTCCGATGACGTCACCCAGGTGACCGTCTTCCACGGTAACGAACTCATGGGCACCGCGCCGCCCAATCTCCGGGATTACATGGAGGTCCGCGGTATCGGACTCATCAATGTCCCCTCCATGTTCGGCATCAAGAGCATCCGCACCGCCAAGAACGTCGACCTCATCGTCACCCTCAAACCCTGGAATGAAGTCACCGACGTCGATCGCCTGGGCATGGAACAATCCCACGTCAACGTCCTCGGCATCCAAGTCCCCCACGTCACCATCCCCATCGCCCCAGGCCGCGACGTCGCCCGCCTCGTCGAGGTCGCTGCCTTCCTCGCCAAACAACGCCTGGCCGGACTTAACCCCGCCCAGGATTTCGAAAAGCGTATCCTCCGCGAAATCACCTCCTCCTCGAGCCCATGAAACCAGCCATCCCAACCCTCCTCCTCGCCGCCCTCGCGTCGGCAGCCTTGATCGCCGCCCCCACCCCCGCCGACGCCAAACGCCCCAATATCCTCCTCATCCTCGCCGATGACCTCGGTTACGGTGAGCTCGGTTGCCAGGGAAATCCCGAAATCCCCACGCCCCACATCGACTCGCTCGCCAACCATGGCGTCCGTTTCACCAGCGGCTACGTCAGCGGACCTTATTGCAGCCCAACCCGCGCCGCCCTCATGACCGGACGCTACCAGCAGCGCTACGGCCACGAGTTCAATGGCGGTCCGGCGCAGAACGCGTCCGCCGTGTTCGGCCTTTCGCTCAAGGAAACCACCCTCGGCGATCGTCTGAAAGCCGCCGGCTACGCCACCGGCTGGTTCGGCAAGTCCCACCTCGGTTATGAACCGCAGTTCCATCCGCTCCGACGCGGGTTCGACGAGTACTTCGGTTTCCTGGGCGGCGCCCACAGCTACCTCGACGCCGCCAGCGACTCGAACAACCCCATCCTCCGCGGCACCAACCGGGTGACCACCATCGACTACACCACCGACGCCTTCGGCCGCGAGGCCGTCAGCTTCATCGAACGACACAAGGACCGCCCCTGGTTCGTCTACCTGCCGTTCAATGCCGTCCACGGCCCGCTCGAGGCCACCGAAAAGTACCTTTCTCGATTCCCTAACCTCAAGGAACCTAAACGTCGCGCCTTCGCCGCCATGCTCTCCGCCATGGACGACGCCGTCGGCACCGTGCTCGCCAAAATCCGTCAGCTCGGCCTCGAGGAGAACACCCTCGTCTTCTTCCTGAGCGACAACGGCGGACCCACGGCACAAACCACCTCCGGCAACGGCCCCTTGCGCGGCTTCAAAGCCCAAACCTGGGAGGGCGGCATCCGCGTGCCCTGGATCGTTCAGTGGAAAGGTCATATCCCCGCCGGTAAGGTGGAGCACCGGCCCGTGATCCAGCTCGACATCCATCCCACCGCCCTCGCCGCCGCCGGGATCCCCATCCGCCCAGAGTGGAAACTCGATGGCGCCGATCTTCTGCCCTATCTGTTGGGCCAAAAAACCGGCACCCCCCACGAGATCCTCTACTGGCGCTTCGGCCAGCAAATCGCCCTGCGCAAAGGCGATTGGAAGCTCGTCAAAGGTGCAGGCTCGGCAGGCTTGACCGGGGGTAACCGAAGCGCTGATGCCAAAGCCAGCACCGACGGCGCAGAGCTCTATAACCTCGCCCAGGACCTCGGCGAGAAAACGGACCTGGCGGATAAAGCGCCGGACAAGCTCAAGGAACTTACCGCAGCCTGGAACGTCTGGAACTCGGAGCTGGTCGACCCCGCCTGGCGCCCGGCGGCAGCGCCCCGCCGAACCACCGGCGGTCGCGGCGAGAACGCCCTGGCCTCGAACGCCTCCCGCAACGGACCCTGGCAAGCCGGGGACACCCTCAACCGTGCCGACGCGCCCCAAGTGGCCAACCGCCCCTTCATCGTCACTGCGCAAGTCGCGCCCGCCGCGCCCAACGGCGTGATCCTTGCCCAGGGTGGAACGGCGAATGGCTACGCGCTCTATTTGAAAAACGGGAGGCTCACGTTCGCAGTCCGCATCGCCCGCCAACTGACCACGGTGACGGCCACCAACCCTCTCGAGCCAGGCCGGTCCACCGTCGAAGCCCGCCTCGCCGCCGACGGCCGGATCAGCCTCTCGGTCAGCGGACGCCAGGTCGCCGAGGGACGAGCGCCCGGTCTCATCCCCTCGCAGCCCGCCCGTGGGCTCTCCGTCGGCAGCGACGGCGGCCCGGTCGGGGATTACCCCGCCCCAAACCGGTTCGCGGGCACGCTCCAAGACGTCACCCTGCGCTTCCCATAGCCACACCCTTTCGACTTCCATTTCCCCGCTTTGACCGGCAGTTTCCGGTCGCATGCACAGGAAGCGAAGGCTCGATGCGCGCCCTGCGGCTTCGGCCGCGGGGCGGCCGATCGCGTCTGAGCCGTCGGCTCCTTCCACCCGATCTCTGACTTGGTTGCGCCAACAGGGTTGGCGACGAAACCTCGCACGGGCAGGACTCGTCATCCTGGCACCCACCCTGGTTCTCTTGGCGCTCGAACTGGCCTTGCGCCTGTCCGGCTTCGGCGACCCGGTTCACTTCTTCGTCCCCTGGGACAGAGACACGGTCACGACCAACCGCCGCTTCCTTCAGCGCTTCGCAGGCTACGAGTCCGCTCTTTCCCCGTGCCCCGTCCTCCTGCCCGTGCACAAGCCGGCCAGCACCCGCCGCATCGTCGTCCTCGGCGAGTCCGCAGCCCAAGGCAGCCCTGCTCCCGCCTTCGGCTTCGCCCGGATCCTCGAAGTCATGCTCCAGCAGCAGTACCCTGGGCATCGATTCGAAGTCCTCAATGCCGCCGTCCGCGGCGTCAATTCCCACGTCGTCCTCCCCATCGCCCGCGACTGCGCCGACTACTCCCCCGACCTTTTCCTCGTCTACATGGGCAACAACGAAGCCGCCGGCCTCTACGCTCCGGAGCCCGAGGGCCCAAACATCACCCCCTACCGCCATTTGCTGCAATGGCGCCAGTCCCTGAACGGCACCCGGTTGGCCCAGGGCTTTCATCGCCTGGCGCACCGCCTCTTCCAGCCCGACCCCAAGCTCGAACAGGACATGGAGTTCTTCCGCCGACATCGCCTCCGGGCCGATGACCCGCGGCGCGCTGCGGTCTACGACAACTTCCGGGCGAACCTCGGGGATCTCTGTAGCGTAGCCCAGCGTGCCAACACCCGGGTAATCCTCTCGACGGTGGCCGTTAACCTCGGCGACTTCCCGCCCCTTGCCTCCTTGAACCGGGTCGGCTTGACGCCTGCACAGCTCGAACAATGGCGGTCCTACTTCTCAAGGGGTGCCACCAACGAAACCCTCGGCCGCTTTGCTGAAGCGATCACAAACTACCTGGCCGCCAAGACCTTGGACGATCATCACGCCGAACTGCATTTCCGCCTGGGTCGATGCCTGCGAGCCTCGGGCGGATTCGATCAGGCACGTCAGTCCTTCGCCCTGGCACGGGATTGGGATGCCCTGCAGTTCCGAACCGATCACCGCTTGAACCAGATCACTCGTGAAATCGCCGCCGCCCGACAGAACGCGGGCGTGGTGTTCATCGATGCCGAACATGCCATCGCCGAGGCCGCCGATCCCGAGCACGGCATCCCCGGCAGCCGACTGTTCCACGACCACGTGCACCTGACCTTCGACGGCGACTATGCCCTGGCGTCTGCCTTCCTCCCAGCCGTCGCCAAGGCTCTGAATCTCGGTGAATCTGCTCAAAACCAACACCTCCCGACGCGGACGCAATGCGCCGAAGCCCTCGGCCTCAGCGCCTGGGATGAGCTTGGCCTCGCCACCGCTATCGCACGCTCGACCGCCAAAGCACCTTTCCTCGACCAACTGGATCACGCCCGACGGCAGACCACGATCGAGGCGGAACTCCGTGAGCGAACGGATAAGTTTCAGCAGCCGAATGACTTCCAGAGTTGCCTCGATCTCTACCGCAACGCCCTCACCCGAAGACCGAATGATTGGCAAGTCCGCCATAACTACGGGAACCTGTTGACCGATTTCGGCCAGCACGCCCGCGCCGTCCCCGAGTTCACCGCCGCAGTCCGGGCCATGCCCGCCTTCCCCCCTCTGCGGGTAGCCCTGGCACGAGCGCTCTGGACTGCCGGAAAGCGCGAGGACGCGATCAAACAGCTCGAAGCAGCCTTGAGGCTCGATTCACGCTACGGGCCAGCCCGGGACGCCCTCGCCCAGCTCCAACCGTGAACCGGGACGGTCGGATCCGCTTGACGGGATCACACCAGCGTATATATGGAGTCCCCGTACAACCGAAAAAAATGGACCCAACCAAAGTATGAAAAGACTCAACACGACATCCAAGGCTGCAGCCTTGCTCTCCTGTGCCATCGTGCTCGGAAGCTCGGCCATCAGCGCCCTGGCAGACTACCCCGCGACCGTCCTCGCCAACGACCCCATTGCCTACTGGCGATTGAACGAAACCACGCCCGCACCCCTGGGCGACGCGGCCGTCAACAGCGGTTCCCTGGGATCGGTCGCCAACGGGGATTACCTCGCCGGCGCTTATCACCCGGTCTTTGGCATCCCGGGTGCCGGAACGGACACCGCCATGCACGTCCCCAACGCCAACGGCGGTTGGGGCGGGGCCGCCCGGATGCGGGTGCCCTACCTCCCGGAACTGAATGCCAACACCCCGTTCACGATCGAGTTCTGGGCCGTTCCCGCGAACTCGAACGACATCGCCTGCCCGGCCGCGTCGGTTGATTTCAACGTCACTCCGCGCAAAGGATGGCTGTTCTACCAGGGAAGTTCCACGCTGGCGAATCCCAACGGCTGGTATTTCCGCGTCTGCCGTCCTGATGCCGCCGTCGGTGTCGGCGTGGACATGACGCTCGACCCCTACACGTGGTATCACGTCGTCGGCGTCTATGACGGCACCAACGTCAAGCTCTACGTCAACGGCACGTTGAAGGCCAGCGCTCCCCTCAACGGCCCCTACCAGCCCGTCGACAGCCCGATCATCCCCTTGACATTCGGCGGCCGTGCCGACGGAGCTGCCGGGGATTACGGCTTTGGCGGGGACATGGACGAGGCGGCCTTCTACGGCACAGCACTGAGTGATGCGCGGATTCTCGCCCATTACCAGGCCGGGATCAACCCGACGCCGCCAACGCCCTACAACCAGGTCGTGCAGGCGGACGCCCCGCTGGGATACTGGCGGCTCAACGAGAGCGAGTATATCGCCCCCGATCCCAGCACGCTCCCCGTCGCGGTCAACAGCAGCACCACCGGCGCGTTTTACAATGGCGCGTACTACCCAGGCATGGAAACCGGCGTGCCGGGCGTGCCCTACACGGGTTTCGGCGCCAACAACAAGGCCGGCGCGTTCGACATCTCCGGCGGCTACGTCGGAACGCCCGCGAGCCTGAATGACCTGGCCCAGTTCACCACGATGGGCTGGATCAAGCGCGGCGTGTTCCATTCCGGCCGCGGCGGTTACTTCGGACAGAATGACCTCCTCGAATTCGGCGATGCCGACACCGGCGCGAACATCGAGGCCTGGAGCAGCGCCTCCGGCCAGATCAAGATCCCCTATCCGTTCAAGGACAACGAATGGGGATTCCTCGCCCTCGTCGGCGACGGCACCAAGATCACCCTCTACGCAAACGGTCTTCCTGTCACCTCACTCCCCGGCGTCGAAACGACCTACGGCTACAGCGACTATTACTTCAACATCGGCGGCGGCGGGATCTTCAATGCCACCGGCGATTTCTTCTACGGCAGCATCGATGAAGTCGCAATCTTCGACAAAGCCCTGACCGATCAACAGATCCTCGATACCTACCTCTCCGCCAACGTGGCGCCGTGGATCACCCAGCAGCCAGTAGCGCCCGGACGCGACATCTACGCGGGCAACATCGTGACCTTGAGCGTCGCCGCCGGCGGCAACCCGCCGCTCTCCTACCAGTGGCGCAAGGACGGCGCCGACCTCCCCGGCCAGACCTCGACCAGCCTCGTCTTCAACAGCATCACCGAGGCCGATTCCGGCGCTTATACCGTCGTCGTCAATAACCCCTTCGGCTCCGTCACCAGCAACCCCGTGACCTTGACTGTCAAGCCCACGGAAACCACCGCCCCCACCATCCTCTACGCCGCCGGTAATGAGACCTGGAACGGCGTCCGCGTCTGGTTCTCCGAACCGCTCGATCCGGCCTCGGCCCAGACCGCCTCGAACTACCAGCTCTCCGGCGGCCTGACCATCGCCTCCGCCACCCTGGCGGCACCGGCAGGCACTCCCGGCGACAACATCGTCGACCTCGTCACCTCCGCACAAAACGCCGGCCAGGCCTACACCCTCACCGTCAGCAACGTGAAAGATCAGGTCGCCCCCGCCAACACCATCGCCGAGGGCAGCACCGTCCTCTTCACCAGTTGCGTCCTCAGCCCGGGCCTCCTCGACTTCGAGCTCTGGACCGGCTTGTCAACAACCGACAACTCGATCGCCAATACCCTCTTGAAGGACCCGCGCTTCCCGGATTCGCCGACGTCGCAGACCTTCACCACGGCCTGCTCGACCACGCCGATCTTTGGAAACGACACGAGCCGCGAAGGCTACGGCGGCAAAATGTCCGGTTTGCTCGTGCCCACCACGACGGGCGATTATCGCTTCTTCCTCTACAGCGACGATTCATCCCGACTCTACCTGAGCACCGACGCCGACCCGGCCAACAAGGTCCTCATCGCCGAGGAAGTCGGCTGTTGTGTTGCCTTCATGGAGCCTGATCCTTTAAATGCCAATTGGCATGACAACGGGTCTGGCATAGGACAAACCACCCTCACGCCCATCCCCCTCGTGGCCGGCAAGCAGTACTACATCGAGGCCATTTGGAAGGAAGGCACCGGCGGTGACTACTGCCACGTCGCCTGGCGCGAAGAACAGGACAGCACCCCGGCCGGCAGCCTGCCGTCGATCGAGAGCAAGTACCTCGCCGCCGTGGTCGATCCCAACATCGACTTCGGCTTCGTGACTCAGCCCACCGACCAGATCGGGATCACCGCCACCAGCTCAGTCAACCTCATGGATGAGAACTTCGACTCGGATGACGGCGGGTTCACCGTGGTCAACGAAGGGCAAAACGCCACCAATCCTATCGACCCTCCCGGACCCTGGTACTGGATCGGGGGCAAGTGGTCTGCCGACGGGGCTGAGGACGGCTGCACCGGCCCCTACAACTCGCAGCTCATCAGCCCGACGAACAACGTGACCCAGGCCGGCGCCGTCATGTTGACCTTCAGCCACCGCTACTCGCTCGAAGCCGGCCTCTGGGACGCCGGCCAGGTCCGGATCAGCGTCAACGGCGGCGCCTTCACCCTCGTGCCCGCGGAGAACTTCCTCGCGAACGGTTACGCGGATGGGGCCATCATCGGCAACGGCATCGCCCTCGGTCAGCGCGGGTTCAACGGGGAGTCAGCCGGTTACGCCTCGGAGGCCTTCATCACCAGCCAGGCAATCCTCGGCACCTTCAGCGCCGGAGACCGCTTGGTCGTGCAGTTCGTGGGCGCATGGGACGATTGCGCCACGGCCACAGCGCCGAATTGGGAGATCGACAACGTGAAACTCGATCTCCTCGTCGGCGCCGAACCGGCCACGTTCACCGCCGAGGCGGAAGCGATCCGACGCGAGGACGCGCTCCCTGTCCGCTATCAATGGCAGCGGAACGATGGCTCCGGCTGGAAGGACATCCCCAATGCCACCGGGACCTCCTACCAGATCACCCCGCTCCAGGTGGACATGCTCGCCTCCTTCCGCGTCATGGCGACCGTCTACGGTGTCCCCGGCATGGTCATCTACAGCGAGGTCGCCAAACTCACCGTCCCGAAGCCGACGATCTCGATCGCGCGATCGCCGACCGGCATCTCGGTGACGTTCACCGGCACGTTGCAGTCTTCAACGTCCATCATGGGCGCCTTTAACCCGGTGGCCGGCGCAACCAGCCCCTACACCGTACCGGATCCAACCGGCACGTTGTTCTTCCGGGCCGTGAAGCAGTAGCCCCCCCAACAGCCGCCCGGCGGACCTCCGCCGGGCCGGCTGAAGCCGAAGACCGGGAAGGCACCCCTTCCCGGTCTTTGCTTTCTTCCGGAGTCATTCTGAAGACGGAGCACACATTGCAGTCCGCAATAGCATGCTGGAGCCGCCCTCGGTGATGGCGGCACGACCACTGTCCTCGCCCCTCCCTTCACCCGCCGCGGTCACCGTCCGCCTTCGCCGAGGCTTCGGCGGACAGGACCGCTCACGCCCGCGGCTACAGACTGCCCCCCCCCCACCCAATCTGCGATCCGCCCCGAATCCGTGCGGAACTTCCCCACTTGTGGCGAACAGCCCAGCCACAGGCGTTTGGCGAGGTTCCGGGCCAGCAAATGCTGCTTGACGACGGCGGCGATGCGTCTATAAGCACAGGTGATTCCTAGACCGTGTTTGCAGCTACCGCACTCTGCCTATGAACAAAACACCCTCCCCAACACGATGCGCCGCTTTGCTCTCCGCAGCCCTGCTGCTCGGAAGCCTCGGCGTCGAAACCCGCGCGGATTACGCGTCCACCGTGGCCGGGCTCGGCCCGATCGCCTACTACCGCCTGAACGAGACCGCCTCGGTACCCGCCGCCAACATCGCGGTCAACCGCGGTTCGCTCGGCTCCCTGGCCAACGGTTCTTACGTCGGCGGCGCGACACACCCCACGCCCGGAGCCCTCGTGGGAAGCCCCAACACCGCCGCGTCGTTCCCGAACGTCAGTGGGAACCGCGTGCGCGTTGCTTACGACCCGTCCTTCGCCTTGTCGGGGCCGCTGACGGTCGAGTTTTGGGCGAACCCCAACGACGTCGCCGGCGTTGACTCCCCCACCATGTGCCCCCTCGGTTTTACCCAGTTCGATGAGCCGCCCGGCGGAGGCAATGGCTATCGATCCGGCTGGCTGTTCTACCAGAACGCCGGCACCGGCTGGACCTTCCGACTGTATGGCACCGGCAATACCGCCTACAGCGCCACCGTCAATCAGACGGTGACGCCCGGCACCTGGTACCACGTGGTCGGCGTCTATGACGGCACTCAGGTCATGATCTACGTGGACGGCCAACTCAAGGCCACGGTGGCGGCCCCCCTGCCGCACGAGCCGGTGATCAACCCCATGATCCCCCTCGGCATCGGCGCCCGCAGCGATGGGCACCGGGGTTTCTTCAGCTACAACGGGAGCGTTGATGAGGTCGCGGTCTACCCCGGAGCTTTGGCGTCGAACGTCATTCTGTCGCATTACCAGAACGGCATCGCCGCCTCCCCAAGCCAGCCGTATGACCAGTTGATCCTGGCCGGCAACCCGATCTGCTATTACCGGTTGGACGAGCCGGATTACTACCCGCCGGACCCCGCCACCCTGCCGATCGCCGCCAACACCGGCAGTGCCGGCAATGTGGCTGACGGCATTTACCAGCCTGGCGTCGAAACGGCCGCCGACGGACCGCCCTTCTCCGGGTTCGGGGCCAACAACAGCGCCTGCTTCCTGGATGGTGTCAACGGCTATGTCTCGCTCGGATACCCCGACGAGCTCAATTTCGCGGGCGAAATCACCATGATCGCGTGGATCAAACCCACCCAAACCGACGGCCTCCGCGACATTGTCGCCCACGGCTACACTCAAACCGTCGCCAACCAGGAGATCTTCTTCCGCATCAACGCCGGCGACTACCAAGTCGGGTCCTGGGAAAGCGGGAGCACCACCACGGCCGGGGCGCCAGCCGTGAACGACATTGGCAAGTGGGTCTTCCTGGTCGGCACCTATGACGGCGCGAAGTGGAACATCTACCACAACGGCGACCTGATCGCCTCGACTGCGGTGGCCAACTCGGGCGCGGCCGTGTTCCTGGATACCCTCGTCCCGTGGTCCATCGGGTCGCGCGGAGATCCTACCCTGGGCGACGGCCGGTTCTTCCGCGGGGCGATCGACGAAGTCGCCATCTTCGACAAGGCCTTGACTGTGCAGCAGATCCAGGACATCTACCTCTCCGCCAACGTGCCGCCGTGGATCACCCAGCAGCCAGTAGCCCCCGGACGCGACATCTACGCGGGCAACATCGTGACCTTGAGCGTGGCCGCCGGTGGCAACCCGCCGCTCTCCTACCAGTGGCGCAAGGACGGCGCCGACCTCCCCGGCCAAACCTCGACCAGCCTCGTCTTCAACAGCATCACCGAGGCCGACGCCGGCGCTTATACCGTCGTCGTCAGCAACCCCTTCGGCTCCGTCACCAGCAACCCCGTGACGTTGACCGTCAAACCCGCCGAAACCGCCGCTCCCACCCTCCTCTACGCCGCCGGTAATGAGACCTGGAACGGCGTCCGCGTCTGGTTCTCCGAACCGCTCGATCCGGCCTCGGCCCAGACCGCCTCGAACTATCAGCTCTCTGGCGGCCTGACCATCTCCTCCGCCACCCTGGCGGCGCCGGCAGGCACTCCCGGCGACAACATCGTCGACCTCGTCACCTCCGCACAGAACGTCGGCCAAGTCTACACCCTGACCGTTAGCAACGTGAAAGACCAGGTCGCCCCCGCCAACACCATCGCCGAGGGCAGCACCGTCCTCTTCACCAGTTGCATCCTCAGCCCCGGCCTCCTCCAATTCGAGCTCTGGAGCGGCTTGTCAACAACCGATAACTCGATCGCCAATACCCTCTTGAGGGATCCGCGCTTCCCGGACGCACCGACAACCGACACGTTCACGTCCGCTTGCTCGACGACGCCGGTCTTTGGCGCCGACACCAGCCGCGAAGGCTACGGCGGCAAAATGTCCGGTTTGCTCGTGCCCACCACGACGGGCGATTATCGCTTCTTCCTCTACAGCGACGACTCGTCCCGACTCTACCTGAGCACCGACGCCGACCCGGCCAACAAGGTCCTCGTCGCCGAGGAAGTCGGCTGTTGTGTTGCCTTCATGGAGCCTGATCCTTTAAATGCCAATTGGCATGACAACGGGTCTGGCATGGGACAAACCACCCTCACGCCCATCCACCTCGTGGCCGGCAAGCAGTACTACATCGAGGCCATTTGGAAGGAAGGCACCGGCGGTGACTACTGCCACGTCGCCTGGCGCGAAGAACAAGACAGCACCCCGGCCAGCGAACTGCCGTCGATCGAGAGCAAGTACCTCACCGCCGTGGTCGATCCCAACATCGACTTCGGCTTCGTGACTCAGCCCACCGACCAGATCGGTGTCCCGGCAACCTCCTCCGTCGAGATCTTCTCCGCGAACTTCGATTCGGATGACGGCGGGTTCACCGTGGTCAACGAGGGGCAAAACGCCACCAATCCTATCGACCCTCCCGGCCCCTGGTATTGGCTCGGGGGAGTATGGTCTGCCGACGGCGCCGAGTCCGCTTGCACCGGCCCCTACAACTCGCAGCTCATCAGCCCCACGAACACGATCACTCAGGCGGGCGCTGTGATCCTGACCTTCAGCCACCGCTACTCGTTCGAGACGCCCCTCTGGGACGCTGGCCAGGTCCGGATCAGCGTCAACGGCGGCGCCTTCACCCTCGTGCCCGCCGAGAACTTCCTCGCGAACGGTTACGCGGATGGGGCCATCATCGGCAATGGCATCGCCCTCGGCCAACGCGGGTTCAACGGGAACTCAGACGGTCATGCCAGTGGCGCCTACATCACCAGCCAAGCCCTCCTCGGCACATTCAATGTCGGGGACCGCGTCGTTGTGCAATTCGTGGGCGCATGGGACGATTGCACCACGGCTTCCCTGCCCGGTTGGGAAATCGACAGCATGAAGATCGAGGTCATGGTCGGAGCCGCTCCGTCCACGTTCACCGCCGAGGCGGAAGCGCTCCGGCGCGAGGACGCGCTCGAAGTCCGCTACCAATGGCAGCGGAACGATGGCGCAGGCTGGAAGGACATCCCCAATGCCACCGGGACATCCTACCAGATCACCCCGCTCCAGGTGGACATGCTCGCCTCCTTCCGCGTCATGGCGACCGTCTACGGTGTCCCCGGCATGGTCATCTACAGCGAGGTCGTCAAACTCACCGTCCCGAAGCCGACCCTCGCGATCGAACGATCGCCGACCGGCATCACCGTGACGTTCACCGGCTCGTTGCAGTCTTCAACGTCCATCATGGGCGCCTTTAACCCGGTGGCCGGCGCAACCAGCCCCTACACCGTACCGGATCCAACCGGCACGTTGTTCTTCCGGGCTGTGAAGCAGTAGCCCCCCCAACAGCCGCCCGGCGGACCTCCGCCGGGCACCCTCTCCCCATCGGATGGGGAGAGGGTGAGGGGTTAGTGTCAGGTATCCTGCGGACTGCACAGTGATTCGAAGACCGGGAAGGTCCCCCTTCCCGGTCTTGCTGTTTACGGCATTGCACGAAGTTCCCGGCTGTGGCCAGAGTACGACCGTGCGCCCCTGCTGGAATACTGTCGGATCCCTCCTGAGGTTTCTGCTCCTGGCCTGGATAGGCGCTGTCGGCGGCCAATCCGAGACCATCACGCTCCACACGCTCCGCCGTGTGCCTGCGCCAGCCAACACGAACGAGTGGCAGACGATCGAACACCCGGTCACCTGGGACGCCCAGCGCACCGCCATGGTCCTCTGCGACTTGTGGGATGCGCATTGGTGTCCCGATGCCAACGCCCGCGTCGCCGAGCTGGCACCGAGGGTGAACGCCGTCATCAGCAACGCCCGGTCCATCGGCGTGTTCATCATCCACTGCCCGAGCGATACCATGACGTTCTACAAGGACCATCCCGGTCGCCGGCTCGCCCAAGCCGCCCCCGAGACGAAACCCCGTGTGCCCCTGAAGCCCTGGTGCGCCCGCGACCCCCAGCGCGAGCCGCCGCTGCCCATCGATGATTCCGACGAAGGCTGCGACGGTTGCCCCGACTGCAAACCGCATCGGGCCTGGTCCCGCCAACATCCCGCCATCACCATCGCGGACGCCGATGCCATCACGGATTCCGCCGAGGCCTACCACCTCATGCGCCAGCGCGGCATCACCAACGTCATCGTGATGGGCGTTCACGTCAATATGTGCGTCCTGGGCCGGCCCTTCGGCATTCGCCAGATGGTGGCGCAAGGGCAGAACGTCGTGCTCCTGCGCGACCTGACCGACGCCATGTACAATCACCGTTCCCGACCCTGGGTCTCCCACTTCCGCGGCACCGAGCTCGTCATCGAGCACATCGAGAAGTACTGGTGCCCGACCGCGACCAGCGCGGATCTCCTCGGCGACGAACCGTTCCGCTTCAAGGACGATATCCGGAAACGCATCGTCCTCCTTATCGCCGAAAACGAGTATCGCACTTGGGAGACTCTGCCCGCCTTCGCCACGAGGGAACTCGCCTGGCGCGGCTACACGATCGACTTCGTCACCGCGTCGCAGCGAACGGATGATTTCGATTTCCAGAACTGGACGGCCATCCTTGATGCGGACCTGTTGGTCATCAGTGCCCGCCGGCGCGCCGTCCCCGAGCCGATGCTGGACGCCCTGCGCGCTCACGTGGCCGCCGCCAAACCCGTCGTCGGCCTCCGCACCGCCAGCCATGCCTTCGACCCCGGGGACAAGTCTCTACCCGAGGACCGCACTTGGCGGCGCTTCGATCGCGAAATCCTCGGCGCCCAATACCAGAACCACTATGGCAGCGGCTCAAAAACCGTTGTCCGGCGTGCTCCCGGCGCGGCGAACCATCCGCTTCTCAATGGCGTCAATCCCGAATTCCAATCCGCGTCCTCGCTCTACCGCAGCCGTCATCCCGCTTCCACCGTCACTCTCCTGCTCGAAGGCCAAACCGAGAACGGCCAATCCGAAACCGAGCCGGTCGCCTGGATCAATCTCGCCAGCAACCGGCGGGTGTTCTACACCTCCCTCGGCAGCCCCGGCGACTTCGACAATCCCAGCTTCCGACGCCTCTTGCTCAACGGCATCCTCTGGGCGCTCGACGACGTCATTCCGCCTCCGTGATCCCCCTCGCGTTGGGATTGTTCGTTACCCAGGCGGTTCCACCGCCGAGACACGAAGAGCGCGGAGCACACCCGCGAACCCCATGCCCCAAAACCGCGCTCCATCTCCGCAGTGCAATGACTGGGCATCGACGCATCCTGAAAGGCATTCGTTTGCCCGAGGCACTCGATCGCTGTAGGATCCACGCCGTCCATGAAAACCCTTGAAGCATTCGGCACGAGGGGATCGTTCCCCCGCCGCACCTTTCTCAAGAGGGCGGCGACGCTTTCCACAATCGCGGGCGCGCCGTGGCTCGTGCCTTCGTCGGTCCTCGGCGCCAATGCCCCGGGCAATCGCATCACCGTCGGGTTCATCGGCTGCGGGAACCAGAGCACGATCGATCTCCCGGCATTCCTGGGGCACGACGACTGCCAAGTGCTGGCCGTATGCGACGTCAACACCGCCAGCTTCGGCTACAAGACGCCCGACCAGTTCCTGGGCCGCAAACCCGCCCAAGAGAGGGTCAACGCCTTCTACGCCTCCCATAAGGCGTCGGGCAGCTACAAGGGCTGCGACGCCTGCAACGATTTCCGCGAGGTGCTCGCCCGCACCGACATCGACGCCGTCGCGATCGTGGTGCCGGACCACTGGCACGCCCCGATGGTCGCCATGGCCGCCAGGGCCGGCAAGGACGTCTACTGCGAGAAACCCCTGTCCCTCACCGTCAGTGATGGCCAGGCCATGGTCAAGGCCGTCCGTCAGCATCGGCGGATCCTTCAGACCGGCAGCCACTACCGCTCGAGCCCTGACTACCGCCGGGCGTGTCAACTGGTCCGCAATGGTCGGATCGGACAGGTGAAGCGCATCCTGACGCAGGTGGCCGAGATCAACGCGGTCGATCCGGGCCCCGGCTGGCAACCCATGCCGGTGCCCGACGGCTTCGATTACGAGCTCTGGCTCGGCCCCGCCCCGTGGGCGCCGTATCACAAGGACCGCTGCCTCTACCGCTTCCGCTTCAACCTCGATTACTCGGGCGGCCAAGTGACTAATTTCGGGGCCCACTCGAACGACGCCGCCCAGTGGGCCCTCGACATGGACGGGAGCGGCCCGGTCGAATTCGAAGACCTGGGATCCGAGTGGCCCCCTGCCGGCGGACTGTACAACACCGCCACCAAAACCGCCTTCCGCGCCCGGTACGCCAACGGCGTCGAACTGGTCTGCCAAACAGCCAAGCCAGGCTTCGGCATCCGCTTCGAAGGCAGCGACGGCTGGGTCGAGTATGGTTACCAGGGGCTCAAGACCCATCCCGAGTCCCTTAAAACTTCCACCTTCGGCCCCAACGACATCCTCTTGCCCGTGAGCAACCCAAACCGGACGGTCGACGCCGGCAAATACCACATCCCCGATCACGTCCGTAACTTCCTCGACTCGGTCAAGTCGCGCCGGGACCCGATCGAACCCGTCGAGGTCGGGCATCGGAGCGCATCCGTCTGTCATCTCGGCAACATCGTCATGCGCCTGAAACGCAAGCTCCGCTGGGACCCCGCCCGCGAACAGTTCGTGGACGACGCGGAAGCAAACCGCATGCTCGCCCGCCCGATCCGGCTCCCATGGCGGCTCTAGCGAGGCGCCGCCTCAGACCCGGTCGAGTCCTCAGACTCATAAAGACCCCGTTGTCCCTCTCCACCCCTCTCCCACGCCTCGCTAGGATGAAACTCGAGTTGGTCACTTCGCAGTGTTCCGCCAAAGCCGTGAAACACGCCGACTCACATTGTAATTGCCGCGTCGAGCATCCCGTTACTCAATCACCATCATGGAATCGAGGCTTGCCCCAGCCACACCGCGACGCGCCGGCACACCCTGCCTGGCGCTCGTCGCGCTCGTCGCCATCGCCTGCGGCCAATTCACCCGGACCGCAGCCGCCCAACCGCTCGCCGTAGACCACGCCACCGACGTTCCCCGGCTGTGGAAAGCCGGACAGCACCTCTACGTCAAAGGCAATCTCGGCGTGGGCCCCCAGCAGCTGAATGACCTCGAATCCTGGCTCCGCGCCAAGGCCACCAACTGGACCGTGGTCCTCCTCGAACAGGCCGCCGACGAACGGTTCACCGACGCCGAAGGTTCGCTCTTCACCGGCATGGACGCCGTCGAGCATGCCCTGGGCAAGGGCCTCCCCAGCCAGACCGCCTTCGGCCAGTTCACAGACCCGCGCACCGGCGAACGCAACGGCGCCTTCTTCGTCCTCTTCCTCCAGGAGCGGAAGTTCTCTTACTACGGCTCCGACGCTTACGATCGGCGCGGTCTGGGCGAAGACCGCTGGGCCGGTCAGCTCGACCAGCCGGCCATCGCCGCCATGCGCGGCGGCGGGCGCATCGCCGACGCCGCCAGGGACACCATCACCAGCATCGACCGCCAACTCGCCCAGCGGATCACCGCTGAACGCACCCAGCGCGAACAACAGGAGGCCGCCGCCCGCGCCGACCGCGAACGCACCCTGGCCCAGGCCAAGGCAAGCCTCGAAACCGCCACAACCGCCCTGACTCAGCTCGAACAGCGGCTGGCCACGTTCACCGGCGATTATCCCCAGCTCGCCGGGGACCTCGCCCACCCGCCTCTGCCTCAATGGCGGGCTGACCTCGAAACCGCCGCCGCCTCCCTCGCCGGCGGCAACCCGCCCGCCGCCCGCACGCTCGCCGAGGCCGTCATTACCCAGGCCAAAGCCGCCTTGCGCGCTCTCGAAGACTACCGCCAAGCCCGACCCGAATTCGACGCGCTCGCTCGCCGCCTCGACGACTCCGACCGGCATCCCCAGGCCGCCGCTACAACCGCCCAGCGCGAAACCGCTCGCACCGCCCTGGCCAACGCCCGCAAGGCCTGGGAGCGCGGCAATGCCGACTACACCCAACAGCTCGCTACCGCACGGCAGCAGGTGTCCGCCGCCGAAACCGCCCTCACCGCCGCAGCCCGGACCGCAATGCTGCGCCGGCAGGCCGCCGTCGCCACAACCGCCGCCGGCGGCCTTGGCCTGCTCGCGCTCGGCGTCGTCCTTAACCGCCTCCGCCGCCCGTCCCGCCGCGAAGCCCTCGCCCTCGTCGACGCCTGGACCCAGGCGCTCGATGAAAAAACGCTCGCTCTCTTCAAACTGCTCGAACGCACCACGGTCGTGATCGGAGCCTCCGCCGACGAGGCCCACCAGCGTTTCGCCGGCGCAACGCTCGAATTGAGCAGCCAGATCATCCACGACGTGGATGAACTCACCATCATGTCCTCCTGCGCCAGCCGCATCCTGGCCGAAGCCAAGGCCCTGGCACAACCCGCCCCGGCGCGTGCGCGCGCACTCAATTGCTTCTTCGCCGGCCGCTACAAAGCCGCCGTCCGCCGCCTCCGCGACGAGCCCATCGCCTTCCGCCCCGAGGAAGGCCTCGAACGCGTGATGCGCGGCACCCCGACGGAACGCGACCGCCTCCTCGGCAGCCTCGAGTCCTACCAGCCCTTCCAGTTCTCGTTCACGGAACTGATCGCTGCCTTCAACCAGCGCGCGGAACGCGCCCTCGCCGCCCTCCATCAGGTCGAGTCCGCCTTCGCCGGCATCGGCGATGCCCTGAAGACCACCGAAGAGGCGATCGCCAAAACCAAGGCGCTCGAATCCCAACTCCAGTCTGACGCCAACGGCCTGTTCCAACTCGCCCCGCTCTTCAGCCAATTGCTGCCCGCAGCCGAACGCGCCCTGGCCGAAGCCGCCCAAGTCTCAATCCGCGACGCCGTGGGCGCCCTGGCCGGCCAGGCCGCCATCGCCCAACGCCGGGCCGCAGATGCCCTCGCCCTGGCCCAGCTCGCCGCCGAGTTCCAGCATCGCCACCAACCCCGCCTGATCACGGCCGCCGATCCACTCTCAGCCGCCGGCCTGCAAACAGCCTGGCTGCCCGACGCCACTAACACCCTCTCCGCCCGCGCCGATCAACTCGCGCTCAACGCCGTCGAGACCGCCGTTGCCGCGGACATCGACACGCTCCGCGCTGATATCCTCGCCCTCGTGGACCGGGCGGAGCGCATCGTCGGGCTCGATCAATCGCGACGTGGGGTCAGCCAGGAATCCATCCGCCAAGCCCAAGAGACCGTGGCCACGGCCCGCGCCGAATTGGCACGGCCTCTCAACAAAACCCCGGACGTGATGCTCCGCGAGCCCGGATTGGATCCGTCCGAGCGCCTCGCCCAGGCTCAGGCCCAATGGAACGCCGCAACCGCCGCCCTCGAACGCGGCGCCGACACCGCCGCGCACGACTCCCTCGCCGAGGTGGCGCGCCTGACCCAGGAGGCCGTCGCGCTCGTCCAAACCACCCGACAGACTTTCGCCGCCCATGACGCGGACCTGGCTGCCCGCCTCGAGGAAACCAACCGCCTCGAACGCGAACTGCCAAAACACGAGAGCATCCTGGTCGACCTCGCCGCCGGCTACGCCCCAGCCACCCTCCAGCTGGCTCAGGGCGATCCCACCCACCCCAACGCCAACGGCACCGTCCGCGATAATCTCGAGGAGGCAACAGAACACCTCGCAGCCTGCCGCCAATTGACCGATCAGTCCGTCCGCCTGTTCCAGAACGCGCAAATCCTCCAGTCCGCGGACGTCTTGCGGCAGGTCGCCGCCCGCCAGGAACAAACTGCCTTTCGCCTGCTCGAAATCACCGAGAAACAACAGCGCCTCCGCAATACCGAGACGGCCAATGACACCCTCGTCGGACTGCTGAACCAACAGGTCCGCGAGCTCGAACCCGGCGTCGCCGACCCCCGAACCATGCGCCCGACTCTCGAGGCCTTCGAAACCGCCCGCCAACAGCTCGCGGACGCCGGCCGACTGCGCCAAGTCACGCCCCGCAATCCGTTCGCCGTGGCGGACGGCCTCGCCACCGCACGCGAAACGCTCGACCACGTCACCGATCAGATCCGCCGCGATCGCGAAAGCCACGCCGCCGCAGCCCAAAGCACCCAGGCCGCCGCCGCCGAAATCGAGGTCGCCCAACGACTCCGCCGCGACGCCGCACACGATACCGTTCCGGACAGCCCGGGCATCCTCCAGGCCGGAGACGAGCTCGAGGCCCTGTCGGCCTCGCTCGCAGACCTCGCCGCGCGCCTCGAGGAAGCCCACGGCGATTGGTCGGCCGTCGATGCCGACGCCAACCGCATCGCCCAAGTCGCCGGACGGGCCGCCGCATCCTTGCGCGGTGAGCTCGAAGCCGCGGAAAAAGCCGTCGCCGCGCTCAACACCGCAGCCGCCCGCGTCCGCGCCGCCGGAACCTGGACCGGTGGACTCGGCGTGCTGATCCTCGGCTCCCCGGGTTCGAATCACCTCGAACAGGCCCGGCGCATGCTCCAAACCGGCAGCTACCAGGAGGCTTGGCGCATCGCAGAAGCCGCCCGCCACGCCGCCGATCTCGCCATCGCCCAGGCCGAAGCCGAGCTCCAGCAGCGGCGCCGCGCCGAAGAAGAACGCCGGGAACGAGAACGCCGGGCGCGCCTCGCCGCAGAACAGGCCCGACGCCACGCCATCAGCAGCTCCGGCTTCCGAAGCTCCGGCATCGGTCGCTCAGGCTTCTCCTCCGGGTCCGGCGCCAGCCGATCCTCGTTTCGGAGCGGAT
Source organism: Verrucomicrobiota bacterium (assembly GCA_029556615.1). Lineage (GTDB taxonomy): Bacteria > Verrucomicrobiota > Verrucomicrobiia > Limisphaerales > J093 > JAKQDD01. The sequence continues at coordinate 3,103 of JAKQDD010000238.1, read as the reverse complement.
CCGGTGTCCGCCGATCCGGCTGGTGAAACCCAGCCACGACATCCGCTGATTCCACTCCCCATCAAGGCCTTACATTGTCCACACTTTGTTATTGGCCAAATTAGACGGGGTCGCTAACGTTCAGCGCGAGTCGCAAGAGAGAGCATGGGCGCACACCGACAACAGAACGCGGCACGGGAGCTGACCGTATGCAACCGGCTGGGAATCCACGCCCGCCCGGCCGCCATGTTCGTCAAGATCGCCAACCAGTTCGAGTCCGAAGTGGTCGTCGAAAAAGACGGCGAAACGGTCAATGGCAAGAGTATCATGGGCCTCATGATGCTCGCCGCAGGACCCGGCTCGAGAATCCGCGTGCGCGCCAATGGCGCGGATGCCGCCCAGGCGACAGAAGCGCTGGCCTCGCTCGTCAACGGGAAGTTCAATGAGGAATGAGGGACCCCAGCCGGCGGCCCCCACCGTCGGCCTCCTGCTGCGTCACACCGCCGGGATCTGAAACCTATGCCCTCCCCCCACCTGGATGTCCGCGATGTCGCCCGCCTCGCCCGCCTCGCGTTGACGCCAGACGAGGAGGCCACCCTCGGATCGCAGCTCGACGATATCCTCGCCTACATGCGCGAACTTGAAAAGGTGGACGTCGCCGGAGTCGAAGCCACCGCCCACCCCGTGCCGCTCGCCAATGTGGTCCGACCCGACATCGTCCAGCCCTCCCTCGACCCGCGGGAAGCACTCCAAAACGCCCCCGCCCACAACGATCACCTCTTCGTCGTCCCCCGAATCGTGGAATGAAGCGCCCATCCCCGACACAACCCCCTCGCCTTCGCCACGACCAATCCCCATGCCCCATCGGCTGACCCTCCAGACACTCATCGATCGCCTCAGCCGGGGCGAGGTGACCTCGCGCGAGGCCACCCAGGCCTGCCTCGACCGCATCCACCAGGTCGATCCCTCGCTGCACGCGTTCCTCCACATCGACACCGAGGGAGCACTCCGCGCCGCCGACGCCGCCGACGCCGCCCTCCGGTCCGGAGTCACCCATCACCATCGACCTCTCCTCGGCGTCCCGCTCGCCCTCAAAGACCTCATCGCCGTCCATGGCCAGCCGCTCACCTGCGGCTCCCGCATCCTCCAAGGCTTCGTCGCCCCCTACGACGCCACCGTCACCACCCGGCTCCGCGACGCCGGCGCCGTCCTCCTCGGACGCCTCAATCTCGACGAGTTCGCCATGGGCAGCTCGACCGAGAACTCCGCCTTCGGCCCAACCCGCAATCCTTGGGACACCCACCGGACCCCAGGAGGATCGTCCGGCGGCTGCGCGGCTGCCGTGGCGGCCGACGAATGCCTCGCAGCCCTCGGCTCCGATACCGGCGGTTCGGTGCGGCAGCCCGCTGCCTTCTGCGGCGTGGTCGGCCTCAAACCCACCTATGGCCGGGTCTCCCGCTACGGCCTCGTCGCTTACGCCTCCTCCCTCGACCAGATCGGACCCGTCACCAAGACCGTCGCCGACGCCGCACTCCTCCTCGAAGTCATCAGCGGACACGACCCCCGCGACAGCACCAGCGTTCCCCAACCCGTGCCCCCGTACCGCTCCGCGTTGACCGCCGGCGTCCGCGGCCTGCGGATCGGCCTTCCGGCCGAGTACTTCGTGGATGGACTCGATCCCCAGGTCCGCTCCGCCATCGATCAGGCGATCGATACCCTCCGCCAACTCGGCGTCGAACCCGTCAACGTCTCCCTCCCCCATACCGGCGCCGCCCTCGCCGCCTACTACATCATCGCCCCCGCCGAGGCCAGCGCCAACCTCGCCCGGTTCGACGGCGTCCGCTACGGCCTCCGCGTCCCCGGTCCCGACGTCGTCAGCATGTACAGCGCCACCCGCGGCGCCGGCTTCGGCCCCGAGGTCAAACGACGCATCATCCTCGGCACTTACGCCCTCAGCCGCGGATACCACGATGCCTATTACCTCCGCGCCCAAAAGGTCCGAACCCTGATCCGACGCGACTTCCTCGAGGCTTTCCAAACGGTGGATGCCATCCTCACGCCGACCACCCCCACCCCGGCATTCCAGCTCGGCGAAAAGTCCGGTGATCCGCTCCAGATGTACCTCCAGGATATCTACACGATCTCCTGCAATCTCGCCGGGATCTGCGGCATCAGCGTCCCCTGCGGCCTCACTCCCGTCACCCGCCTCCCGATCGGTCTCCAGCTGTTGGGCACGCCGTTCGGAGAAGAAACTCTGCTGCGCCTGGCCCACGCCTACGAACAGGCTGCACCCTGGCACCTGCAAAAACCGCCTCTCTAGAGTCCTCGACTCGTGGAATATGTGGTCAACTGGTCAAGTCCGGTCCGGTCCGGTTCCAAGCCTACCCTCCTGTCGTCGAGGACTCTATCGGTCAACGCACAGCCGGTGCCCCCCATTGATCCACATCTCGAACCCATGAAGACACCCAAACAGCTCAACCACCGGTCATCCGCATCATCCTCACTGCTCGCCGCCCTCCTCCTCCTTCCTTTCGCCCAGGCTGAGGTCCGGCTCCCCAACGTGTTCACCAGCCACATGGTGCTCCAGTGCGACCGCCCCATCCCCGTCTGGGGCTGGGCACAACCCGACGAAGCCGTCAGCGTCCAACTCGGGTCCGAAATCCGCCAGACGCGAGCGAATCCCAAGGGCGAATGGCGCGTCGATCTGCCCGCCCACAAGCCCGGAGGACCCCACGTGCTCACCGTCACCGGCTCGAACACCATCCGCCTCGACGACGTCCTCGTGGGCGAAGTCTGGCTCTGCTCCGGCCAGTCCAACATGGAGTGGCCCGTCCGCCTGGCCGACAACGCCTTCCTCGAGACCACCACCGCCCACTTCCCCCTCGTCCGCCACTTCAAGGTCGCCACCCAGCTCGCCCACGACGCACCCGCCGACTCCGTCCAAGGTTCCTGGACAGTGTGCACCGCCGACTCCGTCCAGCACTTCACCGCCGTCGGCTTCTTCTTCGCCCGCGAGCTCCACCGCGACCTCGGCGTCCCGATCGGCCTCCTCAACATCTCCTGTGGCGGCACGCCCATCGAGTCCTGGCTCTCGCCGTCGATGCTCGCCGCCACGCCCCACGCC
>JAKQDD010000194.1 GCA_029556615.1 Verrucomicrobiota bacterium | reverse complement strand
CTACCATGGCGGCAACAGCACCGCCCAGGCGCTGGTCATCCAGCGGATCAACCACGGGACGCCGGCCGTCGCCGTCGCCATCGGCGTGGGCGGATCGCTGACGGTCGAGGCCGAGGAGGAGTTCTTCGACTGGCACGCCGGTGTGAGCGAGACGTCCATCATGCTCCACGTCCGCCCCGACCTGGTGCGGCTGGATCGCGCCGAAAAGCCCGCGCTCCACTTCACCCCCGAAACGGCGGCCCTGCTGGAGAAGGCCAAAACGGACCCGCGCCTCGAGGCGGTGCTCTCGGGGCGGCTCGGCGTGCCGGCCGTGACGGGCAAGGGCGGCACCAGCCGGGAGCTGTCCAGCACGGGCGTCTGGTCGTTCAGCGATCCGAAGACGGCCACCGCCGCGCGCGGCGCCAGGGAGTGTCAGGCCTGGGTGGACGCCGCGGTGAGCTTTATCAACGCATGGCGCGGAGGAAGATAGGAGTTGGGAGATAGGAGATAGGAGTGAACAGTGAACAGTAAACAGTGAATGGGGAACAGCAATAGGGGAGAAGGGGCGAGAGCGGTTTTCGCGGCTCGATTTCCGCAATCCGATGTCCGATGTCCGATTAGGATGACGATTACTCAGTTACTCCCGATTTTTTGCCAATTCTTGGCAGGATTTTCGCCGCGCCATCGGACGGGTTGTCCACCCCATCATCGACCGGCACCGTCTCCGCATTCACGACGAAAATAGCCAGGCGCAGCCCCGCGAACGCGGGGCAGCGCCTGGAAAGAAAGACAAATAGTATGGATCGCGCCCCGCGGCAGTGGGGCGCGGAGAACGGGTTGCCGCGAACACCGCACTTCCCCGCGCCCCGTCCCCGGGGCGCGCATTCTGTAAACACCATCGCTTGTCCAGGCGCTGCCCGGCTGCGCCTGGCTATTTTCGTGGCGATCCGAACAGCGTGCCGAATCACACACAAGGTTGAACGGAGTGGAAATTTACAATCACCAGTGATGGGTTCCGGCTACGCCGGGTTGGAAAAGAGACTAAGAGGCGAAGAGGGATTCGACGAAGTCCTCGGGGCTGAAGTCGATGAGGTCCTCCATCTTCTCGCCCACGCCCACGTAGCGGATGGGCAGCCGGAGCTCGCGGGCGATGGCCACGACGACGCCCCCCTTGGCGGTGCCGTCGAGCTTCGTCACGATGAGGCCCGTGACGCCCGAGGTCTTGAGGAACTCGCGGGCCTGGACCAGCCCGTTCTGGCCGGTGGTGGC
>JAKQDD010000260.1 GCA_029556615.1 Verrucomicrobiota bacterium | reverse complement strand
TGGGACGATCTCGAGCCGCGCGCCGGGGTGCAGGGGTTGATGCAGCCGGTCATGGAGCCGGTCTTCCCCGTCCGCCACACCGGCGACGTGCTCCTCGCCACCGCCCAGGCCGTCGGCGGTCCGCTCGCGGCGTTCACCGCGCCGACCTTCGAGGCGCACCTCAAGGCGGCCTGGGCGGCGCGGGCCACGGGCAACGCAGCGACCACCTGGCACGATGCCCTCCGACGGGGTGGCAGTTACGCCGCTCCCGCCGCCCAGGCCGTCGCGCTCGCGGCTTCCGCGGCGTCGGCGGCGTGGATTGCCCCGGCCTTCGATGGCGAGGGTGACTTCACCTTTGCTCCCTATCCGTCCCCGATGCTCTCCGACGGCCGCGGCGCCAACCGCCCCTGGCTGATGGAGAACCCCGACCCGGTCACCAAGATCACCTGGCAATCCTGGGTCGAGGTGCATCCGGACACCGCGGCGGAACTCGATGTCCGCAATGGTGAGATCCTCGAGTTGACCTCGCCCCACGGCACCCTCGAGGCGCCCGTCTACATCTACCCGGGCATCCGGCGGGACACCGTCGCGATCCCCCTGGGCATGGGACACACCGAGTACGGTGCCTACGCCACCGGCCGGGGTGTCAACGCCGCCGACCTGATCGCCGGCGCCGACGGCGCCGGGTTCCTGCCCTACACCTCGACCCGGGTCACGCTGCGCAAGGTGCGGCGCTACCAGCTGCCGGCCACCACCGAGGGCACCCCCCGGCAGCTGGGGCGGCACATCGTCGAGGCGATGCCGCTGCCGCTCGCGGCGCGCGGGCTCACGGTGCGCCAGGCCTATGAGGAGCAGGGCGGGGCCCACCACGAGTACAACACCGCGCGCGAAGTCGAGGCGCTCGACGGCTGGAGCGAGAAGCAGGTCGAGATGCAGCAGTTCGGCAACTATCCCGGCGAGCACCCGAAGTGGGGCCTTGCGGTGGACCTGTCGCGCTGCACCGGCTGCTCGGCCTGCATCACCGCCTGCTATGCGGAGAACAACATCCCGGTCCTGGGCGAGGAGGAGATCTTCAAGGGCCGCGAGATGACCTGGATGCGGATCGAGCGCTACTGGGAGGGCGGCACCGATGGCGAGCCGCTCGAGGCCCGCTTCGCCCCGATCATGTGCCAGCACTGCGACAACGCCCCGTGCGAGCCGGTCTGCCCCGTCTATGCGGCCTACCACACGCCTGACGGCCTCAATGGCCAGGTCTACAATCGCTGCGTCGGCACCCGGTACTGTGGCAACAACTGCCCCTACAAGGTGCGGTACTTCAACTGGTACGCGTACAACAAGAAGGCCTTCCCCGAACCGCTCAACCTCCAGCTCAACCCCGACGTCACCGTCCGGGCGCGCGGCGTCATGGAGAAGTGCACCTTCTGCGTCCAGCGCATCCGCTCGGCGCAGCACCAGGCCCGGCTCGAGGATCGCCCGCTGCGGGACGGCGACGTGGTCACCGCCTGCGCCCAGGCCTGCCCGAGCGGCGCGCTGACCTTTGGCAACGTGAAGGACGGCACCAGCCGGGTGGCGATCGCCAAGCAGGACCCTCGAGGGTACCACATGCTCGAAGACACCAACGTGCGGCCCGCGGTCACGTATCTCGCCAAGGTCCTTCACCGGACGGAGGCCTGAACCATGGGCGCCCTTGCGCACGACGGCATGCCGCGGGAGCAGACCCACGCCGAGGTGACCCGGGACGTCCTGGCCACCTTGGGCACCCCGAGCCGGGGCTACTACCTCGCCCTGTTCGCGGCGATCGGGATGTTCCTGGTGGGACTCGTGACCTTCCTGCTCCTGCTCCGCGACGGACTCGGCCACTCCGGGTACAACCCGCCGATCATGTGGTCGGTGTACATCACCACCTTCGTCTTCTGGGTCGGCATTGGCCACGCCGGCACCCTGATCTCGGCGATCCTGTTCCTGTTCCGCTCGCCCTGGCGCACGGCGGTCTACCGCTCCACCGAGGCGATGACGGTGTTCGCGGTCATGACGGCCGCCCTGTTCCCGATCATTCACATCGGGCGCCAGTGGATCTTCTACTGGCTGCTGCCGTACCCGAACCAGCGCTTTCTCTGGCCGAACTTCAAGTCGCCGCTGATCTGGGACGTCTTCGCGATCAGCACCTATTTCACCGTCTCGGCCACCTTCCTGGTCGTCGGGCTGGTGCCCGACATCGCCGCGGTGCGCGACAAGGTCTCGGGCTGGCGCAAGAAGGTCTATGAGCTCTGCTCGATCGGCTGGACCGGCGCCGACAGCCAGTGGCGGCACTACACCCGCGGCTACCTCTACCTGGCCGCACTGGCCACCCCCCTGGTGCTCTCGGTGCACTCGGTCGTCTCCTGGGACTTCGCCGTCTCGATCGTGCCGGGGTGGCACGGGACGATCTTCGCGCCCTACTTCGTGGCTGGCGCCATCTACTCCGGCATCGGGATGGTGCTCACCCTGATCATCCCGCTCCGCAAGGTGCTCAAGGTCGAGCACATGATCACCGACTACCACTTCGACAACCTGGCCAAGCTGACCCTCTTCACCGGGTCGATCCTGTTCTACGCCTATGCCATGGAGTACTTCGTCGCCTGGTACAGCTCGAACACCTTCGAGCAGACCACCTTCTGGCGGCGGGCGTTCGGGCCGATGTGGTGGGGCGGCTGGAGCATGATCATCTGCAACGCCTTCGTCTCGCAGCTGCTCTGGTTCAAGAAGGTCCGGACCAACCTGACCGCGCTGTTCATCATCTCGATCTTCATCAATGTCGGGATGTGGTTCGAGCGCTACGTCATCATCAACTCGCTCTCGTCCGACTACCTCCCCTACGCCTGGGACCAGATGAACCCCACCTGGGCCGACTGGGGCATCCTGCTGGGCTCGTTCGGCTGGTTCCTGATGTACTTCCTCCTCTTTGCGCGGACGTTCCCGATCGTCGCCATCCAGGAGATCAAGGAGATGATTCCGATGCCCCGCCGGAAGAAGGGAGCGCACTGATGGGCAGCCGCGTTCCCGGCGTCCTCGGCGCGTTCGAGGAGATCGACGCCGCCACCGATGCCATCCACGCCCTGCGCGCCCGCGGCCATGGCGACCTCACGGTCTACTCCGCCGCGCCCAACCACGAACTCGAGGAGGCGCTGGCCCAGCCCAAGAGCTGGGTCCGGCTCTTCACCCTGGTCGGCGGGCTCACCGGATGCGCCTCCGGCTTCGGCATGACCCTCTGGATGTCCTATGACTGGCCGCTCCTGGTCGGTGGCAAGCCGATCGGGGCGATTCCGCCCTATGTGGTGCTGGCCTTCGAGCTGACCATCCTCTTCGGATCCCTCTTCACCGTGGCCGGGATGATCATCCTCTCCGTCATGAAGTCCCTGAAGGGTCGGCCCTATCATCCGCGCTTCAGCGACGACCGGATCGGCATCTTCGCGCCGTGTGGTCCCCAGGAGGCCGAGGCGATCGTCCGGTTGATGCAGGACGCGGGGTCGGTGGAGGTGCAGCATGAGGCGGCCTGAGATGCGCAGCCTGCATCA
>JAKQDD010000259.1 GCA_029556615.1 Verrucomicrobiota bacterium | reverse complement strand
CCGTCCTCTTCCCCGCTCCGCGCTTCTCCGTTCCCTACTCGGAATCCGATCTCTCCTTGGAAAGGAAATCCTCCCGCCCTTCACCCAGGTGGATCACTTCTCATGAGCACACCCGGGTCAGTTCTCGTGAGCGGCGACGGTCTCTCGTGCAGCGCATCAATTCGCAGCGCACGGGCGTTCTGAAGCTCCAGGTTGAGCTGCTTCCCCCAGGCCACCAGGGTCGGCTTGCTGACTCCAAGCTCCGCCGAGATGTTCTCTTAGGAATGCCCGGCGGCTCGCAGCTCAATGAACCGTTCCTGCAGGTCAGTCTTCCCCGGTTTCATAATCGGTCTCATACAAAGAAACCACGCTTGCCGGTCGGCCCACCGTCACGCGCGCGCACGCACGCGAGCAACATTCGTGGCATCGGTCCATCTTGCCTCCCTGTCCCGTCTGGAGCCGCGCTCGCTTCTCCACTCGCTGGTGGGTATCATGCCGCACTCTCACCCAACAGACCGATTCCACAACTGGTCTCGTTGCGCAAGGGCCTTCATAGCATCAATTCGCTTCGCCGATAGACCGGCATTGGTGTCTTCAACGCCGCGATGAATCGGATGATCGATCTTGAGAGATTTCGCAGTCATTGCAGGCGGGTGCTCGTCGGAACTGATTCGGGAGGGAGGCAGGGACGAGCAACATGATGTGCCCCCACCCAGCACGTTGATGACGTGCTGGAGGGGGCACATTGGTTCGCTCCTTACTGTCGGACCTCATTCGGTCGGTCGGCGAGGTTTGCGAGTTTCCACGATGCGGAGGCACGGAGTATTGCAGATCTTCGTGCCACCGCGGTGCTTCCCTATTGCCATTGGTGCGCCCGGTCGCCCTGTTGCGCACTCCGATTTGGAAGAAGCACCGTGCCTGGCTTTCGCCAGCGGCGGTCACCGCCCATGCAGCGGCTTGAGTTCTTAGGCTCGCCTCGACAGCGCCAGCGGTTCGTCGGTCATTTTTCTTGATTAAGGCTGGTGTCCGGCGGGTTGCATATCGGGCCGAGTGACCTTAGCGCCTTCCCCAATTCCGGAGACTGTGACCCGCAGCGGCATCCCTTGGCAACCGCTGCCCCTATTGCTCGTCAAAGAAGTCTAGATTAACCAGCACCTCCTCCCCATTCTCTCGACCCACGACATTGCGCGAACACCCCAGGGCGAAGCGCACGAGGGGACGGGTTCATTGTCGAGTCTTGGTCGCCTGCTGGTCATTGCTGATACCAGCGGGGCCGTTCCGGCGGACACCGAATTCCTGTTTGCACCAAGCCAACACCTCGGCCGGGTCGAAGCGTGTCCGTCGACGGCCAAACCGCAGGTGTGGTAAACCCCGGGCCATGAGCGAGCAAACGTGTCGCTCAGAGAAACCGAGCAGACGCGCAATCTCTTTTTTGCCGAGTAGCGCCGGGGCGGTTTCCCGAACGCCGAGTCCTGACTCGAGTATCGTCTTCACAGCCCAGGACAATACTGCGACGGGCAGGACGGAGGTGGAGCCACGCAAAACACGCGCCGGAGAACACAAAACCCGTCACCAGAGCAGGCGGCGGGCGTGCAAACGGCGATCGCTGCCACGCAAGATCAGGCGCAGCGAGTCAAGGAGTTTTCTTGTTTTTCTCCAGAGTGACTTTCTTTCCCCGAGGTTTTGCAGCACCTCTGGCCCCGGCCTCGCGGCGCTTGGTGGAGGGATCTTGCTTTCGCCAGGCTGTGATGATGGACGGGAGCTTGCGCAACCACGTGGTCGATAGCCCGCCTCGCTGCGTGCTATCGCGTTCAAGGTCAGCGATGGCTTCGTGGACCTTGGATTTTGCCTCTTTGCCGGGGTAGTACTTCGAGTAATGCCACAACAACGCAGCACGGAATGCCGCCTCCCGATCTTCGACCTTCTTCCCCGGACAGTGACGCCCAATGAACTGCGCGAGCGTTTCTGGTTTCGCCGGCGTCATTTCAGCCACGAAACGGCGGGCTTCACACCACAGCATGTAAGCGTGGTGAACCGCCTCTCGGTGCGCGTGTTGCTGTCGCTCGGGAGGCAAGTCTTGGAATATCGTCGCAGCCAGCCGCGCGAGTTCGTCGGGGTCTGGTCCGGGGAGGTTCTCGGTTTTCATGGTTTGCTCGGATGAAGGCTCATCCATTGGCGGCAGCGGGCAGGGCAACGACGTTCTCGGCGGCGCGGGCTGGTCGCACGGCGAACCAGCGCTCGGCGTCGGCGGGCCTCACGAGTTCGCGATAGTGCTTGTGGACCGCGACAGCGGAGCTGCCCAGCTCTCCCGCGACGAGGGCAGCCACCGGTCTGGCCGGTCTTCTCACAGGAACACCTCTGGACTCACCTTGAAATGGGCGGCGAGTCTGCGGACGTGGGCGAGGGTGAGGCTGCGCTCGCCGCGCAGGATCATGGCCCCCAGGTTGCGGCTCGCGCCCAGGAGGCGGGATAGTCCCGCCGCGTTAAGACCGTGCTCGGCCAGCAGATGGTTGAGCACGTCAACGCCGGTGACTTTGGGCCACTTGACGTGGGCCGCGTCGTAATCCTCCAGGAGCGAGCAGAGCAGGTCGAAGTAGTCGCGCTGGTCGGTGGTGAATTTGCCGGACCAGAGAACCATAGCGTCAGTCACTTCCGACACGTTGGCGTAGTCCACGGCGTCGTGGATCGGGCGCGGCGGCAGCAAAGTGCACAGGCCGGCGTAGTCTCGGGGTAGGTCCGCAAAGCGGAGCCGGGTCTTGGTCTTCATAGCTCGTCTTTCCATTGGCCTTTGCTGTACTCGGCGTGCGTCAGGAAACGCAGCGTGTACGCCATCTGGCGGTCAAAGTGGATGGCGACAATCAGACGATACGTGTTGCCGCAGACATTGAACACCATGACCGGACGCCCGCTGCTTACCCGCACCATGTCCGTTGCCGGATAGCTGCTCCGCAACTCGGCGAGGCTGCGCCAAGTCGCACCTTGCACGGTCCTGACCCACGCCACGAGGTAGCCGGCGGCCTTTGGATACGCCTCGGCCATGTCGCGGAGGAACTGTTCCTTCACGATGCGCACGCATACGGAAAGTATGCAATGTCTCCGTGCGCGTCAACAACCATTCCGAGCCGATCAAGCGTCCGCGGCAGCCGGCAGCGCCGTGACGTTCACTGGGGCCTCGGGTCGCACGGCAAACCACCGTGCGGCATCCGCGGGTTTAACAAGTTCGCGATAGTGTTTGTGGACCATGGCGGCGGAGTTGCCGAGCTCGCCGGCCACCCGCCCGGCGTCGCCAGTTTGCGCGAACCGGTAGGAGGCATAGGAGTGGCGCAGGGCGTTTGCCTTCCAGGCCACCGGTCTCTGCCCCCTCACCCCGTTCGCCGGATCCGGCTCCACCGCGGTTGCGGCGGCGGTCTCCTGCTGAGCCTGGTAGTAGTCCTCATGGCTACCTGTCCATACGCGACCCTCGCGCCCGGTATACGGGACGAGCCACGCTGTGAGGTTGTCGGCGATCGGCACCACCCGCCGGCTGGCGGTTTTCGCCTTGGACGCCCCCACGACGATGTGGCCGCCCGCAAGATCGATGTCGTCCCACTCGAGCCGCTCGATTTCCGCCGACCGCAACCCGGCAAACGCGCCGATGGCCAGGCAGGGGCGGAACTCGGGCGCCGCCGCCGCCAGCAACCGGGCGATCTCCACCGGGGTGAAGATCTCGACGTCGCCGCCGTTCACGCGGACGTTCTCGACTCCGCCGACCGGGTTGTCGGCGGCGTAGTTCCGGGCAACCGCGAACTCGAAGAGCAGGTGGACGACCCGCCGGAAGTTGGCGTAGCTCTGCGGGGCCAGCCTCTGGCTGTCGAGCCAGGCCTGGACCTCCGCCGTCGTGACATCCCCGGTGTTCTTGCGGAACGCCTCAGCGAACCGAGTCAGCCGAAACCGGAGGTCTTGCAGGTAGCGGGAGGAGGCCCCGCGCTTTTCCTTCACGGCCATCAGCTCCTGGACCACCTCCGTGACGGGCTTCCGCTCAATGCGCCTGTGGTGGGAGACGTAGAACTGGGCGGCGGCATGGAGCGTGGGCAGGTTGCCGACGAGCTTGAGGCACTCCGCCAGGGTTGATGCCGCGGCAGGCAGAGGCACGGCGAACGGCTCGAGCGCCTGGACGGCGGCGGCGTAGTCCGAAGCCTGCTCGTTGGTCATCGAGGCCGCGAGCACATCACGTTGGCTGAGTTGACGGGCCAGCCGGCCGGCGGCCTCCAGGGCCTCGGTCTCCGTGGCGTAGGAGTCAAAACGCCGTTTTCCATTGGCGTAGTTGGCCACCATGAATGCCCATCGGCCGGCGGGAGTCCGGCGGCGATAGACGGCGACGCTGACCCGGCCCAGAGTGACGTGCCGGGGCCATGTCTCGCGGTTGCGTGACGAGTGCGGCTTCATGCACGCACTGTTGCACTAACGTTGCAATTTGGCAAGATGGAAACGCAACTGCGACCGCAGCCCACGATGTAAACCCTTGATGGTGAACTGGAGCCAGTTGTCGGATTTGAACCGACGACCGACGGTTTACAAAACCGTTGCTCTACCACTGAGCTAAACTGGCCCTGAAGCAGCCCGACCCTTATGAGCCATCCCGCACCCGTTGGCAAGCCGGTTCAAACCGCCCCTCGCCTAACCCCACCACGAGGCCACGAAGGACTGCGCAGACAACCGACTAGCGAGGCGCGCCTCGGACCCAATCGAGTCCTCAGGTTCATGAAGACCCTGCTGTGCCTGCCCACCCTCTCTTCCGCGCCTCGCTAGTGTGGAGTCCTCGACGGAAGGTGGGGAGGCATGGAACGGCAGGGACCAGACTTGACCTGTTGACCCCATATTCCACAAGTCGAGGACGTGGTGCCCGTTCCCTTCGCGTTCTTCGGGTCGTGGTGAATTCCAGGCACCGCCGGGCACCTGAAGCGAGGATCCGGGTCAGGCCCCAAATCCGCGTGTAAGCGTCCCTTGCGGCTGAACCTCCTGGGCTGGACCAAGCGCCTTGAGCCTCCCAGTCCGGGGTTTTCGCGGATTTGGAAGCCCGCCCCCAGGGCGGGCCCATCCCCTCCAATCCCTATAATCGCCCGCCCGCGAGCGGGCGGGCCTCCCCGGAGCCGACACCGCAGGCTCCGATCAGGCCCAAAGCCCACCAGCAACCGACGGCGCACGTTCGCGCCGCAGGCGTTAGGCGAGGATCCGGGTCAGGCTCGCCCCCCTTGTCAACGCGCGGCGGTCCCTGCTAGAGTCCGCGACTTCTGGAACGCGCGGTCAGCAGGTCACGTTTGGCCCCTTCGGTTGCAGGCCTCCCCTGCTTCTGTCGAGGACTTCAGGACCGCGAGGCGCGGGACAGAGGGTGGGAAGGGACAGCGGGGTCTTCACGAGCCTGGGACCTGGGTTGGGTCTGAGGCGCGCCTCGCTGGGGTCCCTCTCTTCGAAAGACGCAGGGCATGGACTACAAAGACACATTGAACCTGCCGCGCACGGAGTTCGCCATGAAGGCGGACCTCGTCACGCGGGAACCGGAACGGCTCGCCCAGTGGGAGAACCAGCGGCTCTATGCCCGCATCCAGACGGCGCGCGCGGGCGCGCCCCGGTTCATCCTCCATTACGGTCCTCCCTTCGCCAATGGCGACGCCCACGTCGGCCACGTCCTGAATCACGCGCTCAAGGATTTCGTGGTCCGGTTCCGGACGCTGCGCGGGTTCCGCGCCCCGTTCGTCCCCGGCTGGGACTGCCACGGCCTGCCCATCGAATTCAAGGTCACCCAGGAAATGCGCAAGGCCGGCCAGTCCAACGCCGACCCCGTCGCCATCCGCCGCGCCTGCGACGCCTATGCGCGGCGGTTCATCGACATCCAGCGCGCCCAGTTCCAGCGCCTGGGCGTCCTCGGCGATTGGTCCAATCCCTACCTGACCCTCGACCGCGCTTACGAGGCCGAGGAGCTCCGGCTCTTCGCCGACCTCATCGAGCAGGGCTACGTCTACCGCGGCAAGAAACCCGTCTACTGGAGCATCCCGTGCCGCACGGCGCTCGCCGAGGCCGAGGTCGAATACCAGGACCACCTGAGCCCCAGCATCTACGTCAAGTTCCCCGTCGTCGATCAACCGGGACTCTCCGTTCTCATCTGGACCACCACGCCCTGGACCCTGCCCGCCAACCTCGCCGTCGCCTATCACTCGAAGTTCAGCTACTCCCTCGTCCGGGTCGGGAGCGAATGCTACATCCTCTCGACCCTGCGCCTGCCCGAGGTCGCTGCCCAATGCGCCTGGGACGGCTACGAGATCATTCAAAGCCTCACTGGGGAACAGGTGGCCCAGATCGTCTATCAGCACCCGTTCTGCGCCCGCACCGGCCGGCTCCACGCCGGCGATGAATTCGTCGACAACGTGACCGGCACCGGCTTCGTCCACATCGCCCCGGGCCACGGCCTCGAAGACTATCGGCTCGGCCTCCGCGTCGGCCTCCCCATCTACTCCCCCGTGGACGATCAAGGCTGCCTGACCCACACCCCCGATCTCCCCGCCGACCACCAGATGCCGGCCGATTTGCTCGGCAAGTCCATCCTCGAAAAGCACGGCAAGAGCGACGCCAACGAGGCCGTCCTCCATGCCCTGCGCGCCGCACACGCCCTCGTCCACCAGGAAAACTACCACCACAGTTACCCCCACTGCTGGCGCAGCAAAACCCCTGTCATCTTCCGCGCCATGGACCAGTGGTTCATTGCCGTCGACCACCGCGTCAACGGTCAGTCGCTCCGACAGCGCGCCCTCGACGCCATCGCCCGAGTCCAGTGGCTCCCCGACTGGGGCCGGAACCGGATCGAGTCCGCCGTCGCTTCCCGCCCCGATTGGTGCATCTCCCGCCAGCGGTCCTGGGGCGTCCCCATCCCCGCCTTCCACGACGCCCAGGGCGGCCTCCTCCTCGACCCCGGCATCGTCCGCCGCGCCGCCGACCTCTGCGAACAACGCGGCACTGACTTCTGGTTCGAAACGCCGGTGACCGACCTGTGGGCGCTCCTCAAACCCGAGTCCTGGTCCGGCCCCGATCCCGTCGGCAAGTCCACCGACACCCTCGACGTCTGGATCGACTCCGGATCCTCGTCGCGCACGGTCACCGCACGGCGCCCCGAGCTGCGGGGCGACCCGCACCCATTCCAGGCCGATCTCTACCTTGAAGGATCGGACCAGCACCGCGGTTGGTTCCAGTCCTCCCTCCTCCTGTCCCTGGCCGCCAACGGCGCCGCCCCGTTCAAAACCGTCCTCACCCACGGCTTCATCGTCGACGCCGACCGCGAGAAGATCGCCAAGAGCAAACAGGGCGGATACGAGAAACCCCAGACCCTCGATCGCTATGTCGCGGCCTTCGGCGCCGATGTCCTCCGCCTCTGGATCGCCTCCCAGGACTTTCGCACGGATACCGTCGTCAGCGAGGAGCGCCTGCGCAAGGTCTCGGAGGCCTACCGCTTCCTCCGCAATACCCTCCGCTTCCAACTCTCCAACCTGTACGACTTCGACCCCGCCCGGGACGCCGTCGCGCCCGACGCCCTCGATCCGCTCGATCGCTGGGTGCTCGCCGAGTTCGCCCGGCTCGAAACCGACGTCCTGCGCGCCTACGAAGCCTGCGAGTTCCACCTCGTCTATCAGCGCGTCAGCCAGTTCGCCGCCGTCGAACTGTCCGCCCTCTACCACGACATCATCAAAGACCGGCTCTACACCGATCCGGCCGGATCCCACCGCCGACGCTCGACCCAGACCGCCCTCCACCGCCTGGTCACCGGCCTTTGCCGGATGCTCTCGCCCCTCACGGTCTACACCGCGGACGAGGCCTGGACCCAAATCCCCGGACAAACCGTCGACTCCGTCCACCTCACGGACTGGCCCGATCCGACCGGCCCCGGCACCGAGGCCGAACAGGCCCTCTGGACCCAGCTCCTCGCCCTCCGCACCGCCGCCCTGCCCGAACTCGAAAAGGCCCGCCAGGCCAAACTCATCGGCAAGGCCCTCGACGCCCGCCTCGAAATCCATGGACCGACCGCCCTCCTCGGCCCGGCCCCGCAACACGCCGAGACGCTCCGCGAACTGCTCAATGTCTCGCAGCTCGAGGTCGTCGCCAATCCCGCCGCCAGCGCCCTCGCCTTCGCAGTCCACCGGGCCGCAGGCCAAAAGTGCGAGCGCTGCTGGCACTGGGAAACCGACGTCGGCACCAAACCCTCCCACCCGACGCTCTGCCGCCGCTGCGCGTCCGCCGTCGCCGCCTTCCGCAACCCGGACCGGCCCGGATGAGGCCGGTCACTCGGCCAGGATCTTCATCACCCGGCCCCGCTCGGAACGCTTGCGCTCGACTTCGTTCAGAATCCGCTTCCGCAAACGAAGCGCCTTGGGCGTCGCCTCGACGTATTCGTCCGGACCGATGTACTCCAGGGCGCGCTCGAGCGACATCCGCAATGGCGGCTCGAGCTGGATCCCCACGCCGTCGCCCTTCGATCGCATGTTCGTCAGGTGCTTCGTCTTGCAGGGGTTCACCGGGATGTCGTTGTCCCGGGCGTTTTCCCCCACGATCATGCCGCGATAAACCCGCTCCCCGGGCTCGATGAACAGCCGGCCCCGCTCCTGGTTCGCGTTCAAGGCGTAGGCCGTCGCCAGCCCGGCCTCGATGCTGACCAGCGACCCGTTCTTCCGCGCCGGGATCTCGCCGCGGTCCGCTCCGTACTCGTGAAACAGATGGCTCATCACCCCGGCACCCCGGGTCGCGTTCACCAGGTCCGTCTCGAACCCGATCAGCCCGCGCATCGGTATCAGACACTCGAGGCTGATCTGCCCCCCGTGATGCTGCAGATTCACCACCTCCGCCTTGCGCCAGGAGAGGTTCTCCATCACCGCCCCCATGGAATCCTCGGGGATCTCGACAAACAACCGCTCGATCGGCTCCAAGAGCTCGCCCTGCGGCCCCTGCCGCCAGAGCACCTCCGGCCGGCTCACCAGAACCTCGTACCCCTCCCGCCGCATCTGCTCGACCAGGATCGCAATCTGCATCTCGCCCCGCCCCGACACGGCAAACACCTTCGGATCCGACGTCTGCGACACCTTCAAGGCCACGTTGGTCCGGACCTCCTTCACCAATCGCTCCCAGATGTGCCGCGCCGTCACCAGCCGCCCGTCCTGGCCCGCCAGCGGACCGTCGTTCACCGCAAACTCCATCTGGATGGTCGGCGGATCAATCGGCTTGCACGGCAGCGCGCCGCGCGGCGGACCGTCCACCAGCGTCTCCCCAATGAACACATCCTCGAAACCGGTCACGCCCACAATGTCCCCCGCGTGCGCCTCGGACACCTCGACCCGCTTCAAGCCCTCGAAATGGTAGATGCACGTGATCTTGCCCGCCGTCTGACCCCCATGGGCATGCAGACACAGCGCCGGCTTCCCGACCTCGACCCGCCCGGAGTAGATCTTCCCAAACGCAATCCGCCCCAGATAATCGCTGTAGTCCAGGTTCGCCACCAGCAGCTGAAACCCCTCGCCTGCATGCGCCCGGGGCGGCGGCACCCGCTGGATGATCGTCTCAAACAGCGGCTCCATCGTCCCCCCGGGCGCCCCGAGTTCAAGCTGCGCATAACCCGCCTTCGCGCTCGCATACACGAACGGAAAATCCAATTGCTCGTCCGTGGCGTGCAGCTGCAGGAAGAGCTCGAACACCTGGTCGAGCACCCTCTTCGGATTCGCATTCTCGCGGTCGATCTTGTTGATCACCACGATCGGCTGCGCCCCGCTCTCGAGCGCCTTCCGCAACACGAAGCGCGTCTGCGCCTGCGGCCCCTCCGCCGCATCCACCACCAGCAGCACGCCGTCAATCATGCTCATCGCCCGCTCGACCTCCCCGCCGAAATCCGCGTGGCCCGGGGTATCAACAATGTTGATGTGGTAGTTCCGATACCGGAAGGCCGCGTTCTTGGCCCGGATCGTGATCCCCTTCTCCCGCTCGAGATCCATCGAGTCCATGATCCGTTCCTCGTGCGCTATCGCCTGGTTCGCCCGGAACGTCCCGGACTGCTTCAGCAGACAATCCACCAGCGTGGTCTTGCCATGGTCCACGTGCGCGATGATCGCAATGTTGCGGATGTGCTCCATACGAATCGGATCGAACCGGAATCCCGGAAACAACGCCGGGCCGCGTACTCTGACGCCCCGCCGGCAAACGTCAAGCCCGCCGCGCGTCACTCATGGATGTGCACCACGCGGGCCGGCGCGAAGCCGTTGAACCGCGTGGCCGAAGCGCTGCCGTAGGCCCCGATGTTCTTCGCGTACACCAGGTCCCCGATCTCGAGGTCCGGCAGTTCCTCCGACAGCGAGAGCGTGTCCAGCCCGTCGCAGGTCTGCCCGAACACCGCGCAAATCTCCCGCGGCCCCTCCCGGAACGCCTGCAGCGGATACCGCCCGTGATCGAAGATGATCCCTGAAAACGTGTGATAAACGCTGTCGTCGATGTAATAGCACGGCCGGCCGTCCCGCCGCGCCTTCCCAATCACCCGCGCCACCGCCGTCGCCGCCGTCGCCACCAGACTCCGCCCCGGCTCCGCAATAATCTGGATGTCCTTCGGAAACAGCCGGTCAATCTCGTGGTTGATCTTGCGCGCCAGCACCGCCACCGATGGCACATCCCGATGATACCGCGCCGGAAACCCGCCGCCAATGTCGAGTATCGGAATCGCATGGCCCCGGCTCCGCGATTCGTTCAGCACCGCCGACGCCATGTTGAGCGCCTGCACGAAGTTCTCGAAATTCGTGCACTGGCTCCCGACGTGAAAACTCAAGCCCTCGACCCCAAGCCCCAGATCGAGCGCCGCCTTCACCAGCGCCACCGCCTCCGCCGGATCACAGCCGAATTTCGAGGACAACTCGACCAGCGAACCCGTGTTCGGCACCCGCAACCGCAGCACCACCCCCGCATGGGGAGCGTAGGCCTTGATCTTCCGCAACTCCTCGAGGTTGTCGTACGTCACCAGCGGCTTGTACCGGTCCAGCGCCTCCAGCGTCTCCCGCGGCTTGATCGGATTCGCGTAGATGATCTTGTCCCAGATGAACGCCTGCTGCTCCCCAGGCGCCAAATCCCTGATGTACTCGTACACCAGCATGAACTCCGGCAGGGACGCCACGTCGAAACTCGCGCCCGCCCGGTAAAGGGTCCGGATGATCGCCGCCTCCGGATTCGCCTTCACGGCGTAGTACACCTGGACCCTCGGCAGGTGCCGCCGAAACGCCGCATAGTTCCGCCGGATCACCGCGTGATCCACCACCACCACCGGCGTCCCGCCCTCGCGGGCAATCCGCTGAAGCTCCCGCAGGCTCATTCCAGCACGGGATCCGAACCGTCGATCATCTTCACCGCATTGTGCTGGAAGTACTCGACCGCCAGCGCCCGCGTCATCCGCGCCCGCGCATCGTACAGCCGTCGCAGCTTCCGCGGCTTGTGCTTCGCCAGCGCATAGTGCGTCAACAACGGCATCGCAATCGTCGTGTCCGTATAGCACACCACCGCATCCGGCAGCCGGTCGGGATCCACCTTCCCCCAACTCACCGCCTCGCTCGGCGTCGCCCCGGACAACCCCCCCGTGTCCGGACGGGCGTCGGTCACCTGCAGGAAGTAATCCTGCCCAAACTCCTTGATCCGCAATACCTCCTGGATCTGCGGCTCGGTCTGCAGCATGAAGTTCTTCGGGCTGCCTCCCCCCCAGAGCACCACCGCGCTCTTCCCCCCGCCCCGCTTCGCCGCCAGCACAAACGCCGTCGTCTCGTTCACGTCAATCGACGGATTCACCCGCAGCTTGTTCCCCCGCAACTCGACCCCCGCCACGTTCATCCCGATCGTCGAATCCCCCGGCGAGGACGTGTAGCACGGCACCCCCGCCCGGTACGCCGCCGCCAGCACCGACACGTCCTTCAGCCCGTTCTTGCGCTCCCATTCCGCCGCATACTTGCCCAGCAAAGAGTGCAGCTCGGCCGTCCCCATCTCCCGCTGAAACTCGGGCTGGACCAGGATCTGCCGCAGGATCTCGTCCGTCGCCATCAGCGCGTCGCTGTACGGGATCAGCACGTCGTAGATCCGCACCAGGTCGTTGTCCCGCAGGTCCGTGTCGTCAAACTTGAAACTCCCCGCGTGCACCGGGTAGTTCAGCGCAAAATGCAAGTCGTGATACAGATTCGCGCCCGTCGCCACGATCCAATCCACAAAACCCGCCTTGATCAGCGGAATCACGCTCGAACACCCCAGCCCCGCCGGCGTCAAAGCCCCCGCCAGACTCATCCCGATCGTCACGTCCGGCTCGAGCATCTTCTCCACAAACAGCTGGCACCCCTCCTTCAGCCGCGCCGCGTTGTACGCCAGAAACACCTCGTCAATCACATACGTCAGCCGCTCCCGCCCCGTCAGGTTCCGCGGCATAATCCGCTTCCCGGACATGTACTGTGCCTTGTGCGGACAGTGCTTCTCCCTCAGCCAATCCGGCATCTCGGAAAGATCCTTCCGGTACCGACCCTGCGCTCGCTTCGTTCGTGCCATAGTCTTGTGTTCGCTCCGTTCCCGCCGACAATACGGCGGCACCGGCGAATGCCAACCCTTTTCCGCGCGACAGCGCCAGCATGCCAGCACAGCGCGGCGACCCGCGGGACCGCCGGCGCCGGACGCGGACGCAAGGGCTCAGGGCTTGGGTTGTGGGCCCCGCGCGCCAAGAGTAACTGTTACCCGAGGGGGCCACGCTGCGGTGCGGGTTTGCATGGACGTCGCGCCGGCTGCCGCTACACTCTCCCCCCGTGATAAACCATCGGGTTTCGCCCACCGCCCCGCCCGCCGCCGCCGGCTATGCCTTCCCGGCGGAATGGGAGCCCCACGCCGCCACCTGGCTCGCCTGGCCCCACCACCCCACCGACTGGCCCCGCAAACTGGATGCCATCCGCTGGGTCTACGGCGAAATCGTCCGCAAACTCGCCCCCGGCGAGACCGTCCGCCTGCTGGTCAACGACGCCCGCGAGGCTTCCCTCGCCCGCCGCACGCTCGCCCGGGCCGGCACCGACCTCCGGCGGCTCGAGTTCCTCCGCCACCCCACCAACCGCGGCTGGACCCGCGATAGCGGCCCGATCTTCGTCCGACGCCAGCTCGGCCGGCGCACCGAAACCGCCATCGTCCATTGCCATTTCAATGCCTGGGCCAAGTACCGCGACTGGCAACTTGACCGCCGCGTCCCCGAAACCGCCGCCCGCCACCGGCGCTGCCCCCTCTTCCGCGCCCAGGTCAACGGCCGCCCCTTCGTCCTCGAAGGGGGCGGCATCGACGTCAACGGCCGCGGCACCCTCATGACCACCGAGGAATGCTACCTCCACCCCAGGGTCCAGGTGCGCAACCCGGGCCTCGATCGCCAGACCTTCGAGGTGACCCTCCAGCAATACCTCGGCGTCACCCGCGTCTTCTGGCTCCGCAACGGCATCGTCGGCGACGACACCCACGGCCACGTCGACGACCTCTGCCGCTTCGTCAACGCGCGCACCCTCGTCCTGATCCGGGAAGACAACCCCCGCGATATCAACTA
Source organism: Verrucomicrobiota bacterium (assembly GCA_029556615.1). GTDB lineage: Bacteria > Verrucomicrobiota > Verrucomicrobiia > Limisphaerales > J093 > JAKQDD01. The sequence goes on along the minus strand of JAKQDD010000259.1, from coordinate 85,491 downwards.
TCGGCCCCTCGCCGAAAACTGGGAGCGCATCCGTGACCTCCGGCTCGAAGATGGCTCCCGCCCGGACGTCATCCCGCTCCCCATGCCCGCCCCGCTCTTCCACGACGGCCAGCGACTCCCCGCCAGCTACGCCAACTTCTACATCGCCAACGCCGCGGTCCTCGTCCCCACCTTCAATGACCCCAACGACCGCGTCGCCCTCGGCACCCTCGCCGAACTGTTCCCCGACCGCCCCGTCGTCGGCATCCATGCCGTCGACCTCGTCCTCGGCTTCGGCACCCTCCATTGCCTCACGCAACAGGAACCCGCCGTTTCGGCTTGAAGTGTGCAAGGAATCGTCCCGGTCCTGGCGTGAGCGAGGCGCGGAAGAGGGGGTCCGGAAAGGCAGGAAGGCTTCATGGGATCTCGGACTTCGTTAGGTCTGAGGCGGCGCCTCGCTAGAACTGCCGCAGAAACCGGGTGTCGTTCTCGTAAAACAGCCGGATGTCGCTGATCCCATACCGGATCATCGCAATCCGCTCGATGCCAAAACCGAACGCCCACCCCGTCCAGACCTCCGGATCGTACCCGACGTTCTCGAACACTTGCGGATGCACCAGGCCGCACCCCGCAATCTCCAGCCATTGCTTGCCCATCCTCCGCGTCAGCGGACTCGAGAAGTCGATCTCGAAGCTCGGTTCCGTGTAGCTGAAATAGTGCGGGCGAAACCGGATCTGCGTCTCGGATCCCATCAGCTCCCGAAACACAAACTCGACCGTCCCCTTCAAGTCGCCCACCGTCACGTCGCGATCCACATACAGCCCCTCCACCTGGTGGAACGTCGGATTGTGCGTCGCGTCCGCATTGTCCCGACGATACACCCGCCCCGGCACCAGGATCCGCACCGGCGGCGGCTGCTTCTCCATCACCCGGATCTGGACCGACGAGGTATGCGTTCGCAGCAGGGACCGCGCCGGAACCCCCAAATAAAAGGTGTCCTGCGTGTCCCGCGCCGGATGATCCGGCGGCGTGTTCAAGGCGTCGAAACAATGATAGTCGTCCTCAACCTCCGGACCGTCCGCCACCACAAAACCCAGCTTCCGAAAACTCCGGACAATGTCCTCCGTCGTCTGCGTCAGCGGATGCTGCCGGCCCAACGCCCGCCGACGGCCCGGCATCGTGAAGTCCAGCGCCTCGCGCGGCTGCGCCGCCCGGCCCTCGAGGTCGCCCCGCCGCGCTTCGAGCGCCGCTTCGAGCGCCGCCTTCGCCGCATTCACCGCCTTGCCCGCCGCCGGCCGCTCTTCCTTCGGCAGGCTCCCCAGCCGCTTCATCAAGGCCGTGAACCGCCCGTTGCTCCCCAGGAACAACGTCCGCGCCTGTTCGAGCGCCGACACGTCCGCCGCCGCCTGCAACTCCGCCAGCGCCGCCGCCTTCAGCGGCTCGATCTCGTCGACAAATCCAGCCATAAATGAAAAAGGCGGCCCGGCGGCCGCCTGCGCTTTCACCCGTGCGGACCGGCACGCCGCCGGCTCAGCCCCGGGCCTTCGCCTGAAGCGCCTCCTGGGCCACCTTGACCAGAGCGCCAAATGCCGCGGCATCCGTCGCCGCCAAATCCGCCAGGATCTTCCGGTCAATCGCCACCTGGGCCGCCTTCAAACCCTCCATCAGCCGGCTGTACGTCATCCCCGCCGCCCGCGCCGCAGCGTTGATCCGTATCTGCCACAGCCCGCGGAATGTCCGCTTGCGCGCTTTCCGATCCCGATAGGCATACTGGAGTCCGTGATCCACGGCGTCCGAAGCGTACCGATAGAGCTTCGAACGACGCATCCGAAAGCCTTTCGCCGCCTGCAGCATCCGCTTGCGGCGTTTCCGTGAGGCAGGAGCATTGGTGACACGCATGGCAGTAAACAGTGAAGTTCCGGGGCTCTCCGCACCCGAGAGTTAATGCGAGAAGGGCAGATTCTGCGTGATGCGATAGGTGTCCGACGGATCCACCACCGCCGCCTCCCGAAGGTGATGACGACGCTTCGCATTCTTGCTCGAGAGCAGGTGCCGCCGGCCCGCATGAGGCCGAATCACCTTGCCCCCCGCGGTCACCTTGAACCGCTTGGCCACCGCCTTCCGCGTTTTTACACCTTTCGGACGTCGCATAACGATTCGTTCCTTCCGCAAAAAAGAGCGCGCACTATAGAGACCCCCCCAGACCGAAGCAAGCGGGAAATTCGCCTCACTCGCCCGCCGCCCCCGCCGTCGCGCCCGCGATCGCGTTCGTCCCCGAGGCCCGGGACCGCACATCGAGAATCAGCACTTGCAGCGCCTCCTTCTGCGCCGGGGTCAACCGACCGCTCAGCGTCACTTCGTCGAACGCTGCCAGCGCCCTGGACGAATCCCCCTCCCGCAGCGCCCGCACGCCCTTCCGCACCAGGTCCTGCTCCGGTTCGCCCGACCTCGCAAACGCCTGCTCCACCGATTCAATCAGCCGGCCCTCGCCCGGAGAACACCCGGCCATCGCCAGGCAGATCGCCCCCAGCACCAACGCCACCGCCCGTTTCCATTGTCCCACAACGTCATCCATGCGCTCGCGCGCTCCCCGGAGAACACTCTCCAGGCCTCCGCGCACCAGCACAACAGGCCCCCCAAGCCGGCCTGTCAATCGCAATCTGCACCCACGAACCGCTAAATCCAGGAAATATCCAATTGACAATCGATGCCAACCTCATAAACTCCAAGTGCTTTTACGATGTTGGTCTAGGCGTGAAGTCAGGAGCTTTCATATGAAATACTTCGGAGGCACAGCGAGGGCGGCGATCTGTGGGTTGGCGATGGTGGCAGTGTCCTGGGCGTTCTCGGCCCGGGCCTACGAAGGCACAGCCAAAGTGCAGGCCATCCCCTCGGGATCCGCCCAGTACACTGTAGACGGCACTTTTTGGGCCACACTGGAAAAGGGCGCCGTCCTGAAACAGGGAGCAACCATCAGGACGGATGCCATGGGCGTTGTCGATCTCTACCTTGGGAAGAACGGACCTCAAGTCCGCCTCGCCCCCCAAACCACCCTCGCCCTGAGCACCTTGACTTATGACGAAGGTGCTGGGGAGACCATCGTCACCACGGAGTTGGGCCTGACGACCGGCAAGATCCAGGGCGTCGTGCGCAAAATGAGCGCCGCCTCCCGCTATGAGGTCAAAACGCCCGTCGGCACCTGCGGCATCCGTGGCACCAAATACGAAATCACGTCAACCGGCCGCGTTACCGTCGAGTCCGGTTTCGTCGACGTGATGTACACCCCGCCCGGCGCAAGCGCCCCTGTCAAATTCGAGGTGCCCGCGGGTTACACCTTCGACCCCATGCTCAACAACGGTCAGGGCGGCGTCATCCCCACCCCGGGAACCATCCGCGACCAACTCAATCAGGACCTCCGCGACCTTCAGCAGTTCACCAGCCCGGAGGAGCGCGTCACCGTCTGGATCCCGGCCCCGACCTGGATGATGCCCGATCGCCCCGTGGATACCACGGGCCAGACCTCGGATAAACCCTGGGTCCTGCCCCCGATGTACAACCCCACCACACCTACGACTTCGACCCCGCCCGCCGGCGGTAACGGCGGTAACGGCGGTAACGGCGACGACGACGAAGGCGTCTAGCCTGAGTCGGGTCCTCTGAAGATCTCATCAACCCGGGGCGACGCGAGTTGCCCCGGGTTTCTTGTTCCCCAATGCAAGCCCGAACCCGATCCTGGATTCCCGCCGCCGTCGGCTTCGGCGTCATTGCCCTTGTCTCCCTCTGCCAAGCCCTCCCCCAGCTCCTCCCCGCATCACGCGATCGGCCCAGCGATTCCACGGTCGCCCTGTTCCAACGCCTCGAATGGATCACCTACGACTGGCGGATGCGCCTCGCCCGACATGCGCCAGCACCCACTGCCACCAACCTCGCCGCAGTCTTCATCGATGACCAGGGCCTGGCCCAGATCAATCAACAATCGGGTTATTACTGGCCCTGGCCTCGCCAACTCTTCGGACGCGTCCTCCGCGAGCTCCGCAGCCAAGGCGCTGCTGCCGTCGCCTTCGACATCTTCTTCCTCGAACACCAGCGCGATTTCACCGAAACCCGCGCCACGCTCTCCCCCGGCGTCACGGTCAGCTCTGACGATTTCTTCGCCGCCCAACTGCGCCAGACACCCCATACGTTCCTGGGTTGCCCCGGCGAGTTCGTCAGCAACCGCTGGCACGCCCTGCCCCCCATCCACCTCTTCCGCACCAACGCCACCGCCCTCGGTTATGCCGGAACGGATCGCGATGCCGATGGCGTCCTGCGCCGCGCCCGGCCCTATCGCGATGACCCGCAGCTCGGCCGGATCTGGCATCTGGGCCTCCGCCTCGCTGCCGCCAGCCTCGGCCTCGACCTCGACCACGCCCAAGTCAAACCCCATCGTCTCGAGTTGACCTCGCCGTCCGGCCAAACCCGCACCATCCCGCTCGATGACTCCGGCTGCTTCTACATCGACTGGCGCCTCGCCTGGAACGATCCCCTGATCACCCTCGCCACCTGCGAGGAAACACTCGAGTTCGATGCCCTCCGACAGGCCGGCGAAACCCAGCTCGAACCCGCCCTCGCCGGAAAACTGGTCGTCCTCGGCTCCATTGCCTCCGGCAGCAATGTCTCCGATGTCGGCGCTACCCCCCTCGACAAGGAGACCTACCTCGTCAGCAAGCATTGGAATGTCGCCAACGCCTTGCTCACCGACAGCTTCATCCGCCCCCCAGGACCCGCCGAGGCCCACCTGCTCATCATCGCCCTCGGCGCCCTGTCCGGCGTGATCACCTGGCGGCTGCGCGCACTCTGGGCCTCCTTCTGGGTCGCCACCCTCATCCTCGCCTACACCGCCCTCGCTGCCTTCCTGTTCGCCCGCCATCGCTTCTGGCTGCCCCTCGTCCTCCCCGCCGCCGGCGCCCTCTTCATGACCCACGTCGGCATGGTCACCTGGCGGGTCGTCTTCGAGCAAAACGAGCGCCGCCGCGTCCGCGCCATCTTCTCGCGCATGCTCGCCCCCGAAGTCGTCAATGAATTGCTCGGTCAGGAACGCCTCGCTCTCGGCGGCACCCTGCGATCTGTCACCGTCCTCTTCGCCGATGTCCGCGGTTTCACCCGATACACCGACGACGCCCAGCGCCGCGCCGAGGAACGGGTCCGCGAGCAACGCCTCGCAGGACCCCAGGCCGAGGCCGTCTTCGCCGAAAACGCCCGGGAAACCCTCGCCACGGTCAACCTCTACCTCGCCGCCCTTGCCGATGCCGTCAAGCAACACCACGGTACCCTCGACAAGTACATCGGCGATTGCGTCATGGCCTTCTGGGGTGCCCCCGTCCCCAATCCCCAACACGCCGTCGCCGCCGTCCGCACCGCCATCGACTCCCAGCGCGCCATCGCCGAACTCAACCGCCAGCGCGAGGCCCAAAACCGCGAGATCCATGAGGACAATGCCCGGCGGTCCGCCGCCGGACTCCCCCCGCGCCCCGTCCTCGGCATCCTCAGCCTCGGCACCGGCATCAATACCGGAACCGTTACCGTCGGCATCATGGGCTCCGAAAGCCATATCCTGAATTACACCGTCTTCGGCCGCGAGGTGAACCTCGCCAGCCGCCTCGAAGGCGTCTCCGGTCACGGCCGCATCGTCATCAGCGCCTCCACCCACGCCGAACTCCTCCGCCACGACCCCGCCCTCGCCGCCACCTGCATCGCCCTGCCCCCCGTCACCGTCAAAGGGATCACCGATCCCGTCCCCATCTTCGAAGTCCCCTGGCAACCAGCCGCGCCCCCCCACAGCCCGTAAAGCTCCACCAGGCTCCGTCAACTCCGCAGCCCATCCCCATGCGAACCCTGAACTGCCTGCTCGTCACCCTGGGACTGCTGCTCCCGATCTCCGCAGCAACACCGCCCGTCATCAGCAACCGCGAGCCCAAAGCCGGCGAGTGGGGGTACCACCCCGCCGACGGCGCCACGACGCTTTTGAACCCGCCAAGTCTCACGTGGATCCACGAGGCGTCCGCCGCGACTTACACGGTCCAATGGTCCGCCACCCAAGACTTCTCCGACGCAACCACGGCCTCGAACTTCGTCTGGAATACCTATACCCACCACACCCCGCTCGCACCCGGCACCTGGCATTGGCGCTATCGTTTCCTCACCCCGAAAGGCGCGACCTCAAACTGGAGCCGCACCCGCACCGTGGCCGTCCCAGCCGAGGCCATCGCATTCCCAATGCCCAGCCGGGCACAACAGCGCGAGCGCGTGCCAGCCGGACATCCGCGGCTGTTCCTGCGCCCGGAAGACCTGCCGCGCCTCCGCGCCCTGGCCCAGGGCCGCGAGGCAGACCGCTTCAGTCGGCTGCGAACCGAAGCCAGCCGGCTCGTCGGGGCAAGCCCCACCCCCGAACCGGTCCACATGGGTTCGGCCCGCAACAAGGAGGATCGTGAAGCAGTGAAATACTGGTGGCCCAATCGGACGCAAACGGAAAAAGCCTGCATCGAAGCCGAGATTCTCGCGTTCGTCTACCTCATCACCCAGGACCCGGCGTGCGGCGAAGCCGCCCGCCAGCGGATTCTCCATCTGGCGTCCTGGAACCCGGACGGGCCGACGAACTTCCGCCTCAATTGCGAGGCCGCCAAACCGATGCTGTTCCGCCCCGCACGCGCCTACGACTGGGCCTACGAGAGGCTCACGCCAGCCGATCGGAGCACGGTCCAGAACGCCATGCGGCGCCGGATCATGGACGCCTGGGAGAGCGGTGAGGTCGGCCGCGGCACAGGGCACCTGAATCGCCCCTATAACAGCCATGGCAACCGCGTCTGGCACAAGATCGGTGAGGCCGGCATCGCGTTCCTGGGGGAAATCCCCGAGGCGGAAACCTGGCTCGATTATGCGCTCAACAAGTTCTGGGCCGCTTACCCGGTCTGGTCGGACGATGACGGCGGATGGCATGAGGGCGTGAGCTACTGGACCGGCTACCAAGGCAAGGCAGTGTGGTGGCTCCAGGTGGCCCATGTGGCCCTGAACATCGACGGCTTGAAGAAACCCTTCTTCGCCAAAGTGGGCGACTACCCCCTCTACGTCGCGCCACCCCATTCACCCAACATCGGGTTCGGCGACCTCTCCCATCGGCCCGTCGACAACCTCGGCGCCAGTTTCATGGAGTATCACATCCGCATGAAGTCCAGCCAACCGGACGGCGAACGCGCCGCTTGCTGGCGTTGGTGGGCCGAGCAAATCGGCATGCGCAGTCCGGACGGCATCCTGGGCTTCCTCAACGCCGCGAACCTCCCCCCCCTGCCCGCCCCAAAGCCCCCCACCGACTTGCCGCCCTCGAAGGTCTTTCGCGGGATTGGGGTGGCGAGCCTGCACGCCACATTGCTGGACAGCCGCGACGACGTGCATTGCCTGTTCAAGTCGAGTCCGTTCGGCACTCAAAGCCACGGCCACAACGCGCACAACAGCTTCCAGCTCAATGCCTACGGCGATGCCCTTCTGCCTGCCTGCGTCTATCGCGACCTGCACGGGAGCAAGTTCCACTACCAGTGGGCCCATAGCACCCGGGCGCAAAACGCCGTGCTCGTTAATGGCCAGGGCCAAATCCCCCACACCGCCGCCCCCCACGGGCGTATCGCGCAGTTCACCCTCGGCGATCTGTGGGACCATCTGCTCGGCGATGCCACCGATGCCTACGGAGGACGCCTCACACGCGCTCATCGCCAGATCATCTTCGTTAAGCCAGACCTGATCGTGCTTTGCGACGATCTTGAAGCCCGGGAACCCTCGACCTTCGAGTTCATGCTCCATGGTTTGAAACCGTTCACCCTGGATCCCGAACAGTCCGAGTTGCGCCTCGAACTGCCCCGTGCGGGACTCACCGTGCGTTATGTGTCCGCTATCCCCCTCAAGTTCCGACAGTGGGACGGCTTCGAGCCGCCGCCCAACCGCGAGTTTCCGAACCAGTGGCACGTCGAGGCGGCGACAGCCGAAAAGCAGAACGCCGCCGCCGTCTTGACCGTCCTGGCCCCCCATCGCGCGGGCCAGCGAAGCCCCGTGTCGACAGATCGAATCGAAACCGACACCACCCTCGGCGCGCGGATACGCCGCGGCAGCCGCACCGTGACCGTCACCTTCCCCAAAGCCGGAGCCGCCGCACCCCCAGGCGTCGAGTTCGAGTAACCAACGCTCTTTTTCATCGTGGCATTCCGCATAATCCTGCTAAACTCGCGCCATGCGTATCGTTGTCTATCCGGGCAGCTTTGACCCGGTGACCAACGGCCACCTCGACGTCATCCAGCGGGCGTCCCGACTCTTCGACCGCGTCGTCGTGGCCGTGGCCGAGAACGACAGCAAGCAGCCGCTGTTCACCCTGCACGAGCGTCGAGACCTCGTGGCCCAGACCATCGGCCACTTGCCCAACGTCCAAGCCGACAGCTTCTCCGGCTTGCTCATCGATTACGCCGCCAGCCTCGGCGCCCAGGCCATCATCCGCGGATTGCGCGCCGTATCCGATTTCGAATTCGAATTCCAGCTCGCCCTCATCAACCGCAAAATGAACGAGACGGTCGAGACCATCTTCATGATGCCCAAGGACACCTACACCTTCCTCAGTTCCCGCATCGTCAAAGAGGTCTGCCGCCTCGGCGGCGATGTGAGCGCTTTCGTCCCCCCCCACGTGGCAATCGCCCTCCAGCGCCGATTCCACCCCACACCCCCTCCCGCCTGACCCCTGCCTCCACCCAGACCACGCATCCCCAAACCCCAATCTCCAATCTCCACCCCACCCACCTACCCCGCCTCCCGTCCCATGTCCCTCTCCGTCAACCTCCGGCATCTCGAGCGCCACGCCGTCACCCTCGCGGGCTCGATCTCCCCGGCCGAACTCGATCTCGTCATCGCCGACGAACTCATCCGGGCGCCCCACCCGCTGCGGTACTGCCTGACCGTCGAGCGGGTGGCCGAAGGGCTGTTGGTGACCGGCCAACTCGAACTGCTCCTGGCCTGCGTCTGCGCACGATGCCTGAAGCCCTTCGCCCACACCGTCCGCCTCGACCCGTGGACCTGCCATCTCCCCCTCGAAGGCGAGGAGGCGGTCCCCCTCCACGGCGACCTCGTGGACTTGACGGCCCCCGTGCGCGAAGATATTTTGCTCTCATTTCCGCAACATCCGTTGTGTGAACCGGAATGCCGCGGACTGCCTTCGGCGGCGCGGAACACCGCCCCAACACCCGATCCGGGTGCACAGTCGACGGGCGGCGCATCGGCATGGGCAGCGTTGGATAAACTGAATCTGTAGAGAACTTGATGCTATGGGAGTCCCGAAACGTAAACCGTCCCACAGTCGGCAACGGCAGCGGCGCGCTTATAACAGCGTCCTTAAACTGCCCCAGCTCAGCACCTGCCCCCAGTGCACCGCACCGTACGTCCCGCACCGGGTCTGCCCGGCTTGCGGGTACTACAAGGGACGACAGGTGATCTCCGTCCAGGCCGGCGAGTAACTCGAGAAGCCTCCGGGAACCCGCTCCTGCAGCGCGCCCCCGGATTCCAGGCGCGGGCTCTCCGGAGCACCACCGGGCTAGCCAGGACCCCTCCAGGTCTCCTTACGCTTTCACGCAGGATTCAACCGGGGCGTCAGGCCAATGCGCATCGCCGTTGATGTGATGGGAGGCGACCACGGATGTGGCGTGGTCGTCGAAGGCGCCCGCTTGGCGCTCCGGGCCCACCCGCGCATCACAACCCTCTACCTCGTCGGCGATCGCGGCCAAATCCAAAGCGCCCTGCCCCACCATCCGGACCCCCGGCTCCAGGTCGTGCACGCCAGCGAAGTCCTCCACATGGAGGACAAGCCCATCCTCGCCCTCCGCCGCAAGAAGGACTGCTCGATCCTGCGGGCGGTCGACCTCGTCAAAGACGGGAAGGCGGAAGCCCTCATCTCACCCGGCAACACGGGCGGCGTGGTCAGCGCCTCGACCATCCGCCTTCGAACCATGCCGGGTATCGAACGCCCGGCCATCGTCGCGGTGATCCCCGCCCCGGAAAACGAGTTTGTCCTCGTCGACGCCGGCGCCAATGTCGAGTGCCGGCCCCTCCACCTCCTGCAGTTCGCCATCATGGGGAGCATCTACTCCCGCGAGGTGCTGGGCTACGTCCGACCCCGGGTCGGCCTCCTCAGCGTCGGCACTGAGGACGTCAAAGGCAACGAACTCACCCAGGAGACCTTCAAGCTCTGTAAGAAAATCAACGTCAACTTCATCGGCAACGTCGAAGGCCACGACCTCTTCGCCAACGGCGTGGACGTGGTTGTCTGCGACGGTTTCGTGGGCAACATCGTCCTGAAGACCTGCGAGAGCCTCGCGGCCAGCATCTTCCGGTGGATCAAGAGCGAGCTCACCAAGAACCCGAAGCGGCAGCTCGGCGCCCTCCTGGCCAAGGGCGCCTTCCGCACGATCCGGCAGCGCACCGATCCCGAAGCCCACGGCGGCGCGCCCCTCCTCGGGCTCAACGGAAGCGTCGTCATCGCCCACGGCTCGTCCCGCGAACGGGCCGTCATGAATGCCATTGGCCAGGCGGTCCAGGCCGAACAAAGCCACCTTAACCAGTTCATCAGCCGCGAGATCTCAACCGCCCTCCATCTCCTCAAAGCCCATCATCCTGTCGCCGCTCCCGCCGCATGAATTCCGCGCCCCGCAAAACTTTCAAGAACCCGCGCGCCCAGCACGACTTCCGCAGCCGCACCGGCTCGATCGTCGCCGTCGGCTCCTACGTCCCGGCTCGAGTCCTCACCAATGCCGACCTCGAGAAAATGGTCGAAACGTCCAACGAGTGGATCATCACCCGCACCGGCATCAGGGAGCGCCACATCGCCCGGCCGGATGAAACCACCTCCGACATGGCCGCCGAAGCCGCCCGCCGCGCCATGGCCCAGGCCCGCGTCAAACCCGAACAGATCGACCTGATCCTCGTCGCCACCGTCACCCCGGACATGCTCTTCCCCTCGACCGCCTGCCTCGTCCAGGAGAAAATCGGCGCCCGACGAGCCGCCGCCTTCGACATCGAGGCGGCCTGCTCCGGGTTCATCTACGGCCTCGAGGTCGGACAACAGTTCATCATGTCGCAGTCCTGCGACACCGTCCTCGTCATCGGCGCCGAGAAACTCTCCTCGATCGTCGACTGGACCGACCGCAACACCTGCGTCCTGTTCGGCGACGGCGCCGGCGCCGCCATCCTGCAAAACCGGCCGGGTTCGCACGGTCTGCTCACCGTCCACCTCGGCGCCGACGGCAGCAAAGGGTCCGTGCTCTGCGTCCCCTCAGGCGGCAGCCGCAACCCCGCCTCGGCCAAGACCGTCGCCGCCCGGGAGCATTTCATCCGCATGGACGGCAAGGAGACCTTCCGCAATGCCGTCCAGGCCATGCACGCCGCCGCCATCGAGGTCCTGCGCCGCTGCGAACTCGATATCTCCCAAATCCAGTGCGTCATCCCCCACCAGGCCAACCGGCGCATCATCGACGCCGTCGGCGAACGCCTCGGAGTCCGCCCGGATCAGCTCTTCGTCAACCTCGACCGCATCGGCAATACCTCCGCCGCCTCCGTCGCCATCGCCCTCGATGAGGCGGTCGCCCAGGGCCGAATCCGTCAGGGCGACCTCGTCCTGCTCACGGTTTTCGGCGGCGGATTCACCTGGGGCGCCGCCGTCATCGAATGGTAAGACCCATTGACGCCTTCTGCCCTTGTGGTACGTTCTTACCAGCTCCTATGAGCACCAGCAAACTCGACGGTTCAACTCCGTTTCGAGCATTCTCAGGATCGGACTCGAGAACGGCATTCAAGCTCCAGGCCGATCAGGTCGCCTTCCGCCACAACGGGATCGAGTTCCTCTCCCCCAACCCCATCCCGCTCTGGACCGAGGTGAACGTCGACCTCCGTAGCCCGCTTGAACCCCAGCCGGTCCGCGGCAGCGGCGTCGTCGTCGATTGCGCCGGAAACCGGCACACCGGCTACGTCGTCTCCCTCGTGTTCATGGGCCTTACCCGCCAGTCCCAGGCCAGACTCAGCCAGTTGGCCCGCCCACGACCGGCGTGAACCAGGCGCAATTCCTGCTCCCCTTCTTAGCTCATGGAGATCTTCTATCGCATCCTGCAAACCGCTGTCGACGGCGGGGCCTCAGACGTCCATCTCAAGGTCGGCGGTCAGGTCATCTTCCGGATTAACCGGCAGTTGATCGCCATCGAAGCCCCCGTCCCCACCGAGGAGTGGATCAACAGCGTCGTCGACGCCATCGTCCCCAAGCACGCCCGCCGGCGGCTCGATGCCGATCGCGAGGTCGATTTCTCCTACCACGTCCCCACCATCGGCAGGTTCCGCACCAACGTCTTCCAGCAAAAAGGCCAGTGGTGCCTGGCCATGCGCTACGTCAAAATCAAAGTCCCCAGCTTCGAGGAGCTCGGCCTCCTCCCCATCCTCAAGTCCATCGCCGAGTCCCCCCGCGGGATCGTCCTCCTCTCCGGATCCACCGGCTGCGGCAAGTCCACCACGCTCGCCGCCATGGTCGAGCACATCAACGCCAATTTCAAAAAACACCTCATCACCCTCGAAGACCCCATCGAATACGTCTTCGATGATCGCTTGTCGGTGATCGAACAGCGCGAGATCGGCCTCGATTCCCTCACCTTCGAGATGGGCCTCAAGCACATCCTGCGTCAGGACCCCGACATCATCATGATCGGCGAAATGCGCGACGCCATCAGCTTCATGGCCGCCATCAACGCCGCCGATACCGGCCACCTCGTCCTCTCCACCCTCCATACCACCACCGCCTCCCAGGCCATCGGCCGAATCCTCGACTTCTTCAAGCCCGATGAGCGTGACCAGGTCCGGCGTCAGCTCGCCGCCACCCTGCAGGCGGTCGTCTGCCAACGCATGGTCTCCAAGGTCGGAGGCGGCATCATCCCCGCCCTCGAGATCATGATCAATACCCCCACCGTCCGCAAAATGCTCGAGGAAAACCGGCTCGAAAAACTCGCTGCCGCCATCGAAACCGGCGTCGAGGACGGCATGCAGACCTTCAATCAAGCCCTCTTCAACCTCGTCAAACAGGGCAAGGTCACCGAAAAGGAAGCCCTCGCCAAGGCCACCAACCCCCAAGCCCTCGAAATGAACTTCAAGGGCATCTTCCTCGACGAGGCCCGCCGCATCCTGACCTAGTGTGGTGTCCCTCAAATGGGTGGACACTCGTTGCGCCCAAAACGGTCTGGGACGAGGCGCCGCCTCTACGAGGCCTGCTGCTCTTCCTTCGCCTTCTTGCTGTCCGCAATCACCTTCTGCTCGAGCTCCTTCGGCATCTCCTCGTAATGGTCGAATTCCTCGGTGTGCGCCGCGCGCCCTCCCGTGAGGGATCGCAACACCGTCGAGTACTGGTAGAGCTCCATGGCCGGTACCTGAGCACGAATCACCTGAAAACCATCGGCGGAATCCATGCCCAGAATCTTGCCGCGACGACTCGACAGATCCCCAATCACGTTGCCCATCGCATCGTCGGGAACCCGGATCTCAACGACGTGAATCGGCTCGAGCAAACACGGCCGCGCCCCGAGAAAGGCCTCCCGAAACGCCTCCTTCCCCGCAATCTGAAAGGCAATGTCCTTCGAGTCCACCGGATGCATCTTCCCATCGTAGAAATCCACCTTCACGTCCGTCACCCGGTACCCCGCCAGAATCCCCTCGGAACAAGCCGCGTTCACCCCCTTCTCCACCGAAGGCACAAACACCCGATCCACGTTCTGCCCCGTGAGCGTCTGCGTGAACTCCACTCCCGTGCCCCGCGGCCGTGGCTCGATTCGCATCCAGACCTCCGCAAACTGCCCCGCCCCGCCCGTCTGCTTCTTGTGCCGGTACTTGGACTCCGCCTTGCCTTTGATCGTCTCACGAAACCGTATCCGCGGCGCGATCAGATCGAAGTCCACCTTGTAACGGCTCTTCAATCGCTCCGAGATCACCTGCAAGTGCAGCTCCCCCTGGCCCGATAACACCGTCTGCCGCAACTCCGAGTCCACCTCGTAGACAAAGGTCGGATCCTCCTCGTGCAACGCCGAGAGACCCTGCGCGATCTTGTCCTCCTCCCCCTTGCTCTTCAGCTTCAACGCGGCGTGGATGTTCGGTCTGGGGAACATCAGGCGGGGCAGATGAACCCCCAAATCCGAAGCACACAGCGTGTCGCTCGTGTGCGTGTCCTTCAGCTTCACCGTGGCTCCAATGTCCCCAGCCTGCAACTGGTTCACATTCTGCCGGTTCTTCCCGTTCAACACGAAAATCTGCCCCACCCGCTCGTTCGTGCTCCGGCTCGCGTTCAACAGGTCCATCCCAAAACGAACCGTCCCCGAGTACACGCGGAAAAACGACATCTCCCCAATGTGCGCTTCGCTCAGCGTCTTGAAGACGAACAACACCGGCTCCTTGCCCCCAAGCTCGAGCTCGACCGCCTCCCCGTTCGCATTCTCCGCCGCGCAGCGAGGCTGGTCCAACGGCGAAGACCCGTACTTCGCCACAAAATCCATCAGCCGCCCCACGCCAATGTTCGTCTCCGACGCCGTCGCAAACAGCGGTATGATCTGCCCCTTCTGGAACGCCGCGTGCAGCCCCGATCGCAGCTCCTCCTCCGAAAGCCCGCCCCCGGCAAAGAACCTCTCAAGCAGCGCATCGTCCGCCTCCGCCACCGCCTCGATCAGCGCCTGATGCAACGCCTGCACCCGCTCCAGCCACTCCCCGGTCGCAGGAGCCTCCGTGTGCCGTCCCGAACCGTCCGTTGCATACGTCATCACCGCACTCCGCATCACGTCCAACACCTGGTTGAAACCCGGCCCCGCGTTCATCGGCAGCGTCAGCGGGAAGACCTTGGCGCCAAACCGCTCCCGCAGTTGCCCAAGGACGGCGTCGAAGTCGGTGTGCTCCTTGTCCAGCATGTTGATCACCAAAACCTTGGGAATGTTAAACTGTGTGGCGTACTTCCACACCTGCTGCGTCCCCAGCCCCACGCCGTCCACCGGATGCACCACCACCGTCGCAAAATCGCACACCCGCAGCGCCCCAAGCGCTTCACTGATGAAATCCATGTAGCCCGGAGTGTCGATGATGTTCAGCTTCTTCCCCAACCACTCCGTATGCAGGAGCGACGCGTGAATCGAGGTCTTCCGTTTCTGCTCGCTCTCGTGGTAATCGGAAACCGTCGTGCCGTTGGCAATGCTGCCCAGGCGGCCAATCACCCCGCCACACGCCAGCATGGCCTCCGCCAACATGGTCTTCCCACAGGTCGCATGCCCCACGATCGCGAAGTTGCGAATGTCTGCCGATGCGTATTCTTTCATGGTCGCGCGTTCTGGTCTCTCACGTCTGTCACGTCTCTCGTGCGAAAGCCGTTCTTGTACCCAAAAACGGGGCCCGCGCCAACAAAACTTCGCGCAAATCGTTCTGGCATTTCCGAAAGAGCCCACTAGAGTCCTCGCCTTGTGAAAGTCGTTGCGATCAGGTCAAGTTTGGTCCCTGCCGTTCCAACCCCACCCCCCTGCCTCCGAGGACTCGACGTCAGCGAGGCGCGGAAGAGGGGTGGGGAGCGACAGCAGGGTCTTCATGAGTCTGGGGACTCGACTGGTTCTGAGGCGGCGCCTCGCTAGCATCCCCCCCTGCGGAACGGCCGCCGGCCGTTCCCCCAGACGCGGTTGAATCCATGAAACGCTATCCTATCGCAGTCATCGGCGGCGACGGCACAGGCCCGGAAGTCGTCCGCGAAGCCGTCAAGGTCCTCGACGCCACCGCAGCACGATTCAATTTCGGGCTCGATTACACCTACTTCGACTTCGGCGGCGAACGCTACCTCCGGACCGGCGAGGTCCTCCCGGACACGGCCGCTCACGAACTCCGCGCCTTCCCCGCCATCCTCCTCGGCGCCATCGGTCATCCCAACGTCAAACCGGGCATCCTCGAAAAAGGCATCCTCCTCCGCCTCCGCTTCGAGCTCGAACAGTACATCAACCTCCGCCCCGTGAAGCTGTTCGACGCGCGTTTCTGCCCCCTCAAAGACAAGCGGCCCGAGGACATCGACTTCGTCGTCGTCCGCGAGAACAACGAGGGGCTCTACACCGGCGCCGGCGGCTTTGTGTTCAAGGGCACCCCCCATGAGGTCGCCGTCCAGGAAAGTGTCAACACGCGCCGCGGCGTCGAGCGCTGCCTGAGATACGCTTTCGACTACGCCCGGCGACGCCGTGCGCAACAACCCTGGCAGGGCCTCAGACCGGATGACCTCGCCGCCGGCCGGAAGGCCCAGCTCACCCTCTGCGGCAAAACCAACGTCCTCACGTATGCGTTCGACCTCTGGGAACGAGCCTTCCACGAAATCGGCGCCGCCGGGTACCCGGACATCAAACGCGATTACGCCCACGTCGACGCCACCACCATGTGGTTCGTCAAGAACCCTGAGTGGTTCGACGTGATCGTCACCGATAATATGTTCGGCGACATCATCACCGACCTCGGCGCCATGATCCAGGGCGGCATGGGCATCGCCGCCGGCGGCAACATCAATCCCCAGGGCACGTCCATGTTCGAGCCCATCGGCGGCAGCGCCCCCAAGTACACCGGACTCGGCGTCATCAATCCCCTCGCCGCGATCTGCGCCGGCCAGATGCTCCTTGAACACTTGGGCGAAACCCAGGCCGCCACGGCCATCGAAAACGCCGTCGTCGGTGTCGTCCGCGGCAAGTTGGCAAGCCTCGCCGCCGGCAAAATGGGATTCTCAACTTCCCAGGTCGGCGATCTCGTCGCCGCCTCACTCTAGCGAGGCGCCGCTTCAGACCCTGCCCGCAGACCACCCCGGAGCGCGGAGCCGCCGGCCCCATGAAACCCGCACCCGCCTCCCCCTCGCCGCCACACCGACCCCGGCGGCGCCTGCCTCGCTCGCTTAAGGAACTCACCCCAACCACCGCCTTCAGCCCGAGGGCGTACTTCCGTGAGATGATCTGGAAGTCGCTCCTCACCCGACGACAGGGCCAGCGCCGCCAACCCGCCTTCCCCCGCCTCACCCGCGGACAAGTCGGGATCACCTGGATCGGACACGCCTCCTTCCTCATCCAATGGCCGGACTCGAACCTCCTGATCGACCCCAACTTCGCCAATTGGCTCTTCCTCGTGAAGCGCCAGAAACACGCCGGCTTGCGCATCCGTGATCTGCCTCAGGCAGACCTGGTCCTGCTCACCCACGCCCACTTCGATCACTTCCATAAGCCAACGCTCCGCCGACTCCTCTCTCCGCGCATCGCCGTCGTGCCCTGGGGCGTCGGAGACCTCGCCCGCGGCCTCGGCTTCGACCGCGTCATCGAACTCGAATGGTGGGAGTCCTTCACTCGCGGCCCCCTCCGCGTCACCCTCACCCCCTGCCAGCACTGGGGCGCCCGAGTCCTGCGCGACCGCCACCGCGGCTACGGCGGCTTCCTGCTCGAGTCCGGCGGACGCTCCGTCTACCACGCCGGCGACACCGCCTACTTCGATGGCTTCCAACAGGTCGGCGAGCGGTTCGCCCCCGAAATCGCCCTCCTCCCCATTGGCGCCTACCACCCCGAGTCCTTCCGCTGCGTTCATATGGCCCCCGACGATGCCCTACGCGGCTTCCGCGACCTGCAAGCGCAATGGCTCGTGCCCATGCACTACGGATCCTTCCGCCTCTCCTTTGAGGCGCTCGATGAACCCCCACGTCGACTCCGTACGCTCGCCGAACAGCAGGGCTTGACCCGCCACCTCCGAATCCTCGAGGAGGGCGTCCCCGCGGTCTTCTAATACAGAGTCCCCGACCGAAGGAGGGAAGGCCAGGAACCGGACCGGACAGAACTCGACCTCCGGACCCCATGTTCCGCAAATTGACGACTCCGGAACCCGCCTCACTCACTTTCGACTTCTCAGAATCTGACGGACGGCTACGATCCCTCCCGTGCCCAGCCCTCCGACCCAGCGGATTCCGCCGGACACGCTCCGGCGTTCTCCCCGAGGCAGCACGGCGTTCCTGCTGCCATGGGCCCCCGCTTGCTATCGCCGGGGACTCGCCATCACCGCCGCCGCCGCCGCCCTGTCCCTCGTCGCCGTCTTGTCGTCCTTCTCGCCCGGTTGGTGCCAATGGATCCACGGCGGCTTTGTCGTCCTCGCCGCCGCCACCGCCCTCCTCGGCGCTGCCCGACGCCTCCCCATCCAAAACGTCGTGGTGGCCGGCCTCATGATCGGCGCCACAAGCCTCGTCATCCTCGTCGCCATTCAAAGCCCGGACCTCATCGCAGAACCCGATGACGGAAGCAGCCTCGGCCCCTGGATCCTAGGTCGCCTGCCGTGGCAGGTCCCCCTCTGGTGGATGGCCCTCCTCTTCAGCAGCCGCGAGACCGCCCGCCTCCTGCTCCGACCCTGGCGCCGAAACCGCCACTATGGTTACTGGCTGATCGCCATCGCCGCCGCCTTGGCCACACTCGCCGATGCCGCCTTCCAACCGTTTGGCCTCCACGCCGCCCAGTGGTGGGAATGGAAAGGCCGCACCCCTCGCCTCGCCTGGCACGGCTACCCGGCGCCGGCCTTCCTCGCCACCTTCGCCTGCAGCGCCGTGCTCCTCGCGTTCGTCACACCCTGGCTTATCCGGAAACGCCCCCTCGCACCCTCCCCGACCTGGGATTCGGCCGCCCTCTGGATTCTGCTGAACCTCTACCTGCTCATCGGAAATGCCGCGCGCGGCTTGCTTGCCCCTGCAGCCCTGACCCTCCTCGCCATTGCCGCCATCGCCGCCCTCGGTTGGAGAAACTCCACCGCCTCCGTCAGCCCACCGACGGTGCCGGCGCCTGACGCGCCAGTCGAAGCCGGGTGACCCGCACGCCATCGACCGCCTCGACCCGCAGTCCATACTGGCCCACCACAAGCTCGTCGCCCACTTTCGGAAAACCTCCCAGGCGTCGTGACACCCAGCCGCTCACGGTCGTGATCCCCTCCTCCCGAAGCGGTTCCCCCACCAACACCGCCAACTCGTGCAGCGGTAGAATCCCGTCCAGGTCCCACACCTGATCCCCCGCCGCCACGACCAGCGGACGCTCCTGGTCAAACTCATCCTGGATCTGCCCCACGAGTTCCTCGAGGATGTTCTCCAAGCTCACCATCCCCACTGTGCCCCCGTACTCATCAACCACCACCGCCAAATGCAGCCGCCGCTCCAATAGCACCTCGAGCAAACGCCCCAAACGAGCCGTCTCCCCCACATACACCATTTTCCGCATCACCGGCCGAAGCTCCGCCGCAGTCTGAATCCTCGACCTCAGCAAATACAGATCCTTGATGTGAACCACCCCCAGCGTCCGATCCAAATCGCCCTCCTCGCACAACGGAAACCTCGAAAACCGCGTCCGCTCCGCAATGTCCAGACATTCCTGGATCCCCGCACGCGTGTCCAGCACCACCATCTCCCTCCGGGGACGCATCACCTCGCGCGCAATCCGGTGGCGAATCTCAAACGCATTCAACACTAGGCTCCGCCCCATGCCACAGCCCCCGGACTTGTCCGCCGCCGCCGAAAACAACAACCGGAGTTCCTCCTCCGAATGCCCTTGCTCCGCCTCGTTCACCGCGGCAATCCCCAACCGCTCGAGGCACCACTGCGCCGAGTGGTTCAATACCCAGATGAACGGATACGTCAGGCGGTAAAACCACTCGAGCGGCCGCCCCGTCCACAGGGAGACCGTCACCGTCTTCCGAATCGCCAGCGACTTGGGCACCAGCTCGCCCACCACAATCAACAGAAACGTGCTCACCAGAAAACCCACCAGCAACTCGATCCCGTTCCGAATCCCCGACGACGTCACCCCCACGAACTCGAACATCGGCAGCAGCAGCGCGTGAAACACCGGCTTCACCAGCGCTCCGGTCGCCAGCCCGCACAGCGTGATCCCCACTTGCGTCGCGCTAATGCAGGCGTCCAGATTCCGTGCCAAGCGCAGCGCCACCCGCGCCCCCCGATGCCCCTTCGCCGCCAACCCTTCCACCTGCGTTCCCCGCAGCTTCACAAACGCAAACTCCGCCGCCACAAAGAAAGCGTTCAGGAACACTAAAAGCCCTACCGCCAGCAACTTGAGCAGGATCGTCGTGAACTCGTCCCAGTTCATTCGAGATCCACCTCCCCAAACACACCCCGCAGGATGTCATCCAGCGACAGAACACCCACCTCCTGTCGATCCCGGTCCAACACAATCGCCATCCGCTGGCCCGCCTTCCGCAGTCGCTGCAACGCCACTTCCAGCCGCAACGACGCCTCGACGTAGAGCGCCGGCTGCAAAAACGCCCCCGCCGGCAGACTCGTGTCCAAGTCCGGCCGATACAGCGAGTTCCGCAGCGTCAAAATGCCCGCAACTCGCCCCCCCGCCGCCTCCCGCACCGGCAGCCGGGTCACCCCCGTCTGGCGGCACATCCGGAACACCTCGACCACCGGCGTCTGCGCCGTCACGGTGTTCGCCTTGTCCATCGGCGTCGCCACCGCTCCCACCGTCAGCGTCTGCAAGTCCAGAACCCGGTTCGCCAATACCCGCTCGTCCTTCGTCAGATTGCCCGCCGATTCCTGCATCAAACGCCGCAACTCCTCCCGATTGCCAAACAGACGCCCCGTGAACCGACGCCCCCCGGTCAGCCGCAACAGGCCCCCAGCCAGCCACGCCACCAAGACCACCGCCGGCGAAAGCGCAAGGTGCAACAGCCGAAACGGCCGCGCACACAGCAGACAAAGCCGGTTGGGAAGCTGCCGAAACAGCATCTTCGCCAACAAATCCCCGACCGCGTAAAACAGAAAAATCGTCGCCGCCACCGCCAGCCCCAGCTCCCATCCCGTCGACACCAGCCACCGGTGCAATGCCCAGAAACTCACACCCACCGCCAGACACGTCGCCAGCGTGTTCCCCACCAGGATCGTCCATAGAAAATCCTCCGGGTTCTCCAGAAACGAGTGCAACAGACGGGCCCGCGGATCACCCTCCCGCATCCGCTGCCGGATCCGCAGCCGGCTCAACGCAAACACCCCAGCCTCCATCCCCGATAGGAAAAACGACAGAGCCAGCGACGCCCCCACCACCACCAGGATCCAGAAAATGCCGCTCATCCCCTGCCTCCCCCGCCTTCGCCGCGCCGCACCACCTCGACCTCGATCTCCCGCACCCGACGGTCATCCGCCACCGTCGCCGTCAGCCGTAACCCCGAATACCGCACGCTGTGCCCCACCGGCGGTACCACCTCCGCCAACGCCACCATCAGCCCCCCTAAGGTCTCAACCTCCGGCATGTCCTCCAGCCCAGGATATTCCCTCCGAAAATCCTCGAGCCGCATCGTGCCGTTGACACGCCACCGACCCGGCCCCAGCCGCTCCATCACAAAACCCTCCGCCTCCCCCTCGCCGCGAATCCGGCCAATCACCGCGCCCAGGATGTCCTCCGTGGTCACCAGCCCCGCCGTGGTCCCATACTCGTCCAACACAATCGCCAAACCCCGACGCTGCCGCTGCAGGCTCCGCAAAAGCTGCCACAGGTTAGCGGTCTCCGATACAAACGACGGGAACTCGATCGCCTCCGCCAGATCCCCCTCCGGATCCAGCAGCAGCTGTCGCGTGTTCAACACCCCCACAATCGTGTCCGGACTGCCGTCATACAACGGCAGCCGCGCATGCCGGTAACGCCGCGCCATCGCCGCCATCTCCGAAACCGGCAGATCGTCCGGAAGCGCCCGCATCTGCGCCCGGGGTATCATGACGTCCTTCGCTGTCCGCCGCCCCAGACTCAGGATCTGCAGCAGAATCTCCTTCTCCGACTCGGCAAGTGCCCCCTGCTGACATCCCATCTCCAACAACTCCGTGTAGTCATCGGTCGGCGTCCCCGTCATCGGCCGCACCGACGGCGCCAAGACCTTCAGCAGCCACCCGTTGACCGCCTGCGCCAGCCGCCGTATCGGCCGCGTCCCCGCCTGCAGCGCAGCCATCGGACCCGCCACCCTCAATGCCCAGAACTCCGGCGCCCGCACCGCAAGGGTCTTCGGCACCACCTCGCCCCCCGCCAGAATCAGGAGCAACACCCCAGCCAGCGTCGGCAACGCCAACCACCCCTCTTCCAACACCAGCCAGACCCCCGTGCACACCAGACCCCCGTTCGCCACCGTGTTCCCCAACACAATCGTCGCCAGCAAGTCCTCCGGCTCTCCCAAAAGCCGCGCCACCATTCCCCCGCCACCCCGATCCGCCTCCGCCAAACGCCGCACCTGCCAATGACCCAGACTGAATAACGCCGTCTCCGCCAAGGCGAAGAAGAAACTCGCCCCCGCGGCCACGAACGCCAATATCACTAGAGCCGGCATCGTCATTGGTCGCCCGCACTATGCCGCCAAAACCGCATCCAAGGCAAAATGGTTTTGCACCCAACCCCAACCCGGACCCATAGTCGACACGCATGTGCCCTCAACCCGTCTTTTTCCTTCTGCCCGCCACCGCCGCGTTGGCCCTGGCCGCTTCCCTCGCCGCCCAGCCGGTCGCCCCCCAGATTCACCAGTGGAACCTAAGCCCCGAAGGCCCAACGCTCCATTGGACCGATGCCGGCCCCGGCCAAGTCTACACCGTCCAGATCTGCGAGTCCTTCGAGGATCCGCTCTGGATCACCCCACGCACCCCTTTCCCCTGGCCTGTCCCGACTCGCACCTGGACCGATCAAACCGCACCCCCCAACGACACCCGCTTCTACCGCGTCCTCGCCTCCCCCGCCGCCAACCGGGGCAGTCTCCTCCGCACCGACACCATCGAGTCGTACACCAAGACCCAGATCAACTTCATGCTCAGCCTCTTGGGCGTCCCGCTCGCCGCCCAATATGACGTCACCGTCCACCGGCTCACTTACGAAACCCTCGACCCCTGGGGCGGACGTACCGAAGCCACCGGCGCCATCGCCCTCCCCGTCTCCCCCACCAAGCCCCTGCCGCTCTGCAGCTACCAGCACGGTACCCTCGCAGAACGGTCCGAAGCCCCTTCCTATAACAGCTCGATTGAACGATTCCTCGGCGTCGCCCTCGCCGCCAGCGGTTATGTCGCCACCCTGCCCGATTACCTCGGCCTCGGAGGATCCCCGCTGATCCACCCCTACCACCACGCCGACTCCCAGGCAACCGCCGCCGTCGATATGCTCCGGGCCGCCCGCACAGCGTGCGCCGCCCGCAGCCTCAGCCTCAATGGACAACTCTTCCTCATCGGTTACTCCCAAGGCGGCCACGCCACCCTCGCCCTCCACCGCGACCTCGAACAATACCACGCCTCCGAATTCACAATCACAGCCTCCGCCCCCATGGCCGGAGCCTACGACCTCTCCGGCGTCACCACCACCGACGTCCTCTCCGGCCGGCCCATGCCCAATCCCTACTACTTCGCCCTCATCCTCGCCTCTTACCAGAGCGTCTATCGGCTCGCGCCTTCCCTGGCCGACCTCCTGGCCCCTGAATACCAAACCACCCTGCCGCCACTCCTCGATGGACAGCATACCGGCGAAGAAATCAACGCCATCCTCCCCCAGGACGTCACCCGCGTCCTCCATCCCAACGTCCTCGCCGGACTCCGCACCCGGCCCAATCACCCGCTCCGCCAAGCTCTCCGCGACAATGACCTCTACCGCTGGACCCCGCAAGCCCCCCTCCGCCTCTACCACTGCGGTGGTGACCAGGATGTCATCATCGCCAATTCCCAAGTCGCCCTCGCCGCCTTCCACGCCCGTGGCGCAACCCACGTGGAACTCGTCGTCCCAGACCCCAACGCCGACCACGGCGGATGCATCGTGCCCAGCGCGCTCCTCGCCAAGACCTGGTTCGATTCGCTCAAGCAGTAGCCCTCTCTCGATCCTCCCCAGCGTCACCAGGCTCCCGCCCCATCGCATGACACCGCGCCAGATGCCTCATCGCCAACCCGGCACTCTCCGCTGGATCCTCGCCCTCGCCATCCTCACGCCTGCCTTCGCCTCCCTCAGAGTCGCCCGCAGTCAGACCCCCGTCACACCGCCCGCTCTCTCCTGGCTCTGGGTCTCCCCTTTGCCCCACGGCAATAATATCTACGATCTCGGCTCCGACGGCGCCGTCTCGGTCCAGGCCGGAGACCGCGGCCGCATCTACACCAGCTTCGACGGCGAATTCTGGCGCCCCCACGCCAGTGGCACCACCAACGCCCTGCGCGCCGTGACCTTCACCCCGCAACGGATCGTCATCGTCGGCGAGGAAGGCGCCGCCGCCTGGGTCGACCGAACCGACCTCGCCAACTCGCTGCAACCCATTGACTTCACCCCCGCCACTCTCGGCACCTCGGATTGGCTCGAAGGCGTCGCCAGCTCCGATTCCCTCGTGGTCGCCGTCGGCGACAACGGCGCAGTCCATACCAGCCCCGACGGGGCATCGTGGACCCGGCGGCCCCAACCCTTTGCCACCTGGCTCCGCGGCGTCGCCCACGGGAATGGAACCTGGGTCGCCGTGGGCGAGGACGGATTCGCCGCTTCGAGCAGCGACGGCATCCAGTGGCAAATGCGCAACTCCGGCACCGCCGAAGACCTCAACCGGGTCGCCTGGATCGATGACCGCTTCGTCGCCGTCGGCGACAACGGCCGCATCCAGCACTCGACCCGCGGCATCACCTGGAGCGCCCTTGACTCCGGCACCACCAACGACCTCTACGCCCTCGCCGGCAACATCACTCTGGCCGGCACCCGATGGACCCTTCTGGTCGGCGGCGACCTAACCCTGCGCCTGTTCGAGCACGGTCTCTGGTCCGACGAGACCAGCTCCGCCCGGTCCCAGCCCGCCCCCGTCTGGAGTTACTACGGCGCTGCCTGGGACGGCATCTTCTTCACCGTCGGCGGCGCCACCGGCATGTTCGTCGAAGGTCTCAAGGAGTCTGCCATCAGCCCCTTCTCCTGGTTCAATCGTACCCAAGGCGTCCGCCATTGGATCTGGGACCTCGCCCAAATCGGCGATGTCCTCGTCGCCGTCGGCGACCGCGGCACCCTCGAAACCAGCACCGACGCCGTCCACTGGGAATTGGAACTGGTCCCTTCTGCCGCCACGAACCAAGTCCTCCTCGGAGCCACCGGCAACCCCGATCGCTGGGTCGTCGTCGGCACCCAGGGCACCATCCTCACCAGCCCCAACGGCGTCGCCTGGTCGCTCGTCACACCCCCGCCGGTCACCAACGATCTCCAGGGCGTAACCCTGCGCGGCGAGGAATTCTTCGCCTGCGGCGGCGCGGGAGCCATCGTCTCGAGCCCCGACGGCCTCGAGTGGCGCCTTCGCGCCCGACCCACAACAGCCCTGCTTTCAGGCCTCGTCAGCGGCCCCAACGGCCTCGTCGGAGTCGGGGAATCCGGCACCTTGCTCACCAGTCCCGACGGCGACCAGTGGGATCTCCACCCCTTGAACACCACCGCCTGGCTCTATCGCGTCCGATACCTCCGCGACCGCTACGTCGTCGTCGGCGCCAACGGAACACTCGCCACCAGCCCCGATGCCCGCATCTGGACCTTCCAATCCACCGGAACCACCGCCTGGCTCAACGATGTGACCTGGTTCAACGGCTGGTTCTACGTCTTCGGCGGCCAGGGAACCGTCCTCGCCAGCCCCGACACCGTCGCCTGGCAACGCGTGCCCATCATCACCCAGAAGTCCCTCTACGCCGCCCTCGCCACACCCGCGCAGCTCGTCGTGGCCGGCATCGAGGGCTTGATCCTCCGCGGCCAATCCGCTCCCATCGCCTTCCTCGGCTATCAGCGGAACCACTCCACCAACACCTTCCTCCTCTCCGGAGTGCCTGCCTGGCCGTTCACCGTCGAGGGCACCGCCGCCTTCGCCGATTGGACCCCGCACGCGGCGGGCCGGTTCATCGATCCCACCGGCCTCGCCTATGTCGCCGCCGAGGCCACCAACCCGCCTCCCCGCGAGCTCTACCGCAGCCGGCTCACCCCTTGAGCCGCAACCCGCTCACTCCCCAGCGCCCATCACCGGCCGCCATCCAGCCGCGGACCTCCCGCCTGAGGGTCGTCCACTCCATAGACCCTGCCCGCGTCATAGGATGAAGTCCGTGTGCAGAAAACTCGAGTGCCGCCCCGTGACAATCTCCTGGATCAAGGCGCGGCTCTCCGCACTGGCCTGCGCCGCCACCAGCGAGCGGATCGAAAAACACCGCAGCGCATCGCTGATCGAAAGCGTCGCCTCGGCCGAGTCCTTCCGCCCGGTAAACGGCAGCGTGTCCGGCCCGCGCTGGCATTGGCAATTCAAGTTGATCCGGCACACCTGGTTGGCCAGGGGATCAATCAGCAACGCCATCCGCGCAGGATCCCGCCCGAACAGACTGACCTGCTGCCCGTAGTTCGAAGCGGCCACAAACTCGAGGAACTCCTCCTCCCGCCGATACGTGCAGACAGGCACCACCGGCCCAAACTGCTCCCGATGATACAACTGGGCGGTCGGAGCCACGCCCGCAAGCAACGCAGGATAGTACAGGGTCTCGCACGCAGTTCCCCCGCCCGGATTCACAACTCGCGCCCCGCGCGCCACCGCGTCCTCGACGTACCGCGTCAGCACCGCCGCCTTGTCCGGCTCAGGCAGAGGCGTGATCTTCACCGCCGCATCCCACGGCATGCCCACCGGAAGCGCCTGGATCGCCGCCACCATGCGATCGAGAAACGGCCCCGCCACCGTCTCGTGCACGAACAGGATCTTCAACGCCGTGCACCGCTGGCCGTTGTAGCTGAGCGCCCCCGTGACACACTCCCGCGCCGCCAAATCCAGATCCGCATCCGGCAGAATCAAACCCGGGTTCTTGGCGTCGAGCCCCAGAATGCAGCGCATCCGATGCGGACGGGGATGCTGCAGCTTGAGCACATCCGCAACACGACTCGATCCAATAAAGGCCAGCACGTCCACCCGCCCGCTCTTCATGATCGGACTGATGATCGTCGCGCCGTCGCCGTAAATGAAATTCACCACGCCCGGCGGAAAACTGGCCGCAAAGGCCTCGAGCAATGGCTGGTGCAGCAACAGCCCGAACCGCGGCGGCTTGACCACCACCGGGTTGCCCATGATCAACGCCGGAATCAGCGTCGTGTAGGTCTCGTTCAGCGGGTAGTTGAAGGGCCCCATCGAGAGACATACCCCCAGGGGCGCACGCCGCACCTGGGCAATCACACCGCCGTCCAGACTGAACCGGGAGTTCGCCCGATCCGATTCCTTCAGCGCCTCGATCGTCCGCCGGATATACTCGACCGTCCGATCGAACTCCTTGCGGCTCTCCTCGAGGCTCTTGCCAATCTCCCACATCAGCAGGTTCACCACCGTCTCCCGCACCCGGATCATCCGCGCCACGAACCCCTCGACCGCCGCAATCCGGGTCGCCACGCTCGACGTGGGCCAACCGCCCCGCCCCCCATCCCAGGCACCGCACGCAGCCTCCAGCGCCGCCATCGCCGCCCCCGCGTCCATCGACGGAACACGGCCCAACACCGCCCGCCCCAAACCACCCCCGCCCTGCAGACAAATCGGCGAGCTCACCTCCGTTGTCGGACCTTCCCACGTCCGAATCTCGCCGTTCAGCAGGTACAACCGCTCGTACGCCCGAGTGTCCACCCGGTATTCAGCGGGCACTTGGTCCAGCCGTGGAAATAAACCGGCAAGCTGCGCGGTGAGATTCATGTCAGGAGTCGTTGTCATTGAAGATGTCCCGCGTTGTGCACCCTTCCTCACGTGGGGGTCCGTTGAACTCAGTTTGCGGGGCGCACCCGGGTGCCACTGTCGATCGCCGCCAGCGACGGCGCCCGAAACAGACGCAGCTCGGCAACACCCCTCCCGAAGGAGCTGCCCATCCCTACCAACACCGTGCCATCCGGCGAGAACAGCAGACTCCGTGGCACCTCCCCTGATCTTCGAGTGCTCAGCAGCTCCTGCTGCGTGGCCACGTTCCATAGCTTCACCGTCCCGTCATCGCTCGAGCTCGCCAGGCTCCGGCCGTCCGGGGCGAACGCGACCGCCCACACCGATTGCTTGTGCCCCACACACTGGCCCAGGGGAGCCCCCGTCGTCGTGCGCCAAAGCCGGATCGCATTCTCAACATCCTCGATGCCCGCCGTCGTCGCCAGGATCTGACCGTCCGGCGAAAACGCAACCGAAAAGCCCGGGGACGATTCGAGCGCGAGACTCACCCCTGCCGTCCGACGGGCGACGTCCCAGATCCGAAGGGTGTTCTCCCGGCCAAACACCGCCAGATACCGGCCGTTCGGAGAGAACATCGCACGCTGCCCCTCGAGGTTCACCATCGACCCCGTCGGGTTCCCCAAGTCCCGCCAGCTTAACGACCGACCCCGCCCGCCGCACACCAGCTCCCGGCCGTCCGGAGACAAAAGCACAAAATCCACAGGGCCCTCCCCCACCTTGAGCGCGCTCGTCTCCTGAGTGATGGTGTCGCGGAGCAAGATCGATCCGTCAGCCATCCCACGCGCCAACACCCGCAGGTCGCCACTGAACGCCGCTGGCGACATGAAGCCAAATCGCGGGCCCTCCTGCCGGAAACGCCGCTCTCCCTCCCCGGGCGGAGGGCCTTCAGGCTTGCCACCGAAGGGCGGCCCCGCGCCCGGCCGATCCCCCTCCCGAGCAAAGGCGGGAGGCGACACCGAGGCCGCGCTCGGAGGCTCAAACTGTTGCTCGATCTCCTGCGTGGCCAGATTGATCAACCCCAGGGTGCCCTGCGCGTTGACCGCAGCCAGGAGCCTGCCGTCAGCCGAAAAACACCAGGGCGTCCACCCCGCAGGCAACAGGTCGTCCTTCGGCCGCGCCTGCAATGGCCACAGATTCACACCCCCATCCTTGCCTCCGCTCAGAATCGAACCGCCATCCGGGGCAAACGCCAAGGCCCATACCTCGCTCAAATGACCCTGCAATGTCTCCGTCCGATGTCCCGTCGCCAGATCCCAACACCGGATCGAATGATCCCAGCTCGCCGTCGCCACCGTGTGTCCGTCCGGAGCCATCGCCAGCGCCGCGATCAGCCCCGTGTGCTCCGCCCGCTCCGGATCCGCCGGCATCACCGCCTTCTCCTTGCCCGACCCCACATCCCATACCCCGATCACAAAGACACCGCGGGCCGACGGCGCATTCCGCACGGCCGCCAGCAACTTGCCGTCCCCCGAGAACGCCATGCCCTGCTGCGTGCGAAACCAGGGCCCGGCCCGGAAGAACAGATTCGTCGAGTCCTCGAGTGTCCGCACCGCCTGGCCGTCCGCCGTCGACCAAAGCGTCACGCCGTTCCGACCGCTGGTCGCCACCAGCGCGGCGTCGGGCGAAAATGCCATCGGCCCGCTCGCCTCGGGCAGCGTCATCACCTCCGCCCACGTCGCCGTTTCCCACAGCCGTACACCCCCCCGGCTCTCCGCCGCCAGCCGTCGCCCGTCTGCCGACAGCGCGATCGGACCTGATGCCTGTCGCAGCGATACCTGCTCGGTCCAGTCCGCCGTCCGCCATACCCGAACCGCCGAACCGCTCGCGCTGATCAGCGTCTTGCCGTCAGGCAGAAAGGCCAACGCCAGCGCCTCACGGGAAAGACTGGCCACCTTCGCCGGCGGCGAGATGTCGTACACATTCAGCCGTTCCCACGTCCCCACCGCAACCCGCCGGCCATCGGGCGCGACAGCAACGGCGGTGACCGATCCGTCCTGCCCGGGAAGCGCCTTGTGCTCATCCCCCCGACACAACCGCCAGAGGTACCGCCACTCGAACCCCCGCAGATCGGGCTCCCCAGGCTCCGGCCAATGCTTGTCCACCAACTGCGCCGCCCGACCGTAGTTGCCCGCCGCAATCGACGACTGCGCCAGGTTCATGTCCGCAACGTACTCGTTCAGGTGCGCCGCCGCCTTCTCCTGTTGCGCCCGCTCGCGCTCCTGCTCGGCCTGCACCCGAAGCTGCGCTTCCTGCTCCTCCGCGTTCCGGGCCCGGATCGCCTGCCACGTGCTGATGCCCGCACCCGCCAGCAGCGCCACCGCAATCGCCACCCCCGCCCCCACCGCCAGACGATGCCGGCGCAGCAGCTTGTGCAGTCGATACCAATTGCTCGGCGGACGGGCCAGGACCGGCTCGTTCCCGAGATACCGCTCGATGTCCACCGCGAGCGCGTTCGCGGTTTCGTACCGCCGCGTGCGGTCCTTCTCGAGGCACTTCATCACGATCCAGTCGAGATCCCCCCGCAATTGGTGGAGAAGCCGCGGCACATCGGTTCGCCGCTGGCCCGCTGCCGTGGCCAGGTCCGCCGCATGCAGCGTCCCGAGCCGGGTCGAGGGCCGCGCCGGTTCCTGCTCCCGGATCGTCCGCCGGCATTCGTCCAGCCCGCCCGCCATCAGCGCCTTCGGATCAAACGGCGTGCGTCCTGTCAGCAGTTCGTACAGCAAGACCCCGAGCGAATAAATGTCGCTCCGGGTGTCGATGTCCAGGCCGCTCATCTCCGCCTGCTCCGGACTCATGTAGGCCGGCGTCCCGATGAACGCCCGGAACTCCGTGAAGAGGGTCTTCTGGGTCAGCCGCTGCTCGGTCGCCTTCGCAATCCCAAAGTCGATGATCTTCGGCACAGGCACCCCGTCGTGCAGGGTCACCAAAATGTTCGAAGGCTTGAGATCGCGGTGAATGATCCCCTTCTGGTGCGCATGCTGGACCGCCTGACACACCTGGATGAACAACCGCAGCCGCTGCTCCGTCGGCAGCCGGTTCTCGTCGCAGTACTCCGTGATCCGCACCCCGCGAACCAACTCCATCACAAAGTACGGACGCCCAGCCTCCGTCGCCCCCGCATCCAGCACCCGCGCAATATTCGGATGATCCATCATCGCCAGGGCCTGACGCTCCGCCTCGAACCGCGCGATGACACTCCGCGTGTCCATCCCCATCTTGATCACCTTCAAGGCCACCCGCCGGCGCACCGGCTCCTCCTGCTCCGCCAGATACACCACCCCACACCCCCCCTCGCCAATCGGCTGCAACAGCCGATATCGCCCAATCCGATCCCCCACCCGCTCCGTCAACCGCGCCTCACCCGCCAGCCCTGCCTCACTCCCGGCGCCTTCGGACCGCGTCGCCGGCGTCTCCGCCAAGGCCGGCCGCTGCAAAAAGGAACCCACCTCCTCGTGCTCCCGCAGCAGCATCTCAACCCGACTCCGCAACCCTGCATCCCCCCCGCAAGCCGCCTCGAGATAACGCCCACGCTCCGCAGCATCCGCCCGCTCGAGGGCGCCAAGAAAAACCTCGCGCTCCCGCGATCCGCCCCCTGTGTCTGCTTCGTTGCTCATGCCCTGCAGTCCATAATGGCGCAAGCAGAGACCCAAACCCGCAGCCGTCCTTCACCACCCGGGGTCACCAACCCCTCTTCCGGCCCCACCACACAACCCTCTCCCACCCGTCAGGTGACCCCCGGGGATCCCATCGCGCGAATCTCCCGCCGCAGCCAGACCCGGGCGTAAGTCCATACATTCTCAGCCGTCCGCTTCGCCAATCCCATCGCTGCCGCCGCCTCCTCCATGGTCATCCCAACAAAGTACCGCAGCTTCACCAACTCCGCCGCCTGCGGATCACACGCCGCCAGCCGGTCCAACGCCTCGTGCACCGCCAATAACTCCTCCGGCGGCGCCGCCAACTCAACGCGGGATTCGTCCAATACCTCGTGCTCAGCTGCCCCACCCCGCTTCAAGCTCCGCTTCCGCCGCGCGTGATCCACGAGAATCCGCCGCATCGCCTCCGCCGCCGCCGCGAAGAAGTGCGCCCGGTTCTCCCAGTTCTGACGGTCCGAGGCCGCCAGCCGTACCCAAGCCTCGTGCACCAGCGCCGTCGCCTGCAAGGTGTGCCCGGGCGCCTCCCCCGCCATCCGCCGCGCCGCCAACTGCCGCAGCTCGGCGTAAACCAAGGGCAGCAGTTCTTCCGCCGCCTGGGGCTCGCCACGGCTGATCGCGTTCAATATGCGGGTGACATCGTGCATGCGCCACCATGCCTGCCCGCGCACCCTATCACCCGCCCGCCACCACGCAAGTCGCGACCCGGAAACCGCTCAAAGATAACCAGCCCGTCCTTGTCCCCGGTTCGCCCGGCGGTCGGACGCTCATCAACACCATCCTCCAGACCATCGTCAACAGGGTCGACCATCACATGACCCTGGCGAGGCGTGCCTCAGACCCAGTCGAGTCCTCAGACTCATGAAGACCCTGCGGTGCCTGCCCACCCTCTCTTCCGCGCCTCGCTAATGTAGAGTCCTCGACGGAAGGAGGGATGGCTTGGAACCGGAGGGACCAAACTTGACCTGTTCACCGCATATTCCACAAGTCGAGGACTCTTGTGTCAGACCCCCGGTGCCCGGACCGAGCTGCGGCCGGCTGGTGATGGCATGGCCGATGCTAGATAATCCACCGTGCAAATCAGGACTTTCAAAGGCCAGACAAAAGCGGAAATCCTGGGCGCCATGGCAAAGCGTCATCACGACCGGCTCGTGGCACGTTGCCACGATCTCTGGCCAGCTCCGAGTGACGCCACCCTGCGAGTCCGCGGGTCAACACCAGCGTCGCCAGTTGCCGCCCAACAACATACAGCAGCCTGGCGGTCTGCCTCCTGATCCCGCACGCGCAACGGCCTTGCCTCCTCGCTGCCGCCACCGCGAGGATGCAGCGCCGCTGAGTCGCCCCGTGAAGGGATTCCCTGTCCCGCCAACGGCCCTCCCCAGCGGCTGAAGCCATACGCCTTCCCACGGCGTGAAATCCACGCGCCCCCCCGCCCGCAGTCTCGGGGCCCTCGCCCATTAGCGAGGCGCGGAAGAGAGGGTCCGGAAAGGCAGGAAGGCTTCATGGGATCGCGGACTTCGTTAGGTCTGAGGCGCGCCTCGCTGGAAATCCGTATTGCACAAGGACAGGTGACCGCCGCATCCTCGGCCCACCATGACATCGCATACTCCCCTCCGGCCATGGGCGTTCGCCCTCGCCGTCACCGCACTGGGCCTGAACACTCTCGTCCTCATGGCCGACGGCTCCCATTCCGCCGTAGACCCCGCGCCCCGCACGGAGCAGAGCTGGCAGGAACGACACAAACTCATCAACCAGCGGGCGGCCGAGGCGGGCGGGAAAGCCCAGGTCATCTTCATCGGAGACTCGATCACACACGGCTGGGAAGGCGCCGGCAAAGAGGTCTGGGAACGCTTCTACGCGCCCCGAACCGCCGTCAACCTCGGCATCGGAGGCGACCGGACCCAGCACATCCTCTGGCGCCTGGACAACGGCAACCTCAGCGGACTCAAACCCAAGGCCGCCGTCCTCATGATCGGCACCAACAACTCGAACGGAGAAGACAATTCCGTCGAGCAAATCGCCGATGGCGTCACGGCCATCGTCCGGAAACTGCGCGCTGCCCTGCCGGAAACGAAGATCCTGCTCCTGGCCATCTTCCCCCGCGGCGAGAACCCCTCTCCCCAGCGCGGCAAGATCCTGCAAGTCAACCAGATTCTCCAAAAGCTCGCCGATGATCCCCAGGTCATCTGGGTCGATTTCGGCCATAGGTTCGTTACCCCCCGGGGCTTGATCCCGCGCGAGCTCATGCCGGATTACCTGCACCTGACACCCAAGGCCTACCAAATCTGGGCCGACTCCATCGAGGATCAACTCAAGAAGATCCTCGGCGGCTAGCGAGGCGCGCCTCAGACCCAGTCGAGTCCCCAGGCTCATGAAGACCCTGCTGTGCTTGCCCACCCCGCGTCCGCGGGCTTGCCCACGCGCAGACACGCCGCTCCGCGCGCCGGTGCAGGGCTCACGGCGGCAGGACCTTGGCGACGGCGGCGGTGCGCGAGGTCACCTCGAGCTTGGCATAGATGCTCCGCAGGTGGTTGCTGACGGTCGAGACGGCGATGTGAAGCCCCTGGGCGATCTCCTTGGTCTGCCGTCCCTGCGCGATCAACCGCAGGATCTCCTCCTCGCGCGGCGTCAACCCGTGCTGGACCGCACGCGGGGTCGCCGCCTTTGAATGCCGGAAGTGCGTGGCAACACGCCGGGCGATCTCGGGGGTCATCGGCGATCCTCCCGCATGCACTTGGCGGATGGCCTCCCGGATCTGCTCGGGGGTCGACCGCTTCAGAAGGTACCCGACCGCGCCCGCCTGGAGCGATCCGAAGATCAATTCGTCGTCGGCATACAGGGTGAGCATGATCGGCAACAGCGTCGGAATCTGCTTCCGCAACAGACGCACGCACTCGATCCCTGAGCAACCGGGCATCTTGATGTCCACGAGGACGACCTCGGGCCCCGCGGCACCCATACGGCGGAGCGCATCTTCACCATTGAAATGGCTGCTGACACAACGCAAGTCCGGGGCGCCGCGGATCACATCCTCGATCGT
Source organism: Verrucomicrobiota bacterium (assembly GCA_029556615.1). Lineage (GTDB taxonomy): Bacteria > Verrucomicrobiota > Verrucomicrobiia > Limisphaerales > J093 > JAKQDD01. Next base: position 51,039 of record JAKQDD010000259.1, on the reverse strand, counting down.
CCGCCGGAACCGGGCATCGTCCTCAATGATGCTTACCAGAATGGGCATAAGGCAGAGTCATCGATACGGTCGTTCCCTGTCCAGGCCGACACTCGATCCGGAAGATGCCTCCCGACTCCTGGACGCGACGCTGCATCGAGCTGAGACCATTCCCCGCGTGAGCGCGATCCGCCAACACGCAACCCCGGCCGTTGTCCGCCAGCGTCAGAGTGAAGTCCGCAGCCGCCACGCACAGCGTGATCCGGACCGTGTCGGCTCCCGAGTGCTTGACGGTGTTGTGGAGCGCTTCCTTGCAGGCGAGGAACAGGTTCTGCCGCTGCACCGCGGACAATGGCCGTGAAGGGATCGCGTCCGGCAGATCGAGAACCAACTGCATGCCGGCTGCCCAAAGATGCTCGCGCGCATGCTGCACCAGGTAATTGACCAAGCCGTCGAGCGTGTCCTTCCCGGGTTGGACCGCCCAGACGATCTCATCCAGCCTCTGCGCGGCCTCGCGAGCCAACGCACCCAGACCTTCCCTCGAGTCCGAACTCGCGGAGCCGATCAGCAACGCCAACTGGTTCAAGCGCGCCCCCAGGTCGTCGTGCATGTCCCGCGCGATCCGGTCCCGCTCCTGCCCCAGGCTCTTCTCACGCTCGAGGCGATGCAGCCGCCGCACTTCCCGAACGCGCCAATACACCCCGGCGCCTGCCAGCAACGCCACCACAACCGCACAGATTGGCCGGAACCACCACAATTCGTAAAACGGCACGGACACCGAAAACGCCAGACTGGCACCCTCCTCGCCCCACAGGCTGAAGTGGCTCCCGGCCCGCACCCGGAACTGATAAGCTCCCGGCCGCAGATTCACATACCGCGCCACCCGCTCGGTTCCGACATCCACCCAGCCCACATCCACCCCCTGCAACCAGTGCTGGAACCGCACCTTGTCCGCCCCCCTGAATGTCGGCGCGGTGTAGTGAATCTCGATCAAACCCGATCGCCCTGCCAGCCTCGTGGCGGGAGTCCCCGCAGAACCACTCCCAAGCGTATGAAGCTCGCGGCCGATTCCGCGCAGGCCGATGCCCAGGCCCGATCCGCTCCCCAGCTTGAACCGCTTCTCGTCGTGCACCACCACGTCGCGAATCAAGGCCCGCGGAGGCAGGTCCCCCCGTGCGACCGCGGCGGGATCAAAAACGATCGCCCCCTTGGCCGTGGCAAACCAAAGACGGCCGTCCGCCAGCCGGCACGCGGCAGGTTGGCCCCGCAATCCGCTCGTTTCACCGCTCAACATCCCGTCCGCCTCGTCGTACACCACACACCGCACACGGGAAACACGCCCCCCGGCGACAGCGTCCAACTCCGATCGCAGCACCCGGTAAATGCCGTGCCCACAACCAATCCAAAGATGGCCCAGATCGTCCTCCGCAATCGAGTTCACCACAGCCTCGATGAGGCCGGCCCGCGTGTCGAACGACACAACCTTCGCCCCCAACAGTCCGGCGCGCGATCGATCATCCGCGGCCTCGATCCGGTTCAAACCCTGCGCCGTTCCCGCCCACACCACGCCGTCCGCATCCTCGTGCAAGACGGTGACGCGGTCGTCCGAAAGTCCCTCGGCAGTCCTGAGCGTGATCTCAGGAGGCAGGGTTCTGGCGGATCCCAAGGCGCAAACACCGCCCCCGAACGTCCCCAGCCAAAGCCGTCCCTTCCGATCCTCGAGCAGCGCCCGGACATCGTCGTGAGGCAGGCCGTCCGCGGTGCTCAGCCACGCCCATTGCCCGTCGCGGAAGCGCATGAGACCATGCTCCCACCCCACCCACAGCACCCCCGCACGATCCATGATCACTACCCGCACCCGGTTCGAATCGATCTCGTTCCGCCAGCGATGCGTCGTCAAGGTCCCATCCTGCCACCGATGCAACGAGTCCATGGTGCCGATCCATAGGGTCCCTGCCGGTTCCTCGAGCAGCGTGCGGACCCGGGTGTCGAAGAGCCTGGCCGGAACCGGCGTCGAAATCAGCTGATCCTCACGCCATAGGCTGATGCCGTTCTCCGTCCCGATCCACACCCCACCGCCCACGGCCTTCGCCACCGTCCGGACGTCATCCTGAGACAGCCCTTCCGCGGTGGTGTAAGGCACCAGGCGCCGGGGCCGCCAGCAGTTCAAACCGCCCGATCGAGTCCCTATCCAGATACTCCCCTCCCGGTCCTCGAGCAGACAATTCACGCCCACGTCGGACAACCCATCCGCACGACCAAACTCGCGAAGCCAGCCGTCGCGGTAGCGACTCAAACCTGAGCCCTCCCACCCCATCCAAAGGCAGCCCGAGCGATCCACGAGCAAGGCCATCACTTGATCGGACGCGCCGAGCACCTCGCTGTAGCGCGCCATCTCGATGTCCAGCACAGGCACAGTCTCTTGTCGGGGTGCCCCGTGGAACATCTGCACTCCCCGGAGCCAGATGTTGGTCAGGGCGTCCCCCGTGATCTGGATGGCGAACTGGCTCTGATGACGCGGCGCGCCAGCACGACTCACACCGCTGCTCAACAGCACGTCCTCGATGCGGTCGGTCTGCGGATCCCACCGCCGCGTCTGCAAACGGTTGCTGAACCAAACCCGGCCCGCCGCATCTTCGTAGAGCGCCCGGACTTCCTGGTCTATCGTCAAGCCGCCCTGAGGCATCGGAATGGCCTCGAACCGACCGTCCCGCCACCGACTCAAACCCGAGGCTGTCCCGACCCATAGATCGCCGTTCCGGGCCTGGCACAACGCGAGTATCCGGCCCCCCGCCAGCCCATCCGAGGCGGTGAATCCCTGGATGCCGCCCGCAGCCCAATGCACCAAGCCCGCAGCAGTGCCAACCCACAGCCCATCCTCGATGTCCCGGGTCAGAACTGTGCATTCGTCGCTCGGAAATCCCGGCACGACAGCCCGGTTGAAGATCTCAAACTCGATGCCGTCGTAGCAAACCAACCCCTTCCGGGTGCCGATCCATAAAAGCCCGTCCCGAGTCTGGCACAGCGACAGGACACAGTCGTCCGGCAGGCCGTGCTCGCGCGTCCAGATCCGCTGACGGTACGCTTGCCGGGCACTCAGAGCCGCGCCCAGGACGCCCGCCGGCGACAATGACGTCGCCGCGCCGGCCTCGACAACGGGTGCCCCGACCAGAAACGGGATCGCCCCCATCATGCAAAGCCATCGGTTCGCCTGCGTCCTTCCCCTCATGGATCAGCCATCTCATACCCAGCTCCTCCTCGTCGTGCAAGCACCGGAAACAACATCGAAAGCGCCCGCACCAGGGGCTCGAAGGCGTCTTCGACCACTGGCGGTCCACAACCTCCCCCTGGACCCGGCGCTGCCTCTTCACACGAGAAGGAATGGACCCCCGAAGGCATGTTCCTGCTCCGAATCCCCGCAGCAGACACTTGACGACCGCCAGAGAGCCTTCCACCCTATTTCGCGCCTGATCAGAAGGCGCGCCTATGCCGATCTACGAATTCGCCTGCCCGAAATGCCGGGTCATCTTCAGCTTCCTGTCCAAGCGGGTCAACCCCCGCCGCTCCCCCACCTGCCCCAAGTGCGGTAACAAGCACCTCACGAAGGCCATCAGCCGGTTCGCTGCCCCGAAGAAGACCGCCGAACCCGCCCCCTCCGCCACTGCCGACGCCGAGACCGGCGAAGGGCCCATGCCCGATTTCGATAACCCGCGCGTCGCCCAATCCATGGCCGAGCTCGAACGCGACATGGAGCATATGGACGAAAACAACCCGCGCCACATGGCCCACATGATGAAGAAAATGAAGGAGATCCTCCCGGCAGGCGCCATGCCGAAGGAACTCGACGTCGCCATCAAACGCCTCGAGAAGGGCGAAGACCCCGAGAAGATCGAAGAAGACATGGGCGACGTCCTCGGTGACGCGTTGGGCGGGCCCGGAGATGATCCGTCCGGGGAAGGCGGCGCCGGGCCCTTCAGCCAAGACACCGGACTCTACGACTACTGAACTCCGCGCGATCTTTACAACGGCCGAGGATGAACTAGACTCGCCCACCGTTGAAACGGGTCTCACCCTTCGTTATCGTTCCAATCTTATGAAGAAAACCTTGTCATTGCTCCTGCCTGTCGCCTTGGCGCTCGGGGCCATCACCCCGTCCCACGCTCAGCCCTACCAACCCGAACAGCTCCAGTTGGGTGTGGCCATGCCGCTGGCCGCGGATCTCGGCCTCAACCCGAGCACCACCTACAACCCCCGTTGGTTCGACGGCCGCGCCTATGTCGTCCAGATCAATGTCGGCACCACCGGGATCGGCCGGTATCCTGCCGGGTCGGCCGTGCCGGAAATGACGGTGCAAAACGCCACCACGCCGCTCGAACATCGAATGCTGGCGCCGTTCCCCGGCGCCTACCGCCCGGTTTACATGCTCGCGGCTAGCGGCGCCAAGTCCGGCGGCGTCACCACAACCCTCTCCCGCTACGACGCCGACGGAGGCAATCGCGTCGATGCCGAAACCCCGGGCGGCGTGTCGGTCGAGTCCTTCGATTGGGTCGACGACGACACGATCATCTGCGTCAACTATGGCGGGGGCAACCGCACCAAGCTCTATCTCATGGGCGTGACGGCTGATCCCTTCGCCGTGACGGCCAACACCCGCTGGAGCCCCAACGGCTACATCACCACCAGCGCCACCACCCGCCTCCGGAATGTGCGCGTCGGAGACAAATACCCCGGCTACGCCTACTACGGCGACGCGGGCCAAAACACCGCCCCGGTCTTCTACGCGCTCAACCTCGCCACCGGCGCCGAAACTCCCCTGGGTGCCCTGGGCGACCTCACCGGCTCCGGCAGCTACGGCCTCTGGACCGTCGTCGAGCGCGGCGGCTACCTCTACATCCAAACCACCGACAACGGGATCGAGGTCTATAGCCTCACCGACGCCACCACCCTCGGCGCCTGGGTCGCCACCTACACCAAGTATGACCTCGATGCACTGACCGGCTACACCGGACAATACTACGGATTCGACGTGAACGCCGACGCCACGCGCCTGCTCCTGGGCTGCGGCCAGGGCAAGGTCTTCGAACTCGGCCCGCCCTTCCTCGGCATCGCCAAGTCCGAGGCCGGGCTGGTCCTCACCTGGCCCGAGTCCGTGACCTCCGTCGTGATCCAGTCCGCACCCCAACTCCCCACCGCCGACTTCGCCGACCTCGACCCGCAGCCAATCCCTGAAGTCAGCGAGAAACTGAATCGCGCCCCGCTGTCCGCGGACACCGGCAACGCCTTCTTCCGCCTCCGCAAAGGGCCGTGACCGCCCCCCCCAGCGCCCCCGCCGTCGACCAGTTCCTCAGACGATCCTACCGCGCCGGCTGGACCATCGCCGGAAGGGGGGAAGGCTGGAACCGTGGGGCCGGAACTTGACTCAATCGCTCCGCGTTTCAAGGGGCGAGGACTCCAGAACGGCACGCCATGCTCTCACGCCGCATTAAGAACGGTTCCTTTGTTCTCGAAGGCTTGAACGCTTTCGCGACGACGCTGTTCTTTACCTACCTCTTCTTCCACATGCGGGACCGGTTTGGTTTTACCAATCTCGGCAACCTCCTGCTCTGCGCCGTCAGCGGCTTGGTCTACTGCATCGCCGTCTGGTTCGGCGGCAAATTCGCCCAGCGCCACGGCTACTTCTTCGCCCTGCGCCTCGGCTTCTCGATCATGGCCGGCGCCCTGCTCCTCGGCAGCCTCGCCGCCAACGTGCCGACCACTTACGCCATCCTCATCCTCTGGACAATCGGCATGTCCCTCACTTGGCCCGTCCTCGAAGCCATCGTGAGTGAACACGAAACCCCCGACCGCCTGAAACGGATGTTGGGGATCTATAACATCGTCTGGGCCGGCGCCGGAGGATTGGCGACCTTCGCCGGCGGCGCCATCCTCGAACGCCTCGGCCAAACCGGCATCTTCCTCCTGCCCGCCGCCCTGCACCTCGCCCAGTTGCTGTTGCTCGCCGGACTGAACCAGCCTGCCAACGGCTCCCAATCCAAGGCGGATCCCGCTCCACCCCCCGCAACAACCGGCCTTTCGAGCGACCAGGAACGTCGCCGATCCTCCCTCCCTCCCGAACGGTTCCTCACCCTGGCCTGGATCGCCAATCCGTTCGCCTACATCGCCATGAACGCCCTGATCCCCGTCATCCCCAAGATCGCAGAGCGGTTCGCCCTCGGCCCGATGCTGGCAGGCTTCTTTTGCTCGGTCTGGCTCTTCGCCCGGGCAGGCAGCTTCCTCGCCCTCTGGCTCTGGGACGGCTGGCACTACCGGTTCCGTTGGCTGCTGTTCGCATACTTCGGAATGGCCGCCTTCTTCATGATCATTCTGCTTGGCAAGAGCCTCGTCCTCCTCGTGGCCGCTCAGGTCGTCTTCGGCGCCGCGGTCGGCCTGATCTACTACTCCTCCTTGTACTACTCCATGGACCTCGGAGAAACCAAGGGCGAGCACGGAGGATTCCATGAATCCGCGATCGGCGCCGGTATCTGCGCCGGACCAGCCGTGGGCGCCCTCTCGCTCCGTTTCTTTCCCCAAATCCCTAATATGCACGCCTGGGCCGTCGGCGCCTTGCTCGTCATCGGCCTGGCCTGGATCATCGCCCTCCGATACCGATCCAACCCATCCTCCCGATGAAGCCCACGCCCTCGACCCCGATTCGGCTCCTTACCCATGGCACCGTCGCCGCGCTCGCCCTCTTCATCGCAACACCCCGCGCCGGCGCTTGGGACTACGACGTCCACCGGGTGATCAGTCAACTCGCGCTGCAAACCCTCCCGCCCGATTTCCCAGCCTTCGCGCGCACCCCCGACGCCGAGGAGCGCGTGGCCTTCCTCAGCGGCGAACCTGACCGCTGGCGAAACAGCCCCGACCTCCCCCTGCGCCACGAGAACTCCCCCGATCACTTCCTCGACATCGAAGACCTCGAACCCTACGCCCTCACCCCCGCGAATCTCAGTCCCTTCCGCTATGAATTCGTCGCCGTCATGGCACAGGCCCGCGCCGCGCGCCCAGCCGACTTTCAAACCCCTGACCCGAAACGCGACACCGATCGGACCCGCGTGCTCCCGGGATTCCTCCCCTGGACCCTCGCCGAGTCCTGCGCCCGCCTGAAGTCCGCCTTCTCCTATCGGCGTGCGCTCCGCGAAGGAGGCACCCCCGAGGAGATCGCCAACGCCGAAGCCAACGTCATCTGCTACATGGGCGTCCTGAGCCATTTCGCCGGCGATGCTGCCCAACCGCTCCACACCACCCGCCACTACAACGGCTGGGTCGGTCCTAACCCGAACGGATTCACCACCAACCGGACGTTCCACGCCTGGATCGATGCCGGCTACCTCCAGAAAACAGGCCTCGATCCCGCTCCGCTCCGGACCCGGCTGCGCCAGGCCCGGATCGTGCCGACAACCCCCACGGCGGCAGAGCCCTTCCGGATCTTCCACGGCGCCCTCGCCTTCGTGTACGATCAACACGCCCAAGTCGAACCGCTCTACCAACTCGAAAAATCCGGTTTCCTCACCGGCGACGGCGAAGCCGGCCGGCGCGGTTTGCCGCTGATCCAGGACCAACTGGTCAAAGCCGCCCAGTTCCTAGGCGACCTCTGGCTCACCGCGTGGCGCGAGGCCCCCCCGGACGTTTACCTCAAAGGCCAACTCGAGAAGCGACGGATCGCCACCTCGCCCGTCACGCGCTAATCCCTTGTCCCCCATCCTCCCGACATCCCCCCGCGACACCTCACCGCCATCGATCCGCTTGCATCCCGCCTCTGATCACCCAAGATCCCCATTGCCATGGAATGGCTGACACAACCCGAGACCTGGATTAGCCTGCTGACCCTCACCGTCCTCGAAATCGTCCTCGGAATCGACAACGTCGTCTTTATCTCGATCCTGGCCGGCAAACTCCCCGAGCACCAACGTGAGCGCGCCCGGCGGGTCGGCCTCAGTCTGGCCTTGATCACGAGGATCCTCCTGCTCTGCGCCCTCGCCTGGGTCATGGGCCTTAGAACCGTCCTGTTCACCGTGCTCGGCCATGCCGTCACCGGCAGAGACCTCATCCTCATCCTCGGCGGCCTCTTCCTCATCTTCAAGGCAACCCACGAGATCCATGATAAGCTCGAAGGAGACGACGGCCGTGTGACCCGGCGCATCGCGCCGACCTTCGTCAGCGTGATCGTTCAAATCCTCCTCTTGGACGTCGTGTTCTCCCTCGATTCGGTGATCACCGCTGTCGGCATGGCCCGGCAATTGGGGGTCATGATCGCCGCCGTCGTGATCGCCGTGATTTTCATGCTGGTCTTCTCCGGCGCCCTCAGCCGCTTCATCGAACAGCATCCAACCCTCAAAATGCTGGCCCTCAGCTTCCTTCTCATGATCGGTGTCGTCCTCGTGGCCGATGGCCTGGGTCAGCACATCAGCAAAGGCTATGTCTACTTCGCCATGGCCTTCTCCGTCCTCGTCGAAACCCTCAACCTCCGGATGCGCGCCCGCATGGCACGAACCGTCGCCCTCAGACAACCTTACCGCTAGTCACGACTCGAGATACTCCGCCCGCCGGTGGCACTCCTCGATCACCGCATCCAGCACCGGCGTCCGCTTGCCCATCCACATGGCCCCCACCACGACCGGCGGAAACTCCGTCAGCGGTATGAGCCGCAGCCCCGCGAGATGCGTGGTCTTGGGAATGTACAGCCCAAGCCCCACACCGAATCCGTTCAGAACATACGTCTCGATCAACCCCAGCGAACTCACCTCGAGACTCGTGAACCAGTCAATCCGCCGCTTCGCCAGACAAGCCTGGAAATGCCGGCAAATCGCCTCCGCCGCCGGCAGCGCAATCAGCGGAATGTCCAAGGTGTCCCGCTTCCACAAGTCCTCCCCTGTCTTGATGGGACTGTTCTTCGGTACACAAAGGGCCAGCGAAAGCCGGATCAGCTCCTCCGTGTGAATCGCCGCCGGCGGTTTGCCCTCGATAACCGTGATCGCCACATCCAGTGCGTCCTCCTGCAGCCACGCCTCGAGCTGAGGCCGATACCCCTCCCGCAACATCAGCTTGAGATGCGGATACTTCAGTCTGACATTCGCCACAATCCCGGGCAGATGATCCCGTTGCACCACTTCCGACGCCCCAATCCGAATCAGATGGGTCACGCCCCCGCGAATCTTGTCCGACATCGGCTCCAGGTTGCTGAAGAACGGCGCGACAAACGCATACAGCTCCTCCCCAGCAGCCGTCAGCGCAAACGGCCGGCGGCGGAATAGCGTCACCCCCAGGTGTTCTTCGAGTTGAATGACCTGCGCGCTCACCGCCGGTTGCTGTATCCCGTACGGGATGTTGCGCACCGCCTCCGTGATCCCCCCGTGCCTCGCCACGTAATAGAATAACTCGAGATGGTGGATGTTCATCATCGGCGTCCTCGATTCTCGACCCCCGCCATCCTGCCGGCACGACACCCCATCGCACCTGGCTTGCCGTCAGGCACCGGTCGCGGGTCGACGGCAAGATCAGCGAGGCGCCGCCTCAGACCAACCAAGTCCGCGATCCCGTGAAGCCTCCCTGCCTTTCCGGACCCTCTCTTCCGCGCCTCGCTAATATAGAGTCCTCGAAGACAGGGGCGCACGGCTGGAACGGCAGGGACCGAACTTGACCTGTTCACCCCATATTCCGCAGGCCGAGGACTCTAGCGGCGAAAACCCTCGATGCCAAGAAGATAGCCACTGGCCCGATCGAGCACCGCTCCCGTCCCAACAGCGATCGCGCAGATCAATGCCCCATGTGCTATAATCGATTGGCGTGATAACGCCCGGAGGGAGCAGAATCATCCCCCGTCGCCACAACCCGACGTCCCGCAGGCCGGCCACCGGCCAAACCGGTCGCAGGACTTGGCGGAAACCCGGGTTCTTGGCACAATCAGTGCAAACACGATGAAGGGACAGACACCATCGACCGCGCTGGGCATAGAACGCCCTCAGACGGCAGAACCACACCACGGGCGCGACGAGGTCGTGATGCCCCCCGGTGACACCGCCAGCCGTGTCCTTGGCATCGATCTCGGTGCCGAAACCATCAAAGTCGTCGAATTGACCCTCGGCACCCAGGGCTGGCAAACCGGCCGCCGACGGTGCGTCGACCACGACAAGGACCCCGGCCCACGCCTCCTCGCCGTCCTGGAGGAACTCGACTGGCCTCGGGTCCGCGCCGCTGTCGTTACCGGCCGCCTCAGCCGCCTCGTCCGCCTCCCGCGCGTTCCCGCAAAACAGGCCCAGGCGCGGGCGTACCGCTTCCTCTGCGACGCCGCCCCGGCCACCGTCGTCTCCGTCGGCAGCCACGGATTCTCCGTCCTCGAACTCCGCAGCAGCGGAGCCGCCGTCTACCGCGAGAATAGCCGGTGCTCCCAAGGCACCGGCAATTTCCTGCGGCAGTTGACCGAGCGCTTTGGCTTGACGGTGGCCGAGGCCAGCACCCTCTGCGCTTCCGTGTCCGATCCCGCCCCCCTTTCCGGCCGATGCCCGGTGATCCTGAAGACGGACATGACCCACCTCGCCAATAAGGGCGAAGACCGCGCCCGGATCCTGGCCGGCCTCTTCGACGCGGTCTGTGTCAATGTGCTGACCCTCGTCAAACCCCGCGTCAGTCCCAGCCCGGTGGTCCTCATCGGCGGCGTCAGCCGCTCCGAACGCGTCCGCGCCAACGTGGCACGCTTCCTGGCAGCCAACGGAATGTCCGGACGCGAGTTGTCAGAAGAGGACGCTCTGTTCTTCGAGGCCCTCGGCGGCGCCCTCGTTGCCACAGAACGCACCATGACGTTGCCGGCCCTCGCCCAGGTGCTCGCCCCTCAGGAAAGCGTGCCCCTCGAGCGATTGCCCCCTCTGACCGAATCCCTGGCCCGCGTCCGACGCCTCCCCGCTCCCCCGCCCCCGGCTATAGGGCCGGACCCGCGAACGATCATTCTGGGCTTCGACATCGGATCGACCGGCTCGAAGCTCGTGGCCCTCGATGCCGCCTCGACCGAGATCCTCTGGGAAGGTTACCGCCGAACGGGAGGCGACCCCGTGGGGGCAGCCCAGGCTCTCATGCAGGCGTTCGTGAACGGCCCGGCAGGCCCGCATCCCGTGGCGTCCATCGGTGTCACCGGCAGCGGCCGGGAAATTGTTGGATCCCTCTGCATGACCTGCTACGGCCGCGAGGTGGTCTACGTGATGAACGAGATCGTGGCCCACGCCGAAGGCGCACGCCATTATGATCCCCGAGTCGATACCATCTTCGAAATCGGCGGACAGGACGCCAAGTACATCCGCCTCGAAGACGGCCGCGTGATCGACTGCGCCATGAACGAGGCTTGCAGCGCAGGCACCGGGTCCTTCATCGAGGAACAAGGCCGCAAGTTCGCCGGCGTGCCCGATGTCGCCGCCCTCGGCCGCGAGGGGGTCGCCGCACCCTACGGCGTCTCCCTCGGCCAGCATTGCTCCGTGTTCATGGCCGAAGTCATCGATGAAGCCGTCGCCGGCGGTGTCGATCCCTCCGCCATCATCGCCGGCCTGTACGACTCCGTCATCCAAAACTACCTCAACCGCGTCAAAGGAAGCCGCACCGTCGGTCAGGTGATCTTCTGTCAGGGCATGCCCTTCGCCGCCGACGCCCTCGCCGCCGCGGTCGTGCGACAGACCGGCAGCGAGGTGATCGTCCCGCCCAACCCCGGCACGGTCGGCGCCCTGGGCATCGCGCTCCTCACCCGGCGGGCAATCGCCGCCGCTTCGCACGCCCCCCTCAGCCCAAGCCGGTTCCTCGCCGCACGCATCGAACGCAAGGAGACGTTCGTCTGCCGCTCGACCACCGGCTGCGGCGGCAACGGCAACCGCTGCCGTATCGACAGTCTCAAGACCGTCGTCGATCACCAGCGCCAGACCTTCCTCTGGGGCGGTGCTTGCTCCCTCTACGACAAAGGCGCCCGCACCCGTAAACTGCCCGACAGGGCCCCCGATCCGTTCCGGGAACGAGAGGCCTTGATCCAGCGGATCCTCGAGGACTGCGCACCCCGATCAGGCCGTCCGCGCGTGGCGCTGACCGACGAGTTCGTCCTGAAAGGACTCTTCCCCTTCTTCGCAACCTACCTGCATCGTCTGGGCATGGACCTCGTCTTCGTCGGCCATGGCGATCCGGCGGCGTTGCGCCTGGGCATCCAGGAGGCCAACGTGCCGTTCTGCGCCCCTATGCAGCTGTTTCACGGCGTGGCCCGCCAGCTCGTCGATACCCAAGCCGATTGGGTGTTCCTTCCCATGCTCCGCTCCATGGCGCGCGTCGGCGGCGAACCTCTCGCCAAGACCTGCCCCATCGTCCAGGCCAGCCCCGACATGCTCCGCTGGACCCTCGACCTCGGCTCGCGCCCGCGCCTGCTCTCCCCAGTCATCGACATCGGCGTCGGGAACCTCGAGTCCAAGGCCTTCCAGGACGGTTGCCGCCAACTCGCGGCGGATCTCGGCCTCGCCGGCACACGGTGGCGTCGGGCCTGGACCGAAGCGCTCGCCGCCCAACGCGAGTTCGAAAGCCGCTGTGACCAAATCGGACGCGCCGCCCTCGAGTTCTGCCAGGCCCAGGGGCTCATCGCAGTCGTCGTCCTCGGACGCCCCTACACCATCTATAACAAGGTCCTCAACTCGAACGTGCCCGCCCTCCTCAGAGAACAGGGCGCCATGGCCGTTCCCCTGGATTGCTACCCCATCGCCGCCAATGTCCCCGTCTTCGACGACATGTACTGGGGCTATGGCCAGCGAATCCTCCGCGCAGCCCACCAGGTCCGACGCACCCCAGGCGTCTACGGCATCTACGCCAGTAATTACTCCTGCGGCCCCGACAGCTTCAACCTCCACTTCTGCGGCCATATCATGGAGGGAAAACCCTTCGCCGTGATCGAAACCGACGGACACTCCGGCGATGCCGGCACCAAAACCCGCGTCGAGGCCTTCCTCCATTGCGTGCGCGAGGACGCCGCGCGACCGCGAACCGGCGAAGGCCCCGCCTTCCAGTCGCTGGCCGCAAGCCGTACCGGATGGCGCGCCGTGCGGGAACGCGGCGAACGCCTCCTGATCCCGCGGATGGGCAACGCGGCCGAAGCCGTCGCCGCCTGCTTCCGCGGATTGGGCGTCCTCGCCGAAACCCTGCCCTCTCCGGACCGAGATACGCTGCGCGCAGGCCGCCGCCACACCTCCGGCAAAGAATGCCTCCCCATGTGCGTCACCCTGGGCAGCCTCCTGCAACGCGTCGCCCATTCGAACGATCCCGACGAACGCTTCGCTTTCCTCATGCCGCGCGCGCTCGGCCCCTGCCGGTTCGGCGTCTATAACCTCCTCCACCAAATCGTCGTCGAACGCCTCGGCCTCGGCCGCCGGGTCCGTATCTGGTCGCCCGCAGAATCCGGGTACTTCGACAGTCTCCCCATGGGCTTCAGCCTCCTCCTCTTCTCCGGCCTCGTCGGATCCGATGTCCTCGATGAGGCCCTCCTCGAAGTGAGACCGACGGAACACCAGCCGGGCGCCGCCAACGAAATCCACGCTCGCTACCACCGGGAATTGTGCTCGCTGCTCCAACGCCGCGTCAGCGGCGATCTCTCCCCCTCAGTCTCCCTGTGGGAGGTCTTCGGCGGACAGCTGTTCGGAGTCCGCGATATCCTCGATCGGGCGATCCGCGAACTCGCCGGGACCCGGCAACACCGCCCCCTGCCGACGGTCATGCTGGTCGGGGAAATCTACGTCCGCCTCGAACCGTTCACCAACGGCTTCGTGATCGATGAACTCGAAGCCCGCGGGCTGCGGGTCCGCCAGGCCCCGGCCAACGAATGGATGGAATACGTGGCCCATGGCAACGCCCGGAACGCCCAGGGCCTCGGCATCCCGCCGCGATTGACCCTCGGGCTCGAACACCAGATCCAGGACGCCGCTTACCGCGTCCTCGAACGCGTCCTGGGCGTCCCCCCCCGCGTCGCCGTCGCCGATAGCCTCCAGGCCGTCGAGTCCTATCTCCGACCAGCCCTCAGCGGCGAAGCTGTCCTCACCCTCGGCGGCCCGCTCCACGCCTGGCGCCGTGGATACATCGACGCCGTGGTCAGCACCGGCCCGCTCGAATGCATGCCCAACAAGATCGCCGAGGCGCAGTTCCATCACATGCTGGAACACGAAGGCCTCCTCAGCCTTACCCTCTCCCTCAACGGCGAACCGGTCACGGCCGATCTCCTCGACAACTTCGCCTTCGAAGTCCATGAACGGTTCCGCCGCCGCCACGCCACGCCACCCACGACGCCTGCCGCGAAACCACCCGCTCTCCTCCCCCACCACGCCTCCGCCGCCCCGCCGCTCAAATGAGTCGGCTCCGCCCGGGGATGTACACCGGATAACTCCCGTCCGGCCCGGGCTTCGTCGGCGGCTCCATCCCATCCCGACAGTCCTCGGGCTTCGGAGGATAATGGAAGTCCGAGGCCATCGCCTGTTCCCACGTGACCTCCTTCCCCGTGTAACACGAGATCTGACCCATCACCGTGATCAGCGTGCTCCGCGCCATGTAATCCCCGTTGTTCACCACCTTCCCCGACCGAATCCCCGCAAACAGCCGGTCATGCTCGATCTGATACGGATCACATTGGCCCTGCCACCGCCAGGCCGTCTCCCCCCAGATCCGGCAGGCCAACAACGACGCCCTGCCCTTCGCCCCCAACACGATGCTCGAGGACTCGTCGTAACACCCGGTCGTGGTCCGGCAAAACGCGTACACCCGGACCCCGCTCGCAAACTCGTAGATGACCGAATGATGATCAAAGACGTCGCCATATAACGGCTCGACCATCGACGAGCGCCCCCCTAAACCGTGGCACTTCAAAGGCGCCTGATCGCCCAACACCCAGCTCGCACGATCCATGTTGTGCACCAGCGACTGCGGCACGTCGTCCCCGGACAGCCACCGGAAATGATACTGCGTGCTGCATTGCCATTCGAGCTCCGTCAAGCCCGGCTTCCGCTCGGTCACCCCATAGGGCGCCCGCAGAAAATTCTCCTCGATCGCCACCACGTCGCCAATGGCGCCGTCCCGGATCCGCTGCACCGTCTCGATGTACCCCGTGTGATACCGGCTCTGAAGACCTGAAACGAGACTGAGGTTCTTCTGCCGGGCCAGCTCCGTCGCCGCCCGCATCAGCTTCATCCCGGCCGGGTCGATCCCGTGCGGCTTCTCGACAAACACGTGCTTCCCCGCCTGCAGCGCGGCCATCGCATGAAACGGATGGAACTTCGCCGCGTTGGCAATGCAAACCACGTCCGATCGCTCGATAACCCCCCGATAACCGTCGAACCCGGCAAAACAACAATCGTCCGGGACCTGCACCTGGTCCCCCCGTTGACCCTTGATCGCCTCGCGCGCGCTCCGGATGCGATCCATGAAAATGTCCGCCATGGCCACCAGACGGGTTCCCTTGTCCGCCGCCAACGCCTGAGCCCCCGCACCCGTGTTCCGCCCGCCGCACCCAATCATGCCCACCCGCAGCAGATCGCTGCCCGCAGCATACGCACTGCGCGCCATGTCGAGTGGCCCCGCAGCCGCCACCGCCGCCGTGGCCCCCGCCGAGGTCCGCAAAAACTCGCGCCGCGTGATCGACGCCGAGGAAGATGAAGGCTTCATGCCCACCAGAGTCGGCAGACCGCCGCCACACGCAAGTCAAAACCTCATGCCAAAACCCCAATTCCCCACCTTGAACTGCCAGGACCCCCGGTGGCAGAGTCCACCCCGTCAGCCGATCTCTCGAACTCCATCGAACCGCCATGAAACGCCGCCATAAGGTCCTCCTCCTGCTGCTCGGGCTGGTACTCCTCGCCGGCTTGGCCCTCCACCCGCTTCTCCCCGGCCAACCCGCCCACTCGCTCGCCCGCTCCCTCGATCGGCTCGCCCTCATAGCCAGCCCCGCCCCGGGCGGCCCCCCGCGCACCCTCACGGCCCAGGCCCGCGCGCTGTCCGCCCAGGGAGCCGCCGCGCCGCTGGCAGGCCGCACCGTCGATCTCGCTTTCCAGGCGCCGGATCGGCTGCGTGTCTCCTTCGAAATCGACCGGCAACGCTACACCCTCGGCCGGGACGGCCAGGAACTCTGGGTCTACGCACCGCAGAAACACTTCGGCGTGCACGGAAAAACCGGCCTGCCCCGGTTCGCCTCCGCTCCCGAGGAGCGGGATGCCACCCGCCTCGCACCGTTGCGGTTGCCCGTCTCACGCGTCACACTCTGGGCCGCCGTCCTCTTGCTGAAGGTCGAAACCCAACCCGCCGAAACCGTGGCCAGCCAACCGTGTCGCGTCCTTCGGGCGACGCCCCGGGCCACCGCCCGGCGCTGGCTCGACATCCCACCGTGCGAACTCCGGTTCTGGCTCCGCGACAGCGACCGTCTCCCCGTCCGCCTTCATTACTCGGACCCCGAGGGAACCGACCTGAACATCGAATTCGCAGACCTGACACTCGACGCTCCCTGGCCGGCCGGGCGCTGGAAGCTCGCCCCGGAGCCCGGCGACACCATCGAGACCGTCGCTCTGGCTCACGTGGCCCGCTTTGTCCCAGCCGCCCTCTCCCTGATCCATCAGACAATCCCAACCCTCGGCCCCGCCCGCGGAGAGCGACGGGTCCTGGCCACCGAAGGCGCCGGCCGACTCGAGCTGATCGATGACACCCGTGTCCTCTTCCTCAAGGGAACGCCGGAAGCCATGGGGCACCAACACGGCGTTCTCATGAAACCCTACGTGCGCAACCTCGTGGACCGCATCCTCTATGGCGTGGGCGTGGGGAGCTCCTTCGAAAAGGGCCGCTGGTTCATGGGGGAAATCGAACAGGCCCAGAGCCGCCTCATGCCCTTCGTCGATCCCCGCTGCCTGCGCGAGATGGACGCGATGGCCGCCGCAGCCGGCCTCGCCAAAGAGGAGATCCGGCTCGCGAACTTTTTCCCCGAACTCTTCCACTGCAGCGGCTTCGCCCTCCTGGGCGAAGCCACCGTCGGCCGGCGCCTCTATCATGGGCGCATCCTGGATTATCTTCGAGGCGTCGGACTCGAACCCAACGCCGTCGTCATCGTCCATCAACCGGACCAAGGCCACCCCTGGGTCAATGTCGGTTACGCCGGCTTCGTGGGCTCCGTCACCGCCATGAACGCCCGGCATATCTCGATCGGTGAAATGGGCGGCCGCGGCGAAGGGAACTGGGACGGCAAACCGATGGCCCAACTCGTCCGAGAAGTCATGGAAAAGGCCTCAACCCTCGATGAAGCCGTCGAAATCATGCGCCGCGGACCGCGGACCTGCGAGTACTACTACGTCATCGCTGACGGCACCGCCCACCGCGCCGTCGGCATCGCCGCCACACCCGACTCCTTCCAGGTCATCGAGCCCGGCCAATTCCATCCCCAGCTCCCCCACCCCATGAAGGACACCGTTCTCATGTCCGCCGGCGACCGCTATGAAACGCTCGCCGAACGGGTCCGACAAGGCCTCGGACAATTCGACGACGATGCCGCCCGCAAACTCATGGAACGGCCGGTGGCCATGAAGTCCAACATCCAGTCCGTCCTCTTCGCACCCGATACGCTCGACTTCTGGGTGGCCAACGCCGACGCCCGTAACGTCGCCAGCCACACCCGGTATACACACTACAACCTCCAGGAATTGCTCCAGGGGAACTGACTCACCCCAGCGTCCATCCCGGCCGATACACGCGATGCAGCAGCGCGCTCGCACGGTCGTGATTCACAATCCGGCCCGACACAATGTCGTAGTCGATAGAACCTTCCACCAGCGTCGCAAGGTTGACCAGCTGCAGCAGCTCGGTCATCGGCCCCCCCACCTCGAAGGACGAAAACGTCTTCCCCTGCCCCTTGCACGCCCGAACCCATTCCGCATGATGCCCCGGTGACCGGGGAAGTCGCCGCGGCGGGCCGCTCTTGAACTCGGCAAACTTCGCCTCCGGCAACAGCGTAAACCGCGTGTTCCACGGGCACTCGGAATACAGCGAGCCCTTCGATCCCACCAACAGGTCGCCCCACCCCTGCTGCGGGTGGCCCAGCATCAGATCGGCAGGCGGCCTCTCCTTCGCCCACAACGTGAGCTTCACCGGCGGCAGGCCGGCCCGCGCCGGGACATCCACCGTGGCGCGCATCGAACGCGGATATCCCTCCGCGTTGACCTCCGAGGGCCAGGCCTGTACCCGCAGAATCACCCGCCCCGGTCCGCCGCCTCCCGCTCCGTCCCATAGCTCGACCAGGCGCAAGGCTCGAAACAGGATGTTGCCCGTGTGACAACCAAAATCGCCGACGATCCCGCTGCCGAACGCCCGCCAACCGCGCCAGCTGGCCGGCAGGTACCGGGGGTGATAGGGACGATCTTCGGCCGGTCCCAGCCACAGGTTCCAGTCGAGGGCCGCAGGCACCGCCGGCGTCTCCTGCGGCCGTTCCAGCGGCCCATTCCCCCCATCGAACCAGACATGCGCCTCGCGCACTTCCCCCAGCGTGCCCTGCGTCACCTGCTCGACCGCGGCCCGCAAGGCGTCCGAGGCCGACCCCTGATTGCCCATCTGGGTGACCACCTGGCTCTTCAGGGCCATCGCACGCAGCACGCGCGCTTCGTGAACGGTCCGGGTCAGCGGCTTCTCACAGTAGACGTGCTTCCCCCGCTGCATGGCCGCCACCGCCGCCACGGCGTGCGTGTGGTCCGGCGTCGAAATGACCACCGCGTCGATCTCCCGGTCCATCTCGTCGAACATCCGGCGGAAATCCGTGTACCGCTTCGCCCCGGGATGCTTCTGCCCGATGTCCCCCGCCCGCGCCTGATCCACATCACACAGCGCCACCAGGTTCTCCCCAAGACGGGCCACCGTGTCGAGATTCCCCCGGCCCTGGCCGCCAATCCCTATGCCCGCAATGTTGAGCCGGGTGTTGGCCTCCGCGGCAAACACACGCCGCGCGTCGGACAAAACCAGCAAACCCGCGCCCGCAACCGACGAACGGCGCAGGAAAGCACGACGATCAAGTGCGCTCTTCATGGAGCCACGAGTCAACGCCCGCAGCCCCCGACCGTCAATGCGGAACCTCGCCCCCGGGCATCCTCGCATCCTCGCCCCATTCCAAGCCGCCCAGCCCGTCCTTGCCATCAATCGCCTTTCGTGAAACATCGGCAGCGTGCATCTGGCCCGGCTCAGGCTGCGAGACTTCCGCAACTACGCGCGGTTGGACGTCGATTTCTCCCCCGGCGTCCACCTGTTGCTCGGCCGCAACGCCCAGGGCAAGACCAATCTCCTCGAAGCCGTCTACCTGCTGGCCACACTCCGTTCCTTCCGGGGCGTTGGCAGCGCCCCCATGGTCCGCCAAGGCCGGAAAGGCTATTTCGTGGGGGCCACCGCCGTGGGCCCATCACCCCACGCAATCGCTCTCTACTGGTCCGCCACCGAGCGCCGGCTGACCCTGGACGGCCAGCCGGTGCGGCGGATGACCGATTACTGGGGCGTGCTGCGGGCCGTCGTCTTCTGCACCGAGGATCTTCAGTTGGTCAAGGGACCCTCGAGCCGACGACGCCGCTTCCTGGATCTCCTCCTGGCCCAAACCCATTCCACGTACCTTGCCTTGCTGCAGACCTACCTGCAGGCCGTGCGCTCGAGAAACGCCCTCCTCAAACAGCGTATCCCGGACGATCAGGCCCTCGATGCCTTCACCCACCAACTGGTCCGGGACGGCGCCACCTTGATGCAGCTCCGACACCAAATCGTCCCCGTCCTGGCACCCCTGATCCGGTCCGCCTACGGCCGCGTGGCGCGCGATGCCGAGGACTTGCGGATGGAATACCTGCCCAGCGTCAAAGGCGACCTCGCCGTCGCCTTGGCCCAAAACCGCGACCGCGATCGCGCCCAGCGGACGACCCTCCTCGGTCCCCACCGCGATGACCTCGGTTTCTGGCTCGATGGACGCGCGGCAGGTCCGTATGCCAGTGAAGGCCAGAAACGCACCCTGGCCATCGCGCTCAAAATGGCCCAGGCCGAGTACCTCACGAACCTGCACGGCACGCCGCCCATCCTGCTCATCGACGACGTCATGGGGGAGCTCGACCTCGCACGCCGCAGCGGATTCCTGCCGCTCCTGGATCGCTCCCGGGAATCGGGCGGCCAGGTGTTCATGACCTGCACCGAGGAAGCCTGGCCCCGGGAGCTGGGCCGCCGGCTCCTGCGCTGGCGCGTCGACAACGGCAGCCTCGCTCCTTGCGCCGAGTCAGCCGACGATGGCGCCGCCTCGACAGACGAACGCGCCGGTGCCGATCAGGCGTCCGACCGGAGCACCAGAACCCCGAGCGGAGGCAACGTCAGCTCGGCCGAAAACGGCTGTTGATGCACCGAGAAAGCCTCCGCCACCACCTGGCCACTGTTCCCTACGCCGCTGCCCCCATACACCGCGGCATCGCTGTTCAACACCTCGACCCACCGCCCGGGCCGCGGCAGGCCGATCCGGTAGCGATGGTGCACCTCAGGGGTCAGGTTCAGAACCACCGCAATCTCAGGACCTGACTCGATTGCCCGACGGAGGAACGAAAGCACCGAGTGCTCGTGATCGCTGCAGTCGATCCACTGAAACCCGACGGGCTCATAATCGGCTTGCCAGAGCGCGGGGTTCTCGACGTAAAGCCGGTTCAGGTCCGCCACAAACTGCTGTAAACCCCGATGATACGGCCCCGCGTCGAGCAGATCCCACCGCAGTTCGCTGTTGGCGTCCCATTCCTGCGTCTGGCCGAATTCGCCCCCCATGAAGATCAGGGGTTTCCCGGGGAAACACCACTGGTAAGCCAGCACGGACCGGAGATTGGCGAACCCCTGCCAGTCGTCGCCCGGCATTCGCCCCCGCAGCGACCGCTTGCCATGCACCACCTCGTCGTGGGAGAGCGGCAACACGAAGTTCTCGTGGTGATGGTAGAGCATCGCGAACGTGAGGTCGTTCTGGTGGTACTTCCGGTGGATCGGGTCGCGCTGGAAATAATCCAGAGTGTCGTGCATCCAACCCATGTTCCACTTGAGGCTGAAACCCAATCCACCCAGATACGGCGGTCGAGTGACCAGCGGCCACGCCGTGGATTCCTCCGCGATGGTCAGCACGCCCGGATGCTCGGTGTGGACGAGGTGATTGAACTCCCGAAGAAACTGGATCGCTTCGAGGTTCTCCCGGCCGCCATACCGGTTCGGCACCCATTCGCCCCCGCGCCTCGAGTAGTCCAAATACAGCATCGAAGCGACCGCGTCGACCCTGAGACCGTCCACGTGAAACCGGTCGCACCAGTACAGCGCGTTGGCCGTGAGGAAATTGCGAACCTCGTGCCGGCCATAGTTGAAAATGAGCGTGCCCCAGTCCTGATGGGCTCCCTGGCGCGGGTCCTCATGCTCGTACAAGGCCGTGCCGTCATATCGCGCCAAAGCCCAGTCGTCCCGCGGGAAATGCGCCGGCACCCAGTCCACGATGACCCCAATGCCAGCCTCGTGCAATGCGTTCACCAGAGACTGAAAATCCGCCGGGCAGCCATAGCGGCTGGTGGGCGCGTAAAAACCCGTCACCTGGTATCCCCAGCTCGGGTAATACGCGTGCTCCGCAACAGGCAGAAGTTCCACATGCGTGAAGCCCATCCGGCGCACATAGTCGATCAACGGCCCCGCCAGCTCCCGATACCCCAGCGATTCCGTCATCGTCTTCTTGCGCCAGGACCCCAGGTGCACCTCGTAGACGCTCATCGGTGACCGGAACGGATTCCACCCCCGCCGTTGCTGCAACCACGCGCCGTCGGTCCACGGGAACCCGCCGCTGTCGTGCACAATGCCCGCGTTCTTGGGCGCCACCTCGAACCACGTCGCGTAGGGATCCACCTTCAGCGCCAGTTGACCCTGCACCGTCAACACCTCGAACTTGTACTGCGCACCCGGACCAAGGCCCGGAATGAAAACCTCCCAAACCCCGGACGCTCCCAGCAACCGCATCGCATGGCACCGCCCGTCCCAACCGTTGAAATCCCCCACCACACTCACCCGACGGGCATGCGGCGCCCACACGGCAAAACTCACGCCCGACACCCCGTCGATCACCCGGAGATGAGCCCCCAGCTTCTCGTAAACCCGCCGTTCGTTGCCCTGCCCGAACAGGTAGAGGTCCATCTCCCCAAGCGTCGGCAGGAACGAATACGGGTCCCGCGTGCTCCGTCGCCCCCCGGCACGGCCGGTGATCACCAGATCATACGCGTAGACCTGGTCCGCATCCCGAGTCACACCCTCAAACAAACCAGCGGGATCGATGCGCTTGAGCCGGATCCGCGGCTTCCCCGGCTCGTGCGTCGGCACGGCCTCGACCCCGGCGGCGTCCGGCACAAAGGCACGCACCACCACCCCGGTCCCGTCACCCAGCGGATGCATGCCCAGCAGATCGTGCGGCGAGCCGTGTCGAACCTCGATCAGACTCTTGGCTTCAGCGGGTGTCAGGATCATCGCTCCAGCAGTCTGGCACGACAGAAGACGGAATCCAACGTGAATGTGGATGCGAGAGTTCATTTCCCATGCCGAAGTGACAAGTCCAAACCAGGACTCGACCCTCGCCTTGACAGCAGGGTTGTCAGCCACACACTCGGATTCCTGCACCATGCAAACCGACCGTCGCCCATCGGCCATTCTCCGGCTCCCCATCCTCGCAGCCCTTGCCGTCAGTCTCGCTGCCGGCGCCAACCCCGTCTTCGGAGCCGGCGATGCCATCGGCCAACGCCCCTACGAACTCGACTGGGCCGGTCGCGTCCAGGATCACGTTCCGCCCCTGGTCGATTTCGAAAAGCCGTCCCCATGGCGCGTCGAGGTCCGGAACGCCGTCGCACGCTTCGAGCGCACCCGCGAACAGCAGATCTGGGGAGACTACGTCGGGAAACTCGTCTACCACGGAACCGAGACCCGAACCGATATCCGGATTCGGCCGCCAGCGCCCGTCCCCATCCGTGAGCCCTTCGATGCCGTCACCCTCTGGTGCTATGGCAACAACTGGGGCTGGACCACCGACCCAACAACGCCGCGAGTCGCCCTCTCTGTCCTGTTCGCGGATGCCGCGGGCGGCGAGTTCGCGGTGCCCATGGCCACCGTCAATTGGAAGGAGTGGCACTGCCTCCACCGCCGCCTCTCGACGGATGAAGCGGCTCGCATCAAGACCGGCGCCGCCTTCACCGGCCTCCTCATCGCCGGCGGCAGCAACCGCGACGACCGCGTCCTGTTCTTCGACAATCTCGCGGTCTATACCGAGTCGTTCCCACCCCTCTCGTTCGAGCCAAGGCCTCAACGAGGCGTGGCCGTGTTCCCGGGACAGTCCGCCGGCCTCAATGCCGGCCCCGGACGTCTCCCGTTCCCCATCGACGAACGCACCATCCTTCCCCCCACCCGAAGTGACCGATTCACCAATACCGTCCGCAGCGTCCAACTCGCGTCCGGTCCCGCGTTCGAGCTCACGCATCAGGGCGGGGACGGCGCGCTGACGTACCGCCTCACACCCCACACCGGCACGTGGGCCGACCTCGCCGTCGACTGGACCCCCGTCGCCATCCCCCGCGCTGGATCCGCACCGGATCCCCAGTCCGCCCACCGGCTCCAGCCCTGTGTCGACGGCGGTGTCCGGCTCGCCAGCTCCGGGGGCCCGGTCCTGCCAGACAAGGCTGAACACCTCGGCACCACGCTCGAACACGACATCGTCCAATCCCGGTGGCGACTGAACGCCGGTCCTGAATCCGCCGACGTCACTTACGTCTACCGGCTGTGGGCGAAATCGCTGGTGATCGATGTCAGGGCCGTTGGCGGGAGCGTGGCCGAAGTGCGGTTCGGCCGCGCGCGCGGAGACGGCCTCGACAACCCCCGGCTGGTTACCAATCCGTTCTACCCGGCCGAAGGGGGACGCCCCGCAGTGCTGGTCTGCGGCCCTTCCGAGGCGCCGTTCTTCCTGGCGGGTGCGGTCGATTGGTATCGCTCGAATGGCTCAGTGCTCTGGGCAGTCAACTCGCTGACCGACCACGATGCCGTCTACCACGGAGGCACACGCTATGTCCCCCTGACAAACGGCCGACGCAATGATTGCTTCGAGCGGTTCTTTCTCACCCTCTCGCCCTGTTACGAGGAAGTCCTGCCCTCCATCCCTAATCCGCCGTCGCCATGGAGACCGGTGACCGGCACCCGGCTCTGGCGCGCCCACGGGGCGTCCGATCGTGGCCGCGACAGGCAGTACTGGGCCGATGTCCACCGCCACGGCATGACCCAGGTGGTCATCACCGACCATGAGACCCTCTGGCGGGATGGCGGCGAGAGTTTCACGTTCCGAACACGCGCCGCACCCGGCAAGGGCGGTGACCCCGGCGCGTACGCCTACGCCCGCTTCCTGCAGGACACGTTGGGCTTCGTCTACGGCCCGTACAACAACTTCACCGACTTCGCCCCCGTGAACGAATTCTGGAACACCGACACGGTCGCCCGAGATCCGCACAACCAGCTTCAGCGGGCCTGGATGCGCTGTTATGCCCCCAAACCGGCGCGCGCCGTCGAGTTCTGTTCCCGGTTGGCGCCTCAGATCCAGCAGAAATTCCAGTTCAGCACCGCCTACTGCGACGTCCATACCGCCGTCGCACCCTGGCACCGCGTCGACTACGACCCCCGCGTGCCCGGGGCCGGAACGTTCGCCGCAGTCTTCTACGCCTACGGCGAAATCATGCTCCTCCAGAAACAGGCCTGGAACGGCCCCGTCTATTCCGAGGGCAATTATCACTGCTTCTACATGGGCCTCACCGACGGCAACTACGGCCAGGACCAAAGCTATCGCCCCGCCGACAACCCCTGGCTCGTCGACTTCGACCTGCGACGAATGCATGACCTCGGCTGCAACTTCGGCATGGGCAACCTCGATATGTTCTATGCCAATGCGCCCCAACCGCGCCGCACCCGCGAGGAGCGCGACACCGAAATCGACCGGTTCCTCGCCGCCACCGTCGCGTTCGGACACCCGGGCTTCCTCGTCATGGAAGGCGGGATGGCCAACGCCCTCCGCAGCTACTACCTCCTGCAGCAGCTCCAAAGCCGCTACTGCCTCACCAACGCCCTCGAAATCCTCTACGCAACCGACGACGGCCGACTCCTCGAGACGTCCCACGCGGTGGCCACCGGCGCCTATCGCCGCTCCCAGGTCGTCACCCGGTATGCGGACGGCACAGTCACCGCCGCCAACGGCCACCGCAGCGAGCGCCTCCGCGCCCTCGCCTTCGGCCGACTCCTCGACCTCCCACCCAACGGCTTCGCCGGCTGGTCCGGCGACGGAACCCTCGACGTGTTCTGCGGCGACACCAACGGCCACCGCGCTGACCTCGCCTTGACCCCCGCCTACCGTTACGCCGACGGCCGCGGCGTGTTCACCCGCTTCCCCCAGGCCGCCGCTGACGGCCCCGCCGTCTGCCGCGCCCTGCCAGACCGCCAGTTCGAGATCTTCACCCACGGAACCGTGGAATGCGGATTCGCCCTGGACGTCGCCTCCGCCGTCGCACTGGACAAGGAAGGCAAGGAACTCGGCCCCGCCCAATGGCGGAGGGCACGCGGACTCACCTACCTGATCCCGTCCACCAACGCCTTCAGCTACCGGCTCACCGCACAGCCCCACGCCGCCGACCGCGAACCCGACCTCGCCGCCGACCGCGATGTCGTCGTCCCGGGCGAACAGGTAACTGTCCGCGGCCGGGAATCGCACGAAATCCGCATTCCCTCCGATGCCAAGCCCGGCCAACGGCTCTGGCTCGAATTCGAGAACCGCTGGATCGATTTCACGGTCACCTCGCTCGCGGACCTCGACGCGAGGCTCGAGGGCGACCGCCTCCAAATCCGCGTGGTCAGCCACCTGCCGAATCCCACCGACTTCACACTGCAGGCGGGGACCGCCACACGCTCGTTCACAGCAAACCCCCGGGAGAAGGTCACCCTCGATATCGACCTCGGCGACCCCAGCGTGGAATCGACGATCACGCTGCCCATCGAGCTTCGATCGGACGCGATGGCACAGCGGCTCGAACTCGGCCTCCGCTGCGTTCGCGAAGTGACGCCCCTGGTCCCAATGCCCGGCCAGTCGAGAATTGGGATGGTGCTGCGGGGGCAAAAGGAGACCGCCGAGTTCGGCGCGTCAGGGGCCACCGTCCATGCGCAGACGATCGAGTGCGGCGGAGTCGCCAAGGCCGGGCTCTTCATGCATCCCCCCTGGCAGACGGGCACCGGCCTTGCCTTTGCCCTCTATGACCCGATCCAGCTCCCAACCCAACCACGCGCCGCCTTCCGCGCCAGCGTCGGCAAGCGCGATGGCAGCGATCCCGGCGATGGCATCCTCTTCCGACTGACGGTCGTCGACCCCGCGGGAATCGAGACCGTTGTCGCCCATACCACGGTCACCCGGCACGAATGGCTGCCCCTCGAAGCGAACCTCTCCCCCTGGGCGGGCCAGCGCATCCGCCTCAAACTCATCGCCGACGCCGGACCCCGCGATGACTCGACCGGCGACTGGGCCGCCTGGGCCGATCTGCGGATCGAGACCCTCGAACCCGTCCTCCATCGCCGGCTCACACCGGCGGCGACGTCACTCTCCTCCCCGCCTGCTGCCGCAGGCGCTGACCGCGGCCGGTGACGGAGAAACGCACGACATGGTGACAGGTTATCAGTCTGCCAAGTCCCGGCAGGCGCGTTGTAGGTTCGATCGTTGTGCGAGCGATAGAGTGCCAGGTTCATAGTCCACCGACGCCCGCAATGAGCACGGCCGGAGAAGTTGGATATTGAGGAAATTGGCAGGAATGGGGACAATGAGTCTGTCACTCTATCGTCATCCCTGCTGTCCAGAGTACCGCGCCGGTCAATTGCCCAGCCTTGTCGCAGGTCTTGCTCCGTTTGCGTCTCTGGCAGCGGCCACGCCGACCCGCGCGGCGTCTGCTGCCCAAGCAAACCAAACGCCTCCCTCGGGCGTCTTGAGCCACTCGCGGAAGCGGAGCATCATGACCTGGGGATCATAGAACACCTCGTCCATCGCCACCTCGATCATGGCCCATTCCGATGTCAACGCCGCAGCCGGTGCGCCACCCGACTGCGTCGTCCCCAGTGTCTGGATCGGGTGAATCTGGATTGCGACGGGCCGCCGGAGATCGAGCGTGCACTCGAGGCGACTCATCGTCTCGGTCGGTGTCCCATCCAGCAGCCCGGCGAAGGTGACGAAGTGCTGCGCGGGCGGCGAGCTCTCGATGCCGACCCCGCCGGCACCGGCACCCGGCGCGACAAGGTGCGTCGTGTCGGCTCCCGGAGTGATCAACCCCAGCGCGAGTTTCCCGGCGTTGAACTTGATCCCCCAGCGGGTGCCAGCCGCGTTGACCTGCGCCGGCACACCGTCCGCTTCCCGCCCCACCGGCCCCGATTGCCCATTCGAGAAAAGCCATGTCCCGGGCGTCGGACCGTCGGCGGCGAAGTTCTTGGGATCGTCAAAGTCCCAGTACAACGGCGTGGGCTCGCCCAGGAACACCTCGATCCAACTGGCACCGCCGAAGAACCGCACGATCTTCTCGTGGCCCGCTGGATCCAGGCATCGGAACTCGACCACGGCGGGGCCGCGTGCCGTGCACTCGATGCGATAGGGCGACTGACGATGGGAGGCGATGTCGCCAAAGCCCGCCCAACCGCTTCCGCCTGGCATGGTCAGATCGCGATCCGCGGCCGACTTCACTTCCCATCGGTAGATGTGCGCGCCTTCTGCTCCCAGGAACGCGCGAACCCGATCGTTCTCGATCCAGTGGCCACCGCCGGCCTCGGGGCGCGTGCGGACCGCCCCTGGCAGGGAACTGGCGGATGCCGTGGCACCCAGGTAGACATGAACCAATGCCGTCTCTTCCCTCCCGAGTCGGCCGTCGACGATAAAGCTGAGGCGGCTGTTGCCGGCTTCACCGGCGGGCTCCAGTTGGGCCAGCAGTTCGCGGCGGGCCGACGATTCAGCGTTTACGGCAAACGCTCGCACCGGCTTGCCAGCCAGCTCGGATGGCAACGAAAGCAACACCTCGACGGGCAGATGAAAGCGGTCCTGTCCGCCCGCCTGGATGGTCAAGCCGAGTCGGTGCGTCGCCGCCGGATCCGCCCAGGAGAGCTCGGGGGCGAGCGGAGCCTTCGGGGTCCGATCCGGCTGCAGGCAGCGGGTCGGACGCCTGGGAAGCGCCAGCCCGATGATCTCCGGAGCGGGCAGGGGCCGACCCGAACGTGCGCCGTCCGCCGCAGCGGCCAACCGGCCCAGGAGCGCGTCGTACTCGGCCACCCGATTGGTGTAACGTCGCAAGGTCCAGTCGAGCGCGTACGGCTTGCTCTCGGCCAGCCAGAGGGCGGCGAACTCGCGTCCCAGCCTCTCGTGGGCGTCCCGGTTGCTGCGGATGAGCTGTTCGATCGGGGCCAGGGCTTCCGCCCCGGCGGCCGCCGCATGCGCCGCCTCGTAGCGCTGCGCCGCCTCGAGCCCATCGAGCATCCGCTGGCCGATCCGCTCCATGCGGCGGGCGCCGAACAGGAAGGCATCGAGCACCTCCGAATGGCATCGCGCTTCACGTCGGCATGCCCGCAGGTGCTCGATCGCCGGCCGCACAATCGCCAGCAACTCGGCAGCGGCGGATTGCACGGCAGCCGGCTTCGTTTTGGGGACGAAGTCGCGTTCCCAGAACCGCGCGTTGAACATGCCCTTCATGGCGGGCAGTCGATGGGTGCGCTCGAGCAACTCGACGGCGCGGCCGAAATGGTCGCCCGCCTCGCCGAACAGCACGGCGCCGACGCGCCGGTTGAAAGTCGCGACAGGAGTCGTGGCGCCGGTCCAGGCGCATTCGGCCGCCCAGGCGTCGGCATGCCATTTCACGGCGTTGATCGCTTCCCCATCGTCCTCCCAATCCGTGTTCAGCATGCCCAGGGCGCCGTGCTTCACACCATCCCGGACGAAATGCCGGATGTTGGTCACCGCCACGCCAAAGTCCGGCAGGATCCGGCTCCAGTTGTTCACGCCCGGACACACGAAGAACTCGTACCCGGACTTGGCGAAGGGGACGATCTGATCCTCGAAACTGGCGCGCGCGTCATATCCCCAGGTCAACAGGATGGTCTCCTTGGGGACTTGATCGAGATGGTCCGGATGCTGGAGGATGATGTCGCCCCACATCATCATGCGTTTGCCGTACCGATCCCGAAGCAGATCGTGCACGCGGCGGATATGGCGGACGTAGACGCCGCCGACACCAATCGTCGCGGCGAGCTCCCGCGCGGGGCCGGTTCCCAAACCCCACGTCTCGTCGCAGCAGACATTGAACCAGGGGAACGGCAACAACGGGCAGACCTCCGAATACAAGTCGTCCAAGAGCTGATACGTCTCGTCGCGCACCGGCGTGAGCACATCTGCCGTCTCCCGCAAGGAGGCGTAGTCCGGATGCTTGAGGATATTGCCGAAGTGCCCGAACGACTGCTGGTTCCCGAGAATGTCCATGTGGAGCGATCGAGCGTGGGCCACGAGCGCGGAAAGGTCTTCGGGGGTGAGTGAGCCATCCGGGGGGCCGATCTTCGGGTGCTTCTTGAAGGCGTACTGGGACTCCATGTAGTACGTCATCAGGTTCAACTTCAGATACGAGGCAAGAGACGCCTCGAACTTGAGCGTCTCGAGCTTCGAGCTCGGACCCCGGGTCAGATCGTCCTGGAAACACCGCCAACGCAACGACGGCCAGTCACGAACCCGGAGGCACGGCACGCGGTCGCCCTGCCGATTGGCCCGAATCAGTTGACGGAGCGTCTGCAGACCGTGCACCAGGCCTGAGGCAGTCGTCGCCACGCAGACGGCTTCCCCGGGGCGCACCTCGAGCGTGTAGGATTCCGGAGAGTCTCCCGGCGGCAGGGCGGGAACATCGCCGGCCGCTCCGTCCGCCGCAAGCCGGAAGCGGAATCCCCCGGACTCCGTTCCCTTTACGGGCGCGGACTTCAGACCGGCGCGCTCGAGCTCTTCGTTCAGCAAGCTCCCGAGCGTTTTCGACAGGCCTCCGGGGACCTCGAGCCGGAGCGGCCCGGTCAAAGCGAAGCCGCCGGATCGGCGATCCACCGCCTTCGGGAAGGGGATCAGCCGAAGGTCCTGCCCATCGCCATCAGCGGCCAGGAGCCGGGCGGCGACGAGGGCCAGCGAGAGATAGATCGAGCGGTGCATGAGGGGACTGGGACACGCCGCATCCCCCGCTCTGCAGACAGACTGTGATTCTTGTGAATCGGGGCACTACGGCGTGTAAGCGCGGTAGAAGACCTTGGGTTGCGCCGGATCGAGCGGCAGGATGAGAGTCACGTTGGTCCCCTGGAGCACGTTCGTCGAGAAGCTCGTCCAGGTCCGGAAATCGGCGCTCGATTGCACCACGTACGAGAGTCCCCTCTTGCCCTGGACATCCAGACTCAGGAGATTCCCCGGCAGCGCGGTCAGCTCCAACCGCGGCGCCGGATCGGTTGGATCAGGCACATCGAGCGGGACATACAGATTGTCGATGTAGGCCGCGTCGGCGCCGATGCTGAAATTGGCATCCTTGACGTAGCGCCAGGCGAACCGGTTGCGTCCGGCCCCCACGTTGACCACGTACCGTTGCCATCCCACCTCCCCGGACCACCGCTGCATTCTGACGCCATTGACGTAGAATTCGAGGAAGTCCCAATTCGCTTCGGAGCTGACCTTCAGGTCAAACGCCACGGCGCCGGCAAGGGTGTTGGCGGCGAATTCGAGCACGCTCTCCTGGCCGTTGCCGAGCGGCCCGGACCGCAAGGCGAACCTGCCGGCGGCGGCGGTTGTGGACTGCAGCTGCCAAGGGGCAGTCGCCGAGTTCGCCCAGGGCGGGGCGGCGAGGGCTGCCGCCGTGAACGGCGGCTCGAAAGTGTAGGTCGCCGTCGTGGGCGCGAAGCGGGCCGTGATCGTGTAGTTCCGGTCCATCAGGAGAACCAACGGATTATCGGTCGAGGTCACCGTGCCTTCCCAGCCGACGAAGGCGAAATCGCGGTCTGGGGTGGCGGCGAGGGATTGCGTCGAGCCGGCGGGGTAGGGGCCCGAGCCGGGGGTGACCGTGCCGCCCGCGGGCGCGGTGATGTTGAGGCTGTAGAACTCGACGCGATCGTTGTCCACGATCACGAGGCTCGCCTGGCTCTGGCTTCCGAGCACGCCGCCGCCCTGCGGATTGGCGAGCTCGAGGACCACCGTCTCGGCGTCCTCGGGATCGGTGTCGTCGATCAACGGGACATCAAAAGACTTCTCGGTCTCGCCCGCAGCGAACTCGAGAGTGCCGGCGACGGACTGGTAATCGCTCCCGGCAACGGCCGATCCATCGCGCGTGGCGTAATCCACCGCGGCCGCATCCCCGCTCGGTCCGGTGCGGCGGACGACCACCGCGGCGTTGCCAGCGTTCTCGTCCGCCCGGAACACGGCCGCGCTGAACGCGATGGCGCTCTCGTTGTCCTCGATTGTCAGCGTGGCCGTCAACTGGCCGCTGCGGCTGTAGCCTGTCGGCAGGTTGGTGAGGATCAGGAACACGGTTTCATCCCCTTCGGGCAAGGTGTCATCGAGCACCGGCACTTTGAAGGTCTTGACGGTGTCATTGACTGCGAATTGCAGCGTGCCCTGGGTGGCGGTATAATCAGCTCCGGCCTGGGCGGAACCGTCCCGGGTCGCGTAGTCGACCGTGACTGCCGTCTGCAGGTCGCCGCTGCGGAGGACGGTGATCGTCGCTTCCTTGGCATTCTCGGCGGCGCGATAAAACGCGGCGCTGAATTGGAGGGCGCTCAGGATGAACTTCTCATCGCCATGGATCCGGGCCACCCGGTTTCGCGGCAGACCGTTCGCGTGGGTGAAGTCGCCGCCGATCGCCATAGCCGTGTCCGACTGCACGGCCAAAGCCCGGACGAGGGCGTCCGCGCCTTCGCCGACCTCGTAACCGGTGTCGACGCTCCCGTTGGGATTGAGGCGCGCGTACCGGAGCCGTTCGACACCGCCCACCTCGGTGAAGTCTCCGGCGACCAGGACCTTCGCGTCGGGCTGGACGGCCACCGCCCAGACCGAGGCGTCCACCCCTGTTCCCGGATCGAATGACGTGTCGAGCGACCCGTCCGCATTGAGCCGGGCAATGCCCGCGCGATCGACGTTGTTGAACTTCGTGAAGTCCCCGCCGAGGACAATCCGCCCGTCGGCCGCAACCGCCACGGCGCGCACGGGGGCGTCGGGACCCGTCCCGGACGCGAACGTGGTGTCGAGGCTGCCGTCGGCGCGGAAACGCGCGATGTAATTGTAGGCGCCGCCGCCGGCGCCACTGAACGCGCCGGCCACCACCACCTGATTGTCCGCCTGGACCGCCAGGGCGTAAACCCCGCCGGGAGCGCCCACGCCCGGGTCAAACGTCGTGTCGATCGAACCGTCCGCCATCAGGCGCGCGATGCCGGTCCGTGCCACGCCGCTCATGTTGCCAAAGTCGCCGCCCACGACAATCGTCCCGTCCAAGCCGACCCCGAGAGCGCGCACGATCCCATCCGCGCCAAAGCCGGTCTGGAAAGCGGTGTCGATCGTGCCGTCCGCGTTCACGCGCGCGATCCGCATCGCGGACAGGTTGTCGTAGTTCCTGAACTCGCCGCCGATCAGGATGCGGCCGTCGGCCTGGAGCGCAAGGGCATGAACGGCGGCGTCGGCCCCGGCTCCCGGGTTGAAGAAGCTGTCCAGGTAGCCGTCCGTATGCAGGCGGACCACGCGGTTGAGCACCACACCATCGAATTCGGTAAAGACGCCGCCGGCGAGTATCTTGTCGTCGCTCTGGACGGCGACGGTGTACACGGGGCCGTTGGCCCCCTGGCCCGGGTTGAACGCGAAATCAACACTGCCCGGGGTCTCGTCATCGACGATGGTCACCACGGCGTTGGTGATGGCGCCGAGGACGGTGGTTCCGGCCAGGGAACCCGCCGGGCCCTTCGGATTGCGGAGCGCCACCTGGAAGGCTTCGTTCCCCTCGCCGAGGGCGTCGTCGAGCACGCGCACCTGGATCGTCTTGGCGGTTTCTCCCGCCCGGAAGACCAGGGTTCCACTCCCGTCGGGCGCCAGCACGTAGGCGTCCCCGAGGAATGACAACGTGCCGCTCGCAGCCAGGTAATCCGAGCCAGCCTTGGCGGTGTCATTGGTGGTCGCGTAGTCGACCGACACAGGGTTCACGGTACCGCCCGCGCGCTCGATGGTAATCGAGACCAGGCGCTCGAACTCGTTGACGCGCGTCTCGGCGGCTGCGAAGCCGAGAGCGCAATCGTCATCGGCAATCACGACGCGGGCGACGGCCTGCGGTCCCAGGCTGGTGGTTGAGGCCGCGTTCGTGGCCAGCGTCAGCAGGAAGGTCTCGTTGGTCTCAACCAGGACATCGTCCAGCAAGCGAACCGCCACCGTCAGGTTGCTCACCCCCGCGCCCAGTGTCACCGTCAGATTCGTGGCCACGAAGTCCTCGCCGCCGATGGCCGTTTCGTTGGTGGCCGTCAAGTCAACGACTGCCGTGCCCTCGAGGATCCCGAGGCGCCGCAGCGTGATGATCGCGTTGGTGCCGTTCTCGTTGGCCCGGAACTCGGCCTGGCTGAACTCGATTGCGGTGTCGTCATCGATCAGCGTCAAGGTGGCGATGGTCTGGCCGCCGAGAGGGATGCCACCGCCCTGGTTCAGAAGCGTCAGGGTGATCGTCTCCCCGGCCTCGACTTCGAGGTCGTCGAGAATCGCAATGGGCAGGTACTGGACGGCCTCGCCCGCGGCAAAGGCGACCGTGCCGTTGGTCGAAACGAAGTCGACGCCTGGAGTGGCGGTGCCGGCGGACACCACGTAGTCCACCGTGGTCGCGCCGTTCGCGTTCCCGGTCCTGCGGATGGGGATGCGTGCCACGCCCACGCTCTCGACGGCCGTGTAGGCCGTCTGGGCGAACTCGATCGTGCCGTCATTGTCGTCAATGGTCACCGTGGCCGAGCCCCCCCCGATGGTCGCGCCCGGCGTCTCGAGGATCGTCATGACGACGTCCTCGCGATACTCCTGGGTTGGATCGTCGATGGGATAGACCGGGATTTCGATTTCCGTGACTCCCGGCGCAAAGACATAGACGTTGGTGAGGGTCTGGTAGTCCGATCCATTGCTCGCGTACCCCCCGAGCTGGACCAGGACCCGTTGGCTGCTGTTCGTCGTCCCCTCCCGCGTCAGAAGGAACATCCCGGGCTTGGCGCCCTCCTCGCGCGCCTCAGCGGACGGGGCGGAGACGGACACAATCGAGGCATCATCGTCGAGGATGGTGTACGTGTGCGTCTTGTAGACGTCGAACTGGCCGTTCATCGGGATGCCAACAATCAGGGAATTAGTGACGACCTCGTTGGTCTGGACGGGCTCACCGACCTCGTTCGTGATCGTGATATCGTTGGTGGTCACCCAGTTGCTGATCCAGGAGGGAGGCTCGAGCAGGGTGATCACCAGGGTCCGGTTCGACTCGGGCAGATCGTTGGGATTGATCGGCAGGGCCAACAGCTGGGTGCGATTCGTGTACGGGTCGTCGCTGTACGGGAACACCACCATGCCGGTCGCCGTCAGCAACGGGTAGTCCACGTCCGGCAACGCGGTCCCGCCCGTCACCTTGTAGTGCACCGTGATCGGCACATCCTCCGCCGCAGGGTTCGCACTGATCGACACCGCCATCAGCGCCGCCCCCCAATCCTCGGGGCCGCTCCCGGTCAGGAAGTTGAAGCCCACTGCCGGCAGCGATCCGCTGTCGTCGTCCGCAATCGTGACCGCCGCCTGGTACTCCGCGCCGAGCGTGTAATCCGTGCTCGGCAGAACTTCGATGATGGCATACTCGGAATCCTCCCGCAGCCGGTCATCAATGGGCGTGAGCGTTACCGTGATGCGCCCGATCGTGGGCGGGAAGCGGAGGCGCGTCCCGACGGCCGTGTAATCCCCCAGCTCCTTGGCCGTCCCCGTCATGCGGACTTTGACGATCAACTCCCGGTTGACGTCGCCCGACCGCGTCAGGACGAATTCCCCGGTCTCGGCAGGCTCGGCAGCTGCATTGTCGGTGGCCGTGACGCTCACGACCGGCAGCGCCCGATCCAGAATGGCAACCGTGGCCGTATTCGGTGTGCCGATGTTGTAAATGGGACTGTCAGTCAGGAAGACCTCGACCGTCTTGCCGCCGTCCTTGGCGCCATTGTCGCGGGGGGTGACGAGCACACTGACCGACGGTTGGCCCGCGGGGATGACAGCCGAGCCGGGCAGCGTGGCGTAGTCCGCGCCGGGCACGGCCGTGCCCGAGACGAAATAGTTGACGGTCAGGGAACGGGTGAGATCGCCCTGGCGAGTGAACACGAACGTGCCCGTCTCGCGGTTCAGCTCGGCGCCCACCTTGTCCGTCGCCACGACGGTCACAGTCGGCAGATCATTGTCCACAATCGTCACGCCTGCCGACCCGGCGGCAATGTCATACGCGGCGTCTGCTTCGATGCTGGCGAGGACTTGCTCGTTCCCCTCGAGGTAAAGGTCCGGCCGGGCGACCA
The DNA here is from genome assembly GCA_029556615.1 of Verrucomicrobiota bacterium. GTDB lineage: Bacteria > Verrucomicrobiota > Verrucomicrobiia > Limisphaerales > J093 > JAKQDD01. The sequence continues at coordinate 15,399 of JAKQDD010000259.1, read as the reverse complement.
CCGGCAGATTCACAAACGTGGCCCCGGCAGGGAGCGTCACCGTCGTCGGCAACGCTGCATAGTCCGATCCGCCCGTGGCCGTGCCCTCGATCCGGAGCTTGACCGTGACGGGTTCCGAGGTCAAACCGGAGCGGGTCAGGACCAAGAGCCCGGCGTCGTCCTGATTCTCGGTGGCTACCGGGGAAAGGGCGACGATCGACACGATGGGCCGGGTCGCGGGCTTGGCGCTCAGCGTCATCCGGGCCTCCCCGGGCCATGCCGGCAGGTAATCCGAGTAGTTCTGGAACCACGTGTCCACCCCGTTCACCGGCAGCAGCTCCCAGCCGCTGTAGTTGATGTAGTTCGTGTTGGTCTCCATCGTGCCCGAATCGCCGTTGGTGAAGACGATGCGCATGACCTGCAGCGGATACATCAGGGTGAGAATCGCCTGCTTGTCGATGCTGTCCGTCACGCCGCCGGGGGGTTTGATGTCGACATTCACCGTCACAACGCCGGTGGGGAAGTCGACGGCGTAGAAATCATACGTGCCCTCGGAGTCGCCGAAGGGCGTGGGCACCACGTTGGTTTGGGTCACGATGTTGGTCAGGTCCTCGTAGTCAGGCCCTGCCTGCGCGCTCCCCCCCAGCAGAAAGACCGCCTGCAGCGCCGTGTTGGTGTCGCCCGTCCGCGTCAACGCGAACGTCCCGGCGGTACCTGCCACCGCGTCGGCGTTGGTCAGCGTCAGTGCCGTCACCACCGTGCGCGGCGTCGCCAGGAATTGCACGCCCTCGGCATCGCGGTCCACGAGCACGATCGGCGAGTTGAAGTTGAGGGGCTTCGTGACGTACCCGTTCAGGAAGGCGCTGACCGGATGATTGCCGGCGGCCAGGTTGACCAGCGTGAACGCGCCGTCCGAGTCCGTGTACGTCCACTGGTAGTTGGTCAGGTACTCGTAGCTCCCCTCGGTCAGGGCGCCGTTCGAGATCCGGACGTCGCGGACCGGATTGCCGAACGTGTCCGCCACCACCCCGCTGATCCGCAGCGTCGCCGGCGAACCGACGGTCACCACGACATGCTTGCTCGTGGTTCCCCCCTTCATGTCGCTGACGTCACAGCGCACGACGTACTCGCCCTGCGCGGTGAACATTCGCGACACCACGGGGGTGTTGCCGACAATCTGGTCGTCGCTGAAGCTCCAGTAGTAGGAGAGCGCATCCGCGTTGGGATCGCTGGCGGCGGCCGTGAACTGAATCGCCCCGCCAACCGCCACGACGTTCGTGGACGCGGTCACGGTGACCTCGGGCGGCACGTTGTCGGTGTCCACGCCAGTGTGCACCACGATGTCGTACCACGTCTCCTCCCCCGCCCCGCCCTTGGCGACCGGCGTGATGTACACCTTGGATTCCTCGTCCGCGTAAGTTCGCCCGACGAGAATCGCCGCGTCGTCCCGTCCGTGCCGGGAGCCGGGCGTGGTGTCCAGCAGATCGCTGTAGCCATTGGCCTGCTGCCAGGAGGCCCAGTGCAATTCCACGCCGTTCTGTTCCCACGGGTTGGTGGTGATCCGCGTCCGGGCGCTCACCCAGTACGTCCGCTGGGCGTCCTTGGGAACCCGAAGCGCGTACTGGCGGCCGTCGACCAGATGCGGCACGTCGTGGACGTAGATCCGGTTGGTGCTGCTGCTCGTGGCATTGCCGATATAGGCCTCCGTGAGCCAGCCCAGGATCTTCTTGCCGATCGCGTTGAAATGCCCGCGGAAAGCCGAGACCTGGGTCGAACTGGTCGGCCCCTCGCCGCCCCCGCTGCCCATCACATCGTAGATGTCCCCGTACTCGATGTCGTCCCCGACGCCGATCACGCTGTCATGCCCCACCACGCTGTCGATGTCGAATGGGTTGTTGTTCGGATTCGGCGGCAGCACCGGGCGTCGCGTCTCCCAGAAATTGGCATGACCCAGGCCATACACATGTCCCAACTCATGAATCGCAAGGCCGGCATCGGACCCCTGCAGCCACGTCACCCCGCCCCCGCCCAGCCCGCCCCACTCGAATCCGGGGACATTCGGGTGCCGCATCATGATGATGTCGTACGTGGTCGCGTCGTACCCGGCGGAAAGCGCGGCCGCCACGGCGTCCATGAGGATCGCTCCCGGCCCCTCGAAGGAATAGTCGAGCTTCGGATACGGCAGGGTCAACACGGGGCTGATCGTGGCGATCAAGGCCGTCTTGTTGTACGAAGCCTCGACATAGAAGTCATTGACCTCGTGCATCACGGCCTGGGCCTCGGACTCGGTGATCGGCACCCGGGTGTCATCCGGGAATACCAACCGCAGGTAAAGCACCCGCTTCGTGCCGCATGAGCCGTTGGGATGCTCCGGCGGCGGCATGGTCCACACCGGATTGTCCGCCGGCCCGGCTCCCCCCGCCGACGCCAGACCGACGCGGGCCTGCCGGTCCGCCTCGGCCAACGTCGTGTTCAATTCCGCACCGTGACTCGCGTCGCACACCCGGATCCATTGACCCCCGAAGTCCATCAGCAGAGGCGGTCGGCCCGCCGCCTCCGTCTTGCCGCACACGGCGCAACCCGCCGCCGCCGCGGCCTGTCCCGAGGCGAGCACCGCCGCCGATTCGTCCGCGTCCAGGACCCGCGCAGGGTCCTCGTGCAAGGCCAGCACTTCGCCCACGGCGATCCCGTGAACGGCGATGTTCTTCTGCGTCATCTGGGCCCGGCGACTGCCGTAGACATACGCGCGAAACACCCGTCCCGACCCGGACAGAATGAAATACCGCATCTTGCCGTCCGGGAACTCGCGATAGTCCGAGCCCGGCCGCGGCGAGACCCAATACACTTCGAGATTGCCCCGGCCGCTGATGACTTCCTCGAGAAGGGGCTGCAGTTCTTGCGGCAGCGCCTGGCGCACCCTCCACGGCACAGCCCGCTCCAAGGCCTTCCGCGGGTTGACCTTGATCTCGCGGGCGAGAGCGTCGAGTCGGGCAACCGCCAGCTGCCGGCCGGTCTCGAGGTCCGGCCGGCCTGCGCCAGTTTCCGGTTCGAGCCACCCCGCCGCCCAGGCGTCAAACGCGGCGTAGGCCGACACGACCTCCGCCGCCGGCGACGACGCTGGGGTGCGAGCCGCCGTTTGGGCGGGCGCCGCGTGACGACTCGACGGCACCGCCTCGATGGTCAGCAGCTTCACCGGCGGTGTCGGGGACGGTGCAAGAGCCTCCGCCCGACCGCCCGGCACAGGCGCATTCCGCGTCCGAAAGCCGGCTTGCCCAAGAAAGACGAGCACCATGGCAGCCGACAGGCCGCCCACAATCCATTTCGCGTGCTTCATGAAACCTAGTTGCGGGGGAATCCTAGCGGATCGAATCCGACGGTGTAAATTCAATTGTCGGCGTCAGCCCCAAGGCCGCCAGCACCCGGTCCACTTGAAGGGCCGCCGTCTGCAAGCTGCCCTCCGTCCAGATCACGTGCGACGCCAGCGCCATCTTCCGGCGGACCGGCCACTGGGCCTGAACCCTCGCCGCCGCCATGTCCGCCGACCAGCCGCGGGCTGTCAGGCGCTGCTGCTGGCTCTGGGCCGTGCAGGCCACGCACACCACGGCGTCAAAATCGCCCCCGGCGTCGGTCTCGAACAAGAGAGGAATTACCACCACCCCTGCCGGCCGGCCCGCCGCACGCCAACCTTCCGCTTCCCGGTGCCACACCTCCCGGATCCGGGGATGCAGGATGGCTTCGAGCGCCCGGCGCGCGTCGGGGTCTGAGAACACCCGCCGGGCCATGGCGGCGCGGTCCAGCCGCCCCGTGGCATCCAGGATCCCCTCCCCGAACTGCGCCCGGATCGCCTGGAGCGCGGGCTGCCCCGGCTCGACCACCTGGCGGGCCACAAGATCCGTGTCCACCACCGGCAGACCACGCTGCTCGAACCAGCCCGCCACGGTCGACTTCCCCATGGCGACGCCGCCCGTCAGACCAACGAGTTGGGTGCGAGAGGAGCTCACTGGAGAAGCGCCCGGTAGTACCTCGCCGACCGCGTCGGAGGCACCAGGTCCATCCACACCCAGGATCCGCTCGGCGAACTGTTCGTGTGGACGGGCGTCCACGTGGACAAATCCGAGGACGCCTCCAGCAGGTAAGCCCGGCCCGGATACCCTTGCACCGCCACCTGATAGCCGCGGTCCGGCAAAACGGCGATCGAAAGCCGGGCCGCCACAGCCGCGTCGGGCAACGGCAGATAGAGATTGTCGAGAAAAGCGGCGTCCGATCCCGCGCTGAAATTGGCGTCCTTCACGTAGCGCCACTCGAGGGTGTTCACCCCCGCCGGCACGTGGAACTGATAATTCTCCCATCCGATCTCGCCGCTCCATCGTTTGAGAAGCGAGCCGTTGAGATAGAACTCGAGACCATCCCAGCCTGCCTCGGAGCTGACCCGAACCCGAAACGCCCCGGTCCCCTCGATCAACTGGGTCTGGAGGAACAGGGCGCTGACCGCACCGTCGCTGATCGAACCCGACCGAGCGGCATACTGGCCGGCAAAGGCGGTCTCGGATTGGACGAACCAGAGGGCGGCTCCGGCGCTGCCCCAGGGAAGCTGGGGGCTGAACCCGCCCGACTCGAAGCCTTCGGTCTGGCTGATCACGCGGAAGGTCGCGGAAAGGGTGTAGTTCTGGGTCATGACCAGGGAGATCGGATTCTCGAGAGTGTTCAGGCTGCCCTGCCAGCCGAGGAACTCGAAGTCGCGCGCCGGCAGCGCAGTCACGGTCTGGATCGAGCCCTCGAGATACAACCCTCCCGCCGGTTCAATCGTGCCTCCCAGACCGGCGAGCAGGGTCAGGCTGTAGTAGGTCTCGACCGTCGTGAAAATGTGCCGCAGGGAGACGATCCCGTACTCGCCGCCAAAGCCGTCCACCGCCACGCGATAGACCTGCCCGCGCTGGACCGTCACTGTCAAATCGCTGTAGCCGCTGCCCGGCCTCGCGTCGTCGTTCGCCCCCACGAGCTCCAGTCCGGACACCGCATCACCGGTATACACGGCCAGCAGGGTGTCGAAGGTGGACCCCTGGGTCGTGAGTTCCAGCGTGCCCCCGGCCGGAGCCTGAAACCAATACCAGATCGAGTGCTCGCCCTCGTTTCCCGCGTGCGCCGGTTCCCCCGGTTCGCGGGTGGCGAACTCGGTGTCGGCGGTCGTCGTTCCCGACAACTCGGTCAGCTCGAGGGCATCGGCGAAATGGTCATTCAAGGAAGGGATGTACCGGACGACGACCACGGAAGGCCGGCTGGCGTTGCCCGCGAGATCCCAGGCAACGGCGCGGATCACATTCGTCCCCGGCGGCATGGTCAGCGACAGGTTCCAGGTCACGGTGCCGTTCGCAAGGACCGGCGGTTCGTCATTGAGCTGGACCTCGACGGCGCTGACGCCGGTGGCGCCCGGGTCGGGGTCCTTGGCCGTCCCGGTGATGCGGACGAGGTTCGTGGTAAACAGCGCCTCGCTCGGAGGCTGCGTGATGTTCACGAGCGGCGCCACGGTGTCCGGCCCGTCCCCGGCGGTCACGCTCAGCCGGATGGTCCCCTGCCCGCTCTCGTCATACCCGGCCACCGCAATGCGGTAGGTCACGCCCGCGCGGGCATCAAACACGACGTTCGCCTTCAAGCCATGAACGACATCGTTGGTCGAGGCGGCCACCAGCTTGAGGTTCGCCAAAGCACTCCCCGTGTACACCGCGAGAACCGGCGGAAACGAACTGCCCGCCGTGTCCACCACCACCCGCATCGCGTTCGTCGGCGACCACGTCCACCAGACTGACGCCGCCACATCCGGGTCCTCGCCGTGAAACGGTTCGGCCGGCTCGATCGTCGCCTGCACGTTGGCGCCGGTGGAGATACCGCCGCCCGGCGCCAGCTTGATGGCGTCGGCGAAGTGGTCGTTGGCGGGCCGCACGACCGCGTTATAGGTCCTGACCGTGACGTTGGTGCTCCAGGACTCGGGCAGCAGCTCGCCGGTCTCGTTCGTGATCGTCAGGTCCTGCCCCACCGCAGTGAACCGGACGGTGAAGTTCGTGGTCACCGGATACGCCGGCACGCTGAGCAGGGCGGTGAACGTCCCGTCCGCCGGCACCGGGTCCGGCGGCGCCCCGTCATCGGCCATCGGCACCGTGTTGGTCTCGAGCCGGTACCAGGCCGCGAGATTCGCGAACAGCTCGCGGTTGGTCACGGTCAGCGAGACCGTTTGCACGGTCTGGGTGATCATCGCCGTGCCCGCCTCGGGCAACACGACCACCCCGAGCCGCGCAGGGATCGGTTGTCCCCAACCCGCGGGCGGCAAGCCCAGGCCAAGCGCCAGCGAAACCCACCCCAGGCGCGCCCGCAACCCACACAACCCACGCCGCGGCCTCGGACCGGAAACGCGATCGGACACGTACTCTTGATGCATGGCATTCACCTTCCGATTCGGTCTACCAGGGCAGGTATCCCACCCGGTAAAACCGTCTGGGGTACAGCGGCGTATCCTGATCGATAAACTCCACCACCGTGCTCTCGATCCGGTTCGTCGCCAGCGGCAGCCAGTCCTCGAGGTCGACCGAGCCCTCGATCACGACCCGGCCGCCGGTCTCTCCCTCGATCGAAAAGCCAAACCGGCCGCCGGCGTCCACCCCCAACGCGCTCATCGTGAGCGGCAACGGCAGGACAACCGTCACCGTGACGCCGGGGACTTCGGTCTCGGCACCCCGATCGTCAAAGGCGCGAGCCGTGAGCATCGCCTCGCCGACCGCGGAGTTCGTCCACTGCACCGCATACGGGCTTCCCGCGGCGCTGCCAATCAGACCGCCGTTCGCGAAAAAATCGACGCGCTGCACGGTGCCGTCCGAGTCGAAGGCATCTGCGACAAGCGGCACGACGGCGGGCGCGAAGACCTGCACCGGCGCGACCGGATCGATCCAGCGCAACGTCGGCGGCCGGTTGGTTTCCACAACCACCGCGACCGCACCCGAGACCGCCGCGACGCCGTCGTTGTCGACCGCCACCGCCGTGAGCAGAAACGTCCCCGCTGGCACATTGGTCCAAGCCCCGCGGTACGGCGGTTGCGTGGCCCCGGCAACCGCATTCGTCCCGGAATAGAAGGTCACACCAGCCACATAACCGTCCGTGTCCGACGCCAGCGCCTCGAACTCCACCGTCGCGGGAGCCACATACCGCCCTCCCGGAACCGGCTTCACCAGCGTCACTCCCGGCGCCTGATTCGGATAGCTCCAACGCCCGAAACCCAGCGACGGCCTCCGGCCCGCCTCCGTGAATTCGCCCCCGACGAACACCTCGCGTCCGCGGGTCGCCAGCGCTTGCGCCACGCCGTTCAAGCCCGCACCCAGAACCGACCATTGCACGCCATCCCAGCGGCCTATGCGATTCGCCGTCAGCCCGCCCGCGGTCAGGAAATCACCGGCCGCGAACACGGCCCCGCCCGGATGCACGGCCAGCGCGTGAACCGCCACCGCCGCAGCATCGAGCCCGCCGCCCAACGCCCACCAACGGCTCCCGTCCCAGCGGGCAAATTGCCGGATCTCCGAGCTCCCGCCCGCGGCCGTGAACGCTCCGCCGGCGTAAAGATCGGTGCCGATGACAGCGAGGGCGTGAACCCTGCCGTCAACGCCACCGCCCAGCGGCATCCAGCGGACACCGTCCCACACGGCCACTCGCGCTGCGGCCACGCCGCCCGCCTGAGTGAAGTCGCCCCCTGCATAGACACGCCCGTCGGCCGCAGCCAGGGCAAACACGGGCCCATTCATCCCGACGCCCAGTCGCGACCAGACCGACCCGTCCCATCGTGCGACCGCGTTCGCACTGTACCCGCCGGCCCGCGTGAACTCGCCGCCGGCATAAAGGTCGCCGCCCCACACCGCCAGCGCGTGAACCCGGCCGTCGAGACCAATGCCCAAGCCCGACCATTTCTGGCCGTCCCATCGGGCAATCCGATACGCCGCAGCCCCTCCGGCCTGGGTGAAGTCCCCGGCGGCATACAGTTCCCCCAGCTCACTCACCGCCAACGCGTTCACATTGCTGTTGACCCCGCTCCCCAACGCCGCCCACGCCGTGCCATCCCAACGCGCCACGTTCGAAACTGCCAAGCCCCCGGCCAACGACAGCGTCCCGCCCACGTAGACCGCCGATTCGGCCGCCGCCACCGCCCGGATCGTGCCCGACATGCCATCCCCCACCACGCCATACCCCAGGCTCTCCCATCGGCTCGGCGCAAACGCCGCCAGATTCCGAACCGCATTCGTCCCGCTCGAAGCCTGAAAGACCCCTCCCACAACCAGACCGTCGCCTCCCGCTATGGCGAGTATGTTCCCCGTCACCCCGTTGTTCGTGCCCGCCCCGAAGGTCGCCCACGCCAGCAAATCCTCGTGCCACCGCGCGAAGTTCATGGCGGCGAGATCCCCGGCCCGGCTGAACGACCCGCCGGCGTACACCTCCTGCCCCTGCACCCACAGCGCCCGCACCGTCCCATTCACCCCGCTGCCCAACACCCGCCAGCGCGCGCCATCCCATCGGGCCACATTGTTCGCGCCGTTCACCACGCCCGCGGCGGACGATTCCCCTCCCACAAACAGCCCGCCGTCGTCTGCGGGCGCAATGGCATAGACCGCCCCTCCCACACCGCCCCCCAGGGCTGACCACCGGCTCCCATCCCATCGCGCCACATTCAACACCGCGACCGACCCCGCATTCGTGAACACCCCGCCGACCCAGACCTGACCGCCGCGTGCCGCCACCGCATACGCAGGACCGCCCACCCCCTCGCCCAGCGCCCACCATCGCGCGCCATCCCATCGCGCCACACGGGCCGCAGGAAGGTCGCCCACGCGGGTGAACTCGCCGGCAACCCACAGGTCGTCTCCGCTCACGGCCAGAGCGTGAACGGGCCCATTCAAACTCGCCCCCGTCGAGTGCCAGTTCGTGCCATCCCACCGCGCCAGATGGCGCACAGGCACGCCCCCGGCCGTCGCGAAGTTGCCGCCCACATACACATCCGTCCCCACCGCCGCCACCGCCGCGACCGGGCCATCAACACCCGCCCCGAGAGCCCACCACTGACCCCGGTACCATCGCCCGATGTTCGACAACGGAACGCCGCCTGCGTCCGAAAAGGCGCCGCCCACGAACCACTCACCCCGCAGGGTGCTGGCCAGCGCCGTGGCAAATCCGTTCAACCCCGTGCCCAGCGGCGTCCATTGATTCCCCAGACTCCATAGCGCGATGCTCCGTCGCGTCTGGCTGCCAGCCATCTCGAAGTCGCCCCCCACGAAGAGCCGGGCCGGAGACTGGTTGTTGTCGGCCGCCAGCGCGTAGACTGCGGCCGCGCCCCCGCGAATGCCGCTCCCCAACACCTGCCAGCGAGATCCGTCCCATCGCGCGATGCTGTCCGCAGCCGCATCGTGGATTTGACTGAACTGGCCCGCGGCGAACAGGGAACCTCCAACCACCGCCAGGGCGTGAATCGGCGGCACGTTGGTGTCCAGCGGCTGGGTCAGCAGCTGCCATTGTAGGCCATCCCAGCACGCCACGCCCGGCGCTATCGCCCCGTCCACCTGACCGAACTCACCGCCGACATACAGATTCGTTCCCGAGGCCGCCAGCGCCCGCACGACGCCGTCTGTTCCCTGCCCCAAAGCCGCCCACGCCGAACCGGTCCACCGGGCGACGTTCCCCGCTGCCGCCCCGCCGGCGCTCCCAAACGAGCCGCCCACAAACACCCCGTTCGTGCCCTGAACGAGCAGGGCCCGGACCGGACCGTCGACTCCGTCGCCCATCGGCTGCCAAAGAGAGCCGTCCCAGACCGCGACATGGGCGACATTCGTTCCGCTGGCATTGCCAAAGTCGCCTCCGGCGTACACCTTGGCACCGTCGACCCCAACCGCGTACACCGGCCCGTCGAATCCCGTGTCCAAAGCCGCCCAGTCCCGGCCATTCCACCGCGCGATGTTCGTCGCCTCCGCGGTGCCGGCCACCTGGAAACTACCGCCCACGTAGAGATTCGTCCCCTCCAAGGCCAGCGCATGGACCGGCCCGTCCACGCCGGCGCCCACCGTGCTCCAGGCAGTTCCGTTCCAGCGCGCCACATTGCGCGCCGCGACACCCCCGATCGAATCAAACTCGCCCCCCACGTACACGCCGTTGGTGCCCACGACCACCGCGCGCACGATGCCGCCCACACTGCCCGCGCCAAATCGCGAATCCCATGTTCCCTGCCCCGCGCTGAGCAGTCCAACCTCGGCCGCCTGCATGCCGACGGCCGCCAGGGTGAAAACGAGAAGCCAAGCTGCCCGCACCACGTCGCGTGTTCTCGTTCCTGGCATGATGTTCAAGGGAGCAGGATTCGTTCCGTATCAAGAAAAAGAGCGCCCGAAAACCGGGCGCTCGCGCGCAAAGACTGACCCCTCCCCAGCGCCGACAGACGGTACGCTCAGGGGGGACCGGCTCGTTCACCTGGCTTTCATCGGATTCCCCACCCGCGCGCGGTGTTCCCAAAGCCCGGGAATCCTCGCACCCGTTCCCTTGTCTGATTGCCGGACTGGAGTCCTCGACTTGTGGAAGGCGCGCCTCGCTACGGTTTCAGCACCGCCCGGAAGTAAACTCGCGGAATCGCCATCGCCGCCGGGTCCACGAACAGCCGAACTTCGCCGTGGTCGGCCACATTCGTCGAGAACGGCACCCATCGGGCCTTTTGTCCCGGCGGGAACTCCTCGGTCCATTGCGTGATGTACACCTGGTTGGTCTGGCCCTTCAGGGTCAGCTGGACCAAGCCCTGCGGGACAACCATCACTGACAGTTGGGCTGGCGCCTGGTCGTTCGGCGCCGGCACCAACGGCGCTGTAATACTGTCCAGGAACGCCGTGTCCAACCCCAGGCTCGTCTGGTTGTCCTTCTGGTACCGCCACTCGAGGGTATGGCTCCCCTCGGCGATCGGAACACTAAAGGCCTGCCAATCGGTGTCCCCGGACCACTTCGCCATCAACTGCCCGTCCAGGTGGAATGACAGGTAGTCCCAATCCGTCTCGCAACTGACCCGGTACCGGAACACCACCTCGCCCGCCAGGAACTTCCCGGTCAACGAGAGCGTGCTCGTCTGCCCATGGCTGATCGCACCCGCCTGCGCCGAGTACCGGCCGCCGGCAGCGCTGGTCGTCGTCACCGTCCACGGCTTCGCGCCGCCCGTGACCCAGGCCTGCTGCGTCAGGCCGCCCGTCTCGAAGTCCTCGGTGAATAGCACCGGTCGGAACGTCGCCCGCACCGTGAGATTCGACCGCACCGGCAGCGAGAGCGGATTGTCCAGACTGATCACCGCTTCCTCCCAACCCGAGAACTCATAGCCCGTGTCAGGCACCGCCGTCAGCGTCTGGCTGGAATCCGCCAGCACGTCGATCAGGCCCGGATCGTGCTCCGCCACCTTCCCGCCGGCCGTGGTCTGCAGATCAATCGTGTAGAGCTGGCCCGGGCTGAAGGCGTACGCAAGCTGAACAATGCCCGTCGTGCCGTTGAAACCGTCCACGCCAATGTAATAGGTCTGGTTCGAGCGCACGCCCTGTTGCAGCTTGCTGAAGAGCGAGTTGTCAAACGCATCGTCGTTCGACGCCACCGTGCGCAGGGCTTCGACCCGAGCGCCCTGGTACAGGCCCAGCAGCGTGTCGAAGGGGCTTCCCTCCGTGCTCAACAGCAGCGAACCGTCCTCCGGCGCCGTCCACCGCCACCAGATCGAACGCCCGCCATCGTTGCCCGCGTGCTTGGGTTCCCCGGTCTCGAGACTCGCGCCGGCATTCGCCCCGGTCACCCTGCCCTCCAGACCCGTCAGCGAGGCGGCAAAAGCAAAGTAGTCGTTGTCCACCAGGACCCGCCGGTAGGTCACGTTGATCTCGGTCGCTTCGGACATGTTCCCGACCCGGTCGACGGCGGTCACGGTGATGGTGTTGAGACCCTCGGTCAGCGCCACCGTGTTCGTCGAACCCGACGACCCCGAGCCCATGATCGACGACCGGCGCGGACTCACCAGGAACGTGATCTTGTCAACCCCGCTCGAGATCGGTCCCGGATCGAACGCCTGGGCCGCGACGCTCACCGTGTTCGAGTTCACGATCATCCCGTTGACCGGCTTCGACACCGTCACCACCGGCGCCGTCATATCCGCCTGGCCGCCCGGCAGAATACTCAGCGTGATCTGGCCCGCGTTGTTGGTGCTCGTGCTCGCCACCGCAATGCGATAGGTCTCCCCTTTCTTCGCATCCAGGAACATGTACGCCTTCCGCTTCAGCGGCTCCGTCTGGGCAGACGCCACTTCGGTGAGCTGCGACACGGCGGAACCGGTGTAGACCGCCAGCAGGGTGTTGAATCGGCTCCCGCCCGTGTCAATCAAGGCCCGGCTGTTCGCCGTCGGCGTCCAACTCCACCACACGGACGAGGTCGCCACCGAGGCCCCGGCGTGGACCGGTTCGCCCCCCTCGAGCGTGCCTTCCGCGTACCGGTTGTTCGCGCTGATCACCGCCCCCTCAGCTTTCACCTTGCTCGAGTTCGCAAACAGATCGTTTGGAGGCCGGATCGCCACGAAGTAATTGACCGCGATCGTCGCGTCCTGCTTACCCGGGGCGGTGGCGGTCACCACCAGCGTCAAGTTGGTGCCCGTCGTCGGCACGTTGATCGACACGCTGTAGATCGAGTCGCGCGGACGCGTGTCCGGGGGCGTGCCTGCGTTGCCAAACGTGACCTGCGTCAGCCCGTTCACCACGCCGCGCACCGTGGCGTTGGTCACCGCACTGCCATCGCGCACTCTCACGAAGAGCGACGCAGCGCCGCCGCCGAGCAGCGTCGCCTCGTTCAACGGGTTCACGTTCAGCTCGAGAATCCCGTCCGGCGGCGAAATCACCACGTCCGGCGGCAGATCATATCGCTCCACCACACCCGAGGTCGTGTCCGAAGCCGGGCACTGGGCGGTATACCCCAGCCCGCGCTTGGCAAACGCGATCCACAGTTCCGATCGGTTCGCACCGCCGTAGTTGATCAAATCCGCCTCGAGAATCGCGTCGCGTGACTCGACGAACGTCGGGTTCGGCGGGCAGAGCTTGAGGCTGTCCGTGACCAATTGCAGGATCGTCTGGTTCCCTTCCGCCCACCCCAGCGCGTCCACCAGCGCGTACCGCGCCTCCCAGAGCATCGAGCACCAGACTTCGCCCTGGTTGTGTACCTCGGCCGGGGCCTCTTCGTACGAGAAAAAGATCGGGCTGATCGGAATCCCAAGATGCGGATCCGCCTGCGTGGGGTCGATGTCCTTCAGCGTCAGCGGATTCTTCGTCATGTCCACGGTGTAGGGGTACCGCCGGATGCCGAAGTAGTAGTTCTCGGTCATGTCGTACAACATGTGCGTGGCATAGCCGCCCGCGGCATAGCAGGCCGCCGGATCATCCGTCGCCTCGCTGAACAGACAGAGCGGATAGAAGTCCGACCACCCTTCCGCCATGCCCGCCGTCTGCAACGCCGTGATGCCCGTGCCCCCGCCCACCAGCCGATCCGTCAGCCCATGGGTGTACTCGTGACAAACCACCTCGGCATCGAAACTGCCGTCCCGGTCCGGCTGCGGACCGTCAAAGATGTACATCTGCATCCGGCCCGGGATCCCATCCGGCGGCGCATAGAAATTTGCGTTGTTCCGATGCATGTAGTCGTTCAAGTCGGCCCCGTCGAGCCCATCGGCCTGGACGGCGTCCCCTTCCTCTCCCCCGCGGTTGAAGTTGTAATTCTGGAAGTTGCCGGCGGCTTCCGTGAACCCGAGCTCGTACAACTTGTCGTGCATGAAGTTGTTCAGATAGAACAACTGGACCACCGACGCGTTCGTCGACATCAAGGGCGGCTGCGTGAGGTCGAGATCGAAATCGAACACCGGCGGCAAATCCAGCGACCCCGGCCGGGGCGTGTCGGCCAGGTCGTCATCGTTACGGTCCGTGTGGGCATCCACGTTGTTCCCCTTCGTCTCGTAAGCCCCGTTGAGATTCACCGGGCCCAGCCAGCCGGCGGGCGAGGCCACGGTCGAGATCGCCACGAAATTCGTCAGCAACGTCCGCGGCACCACCGCGGGCTGCGCACTCGAGGGCTCCGACCACCCCGGGCTGAACGGCGACGGACTGTCGCTCGTGAACACCCGGTAGGTGGCAGGCACCGCGTTGGTCGCCGCCTGATACCGCGTCAGGTTGTGGCGCACCAGCACCTGCCCCGTCTGCGCGTCGACCAGCGTCCGGTACATCTCGCCCCGCGCCCGACTGACAAAGATCACCTGCCAGCACAACCGAAGCGTGTCGCCGTCCATCGGCAGCCACGTCAGCTGCACATGCGAATTCCCGTTAAGGCCGGCCGCGCGCGCCTGGTGCTTGCGCATCGCCCCCTCCTCGGCAGCGACCACCATCACCTGGCCCTCGTCAACGGCCGTGCCAACATCCGCCGCCGCCCGGACCACCGCCGCCGCCGCCGAAACCGCCGGCCGCACCATCAGATCCGCCCAGTCATACGCCCCGCGCGCCGCCGCACCCGCCGGGTCCGCAAGGAACCGGCTCGAAACCCGCACCAGCTCCTCCCGAGCCGTGATGTGCGCCTGCAACACGCCTTCGAACACCGGTATGTCCGCGAGATGCTGGTGATACTGGACCGTTCGCAGTCCATTGTGCTGGTCCACATAGTCCCGACGCACCACCGCCGACTCGAACGCCTCCGCTCCGAACCCGAACAGACCTGCGTGCTCGGTCACAAACGCCTTGAGCACCCGATGGCGGTCCTCGGCGGGAAACGCCGACAGCACTTCACTCGACAGTGCCGCGCCGCGCCCGGCGGGCCCGGTCAGGAAACCGCGGGTGGCGCGAACCATGCGGGGCGTACCCAGCAGGGGATCCCGGTCCACCGCCGCCGTCGGCAGGCGCTGCTGGAGGAGCGCCGCCGCCTGGGCCTGCACGCCCCCCGCCGGAGCGGCCGACAACGACACGCCCGGACGCAGCAACAGCGCCGGGGTCTCGCCCAGGCGCGCCTTGCGGACATCAACATTCGGCAGCGGCGCATTGACGGGCGCCACGTGCGCCCAGCCAGTGCCGGCCCCCGCCAGAACCCAGGCGGCCACCAGGGCTTTTATCATCCGATTCTTCATGGAGTTCGGTCTCGCGTTGTGACAGTCCACCAGGCACTCGCAGCCCGGACTGTCGTTAAGGGCCTGTGCAAACATTAATTCCGGTTTTGCTGGAGGGGATTGGGCTCGCTGGCGAGGCGCGACGAAGGAGCATAGCCTTGACCTCTGTGACTGAGGAGCAACGACGCCAGCGAGCCCAAGCCCCCCAGCCCTTCGGGGCGGGGCGGCACCGGGCCCGCTGCATCGTTCCTCGGTCGGTCGAGTATCGCAGA
>JAKQDD010000178.1 GCA_029556615.1 Verrucomicrobiota bacterium | reverse complement strand
GGGCCGCCTCAGACCGATGCCGCATCCAGTCCCGAGGAACGGTGCCGCAAACAAGGTGACAGACTCATAGTCTCCACACGTGTTTCACAAGTCGAGGACTCCACGACTTTTCCCAGACTGCGCTGGGAACATGGGCTTCGCCTGCGGCGAGCAGTACCGCCGGATCGCGCGGGCAACATCGACAACATGTTGGTAGATATTTTCTGACAAGGGGCTAGCGAGGCGCCGCCTCAGACCCGGTCGAGTCCGCAGGCTCAGGAAGACCCTGCTGTGCCTGCCCACCCTCTCTTCCGCGCCTCGCTAATGTAGAGTCCTCGAAGGCAGGGGGGTGGGGTTGGAACGGCAGGGGCCAAACTTGACCTGTTGACCCCACATTCCACACGTCGAGGACTCTCGCGAGGCGCCGCCTCAGGCGGGCAGAAAGCCCAAGGGTTGAAACGTGGTGGGATTGGCCGCCGCGGCCTGGCTGTAGCCCGGCATCAGGCGATCCAGCAGCGGGACCGGATCCCCAAAATGGCGGGTGAAAACCTCGCCGAACACCGCCCGAAAATCCGTTCGCCGGCTGAGGTAACGTCCGCTCTTGCTGAACAGATCGCCGGTCTTCCAGGTCGTGGCATCACAATTGTAGATGCCGCCGAGCACCCGGCCGCCGGCGGCGAACATGACGCTCGAGTCGGCGTGATCCGTGCCGCCGCTGCCGTTCTCCTCGGACGTCCGGCCGAACTCGGTCAGCGTGATGATGAGGAGTTGATCCCACTGGGACTGCAGATCGCGGTGAAGGGCGTGGAAACCGAGGGCGAGGGAGTTGAGCAGGTTGCCGTGGGTGCCGTTGGCCGTGCCTTGGTTGGTGTGGGTGTCCCAGCCGCCGATGGTGGTTCCGATGATTCGAACGGGAGTGCGTTTGAACAGCATGGCAGCTTCGCGGAGGCGGGCGCCGAACTCGGTGTTGGGGTAGACCGCCCCGTTCTCCGGGGTGTAGGCGCCCCGGGCGAGGGCATCCTGAAGAGTCTGGATGGTGGTGCCGAGGAGCCGGCCCGTGCTGTGCACGAGGTCGCGGTACGGTTTGATGGGTGAGTCCGGCGAGCCGCCGTAAAGCCCCATCAGCCCCGTGCCGTCTGCGCCTCCGGGCCGGGTCGGCAGATGACCGAGGTACTTGGCGGCGCGGGAGGCGGAACCGGTCACGTTGAGCTGGGCTGCCCGCGTGAAATTGGGCACGGGCGAGGCTCCCTTGAGCGCGACCAGTTGAGCGCTCGAGAGCGCGGCGGCGACGAACGCGTTGTCCTGCCTCGAGAGGTCCAGGGTGCTGGCCAGATGCCGGTAGAAGACCCCCTCCTCGAGGTCGGGGTTGCCGGGCACGCCGTTTTGCCAGTACTGCTGGCTGTCGAAGTGGGACTGCGATTGTCCGGCGTAGCCGATGCGGTGGAGCACCGCGAGGTTCCCGGGGCCGTCAATGCCGTTGAGCCTCGAGTGATTGTAAACCTCGGTCATCGGCTGGAGCCGCGGATGGAATTGGGCAAAGCCATTGCCGGTGTCGATCGCTTCCGTCCCGGAGATGAAAAGCGTGGGGCGGGTCGTGCTGTTGTAGTTCGAGTCGCCGCGCGGGATGAGGGTGTTGACGCCATCGTTGCCCCCGGTCTGAAAGATGAAGAGCAACTTCCGGTTCTCCGGGGCGTTGCCCGCGAGCAGTTGGCGCTGGAACAGCCCGGGAAGCGCGCCGAAGCGCAATCCACCGAGAAGAACGGCCCCCGTGTGGCAGAAGGAACGGCGGGAGAAGTGTCGCATAGAGGCAAGCGGGTCGAGGACTATTGGTGGTGCCAATGCGGCAGGGCGAGGATCAGGGAAACCAGATCCTGGACGCGGCGGGTGTAGTCGCCCCGTGCAGGATCGAAGGGGACCGGTTGCCCGGCGTCGTCGGTGGTGGCGAAGCGGAGCAGGATTTCCCGCTGGGCGGGCGTGATGCCGCCGGCAAAGAGGCGTTGGTTGAAGTGCTCGATGATGCCGCCGGCGCTCCGGTCGGCGAGCGCTGCGGTGAACGCGCTGACGTTCCAGGTCAGGGACGCGTCGGTGTTGCCGGCCAGGTTCTGCACGAACTTGATCCGTTCCAGCAGGCTGCCCGTGTCCATCCAGTCGAACCCGAGCTCCGACCACCCATCCGGGTCGTCCCGGGTGAACAGGTCCATGCCGAGGGCGCTGTTGGCGTCCGGGAGCGAGGGATCGGCGGCGTTGGCATCGAGGGCGCGCACGCTGCTGTTGATGTACTCGACGGGCGTCTTGACCTTGGCCCGGTAGGCGCTCTGGGACCAGAAGTAGCCGTCCTGGGTTTGGGGTCGCAGGATGGCGCGGAGCACAGTCTCGATGTGTCCCGGAGGCGTGGTGGCGGTCCAGGCCGCAAGGGCGTCGTCCATGAGCTGGCGGAGGCGGACCGGTGCGGTGCCGTTGCGGTAGGATTCGAGGGTGAGGCTGTCGGCGACGAACCGGTTGATCAACTTGAGGCAGATGAACTCGCGGGTCGAGGGGTGGCTCACCATCGCATCCAGAATCTCGATCGCGTCCTGGGCTCCGTCGGCGCCGACGCGGCCTGCGGGGACGCGGTGTTCGTAGGGTGTGCCGGCGAAGAGCACCTTCGCCCCGGTGTCGTGTTGGTCGGGATCAAAGCGGAAGACCCAGAGCCCGTTGGGGTCGCCGTTCTCGGTGCTGCCGGGGAGGACGGTGCGTTGGACAAGCCGGGGCAGAATCGAGAGATCGGAGCTGTCGATCTCGACGTTGTGGACCTGGAGGGCGAGGACATTCACTGCGGGGGCAGGCTGCAGCAGGTGGACGAAGGCGCGCAGGGGAAAGACCTCGGGGTTGCCTTCGGCCTCATGGCTGCCGGGGGCGAGCCGGTTGAAACGCGGGGGAACGCCCGCGTCGGCCATCGAGGCGCTGCGGGCGACTTCGGTCCCGTTGAGGTAGGCGACAAAGCCGTCGTCGTAATCGACAGCAAGCAGGAGATCCTCGAGGTCGGCCGGGTCGTCGACGGTGAAGGGACGTCGGAGATAGACCGAGGCGTACTGGTTGCGCATGTCGGTGAGAACGGTGGCGTCGTCGCCGTCGCTGTAGCCCATGCCGGTGGCGCCATCGATCCACGAGGTGTCGTCAAAGCCGGGCAGAGTCCAGTCGAGCGCAGGCGATCCGTCCGGTTGGGGTGAGGGTTCCTGCCGGCCCTTGAAGTACTTCCAGCCGGCGCCCAGCGGCAGGAAGGTGTCCTCCCGGATCTGGACTCCGGGCTGGGTGAGCGGGGTGCGGGCGGAGGCGGGGAAGGGCGGGCGTTCTCCGGGCTGGACCTTGCGCAGCGTCCACCCGGTGAAGCAGCGGGCGAGCTCCTCGATGTCCGTTTGGGTGTAACGGTTGTCGACGCCGAAGGCGAAGAGCTCGAGGACCTCGCGGGCGTAATTCTCGTTGGGAGCGGCTTTGCGGTTCAGGACGCTGTCCAGGTAGATGAGCATGGCGGGGCTGGTCGCGCTCTCGAGCAGAAGATCGCCGAAGTAACCCAGGGCGTGCTCGTGGAAGAACTGGTACTCCTCGTACTCGACCTGGGCGGCCTCGGCTTCTGCCCGGGCCGAGGCCATCGCATCCGTGGCGTCCGAGTTCTCGAGGTCATCGAAGTACTCGGCCACCTTGTCGGCGTCCGTGGTGAAATGGTTGTCCCAGAACTCGGCGAGGACGGTCTGCAGCTGGCGGCGGGAGTAGATCCCCCGGACATGAGCCAGATGTTGGAGCTCGGTCACGCCCCGGATGCGGCGCAAGGGGGGCGTGGGCAGGAAGGAACGGTCGAGCAGCTCGGGGATCAGACTGAAGTCGCTGCTGTCGAGCGTCACGTTATGGCCCTGGATGGCGAGGACGTTCAGTCCGGGCTCGAGCAGCGCCTTGTGGCTGCTGAGGTCGTACTCGACCGGGGTGCCGGCCTCGTGGTTTCCGGAGGCCGGCCGGTTGTGGGCGGGCGGACTGCCGTCCACATAGGCGGAGGCAACTCGCTCTCCATTGAGGTAGGCGACAAAGCCGTCGTCGAAGTCGATCCGCAGGATCAGCGCGTCGATCGAGGCGGGATCGGCGACCTCGAAGGTGCGGCGGATGAAGACGGAGAAGTAGCCTGCCTGGGTCGCCGTTTGTTCCATGTCCTCGAGCTCGGTCGCGTCATCATCGTCGCCGTAGCCAATGCCCGTGGGCCCCTCGAGCCAGGCCGCGTCGTCGAACGTCCGGGACGCCCAATCGGACGGCGGAGCCTGGGTCCCCTTGAAGTAACGCCAGGATTCCCCCACGCGCACGAGCGGCGTGTCCGTGCGCGGCTGGTAATCCTCGAACAGGGCATTCTCGAGATCGCGATAGCGGGTATTGTCGGATTCGTCGATGGTTTCGGGTCGCAGTTGTTGTTCGAGGTGCGCGGCGATGCCCATCGAGTCCAACCGGGCAAGATCGGCGGGGCTCGGGCCGTAGCCGAGGCGGTTGAGCACATGATCCCGCCGCTGGGGGACATCCAGCACGAGGTCGCTCAGCGGGCTCACCGCCACGTGGGCCGGCCCAACATAGGGAGCCGGAGGCACCGCCTCCTCCGGTCCTGCCCGGACCAGAAGGAACTGCGCGGCGCCATCCGCGGGAACGCGGAAATCGACGATCGCCTCCGCGCCGTCGAGGCTCCCCGCGGCCAGCGGCGCGCCGGCGGGGTTCGAGACCGACTCCCGGCTTTCAAGCACCACATGGCGGAATCCGGCCGGGACGCCTGCGATGACCCGGATTCCCTGGGGATCCACGTGTGCGGACTGGATCACGGGTTGCTCGGCCTCGAGCAACGCGCAGAGGCCGCAATTCGCGACCAGGACCGTCCGCAGGAGCCTGCTTGGGTGTCGCTTCATGGGGTGTCAAGCGCTCACGGCGCGAGCCGGGGGAACTCGGTGACTCGGAGGTTCGTGCAGCCGTACGGAAGGAGCATGACCTCCTCGACCGGTTCCCTCGACGCCTGCGGGCCGGGGGGGACTTCGGCCGCCCAGCCCCGTTCCATCTTCCAGCCGGGCAATCGCCGGCCCTTGGCGCGGGCCATGACGCCCGCACCCCCGGGCGAGAACGGCCGGTCGCCCACGGGCCGCTCCTCGAACACGAGGCTGGCGTCCGGCCGGCGTTCATCCACCAGCAATCCGTAGTTCCAGGGCGACGCGGCCCGGACCTCGAAATCCCCGTGCGGCAGCTCGCGATGCGGCTTGTCGGCGTGGATCCGGGTCCGGTTCTCGTCGATCTTGAGGGAGTAGACGAGCGGTCCGCGCTCGATCGCGAGCGCCTGATGGTAACGTCGGGTGACCTTCGCCGTCATGGGGAAGCGGAGCCGGACTTCGGTCCGCTTCGTCCAGCGGCGTTCGGCGCGATGGAACGAACCGGGGTCAAGCGGTTGCTCCCGGCCGCCGGCGATGGCGATCGTGGCGCCGCGGGTCCAGGCGGGTACGCGCAGGAGCAACGGGAAACGGACGGGTTGCTCGGCAGTCACCGTCAGCCGCACGATCTCCCGGAACGGATAGTCGGTGTCCACCTCGACAGACACCTCCTGCCCCCGAACCGCGGCCCCCAGGGAACACGGAGCGTAGGCCGCCGCGGCGAGGCCGTCGTCGCGCGTCCGCATCCAGAGGTGAGCGGCGAACTTGGGCCAGCCCTGATGATAGTTGGCCGTGCAACAGCCGTAGTTCGGTTCGAGGCCGAACAGGTTCGATTCCGGTCCGTTCGTGGACCACATGTGCTCGGGGTTGACCGTGCACTCGACCTGGTTGACCTGCTGATCGTACTGGTGCGACCAGAGATCGGGGGCGAACGCGGCCGGCAGCGCGTTGTACGCGATCCGTTCGAGGCGGTCGGCCATGGCGGGATCGGCAGTCGCCGCGATGATGTGCGCGAGGGAGTACATCGCCTCGACAACGGCGCAGAGCTCGGTCCCCTGCGTCGGGCTGCGACCGGCAAGGCATTCGTCGCCGGTGAACATGCCGGTCACCTGGCCGTGGTGCCGGTCGAGAATCGCCCACATCCGGCGGGCGTAGGTTCGTTCGGCCTCGGATCCGGAGAGCCGGCTCGAGAGGGCGTAGGCCTTCAGGGCCATCGCGATGTTCACCACGTGCTTCTCCCACGTCCAAAGCCCCCGGCGCGGCGTCGGCGACGTGATGTCTTCGCCCTCGAAAAATGCCATGTAATCGAACCCCTGCGCGCGGAGCTTCCGGCCGAGCTCGATCAGCCAGGGTTCGCCGGTCAGTTCGTAGGCATAGTAGACGGGGACGAGGCCTTCGAACCATCGGAACTTGCCCCAGCCGAACAGCGGCTTGCGATCGAGCGCGCCGAGGATGGCCTTCAGGTTGAGAAGGAGAGCGCGGAGCACGGCGGGGTCGGCGGTGGCCTCGTGGTATTGGGCCAGGACCTTGTTGGCGAGCAGGATCGCCCAGAGGTCGTACGGCTTCGCGCTGGCGTCCGCAGGATAGGGCGCGTACCAGCCGTCGGGACGCTGCGCGGCGACGATGCACTCGACCCGGCGGCGGACCTTCGCTTGGAGGGCGGGATCGCCCAGCGTCCAGGCGAGCGGGACAACGCCATCCAACCAGTAGGGGGCCCGTTCCCAGCCCTCCGCCTTGCCGCCAAACCACTGGCTCTGTGCCACGTCCGGCCAGAACTCGTCCAAATGCCCGCTCAGGGAGTCCGCCTGGAGTCGAAGGTGGCGCTCGAGCCAGCCCCTGGCGCGAATGGCGCCCAGCGGGAGCGGCCGCAGGGCCGGCGCCTCGAGGCCGGCGCCCGGGCTGCGGCGTTTGCGGGCCGGTGCGGCCGCGTGCGCCGACGTTGACGCGGCCAGGGCGGCGGTTCCCATCGAGAGATGGGCGAGGAAAGTGCGGCGGGTCTTCATGGGTCAAAGCAAAATGGGCTCATGCGCGACACGCGCTCTGCTAGCGGGCATTCGACGCGAAGTCAAGGCCCGCCCGCTCCCGGGCGGGCATCCCAATCCGCCGCGAAAACCGCTGACCGGGCCGCTCAGGCCGCATGGTCTAGCGAGGCGCGTCTCAGACCCAGTGGAGTCCTCAGACTCATGAAGACCCTGCTGTGCCTGCCCACCCTCTCTTCCGTGCCTCGCCAATGTAGAGTCCTCGACGGATGGAGGGGAGGTCTGGAACGGCAGGGGCCCAAACTTGACCTGTTGACCACACATTCAACAAGTCGAGGACTCCACGCCTTTTCCCAGACTGCGCTGGGAACATGGGGTCCGCCTGCGGCGAACAGCAGTTCGCGAACGCCGACTCCCGCATCGAGTCCGCGCGCCGGTCCTTCCCTCCCCCTGCGACCCCGGAGCGGGGGGA
>JAKQDD010000258.1 GCA_029556615.1 Verrucomicrobiota bacterium | reverse complement strand
CACCTCCTCCTCGATCGCCCCCGAGAGACCCACCACCCGAACCACCTGGTTCCAGCACCGATGATGCGGCCCCGCCTCGACCAGCACCGGATCGGAGGCGAGCGTGGGATTGGGCTGCGGGAACGCGGACACCCCGCCCAGAAACACCGTGCTCAGGAGGGCGGGGAGAAGAGACGGTCTCATGGCGATGTGAGGCGGCCGCAGCCGGGCCGATGCCGCAGCGAGCCTTGGGCTTTGATGTTACGTACTGCTTCGCTCCGCGGCCGGGCGAAGTCAAGGGACAATCGTGGTTCCTTGGTTAACGCCAGAGCGCAAGGGGGAGCGAGGACCGACGACAGAGGACAGAGGACGGAGGTCAGAGGTCTCTTACTCTTCCCTTTGCGTCGTGGCGCCTTCGTGCCATTGCGTTTCCTTCCGGCCGGCGGGGTGGTTAACGCAAGGGCGCCAGGGCGCGGGGGCGCAAAGCTGGAACTGTTAGGTGGTCATCAGCGACAGCCTTGCGTCGTGGCGCCTTCGGACCACTGACGTGACGGCCCCAGTGTCTGACCTCACCCTGCCCGGCGGTCGCGGCCACGCTCAACCCATCCTCGCACGGAAGCGATGGGCCACGTCGCCGCGGGACTTGAACCTGCGCTCGCCCGGCCTCTTCAGGCGCCGAAATGTTTGGCGATTGTTTGGTTTCTTTTCAGAGCTTTTCAGAGCTTTTCAAACCTTTTCACGGAGAGGCCAGGATTCAGGAACCGTGCCAAAACTCGGGATAACCTGCTGCGAGCCAGCGGCTTAAGTGCTTGATGATCAACGGCGCTCGGTTGCGGTGGCGGTTTGCGAATCGGTGGGCGTAGGATTATCCGTACAAAGCTGCACAATTGATAATCAAGGACTTACGACGATTTTTCGGGATTTGTTTGGCAATTGTTTGGTTGGCCCGCTAGACCTTTTCAGAGCTTTTCAAACCTTTTCAAAGCTTTGCACACAATGCGTTTATGGCACTGGAACTGAGGCGATCAAGCAAGTGGTGGTACGGCACCTGTTGTCGTCAACGGCAAGAAGACCGTCATGACCCTGGGCGGTGACAGCCGGGAAAGGGTTCTGCTTCCCGGAGGCGGCCCAGATGTACCAGAACAACCCCGACGGCATCACCTGGCGGGTCAAGCAGGTCCTGGCGAAGGCACCCGAGACCGCCCCGGAACCGATCGCTTTGCCGGTCGAGACAGCCGAGACGGCCCAGGCCAATGGCTCGCAGCGTTCCGTGCCGAACATCATCGGCGACGCAGTGAAGACCAGCGCTGCGCTAAGACAGGTGTTGGCAAGACAACCGGTTCGCGACGCCCGCGTCGCCGCAGGCCCCACCCAGCCGTGATTCGATCCCCTCTGCCTGTTAGTTGCGATCCGGTCTGTTCAAAGCGCGCCATCAGCGGGCGGGAGATCCCGCATCGCTCGCGCTTCACCGGTTCGCAGGTCGTGAAGAAAGCCGAGCGTCGCCAACCTGACACGAACAGACGTCTTCGAGACGCCGTAGAGTTTACCGAGCGTGGCCGCAAGTGCCTGAAAATCCCGCAAGCTGTAGTCCGCATCGGACAAGTAGACCTCGCCGAAGTTGCGGTGAATACCCAACTCCACTTGGGTCCGGATCAGAGCTCCACGGAATGTAGAGCGCGGAAGCACAACCTGAGCCGCGAACACGTTCGCCTGCCATTCCAGCCACTCCTGCGGCGTCCGATCGCTAAGCCGGCACAGAGATGCTTCGTCATCCTGCAATTCGTGTTCCTGTCCGGTCCCTGTCTTGAATCGCCACGCTTCCCAGTTCCACCTGTGTAGCACCCAATGACCGATCTCGTGGGCGGCCGTGAACCTGAACTGAACCTCCCGTTCGCCTGTAACCAATACTGCGTCAAGTGCGAGCGTCCTCGTCGCGAAGTCTACTTTGCCCAGTATCTTCGCCGAACCCCTATATCCCAGATCCGCTAGGATCCAATTCAGTTTCGTTCGTTCTCGGAGCCGCTCGATAATGTCCAGGACCGGTGTCTGTCGCGGCTCTTCGAGAACATCCGGACAGTGCTCCTGCAACATCATCGTCGCAATCTCCTCGATTCTAGCCGCCTGCAGGATCGGCACCCCATCTTCTCCGTACTTGAGCTGTTTCGGGTTGAATTCCATGGGTATCACGTTTTTGCCTTGGTTCCTGCTTGCGACATTCCTCCATGAGCCTCGTTGGTCTTCTCTGAAGGTGCGTTTCGCCAGATAGGGCGTCCGCGGTGCGATGCCGCGTGTTCGACACCAGCACCCAGTTCAGGTTGTTTTCCGAGATGCGTGGACCCACCACACCGGATCGCCCGACCTCGGAGGCCTCAGCACGTCGTCACACTTGCCAGTGGCGGGGTTGACCAGCGCTCCATCCAAAACTGTCTTCGGGATTTCGATAATCGCCTCCATCTGCTTAGAGCGATGGCAAATCGCACTGCTCTTCTGCACCCTCAAGCAGCAGTTCCAGATCAAGACCTTCATCAGGACCCGCCCCAACGTCGTGCACACGCAACTCTGGAGGGACTTGATTGCCGCACTGGTGTTCCAGTGTCTGCAGTTCCGCTCCCACTGTCAATGGACCTCTTGTCCAACCTGTAGGCTTTCATGCCCTGGAACCTCTTCTGCGATCGCGACCTCTGAGAGTGATTCGATCGGCCCTTCGACACACGGCCCCATCCTGCGGATCAACTGGAGCTAAACTTAGACTTAAACAGAAGCGGCTGACCCTCTTCACTAACCGATTCCGGCAGCCGTCGATTTCCAGCCGTCTTCGCCAATAAAGCCGGCTCTGCCACCCCTCCGATTCCGCCATCTTGTACGGCGGTTGAGGCACACAACTGCGAGGCCGGCGCTGCACAGATGATTCTCATGCGGGTCAGTGCCTCAGCCCACGGAAGAACTGATGCTGTAGTCCGGGTGTGACCGGCACCTCCCACCCGCTCAGCCCGGCCTTCAGAACCATGTTGGTACTTACCGGTATCCAGTGCTCGAGATCCACCGAGGCTTCGATGACGACGACCGACCGGACCGGCGCCCCTAATTGCAGAAGGACAGCCTGATCCCGGACTGACGTGGACCCGAACACCGGCGCCTCGAAGCACCAGTTGAGAACGATCTGACCTGCGTCGCCTCGATAGCCGTCGACAGCAACTGAATACGCCACCCCCGCCTCGGCGGGGAACGAGACGCTGCTCTGGCCCAGGAAGCCCATCCCATCGTCGTTCGCAGCCATCAGGGTAAGTCCGGTCACCGTCGTCCCACGATAGACAGCAAGCAGCGTGTCGAAGAGGCTCCCCCACGTGTCCAGCACTACCATCCCGCTCAGTTCCGGCACCCACTGGTACCACACCGAATTGCCGCCCGCGTCGCCGGCATGATCAGGTTCACCGGGTTCTTTGCTCGCGTCGCGGTTGTCTCCGATGGTCCGTCCGCCCAGCGCAGCCAGCGGGATGGCGTTGGCGAGATCGTCGTTGCCCGGCAGGACCCGGAGCTTCGCGGTCTTGCTGATTACGGTGCCATACTCGCTGCTGACTCGCATAGAGTAGTTGCCCGCGTTGGTCACGCTGACATCGTGGAGTGTGAGGGTCGCTTTGTTCGCGCCGGAAATGGTCTCCCCGTCTGCCAATTCCAAGCCGTCATGCAGCCACGCGAAGGTGAGTGTACCGGGTCCGACCGCGCTGACACTGAACTGCGCGCTCCTCCCTGAAACAGCCGACTGATCAGCCGGTTGTCGCACCACCACCGGCCGGCCATCCACCACCAAGGCTGCGGCTTCACTGGTCGTGCTGCCCGCGAGGTTAGTCACCGTAGCCAAGTAGGCTCCTGCATCGGCTGGTTGTACCTGAGCGATAGCGAGTTGGGCGTTGGTGGCGCCAGCGATCTTTGTCCCGTCTTTGAACCATTGATACGCCAAAGGCAGGGTTCCAGTGGATGCGATGGCGAAGGTCACGCCAAAGCCGCTGGTGACCTCCGCCTGCTGCGGTTGCGATGTGATGACTGGAGACACGGGGGTGTCTATGTTGCCGTTCAGACGGGCGATGCCCGGCCGAGCAATGCCGTCAACCGTGTTGAATGCGCCACCGATGACCACTCGGCCGTCCGGTTGGATGGCCAGAGACAGAACGTCACCGTTCGGGCCATTGCTTGTGTCGAAGTTCGCGTCCAGCCCACCGTCCGGCATCAACCGCGCCACGTGCCCTCGCGGTTCTCCGTTGTAGCTCGTGAAGGCGCCGCCGATCACGATCTTCCCATCGGCTTGGTAAGCCATACTATACACGTCTCCGTCCGGCCCATCTTGCGGGTCGAACGTGTGGTCCAATGAACCGTCAGCATCTAAGCGGGCGATGCGGTTCCGTGCTTGCAGGTCGAAGACCGTGAACGAGCCGGCGATGAGCACCTTGCCATCCGGTTGCACCGCGATGGCACGGACCGCATCCTCCACGCCCCAGCCGGGGTCGAATCCCCAGTCAGGAGACCCGTTGGGCTCAAGCCGGGCGATGCCATTTCGCAGCGCCCCAGCGATGGTCGAGAAGTCTCCACCGACCAGGGTTTTTCCATCCGATTGCACCGCCACCGCTAGCACGCGGTAGTCCACCCCGTCCCCGACGAAGAAATTCGTGTCGGACGCGGCGTCCGGGTTCAGACGCGCGATGCCCCTCTGTGTCACCTTGTTCACGTTTGTGAACGTACCGCCGACCACGATTCTGCCATTCGTCTGGACGGCCATCGCCGTCACGCTCAGTTGTGGCTGCAGGCCAAACTCTGGAATGAAAGTCTTATCCTGAAGACCATCACCCCTCAGACGCCCAATGCTGTAACGACTCGCTCCTTCGTGCGAATACGTCCCGAGCCCGATCAGCACCCTACCGTCAGCCTGCACTGTGACGGCCTTGCATGTCCAGGCAGGCACCGCAGCGGCAAAAGCAGTGTCGAGGGTGCCGTCTGTCCGTAACCGGACGAGGGTGCCGGATGGCCACGAACCGGCCGCGTAGACGAGCCCGTCCCTCGTCATGGCAACGGAAACGGCCGAGCCCACAAACCCGACACCTGGCTCGAATTCTACGTCCAAGAGGCCGGGATGCTTAGCGGTCTCGTCGAAAACGGTCAACTTGGCGGTGGCGCTGGTGGCGGAGCCGTGAGGGTTGGTCACTTGCACGCGGTAGGGACCGCTCATCGTCAGAACAGCGGAAGCGAAGTGAAGCGTGCTGTTCGTGGCCCCGGCCAAAGCGGTGTCGTTGAACCACCACTGGTAAGATACTGGGCCGTCGCCCGATGCCGTCACGGTCAATTCCACCTCGCTCCCTGCGAACACAGTCTTGCTGCGTGGCTGGACCGAAATCGATGGAGGCAGCAGGACGTTCAATGGAGCATTGGTACTTGTAACCGAGCCACCAAGATTGCTGACAGTCACGGAGTAAGCCTTCGCATCGCTGGACTGCACATTCGTGATCGTCAGCGTAGCGTTCGTCTGGCCGGTCAGCGTCACGCCGTCTCGCTTCCACTGGTACTGAAGCGGTTCGGTGCCCGTGGCTTGGACCGCAGCACTGAAGGTGCCGCCGGCCGGGACAGACTGCGGCTGGGGCTGTGCAACGATTCTGGGCAGCAGGATGACCGTCAGCACGCAGGGTGCGCTGACAATTGTCTCGAAAGCGTTGCTGGCGACAAACTGGTAGCTTCCACCGTGGGAGGGCAGAACCTCCTCGATTAGAAGGGTGTGGTTGGTTGCGCCGACGATATCGGTTCCTTCGAACCGCCATTGAAAACGTGGCGGCGGGAAGCCATCGGCCCACGCGACGCACGAAACAGACCGACCCTCAATGGCTGCCAGAGCCGCCGGCGGCTGCGGGCTGAAGCGCAATGGGACTGGGTTGTCGCAGTTAATCCTCACGATGCGGTTTGCGGTCGGCGCGCCGTCACCGCTGGTGTAGCGCGTAAATGCGCCAGCCACCAAGAGTCTTCCGTCCGCCTGCAGGGAGAGACTGGCTGGCTGTGAACGGGAGCCGTTGCTGTTGAGGAATGTGTAGCGCGGAACTGTCGCATCATCTGTCCAGTCGCTGTTCAGTCTGAAGACTTGAGCCGGTCTGTCACCGCTGTCCAAGGTGCGTATCCAGAGCCTTCCGTCTGGCTGTGGCACACACTCGCCGACGCGCCAGTTCGACTGAGGAAACACCGGATCGAGGGTCCCGTCCGGATTGAAGCGGGCGAACTTGATGCGGGGGTAATCGCGCACCGTAGTAAAGTCCCCGTTGATGATCACCTTTCCGTCGGGCTGGCCCCAGACGAAGGTCACTAAGCCGTTCGGTCCCGTTCCAGGATCGAACGATGTGTCCAGTGAACCGTCTGAGTTTAGCCTGAGGGCACCCCGCCTCGCTCCTCCTGGCCACGGAGACCAATCGCAGCCGACAAGAATCTGGCCGTTGGTCTGGACGAAGGCGCTCAAGGCGCTGCCTACCGTCACGTTGAAATTCGTGTCCCACGTTCCGTCCACTCCAACCCGCATCACTGCTGTGCTGGGGTCCGACATGTTCCTTCGTAGTTCCTCGCCCACCACAAGGAATCGCCCATCGGATTGCAACAGAATCTGCGATGTCGTGCCGTACACGAGGGGGGCAATGTTGTAGTTCGTGTCGCGTTCACCGTCCTGAGTATATCGCCCTACTGGAACGGCATTACCAGAAGGGAGGAAGAAGTGACCGTCTGGCTGCGTGAGGATAGACGACCGGCCCCCTAGGGGCGCGTCGAATCCAAGGTCGAGCGAACCGTCGGAATTGAGCCGCGCAAAGCCAGAGCGAAAATATCCTTGGATGCTTGTGAAGTCGCCCGAAACAAGGATCTTCCCGTCCGGCAAGGCGGCAGCCGCGGTGAACTTGGTGAACGACGCTGAGGCGGGCCCAAACTGCAAGGTGGTGTCGATCGTCCCGGGTTGCGCATTTCCGTGCCTGGGGCCGGACAAGCCAAGCAGGAGGGTCAATAGAACCAGCCGACGTTGCTGAAAGAACGGGCCGTCCCGGCGCGGGCCGAGCTCTCTCCTTCCGGAATTCATGGTCCTGACTTTGGTTCCCGGCCCGCAGCGGTGTCAAGGCCCCATGGGGCCGGGCCGTGGAGGATTTCGACGGCGAAGGAATCGTAGGGATTGGCCGGGTCGGCGCGAAGCGTCAGCTTGGTTCCGGCGACCAGTCGCGGCAGTTCCTTCGCGCCGTCGCAGTAGCGGAAGCCGGCGATGGCGAAGTCATTCATCAGGACCTGACGTTCGGGCGGGGCGGGCACGGCTGCCGCCGGTCGCGTCGCCAGCACTGCGGCTGGGACGAGCGGTGACTTCGTCAAGAACCCCAGGAAGGTCCGTCGAGAACCGGTGCCGATTTCATCTTTCATGCCGCGATTCTGCCAGAGGGGGACTGACATCCGTGGACACAGGGGGCCGGCTGCTTGCCGTCACGACCACCGCCGGCAATCGCCTTCGACCGGGCCAAAGAGTTACGCAGACGCCGCCGAATGCGCCGCGCGCCATTCGGGCCGGTGCTTGAGCCAGAGTTGAATGGCGCGCTCGTACCCAATGTCCCGACCCGCTTTCTCGGACTCGATCCACTTGAGCGTCAGGATCTGATCGCGCTCGTCGAGAAAGTCATTCCAGAACTGGTTGTCGGATGCTGATTCCGGCGGCTCTGGCGCGCCGGCCGCAGCCTGAGGATCATCCTTGCGCCGGTGATAGTCCGCCAGGGCGGGGACCGCCATCGCGAGGAACTCGGTAATCTCGCGCACCGAATCCAAGGCGGTTGCGGCCGTTCCCGGTTCCGGGTGAGGTTGGATGCTCAGAGCTCCGCCCCGATCCACGTCGCTCATGGCCAGGAAAGCGAGGTAACGGCTGCGCGTCATGCCCAAGGCGCCTGCCCGGGTATCGATCTTGGCCAGCAAGACCTTAGGCAGGGAGATGCTGACGACGGCTTGATTAGTAGACCGCA
Organism: Verrucomicrobiota bacterium; assembly: GCA_029556615.1. Lineage (GTDB taxonomy): Bacteria > Verrucomicrobiota > Verrucomicrobiia > Limisphaerales > J093 > JAKQDD01. The sequence goes on along the minus strand of JAKQDD010000258.1, from coordinate 9,378 downwards.
TACCAAAAACAACCTGTTTCTAGTGACGGCATGCGCGAAGGTCAAGACAGAACTCTATTGACTCAGCATCACCAGCTCATAGACTTTGCTGCTAGTCAACATCGCGCGGCGGAGCACACCGTGCCTGTGGGCCGTCGCGTCGGCGTGGGTTGGTCAGTTGAGGCACGTACAACCTGAGCACAGGCGGCTATGAAATCGACATCGAACGCGTTGAAACACAGGGGCTTGGGGCTGGCTTTTGAGGGCATGGGTACTCGTCATTTCGGGGCGGATCAGGATGGAAGATCACGACTGGCAAACCAACTCAACGGAGGTGTGAGTGATAGGGGCGCTGGAAGAGGACCGCTTTCATTCGCGGCTCCAGACGCCCTTTCCGGGGCAAGGGTTACAATTCGGTAACACGCTTATGACGTTCTACTTACGCCATGGGCCGCTTACCGTTGCGGTTGGCCCTCCCGACCCCGGAGGAGCTGCGCACGACCGCGATTCACTTCTTGAGGGAGGGTAACGAAGAAGAGGAAGCACGGATTCTCTCTTCTTGCTTTCTGGAACTGGGCGAAGTCCGGCTTGTCGATGGCGGCGCCCGGCAGATCGATATCACGCTCCGCTGCAAACGGAAGGAACTCGAAGCACTACAACCCTTTGAATCGGCGAAGCGCCACACGTCGAAGCTGATGGACCGCATCCGACGGGCCGTTTCGGTGGCCCTGCCCAGCGGCATCGAGGTCGGCTGCATGGACGCGCGGGCGGCGGGGCCGCGGACGGCGTTGCCTGGCAACAGCGGACTGCTGTCCGAAGCCTTCGCGGAACCACCGGTGGCGCGTGGACCGGCCGAGGAGCGAAAGGACAACAGTGGCAGGAAGGCCTCGGCGTTCCAGCGGTGCGGCGATGCGTGGAGCGTGGCATTCGATGGGATGCCGGCTTTTCATCTTGGGAACTCGCTTGGAGCGAGCTACTTGGATCACCTGCTGCATCATCCCGGCGAACCGATCTCCGCCTATGACCTGGAGACCACGATCCACCCTGAGCGCCTGCACGTCCGGCCCCGGGATTCGATTCAGCCTCAGCAGGATGCGGTGGCCGTGAAAGACTACCTGCGTGAGCTGGAACGGGTCCGGGGACAAATCGAGGCGGCTCGGGAAACCGGCGACCGGGTCGAACAGACGCATTTGGAGGCCGATCTGGCATCCCTCGAAGCACAACTTGAGGGCCGGGCCTGCGCGGCTGACGCCGGGGAGCGCGCTCGGAACAATGTTCGGAAGGCCGTTGGCGTTTTGAAGCAGCGATTGATGAGAGGGGGGAAAGCCGAGCGGGCCTTCGCGGAACACATCAAGGTCTATATCAGCCTCGGCTACAAGTGCATATACAATCAGCCGACCGGATACGGGTGGGCCTGAGGCAAAAAAACTCTGCGGGTCGCGGAGTCCCGAGTGGGAAGTCCGAGGTAGCATATGGGTAGTCGGACTTCCCATTGGGAAGTCGCAGGTAGCACGGTTGGGAAGTCCGAGGTAGCATATGGGTAGTCAGACTTCCCATTGGGAAGTCAAAAGTAGCACGGGTGGGAAGTCAAAAGTAGCATATGGGTAGTTGGACTTCCCAATTTGGGAAGTTCGGCTTCCCAAATGGGAAGCGTCATTTCCCGCCATTCAGGTGTGAGCCTGAGTGGCGGTTTTCGTTTTCCCCCTCAGGCGTGAAGCAGCGAAAGCCGTGAAGACCATGCCTGAACGTTCGCGACCCGAGCCTGTCGGTCGGCCCCGAAGAGGGAGATCCCTCATGACCGGCCTCGAGGATCTCGTCGCCGCCGCCATGTCGGCTCCGTCCGAACGCCGGGAGGCCGCTCTTCAAGTCCTGCGTGGACACGCGCTGGCGGTCGAACCCGGCTCTCAGGCCCCCGTCTACGAGCCCCTGCTGACCCAGCGCGAGACGGCCCGACGCCTGGGCGTGAGCGTGCCGACGTTGTGGCGCTGGCGCGTGCCCTTCCACGCGCTTGGGGGCCGCCGGCGGTACCGGATTCCCGACGTCATCGCCTATCTCCAGAGCCAGACGTTCCAGCGGCGCGTTGCCGCACTGCGGGCCGAGGGACGCGCCACCCGCGCCCATGCCCGATTCCCCTTTGGCGACGGTCGCATCCGGCCGGGCCGACGCCAGGACCCACACCAACCGGCCGGTACCGAACCCGAACACGCACAATGAACGAGACTCAAACGCAGCAACCCCGAATCGACTGGCCGCGAGCCCTGCGCAACGTCGCCCTGGGCCTTTGGGGCACCGGCACCTACATCGGCCTTCTGGGCGGCATCGCCTGGCTGGCCGCGGCGGCAGGCGACCCGAACCCGCAGATGGCCGCCACGCTGGCCGTCATCGGCTCGACCCTCACCAACTTGATCGTCTTCGCCGCCGTCGAGTGCGGCTACCGCAACTGATCACCCCAAACCCAAAACAGAAAGGAACAGAACCCTATGGCAGTCCTCACACAACCCGTTAGCCACAGCAACCCCTTCGCCGCCGTCATCGGCGACGCGCTCGCCCCGGCCGGCACGTTTGTCGCCACCGTGATCGACATCCGCGACGAGTTCGGCGTCACCCGCCAGAAGTTCCAAAGCACCGAGGTCGAAAAGGTCGATCTGGCCTGCTTCCTCTTTGGCTTCCGTGACACGCAGGGCCAGCCGCATCGCATCGCCAGCCGACAGATGCGGATCAGCGGCAACGAGAAGTCCGCCCTGTTCGGCTTCCTCAAGAGCATGCTGGGGCGCGCGCCCGCCTACGGGTGGGACTACTGCTCGCTCAAGGGGGCGAAGTGCCTCCTGACGGTCGAGCACGTTCAGCGCAAGGACGGCAGTGGCGTGTTCGCTTCTATCGCGGCGCTCTCGCCCGTCCCGGCGGGGTTCGGTCAACCTGCGCCGCAGCCTCCGCCGGTGGCCGCGCCGGCGCAGCCTCGGCCGCAGCCCGCGCCCGTATCGCCGCCATCTCCCGCGGTGCCTCCGGCGGCTCCCAGCGTCACGCCCGCAGAGGAAGACGAAGTCCCCTTCTGACCTGAAACCCAACCCCACCCGGCGGGGCGGTCCGATCCCTCCCCGTTCACCCTCCTGGAAACCACCCCATGGCAATCCTCAGCAAGGTAAAGACCGCGTCCAGCCACTGGTATCGCATCGACGGCACGCCCGTCCACAAGCTCCCTACCGCCGATGGCCGGGGCGAACGCCCCACCACCATCAAGGATGCCAAGCGCCTGGGGCTCTTCCCCAGCGTCACTGGCATCCTGAGCGTCCTGGCCAAGCCCGGCCTCGAGAAGTGGAAGCTCGATCAGGTTGCGCTGGCGTGCCTGCGCACCCCCAAGACACGGGACGAGTCCGTCGATTACTGGTGCACCCGGGTTCGGGATGTCGCCTTCGAGCAGGTCGAAGAAGCGGCCGACCTCGGCACAATGATCCACGGCGCGCTCGAACTGGCCATGGCCGGCGAACCCTACGCCGACGACCTGCGGCCCTACGTCGAGCCCATTCTCGCCTGGCGGCAGGAAGTCGGCATCCAGATTGTCGAGCGCGAGATCAAGCTCGTCAACCGCGCCGAAGGATTCGCCGGCACCGCCGATGTCCTCTTCCGCTTCGGCCGCAACGGCGTCGGGATCCTCGACTACAAGACCCGGAAGACCAAGCCCGGCGAGGTGGTCCTTTCCTACGACAACCAGGCGATGCAACTCGCCGCCTACGCCGCGACGTACTGGGGCGAGGAGAACATCGGCCGCGTGCTGGCGGCCAACGTCTTCATCTCGACGACCGAGCCGGGCCGGATGGCTGTCGTCAAGCACCCGGACCCCAGGCGGGACTGGGAAGCGTTCAAGATGGTCGCCGCCCTCTGGCGCTACCAGAAAGGCTATGACCCACGCCAGGCGGCAGCCTGAACACCCCCCCCCGAAATCGACCCCTTCCGAACCCTAGAACGTGTCATCCACCCATGTCCGCTATCCCAACACCCCCCGCCCCCTTGAAACGCCGCAGAGGATCAAAAGACGCAGCCGGCGATCACGTTTGGACCCTTCTGCAAGCGAAGCGGCTCGCCGCGATCGCCCAGGACGCGCCCTCCAAGTCAGGCATCTTCGAGCGGGTCTACGCCGGCAAAGCCAGCATGCGCCTTTGCATCAAGGCGTTCTGCCTGGAATGCGTGTGGATGGACATCCTCGCCATTCGTGAATGCACGGCCACGGCGTGTCCCCTTTGGCGCCGCCGGCCCTACCAACAAGGCCCCGCGGCATGATCCCTGAAGCCACCATCATCACGCCCGAGGAATGGGCGGCGGGCTCCGTCGGCGAAGTCCTCGGCGTCGATTTCGAGACCTTCTACACCGCCACCTATTCGGTCGCCGAACTGGGCCAGTGGGCGTACTGCAACGACCCGCGCTTCGACGCCTACCTGGTCGCCGTCAGCGACGGCCAGCGGGCCTGCGTCTGCGCACCGTCCAGGTTCCCGTGGGCCACCCTCGCCGGCCGCGCCTGGGTCAGCCACCACCGGGACTTCGACCGCGCCGTGTTCGACCGGCTCCAGGAACTGGGCCTGGTGCCCGCGGAGATCGCCCCGGCATCCTGGATGTGTAGCGCCGCCCTGTGCGCCTATCTGCAACACCCCCGTGACCTGGCCAGCGCGGTCAAGGCGGTCTTCGGCCAGACGCTCGACAAAGGTCCTCGAGACCGAGCCCGCGGCCGGCACCCGACCGAAGACTGCCTCCTTACCGGCGAGATCAGTCGCTACGCCGCCCGAGACGCGTCGGCGACCTTGGCCCTATGGAATCACCTGGAACGGCACTGGCCACCGCCTGAGCGCCGCCTCTTCGACCTCACGTCCGACATGGGGCGTCACGGTCTTGCCGTTGACTGGGAGTATGTCCGCGCCAAGCGGCTCGAACTCGAGGCGCTGACCGTCTCACTTGCCGACGCCTTGCCCTGGAAGCCCGCCGGTTCGGTCAAGCAGTTCGAGGCGGCCTGCGAAGGGATCGGCGTCCCGGCCCCGCCATCGACTTCAAGCGCCGACCCCCGCTTCGCCCGCTGGCTCGAGAAGCACATCGACTCCGAGGCCGCCATCTGGGTCCGGCACTTGCAGCGAATGCGCTCGGCCAACCGGACCGCCCGGGTCCTCGAGGCGATGGAAGCCCGCCGAATGACCTCGGGCCGGATGGCGTATGAGCTGCGGTACTTCGGCGCCAGCACGGGTCGCTGGTCGGGTGGCGGCGGCCTGAACCTCCAGAACCTGAACCGGAAGAGCGCCGAGGGCGTGGACCTGCGCCGCGCCATCGTCGCCCCGCCCGGGCACGTCCTCGCCGTTGCCGATTATAGCCAGATCGAGAGCCGGGTCCTGCTGTTCCTGGCCGGCGACACCGAAGCCCTCGCCCTGTTCCGCGAGAACCCGGACGCCGACGCCTACGAGATCCACGCCCGGCGCACGATGGGCTACGCCGAGCCCGAACCGCTGAAGGCGTGGTGCGAGCGGACCGGGTAGAACCTGCGCCAGTTGGCCAAGGCAAGGAGCCTCGGGCTAGGTTTTGGCTGCGGGTGGCGCAAGTTCATCGAGGTGGCTCGCGTAATGGCGGGCCTGGAACTGGGCGAGGATGAATCCAAGGGCGTGGTTGAGAGCTTCCGCGACTCCAACCCGCTGATCGTCCGACTGTGGCACCGGCTGGAAGTCGCCTGTGAGTCGCGTGCCGGCGGGCACTACGCTCTGCCGCTCCCCTGCACGCAGCAAGACCCGGCCCTGAAACGCTTTGTCCTGTATCGGGACGTGGTCCCTTCAGATGAGGATATCACCGCTACGGTGGCCGGGGAACGGGTGAAGGTCTACGGCGGGCTGATCGCCGAGAACTGGACCCAGGCCACCGCCCGGGACGTGCTCGCCTCCGCCTGGCTGCGGTGCGTCCAGGCGGGCTTCGTCCCCGTCCTGAGCGTCCACGATGAACTCGTGTTCGAGCTTTCCGAGGCGACCGCGGAAGCCGACCTCGCCCGGATCATCACCATCATGGAAGCGCCCGTGCCCTGGGCGCCTCATCTTCCGCTCAAAGTCGAGGGCAAGCTGATGCCGTTTTACTCCAAGTAACCCCCCCCTATGGCTCTGCTCTACCCCTTCTCCCATCGGACCGCCGAACGCCTGCGCGCCATGCCCGGCCCCGGCGGCACCCATCGGTGGCTGGCCCGTGTAGCCGGCAGCCTGCGCCATCTACTGAGCGCCGACCAGTGCTTCAAGTTCTTGCGCCATTGCTGCGACAAGGGCGTCACCCATCGCGTGGTGCCTGATTCCGAAATCGTGGCCGCCGTGGACTTCGCCTATTCGGGCCAACCCGTCGTCAAGGCCAACTTCGGGCGCGGCGCCGTCGACTGGCCCGAAGGCAACGCCACGCTGATCAGCCGCGTGCTGAGGGAAACGGCCCCGGCCTTTGACACGGAGCCCGGCACCGGCCTCGGCCCCGCCGACGTTCTCCCGCATCTGTTTCGGCCGGGCGAACTGATCTGCTCGGGTCGAATCAAGGAGCGAGCCATGGTACGTCCGCTCGAAGACACGATCGCCGACGCGAACTGGCTTCAGTTCATCGTCATCAATCCGATGCGCGGCCAGGAGGCCGTCAACTACGACGGCAAGCCGTCCGCCCGCTGCCAGAACAATACCGGCACCCGGCGGCATCTGGTCGCCGAGTTCGATGACCTCACCATGTCGAAGGCGCAGCAGGCCCAACTCATCACCAGGCTGGGCCAGTTCGCGCCCCTGATCATGGTGGTGGATTCGGGTGGCAAGAGCCTTCACGCCTGGTTTCGAGTCGATCACCTCGCCGCGCGCGACCAGGTTCGGTTCTTCTACGTCGCGTGCCTTCTGGGCGCGGACGACTCCCGGTGGGACATCTGCGGCTGGCTGCGGATGCCCGGCGGCCTGCGCGTCATCGAGGGAGTGCCGGCGGTCCGGCAGCGGATCCTCCACTTCAACCCCACTTCCACGCATGTCTGAGTTCTCGCCCATTAACTCTCTGCTGTCTGGCTTCCTGTCCGCCGACCTTTCCGCGGGGATGGAGAAGGAGGCCGCCAAAGTCGAACTGGTGCCCCCGACCCGGAGGCTGCGCGAACTCAAATGCGCCGACCCGGCAGCCGACGCCACGGACCTGATTTCCGAGCGGTTCCTCTACCGGGGCGGCATCTGCCTGTTGGTGGGGCCGACCGGAGCGGGGAAGTCTTCCCTGCTCATGCAGTTGGCCATGCACCTGGCCGTCGGAAAGGGCCTCTTCGGGCTCAACCCCGGCGCCCTCTACCGCGCCAAGGGAATGAGGATCCTGCTGGTTCAGGCCGAAAATGATGAAGCCGAACTGGCGAAGATGCGCAATGGGGTGCTGACCGGCACCGATGACCTGACCGAACAAGAGAAGTCCCTCGCCCAGGACCGGATCTTCGTTTGCTCGATCAATGACCGGAGTTCGGAACGGTTCGCCCTGGCGCTGGACGCTCTGCTGACCGAACTCGGCCCGTTCGACCTGGTGATTGTCGATCCGGCCTTTTCCTACCTGGGCGGCGACAGCAACAGCCAGAAGGACGTGAGCCGGTTCATGCGCGAACTCCTGAACCCGCTCCTGCATCGGCACCAGGTCGGGATGGTCCTCGCTCACCACACCAACAAGCCGCTTCGCGGGAAGGAAAAGGACAACTGGGAAGCCGGGGACTTCGCCTACCTGGGCGCGGGTTCCGCCGAGTGGATCAATCCGGCTCGCGCCGCGTTGGCCATCCGCTCGATCGGTTCGGACAGCGTCTTCGAACTCCGGGCGCCCAAGCGCGGCAAGAACCTGGGATGGGAAGATGAGGACGGCATGCCCACGGTCCGGCGCTACATCGCCCACTTCAAAGTGAAGGGGATCATCTGCTGGCGCGACGCCGAACCGGAGGAAGTTGCCGAACTCCTGGCCCAGCCCAAGCGGGGCCGCCCTCCGTCCTGTGATCCCGTTGAAGTTCTCCATTGCATCCAGAAGGTCGAAGGCGAAACCCAGGCTCACTACAAGGAAGCGGTTAGCACGGCCCTTGGCTGCTCCCCCACGGCGGTACAGAACGCGATCAAGACGGGCGTCGCCAAGGGCTGGATTCGGTTTACTGAAAACGGCCAGGAGAAACGCTATCGGCTCACCGAAAAGGGCGCTCAGAAAGCCGCCGAACGCCCTTCTTCCGTCGACTGGACCCCGCAACCCACCAGAAAAGGCGAGGAATTCAATTCTGGTGGGTCTTAACCGCCAACCCATCAACCACTTGCAACGCCAACCCATGCCAACCCGCCAACAACCAGAAAACCCAACCAACAACCCACCAGAAAATAGTGCTCCCTTCGGGAGCAGCATTTTATTTCTGGTGGGTTGGGTTGGTACCGCCTCGCAACTCAAACCCTGACTCTGACCCATGCCTACCCCCGCATACCAACCCCCTGGAACCTCGAAGGCCAAGTCGCCCGCCGAGTTGGCTGTGAACTTCGAGCGCCAACTCGTGGAGACAACCCGGCGTTGGATCGCCATGCGGCGTCTCCACCCAGACTGCGTCTGCCGGTGGCGTCGCGCGGCCACAGTCGGACCCAACGCCGACCTGGCCCTGGTCTTCTTCTGGCGAAAGGGCCTGCCACCCGAAACCGAGATCTGGCCGTATGCGAAGATCGAGCGGCTGGCGGCTGAGGTCACGGATCAGGAGGTCTTCGCCGAACTGGATAGACGGGCACGCCGTGGTGCCGAGGTTGAACCCGAGTAGCCTCCCATCTCCGATGACCATGAAATCCCTCTCCCCAACCCAACGCACCTTGCGGGCGCTCCGCGAACAGGGCCTGGTCTGCGCCATCGTCGAGAAGTGGAACCCGTACGGCGGACCCCATGGCATCCGCCAGGACCTCTTCGGCATCATCGATGTGCTCGCCCTCGATCCCCAGCGCGGCGTCGTGGGCGTCCAGTCCACCGGCCAGGACTTCGCCGGCCACCGGCGCAAGCTGACCGAGGAACGCGCCCAGGAATGCCTCGACTGGCTCAGCACGCCCGGCACCGCCCTCGAGCTCTGGGCCTGGCGCAAGGTCAAGGCCCAGCGCGGCGGCAAGCTCCTGATCTGGCAGCCCCGCGTCCAAGTCCTCACCCGCGCCGACTTCCAACCCCCAACCCAGGAGAACCCGACGTGAAGCAACCCTTCGATGAAGCCAGGCTGGCCGACAGCCGCGACCCGCTCGATGCCCCTGACCAGGGCTTCGACTGGGAGGCGCTCTACCAGCGGCTCAGCGAGGACGCCCGCGAAGGCGACAACGACAAGCGCCTGGCCGAAGCCGTCACCCGCCTGCTCCAGATGCTGGTCCCGCCTGTTCAGCGCGGGATCCGGATCGAAGCCATGGGCCTGCGTCTCGT